>NZ_NWVL01000003.1 GCF_002382885.1 Streptomyces sp. WZ.A104
CGGCGGTGCCCGGGTCCCGGCCGCGGCGGGCGCGGACGCCCCGCCGCGCGACGCCTACGGCAGCGAAGCCCACAGCGGCGATCCCCACGGCCGCGACGCCTACGGGACCGGCCGCGACAGCACGCGCCCGCCCTCCGTGCCCGCCCAGCGCGGCGCCGCACCGCACGTCCACCAACAGCACCAGGGCGGGCAGCGACCGGAGCGGTACGCCGGAGATGGCGCCGGAACGCGCGCCGGAGGGAAGGCGCCCGGCGGCCGCCGCAAGGGGGCCATGCTCGCCGTCGGGGCCGTCGGCGCCCTGATCGTCGCGGTCGGCGCGGTGCTGCTCGCGCCGGGCGGCGACGACCCGGCCAAGGCCACCCCGCCCCCGTCGGCCGCCCCCACCACGGCCGCGCCCGAACTGCCCGTAGGCGTCGAGTGCAGCGGCACCGACTGCGCCGGGCAGGACCCGGAGGAGATGGGCTGCGGCGGCGATTTCGCCCGTACGGTGTCGAGCGCCGTGGTCGGCGGCAGCAAGGTCGAGGTCCGCTACAGCGAGGTCTGCTCCGCCGCCTGGGCCCGGCTCTCCGAGGCGGCGATCGGCGACACCGTACGGATCACCGCGGGCAAGGGCGCGCAGGACGGCGAGGTCATGGGGGACACCAAGGCGTACACCCCGATGGTCGCGGTGAAGAAGGCGAGCGACGCGAACGCCTGCGCGACGCTCACCTCCGGCACGAAGGGCTGCACCGACCCGGACGAGTGACGCCGGGGCCGGGGGCACGGCAGGTGACCGGTTGTGTGCGGTGCAACAGGGGGCCGGGCGGTCCCCCCTGCCCGGGTCCGATAGCCTGACCGCTGGATATCTCTTCACGTCAAGATTGGTCGGCGCGCGGAGACGTCCAGCACCAGGGTCCGGCACCAGGGGCCGGGACCCCCACCGCCAGCTGTCTAACGGAGACCGCCATGACCCGCACTCCCGTGAATGTCACCGTGACCGGCGCAGCCGGCCAGATCGGCTACGCGCTGCTCTTCCGCATCGCCTCCGGCCACCTGCTCGGCCCGGACGTGCCGGTCAACCTGCGCCTCCTGGAGATCCCGCAGGGCCTCAAGGCCGCCGAGGGCACCGCGATGGAGCTCGACGACTGCGCCTTCCCGCTGCTGCGCGGCATCGAGATCACCGACGACCCGAACGTCGGCTTCGCCGGTGCGAACGTCGCCCTGCTCGTCGGCGCCCGCCCGCGCACCAAGGGCATGGAGCGCGGTGACCTGCTCGCCGCCAACGGCGGCATCTTCAAGCCGCAGGGCAAGGCCATCAACGACAACGCCGCGGACGACATCAAGGTCCTCGTCGTCGGCAACCCGGCCAACACCAACGCGCTCATCGCGCAGGCCGCCGCCCCGGACGTACCGGCGGAGCGCTTCACCGCGATGACCCGTCTGGACCACAACCGCGCGATCTCGCAGCTGGCCGCCAGGACCGGTGCCGCCGTCTCCGACATCAAGAAGCTGACGATCTGGGGCAACCACTCGGCCACCCAGTACCCGGACATCTTCCACGCGGAGATCGCGGGCAAGAACGCCGCCGAGGTCGTCAACGACGAGGCGTGGCTGGCCGACACCTTCATCCCGACCGTCGCCAAGCGCGGCGCCGCGATCATCGAGGCCCGTGGCGCGTCCTCCGCCGCCTCCGCCGCCAACGCCGCCATCGACCACGTGCACACCTGGGTCAACGGCACCGCCGAGGGCGACTGGACCTCGATGGGCATCCCGTCGGACGGTTCCTACGGCGTCCCCGAGGGCATCATCTCCTCCTTCCCGGTCACCACGAAGGACGGGAAGTACGAGATCGTCCAGGGCCTGGACATCAACGAGTTCTCCCGTGCGCGCATCGACGCGTCGGTCAAGGAGCTCACCGAGGAGCGCGACGCGGTCCGCGAGCTCGGCCTGATCTGAGGTCCCTGCCCGCACCACGCCGACGGCCCCCGGCAGCGCACCCGCTGCCGGGGGCCGTCGGCGTCCTCACCGCAGTCGCTGTGCCGCCTCGCGTACCGCTGCCGCCGCGAGCCGCTGGAGGGCGGGGCCGAACGTGACCCGGGACGCGCCGAGTTCGCCCAGCCGGCGCACAGCGGTTGGCGAGTCCGGCGTGCCGATGGCGTTCAGCGGTACGGGGACGGCGGCGGCCAGCCGGGGCAGGTCATCGGGCGGGGCGGCGATCGGGTAGACGCAGTCGGCGCCCGCCGCCGCGTACCGCAGCGCCCGGCCGGTCGCGGCCGACGCCCGGTCCGTACCGGAAGGCGCCGCGTGGAGGTGGACGTCCACGCGGGCGTTCAGGAAGAGCCGGTCGCCCGCCGCCGCGCGGAAGCGGGCCAGCCGGTCGGCCTGGCGGTCCGGGTCCAGCAGGACGCCGTCGACGGAGTCCTCCAGGTTGCAGCCGACGGCCCCCGCCGCCAGCAGCCGGTCCACCAGCTCCTCCGGCTCCAGCCCGTAACCGGCCTCGACGTCCGCCGAGACGGGGACGGAGACCGCGCGGACGATCCGGGTCACGGCGGCGAACATCTCGTCCACCGGGGTCCGCCCGTCCTCGTGGCCCAGCGAGGCGGCGACGCCCGCGCTCGGGATCGCCAGCGCCGGGAACCCGGCCTCCTCCAGGGCCCGCGCGCTCGCCGCGTCCCACGGTCCCGGCAGGACCAGCGGATCGTCGGGGGCGCGGCCGTGGTGCAGCGCGCGGAACACGGCGGCCGGGTCGGCCATGGGGTTCTCCTCCTGGCTGTGGGCCTGGCTATGGGTGCGGGGCCGTCAGTGCTTGAAGTCGCCCGGCGTGTAGTGGCCCGGTGCGAGCCGTCCGGTGACGCCGAAGCGGTTCCAGGCGTTGATCACCGTGATGGCCGCGACCAGCTGGGCCAGTTCCGTCTCCTCGAAGTGCTCGGCGGCCTCCGCGTACACCTCGTCCGGGACGAAGCCGTCGGTGAGGACGGTGACCGCCTCGGTCAGGGCGAGCGCCGCCAGCTCCTTCCCGGTGTAGAAGTGCCGCGACTCCTCCCAGGCGCTGAGCTGGACGATCCGCTCGACCGACTCGCCCGCGGCGAGCGCGTCCTTCGTGTGCATGTCCAGGCAGAACGCGCACCGGTTGAGCTGCGAGGCCCGGATCTTCACCAGCTCGACCAGGACGGGGTCCAGCCCCTTCCGGGCCGCGATGTCGAGCCGGACCATCGCCTTGTAGACATCGGGGAGCAGCTCGGAGACGGAGAGGCGCGCCGGGTGCTCGGCCGCCCGGTCGGCGGGGGCGGCGGGGGCGGGGTGGTGTGCGTGCGGTGTGGTGGTCATGGGGACGACGCTACGGGCCCGATGGCTCGGCGGTATGGTCCATTTCCATGACCGATTCCTGGGCCAGTTTCGGTGCAGACCTGCATCTGGAGCCGGTCGGCACGGGTTTGCGCAGCGGGCTGATGGAGGCGCTGCGGGAAGCGGTGCGCAGCGGGCGGCTGGCCCCCGGAACCCGGCTGCCGTCCTCCCGGGCGCTCGCCGCCGACCTGGGCATCGCCCGTAACACGGTCGCCGACGCCTACGGCGAACTGGTCGCCGAGGGCTGGCTCACCGCCCGCCAGGGCTCCGGCACCCGGGTCGCCCAGCGGTCCGCGCCGCGCCGGACGCGGCCCCCGGCGGCCCCCGCCCGGCCGGTGCGGTCCGGGCCCGCGTACACCCTGAAGCCCGGCTTTCCCGACGTGTCCGCCTTCCCGCGCACCGCCTGGCTCCGGGCCGCCCGCAAGGCGCTCACCGCCGCGCCCGACGAGGCCTTCGGCTACGGCGATCCACGCGGGCGAGTCGAACTGCGCACGGCCCTGGCGGAGTACCTGGCGCGGGCGCGCGGGGTGCACGCCGACCCGGAGCGCATCGTGATCTGTTCCGGTTTCGTGCACGGGCTGGCGCTCCTGGGCCGGGTGCTGCGGCAGCGCCGGGTCCGGGAGGTCGCCGTCGAGTCCTACGGCCTCGGCTTCCATACGAACCTGCTCACCGATGCCGGGCTGCGCACCCCGTGCCTGCCGCTGGACGAACGCGGCTCCCGGACCGAGGAGCTGGCCGCGATGCGGGCCACGGGGGCGGTGCTCCTGACCCCGGCGCACCAGTTCCCCACCGGCGTACCCCTGCATCCGGACCGGCGGGCCGCAGCCGTCGACTGGGCCCGGGCCACCGGCGGGCTGATCCTGGAGGACGACTACGACGGGGAGTTCAGGTACGACCGGCAGCCGGTGGGCGCCCTCCAGGGCCTCGATTCGGAGCGGGTCGTCCATCTCGGCACCGCCAGCAAGTCGCTGGCCCCGGGGCTGCGCCTGGGCTGGATGGTGCTGCCCCGGAGCCTGGTGGGGGAGGTGGTGGCGGCGAAGGGTGTGTCCGAGTGGATGTCCGGCTCGCCCGACCAGCTGACGCTCGCGGAGTTCATCGCCTCGGGGGCGTACGACCGGCATGTGCGTTCCATGCGGCTGCGCTACCGCCGCCGTCGCGACCAGCTCGTCGCGGCGCTCGCGGAGCGCGCGCCGGGCATCGAGGTCAGCGGGATCGCGGCCGGACTGCACGCGGTCCTCGAACTCCCGGCGGGCGCCGAGCGTTCGGTGATCCAGGCGGCAGCCTTCCAGGGCCTGGCGCTGGAGGGCCTCGCGCGCTACCGCCACCCGGACGCCCCGGCCACCCGCGACGCCCTGGTGATCGGCTACGGCTCTCCGTCGGAGAGCGCCTGGGCGGGCACACTGGACGCGCTGTGCCGGGTGCTGCCCTGAGGGCTGTCGTCCCGTCACCCCTGGCGGGTGCACGACGACAGGCACGGCACCTCCCTGTTTCGAACCGGCCACCTGTCGAACTAGTCTGACAAGAGATCCGGCGCCCAGAAGGAAGCAGAGAGAAGCAGAGGGAAGAGGAAGGGCCGGATTCGATCACGTACCACGGGGGAGAACAGAACATGTCCAAGCGGAGGTTGAGGTCGAGCACGGTCGTGCTCGGCGGAATGGGGCTGCTCGCCCTGACGATCTCGTCCTGCGGATCGGAGCCGGACCGGCGGTGCGCCGACCGGATGACCCGTGAAACCCTGCCCAGCTACGAGTGCCGTGGCAGCGGCGGCGGTTCGGGAGGCAGCGGCGGCTCCGGTGGCGGCACCGGCCGCGGCTCGTACTACTACGGCGGCGACAGCTCGGACGGCAAAGTACAGGGCGGCAGTTTCGACAAGTCCGCGGTCGACCGCGGCGGCTTCGGCTGCGCCCGGTCCGGCGGGGGCTGACCGCCATGGAACGCCGCACCACGCAGCCGCGCCCCGGCTGGCAGGAGACCGTCGAGTCCCAGGGCGTCGTCTATCCGCTGACCCGCTACCCGGACGACTCGCTGCGCCCCTACTGGGACGAGAGCGCCTACTACGTCTTCTCGCTGCCCGAGGTCGAGGCCCTGGAGGAGACCGTCGAGGAACTGCACGCGATGTGCCTGGCCGCCGCCGCGCACATCGTGGAGCGGGACCGCTTCGCCGACCTCGGCATCACCGACCCGCGCCTCGCCCCCCTGGTCGCCGAGTCCTGGCGCCGCCGCGCCGAACTGCCCTCGGTCTACGGGCGGTTCGACCTGCGCTACGACGGGAGCGGCCCGGCGAAGATGCTGGAGTACAACGCCGACACCCCGACCTCGCTGGTGGAGGCGGCGAGCGCGCAGTGGTTCTGGATGGAGGACCGCTTCCCCGGTGCCGACCAGTGGAACTCCCTGCACGAGCGGCTGGTCGACGCCTGGAAGCGGCAGGCGCCCCTGCTGCCGCCGGGTCCGCTGCACTTCGCGCACTCGGACGGCGACGAGGCGGGCGAGGACCTGATGACGGTCGCGTATCTGCGCGAGACCGCCCAGCAGGCCGGGATCGACACCGAGGCGCTGTCCGTCGAGGAGATCGGCTGGGACCGGCTGTCGGGCCGGTTCGTCGACGACCGGCTGCGCTTCATCCGCAGCTGCTTCAAGCTCTACCCGTGGGAGTGGCTGGCCACGGACCGCTTCGGGCCGCAGGTGCTGGACACCCTCGACAACGGCGGCGGCAGCGGTACCACCTGCTGGATCGAGCCCGCCTGGAAGATGCTGCTCTCCAACAAGGCGCTGCTGGCGATCCTGTGGGAGCTCTACCCCGGCCATCCCAACCTGCTGCCCGCCTATCTCGACGGACCCCGCGAGCTGGCCGGGCCCGGCGGGGCCGGATACGTCTCCAAGCCGCTGCTCGGCCGGGAGGGCGCAGGCGTCGACCTGCACGGCCCCGGCTCGCCGCCCGTCCCGCGCGACGAGCCGTGCTGCTACCAGGAGCTGGCCCCGCTGCCCGACATCGACGGCAATCGGGTGGTGCTCGGCGCGTGGATCGTCGAGGACGAGGCGGCGGGGCTCGGCATCCGGGAGTCGTCGGGGCCGGTCACGGACGAGTACGCCCGCTTCCTGCCCCACGTCATCCTCTGAGGTCCTGAGGCTCCGCGACTCATGAGGGACCGGCTCAGGCGCTCAGCACCGCACGCAGCTTGTCCAGGCCCCAGTCCAGATCCTCCTTGCTGATCACCAGCGGCGGGGCGATCCGGACCGTGGAGCCGTGGGTGTCCTTCACCAGCACCCCCTGCTCCATCAGCCTCTCCGAGATCTCCCGGCCGGTGCCCAGCGCGGGCGCGATGTCGACGCCCGCCCACAGGCCCCGGCCGCGCACCGCCTCCACCGCGCCGCCGCCGACGAGCAGCCCCAGCTCGCGGTGGAGGTGGTCGCCCAGCTCGGCGGCCCGCTGCTGGTACTCACCGGTCCGCAGCATCGCGATCACCTCCAGCGCCACCGCGCACGCCAGCGGGTTCCCGCCGAACGTGGAGCCGTGCTCGCCGGGCCTGAAGACCCCGAGCACATCCGCCGAGGAGACGACCGCGGAGACCGGCACCACTCCGCCTCCCAGCGCCTTTCCCAGCACGTACATGTCCGGCACCACGCCCTCGTGCTCCAGCGCGAACGTCTTCCCGGTCCGGCCCAGGCCCGACTGGATCTCGTCCGCGACGAACAGCACGTTCCGCTCGCGGGTCAGCTCCCGCACCCCGGGCAGATAGCCGGCCGGCGGCACCAGCACCCCCGCCTCGCCCTGGATCGGCTCGATCAGCACCGCCACGGTGTTCTCCGTCATCGCCTCCCGCATCGCGGTGAGATCCCCGTACGGCACGATCTCGAACCCCGGTGTGTACGGGCCGAAGTCGGCCCGCGCCGCCGGGTCCGTGGAGAAGCTGACGATCGTCGTCGTGCGGCCGTGGAAGTTGTCCGAGGCCACGATGACCTTCGCCATCCCGTCCGGCACGCCCTTGACCCGGTAGCCCCACTTGCGGGCGGTCTTGACCGCCGTCTCCACGGCCTCCGCCCCGGTGTTCATCGGCAGCACCATCTCCATCCCGCACAGCTCGGCCAGCCGCGTGCAGAACTCGGCGAACCGGTCGTGGTGGAACGCCCGGGAGGTCAGCGTCACCCGGTCCAGCTGGGCTTTGGCCGCGTCGATGAGCCGGCGGTTGCCATGGCCGAAATTGAGCGCCGAATACCCGGCCAGCAGGTCCAGATACCGGCGGCCCTCGACATCGGTCATCCACGCACCGTCCGCCGAGGCGACGACGACCGGCAACGGGTGGTAGTTGTGCGCGCTGTGCGCCTCGGCGGAGGCGATGGCGGTTTCCGTGGTCGACACGGGATCTCCGTTCGTCGTGCGGCGTGGGCGCAGGGTGGTGCCCACTTTGTATCGTCGGTAGGATCCCGCGCCGGGAAACCTTCGCCGCCCGGCGTGCCCGCCGTCGCGCGCCCGGCGGCCGGAATGTGCCGTTCGTCTCAGCTGTGCGCTCCTGTGCCCCGGGATCGTGCGGGGACGCGCCCGGTATGCCCCGCACCGGCTGCCCGAGATGGCCCGGGCACCTGAGACAATGGGGCCATGGCTTCTGATCGCCCCTCGCTCCCCGCCGACCAGCCGCAGACGGGCCGCACCGGTGCGGCCGCCCGTCCGCGCGTGCTCTCCGGGATCCAGCCCACCGCAGGCTCGTTCCACCTCGGCAACTACCTGGGCGCGGTGCGCCAGTGGGTGGCGTTGCAGGAGTCCCACGACGCGTTCTACATGGTCGTGGACCTGCACGCGATCACGGTGCCGCAGGACCCCGCCGAGCTGCGGGCCAACACCCGCCTCGCCGTGGCGCAGCTGCTCGCCGCAGGACTGGACCCGGAGCGCTGCACGCTCTTCGTGCAGAGCCACGTACCCGAGCACGCCCAGCTCGGCTGGGTGATGAACTGCCTCACCGGCTTCGGCGAGGCCTCCCGGATGACGCAGTTCAAGGACAAGTCCGCCAAGCAGGGCGCCGACCGCGCGACCGTCGGCCTGTTCACCTACCCGGTGCTCCAGGTCGCGGACATCCTGCTCTACCAGGCGAACCAGGTCCCGGTGGGCGAGGACCAGCGCCAGCACATCGAGCTGACCCGCGACCTCGCGGAGCGGTTCAACGGCCGGTTCGGGCAGACGTTCACCATCCCGGCGCCGTACATCCTCAAGGAGACGGCGAAGATCTTCGACCTCCAGGACCCGGCGGTCAAGATGAGCAAGTCGGCCTCCACGCCGAAGGGCCTCATCAACCTCCTCGACGACCCGAAGGCCACGGCGAAGAAGGTCAAGAGCGCCGTCACCGACACCGACACGGTGATCCGCTTCGACGCCGAGAAGAAACCGGGTGTCAGCAACCTCCTCACGATCCTCTCCACCCTCTCCGGCAGCCCCGTCGAGGACCTGGAACGGGCGTACGAGGGCAAGGGCTACGGTGCGCTGAAGACCGACCTGGCCGAGGCCATGGTGGAATTCGTCACCCCCTTCCGGGCCCGCACCCAGGAATATCTGGACGACCCGGAGACGCTGGACTCCATCCTGGCCAAGGGAGCGGAGAAGGCCAGGGCCGTCGCCGCCGAGACCCTGGCGCAGACGTACGACCGGATGGGCTTCCTGCCCGCGAAGCACTGAGCCCAAGGGCCCTGGCGAGATCATGGCCGCAGGGGTCACACTTGCGGCGACAGGACGCGCGGGGCGGACACCCGGCCCGCGCGGCATGACCGAGAATCGACCATCGACGGTGGAGGAGAACGACGTGGGGACCGTAACGCTCGGCGTTTCGATCGCGGTCCCGGAGCCCTACGGCAGCCTGCTCCAGGAGCGCCGCGCGAGCTTCGGGGACCCTGCCGCCTTCGGCATTCCCACCCACGTCACCCTGCTCCCGCCGACCGAGGCACAGGCCGCCGACCTCCCGGCGATCGAGGCCCACCTCGACCGGATCGCCACGGCCGGCCGCCCGTTCCCGATGCGGCTCTCCGGCACCGGCACCTTCCGCCCGCTCTCGCCGGTCGTCTTCGTCCAGGTCGTCGAGGGCGCCTCGGCCTGCTCCTGGCTCCAGAAGCGGGTCCGGGACGCCTCCGGGCCACTGGTGCGCGAGCTCCAGTTCCCGTACCACCCGCATGTCACCGTCGCCCACGGCATCGCCGAGGAGGCGATGGACCGGGCCTACGAGGAGCTCGCCGCCTACGAGGCGGCCTGGACCTGCGACTCCTTCGCGCTGTACGAGCAGGGCCCGGACGCCGTGTGGCGCAAGATCAGGGACTTCCCGTTCGGCGCCGGGGGCGGCACGCCCGCCGTCCCCGCCCAGGGCGGCTATGTGGTCGACACGCCGTCCGCCGCGTCCCTGCGCCCCTGACCGACTCAGCCGTACGGCCCCGGGTCAGACCGGCAGCCGCCGGAACAGCGGCCGCGGGACGTGCCGCAGCGCTGTCATCACCACCCGGAGCGACCCGGGCACCCAGACCGTCTCCGAACGCCTCCGCAGCCCCGTGACGATCGCCCGCGCCACCTCCTCCGGGCCGGTGGCGAGCGGCTGCTCGGGCCGCCCCGCCGTGGCCCGCGTCCGGACGAAGCCGGGGCGTACCACCATCACCTGCACCCCGGTGCCCTGGAGCGCGTCGCCCAGCCCCTGCGCGAACGCGTCCAGGCCCGCCTTGCTCGACCCGTAGATGAAGTCCGCGCGCCGGGCACGCTCTCCGGCCACCGACGACAGCACCACCAGCGAACCGTGGCCCTGCGCCTGGAGTGCGCCGGCGCACACCAGTCCGGCGGAGACCGCTCCCGTGTAGTTGGTCTGGGCGACCCGGACCGCCGCCATCGGCCGCTCCTCGTCGCGCGCCTGGTCGCCGAGGACCCCGAAAGCCATCAGCACCACGTCGATGTCCCCCTCCGCGAACACCTTGCCGAGGACCACCTCGTGCGAGGCGGGGTCCAGTGCGTCGAAGCCGACGGTACGGACGTCCGCCCCGCGTCCGCGCAGTTCGGCGGCGGCCGCGTCCAGTGCGGGGGAGGGGCGCCCGGCCAGCCACACCCGCCGGGTCCGCAGGGCGATCAGGCGGCGCGCGGTGGCCAGGGCGATCTCGGAGGTGCCGCCGAGGACGAGCAGGGACTGCGGGGCACCGAAGGCATCCTTCACGGAACACTCCTGTTCAAGAGGGGCGGGGGGCGGGGTGCGGAGAGCGAGGGGTGGTCGTCCCGAGAGCGGGCTGGGCGCGGAGGACCAGGGGCGGACGTCGAGCGGTCGGGTCACAGCCCGAGTCGGCGCGACAGGTCGGAGCGGAACGCCCCCGTCGGGTCCAGCGCCTCCCGCAGCTCCCGGAACTCCGCCAGCCGCGGGTACATCGCGGCCGCGGTCTCCGGCCGCATCCGGGAATCGGCCGCCAGGCAGACCCGGCCCCCGGCGGCCGCCACCTCCTCGTCGAGCCCGTCCAGGAGGCGGGCGAGCGAGGGCAGGGCGGCGGGCAGATCGAGGGCGAGCGTCCAGCCGGGCGCGGGGAACGACAACAGACCCGGGTCCGCCGCCCCGAACCGCTGGAGCACCGCCCGCAGCGCGGGGGCCCGGTGCGCCGCGATCCGGCGCACCACCCGGTGCAGGGTCTCCTCCTGCCCATACCCGACCACGAACCGGTAGCGCACCAGGCCGCCCCGGGCGTGCAGCCGGTTGACGCCCGGGAGTGCGTCCAGGGCGTGGAAGAAGGCCGGGACCGGCCGCGGCTCCCCGGTCCGCGCGCGGGGCGCACTTCGGTAGCGGACCTCGTTGTAGAGGGCGGCGGAGGCGCGGCCGAGCGGTCCGTCGGGCAGCGACAGCAGACCGGCGGCCGGGAGCCCTCGGCCCCCCGCCGTGCCCGTGCGCGGGGCACGCAGAATGCGCCGGTCGTGCGCCGGGCGCACAAGCGGGGGTGCGTGCTCCCCTCGGGTGATGATTCCGCGCCCCGTCGCCCGGCCCCGGGCCAGCAGATCGACCCAGGCGGAGGCGTACGGCAGCCGGTCGCCGCCCGCCGTGAAGCGGGCCAGCAGGTCATCCAGGTCGTCGGCGCGCTCGGTGGAGACGGACATCAGCGAAGAGGCGACACGCCGGAGGCGGAGCGTGGCCGAGAGGATCACCCCGGTCAGCCCGAGGCCCCCGGCGGTCGCGTCGAAGAAGGCGGTGCCCGGCAGCACCGTACGCACCTCGCCGTCGGCGGTGAGCAGCTCCAGGGCACTGACGTGCCGGGCGAAGGAACCGGCCTCCCGGTGGTTGCGGCCGTGCACGTCGGAGCCGAACGCCCCGCCCACCGTGACCCTGCCGGTCTCCGGCAGCACCGGCGGGAACCAGCCGAGCGGCAGCAGCACCCGCAGCAGCCGGTCCAGGCGCACCCCCGCCTCGCAGCGCACGGTCCCGGCGACCGGGTCGACCGCGCCGATCCGGGCCAGGCCCGTCATGTCGAGCACCGAACCGCCCGCGTTCTGCGCCGCGTCGCCGGGCGCCCGGCCGAGCCCGCGCGCGATGGCGCCCCGGGGGCCCCGGCCGCGGACGACGGTCGCCGCCTCCTCGTACGTACGCGGGCGGAACCGCACGGCGGTCGTCGGGGCGGTGCGGCCCCAGCCGGTCAAGGACACCGTGTCGACGGACATGGGGGTGACCGTATCGTCCGGTAAACCCCATTCGAGGCATTGGTGAATTCGCTCACCGGAACGGGTGATGCTCACCGGAACGGGTGATGGAGGGAGTGTCACCCCCGCGTGCCGGGGAACTCCCCCACCCGTCGGGAAGAGTCCAGGGCGGGCCGCTGGTGTTCCGGGCCCAGGAGGGTACGCGGTAGGTCATGGACTGGCTCAAGAAACTCCCGGTCATCGGGCCCCTGGTCACCCGGCTGATGGAGACGCACGCGTGGCGTTCCTACGAGACGCTGGACCGGGTCCACTGGGCCAGGCTGGCGGCGGCGATCACCTTCATCAGCTTTCTGGCCCTCTTCCCGCTGATCGCGGTCGGCGCGGCGATCGCCGCCGCGCTGCTGAGCGACAAGCAGCTCGCCACCATCAAGGACAAGCTCGCCGAGCAGGTGCCCGGCATCTCCGACCAGCTGGGCATCGACGGTCTGGTCGCCAACGCGGGCACGGTCGGTCTGGTGGCCGGTGCGCTGCTGCTGTTCACCGGTGTCGGCTGGGTCGGCTCGATGCGGGAGTGCCTGCGCGCGGTCTGGGAGCTGGACGACGTCCAGGAGGCCAACCCGGTCGTCGCCAAGCTGAAGGACACGGTGCTGCTGGTCGGCCTCGGCGGCGCGGCGCTCGCCACCCTGGCGGTCTCCACGGTCGGCTCGACGGCCGTCGGCTGGACCGCCGACCAGCTCGGCATCTCCGGGGGAGGGGCGGGCGGCGTGCTGCTCCGGGTGGCGGCCCTGGCGGTCGCGGTCGTCGCCGACTTCCTGCTGATGCTCTACCTGCTGACGCTGCTGCCCGGGGTCCAGCCGCCCCGGCGGCGGCTGGTGGTCGCGGCGCTGCTCGGCGCGGCCGGCTTCGAACTGCTCAAGCTGTTGCTCGGCAGCTATATGAAGGGCGTCGCGGGCAAGAGCATGTACGGCGCGTTCGGCGTCCCGATCGCGCTGCTCCTGTGGATCAACTTCACCGCCAAGCTGCTGCTTTTCTGCGCCGCCTGGACGGCGACCGGCAGCAAGGGCGGGAGCGAGGGGGAGGGCGAGAGAGAGGACGATGGCCGTCGCGAGGAGCCGGAGCCCGGAGGCTCGACCCGAGCGGCCTGAGCGACAGCCCGGCCGGGCCGTCCCACACGGGGCGGCCCGGCCCGGGCGTCAGCGGCGGGGCAGCCGCAGCGGCCAGCGCCGGTTGACCAGGAACACCCCGCCCGCCAGGACCACCAGCACTCCGCCGACGACCGCCAGGGCGATCCCGACGCCGCTGGAGCCGCCGGCCGCCGACGCGTGCGCGGCCTCCGCCTGGCCCCCGGAGCCCTGGTCCGCCCCGGCGGCGGGCTGCGCGCCCTTGCCGCCGGTCGTGGTCCCGCTCCCGGTGTCGATGGACTTCGGGGGCACGAGCTCGCCGACCGGGGTCACCTTGCCGCTCGCGGCGAAGCCCCAGTCGAGCAGCTTCGCGGCCTCCTTGTAGACGGCGTGGCTCTCCTCCTGCGACGGGTTCATGACCGTCACCAGGAGCACCCTGCCATTGCGCTCGGCGATGCCGGTGAAGGTGTTGCCCGCGTGGGTGGTGTAGCCGTTCTTGACGCCCGCGATGCCCTTGTACGGGTCCACGCCGATGCCCCCGGTGATCAGCCGGTTGGTGTTCTGGATCTCGAAGGTCTCGCGCTTCTTCCCCTTCTTCTTCTCGCCGGGGAAGTCGGCCGACGCCGTCGCCGCGTACTCGCGGAAGTCCTTCTTCTGCATCCCGCTGCGCGCGATCAGGGTCAGGTCGTAGGCGCTGGAGACCTGGCCGGGCGCGTCGTACCCGTCCGGTGAGACCACCTTGGTGTCCAGCGCCTGGAGCTCCTCGGCGTGCTTCTGCATGGCGGACACCGTCTGGGGCATGCCGCCGTACATCTGCGCCAGCACGTGCACAGCGTCGTTGCCCGAGCGCAGGAAGACACCCAGCCACAGGTCGTGGACCGTATAGGTGTGGTCCTCCTTGATCCCGACGAGGCTGCTGCCCTCACCCACCGCCGCCAGGTCACTGTCCGTCACCTTGTGGGTCAGGGTGGTGGGCTGGAGCGCCGGAAGGAGCGTGTCGGCGAACAGCATCTTCATCGTGGAGGCGGGCGGCAGCCGCCAGTGGGCGTTGTGCGCCGCCAGCACGTCCCCCTTCTCCGCGTCCGCCACGATCCACGACCGGCCGGTCAGCCCCTTGGGCAGCACCGGCGCACCCGGGCCCAGGGCGACCTGGGTACCGGGCTTGCCGAGCCGCTCGCCGCCGAGGCTCGACATCGTGCCCGGCGGCTTGGGCTGCTTGTCGTCACTCTTGTCCTTGTCGGCCGCCGAGGCGGGACTGAGGACCAAACCGGACAGCAGAACGGCGGAGGTGACCGTCAGGGCGATCTTTTTCAGAGCAGGCACGGTCGGAAACGTACAGGGCGAAGATGTGGATGCGGACCCGGAGCGGCTGACCCGCCGCAGGGACCGCCGGGACGGCCGTGTCCGGACACCACCCCGGGCGAGGGTGCCGGAGGGCAGCGGCGATACTGGACCCATGAAGCTCAGCCGCCCCGCCTCCTGGTTCCTGCTCGTGTTCGGGGTGTGGAGCTGGTTCATCTGGATCACTTTCGTCAAGAACCTGTGGCAGGACGGCAGCGGGCTCGCCTTCGACGACGCGGGCGAACCGACCGGGTACTTCTGGGTGCACCTGCTGCTCGCCATCACGTCCTTTCTTCTGGGGACGGCGGTCGGCGCGATCGGGTTGCGTGGTGTCCGGGCATTGCGCGACGAGCGCACTGACGAGGACGAGAAGGCGTAGGTAGGCACGGATGGCAGCAGTGGTGTTCGCGCTCGTGGCGCTCGTGGTGCTGGCGCTGCTCGCCGCCGTGCACCGCTATGTGTGGCGCCGCTTCGTCGGCGACACGACCGCCCCCGGCAGCACGATGCGCAAGGCTGGCACGGCCGCCGCGTTCGTGCTGCCGCTGCTGAGTGTCGGAGCCATGACCTCCGGCCGGATCGGCGCGCCCTTCTGGCTCCAGCAGGTGCTGGCCTGGCCGGGCTTCCTGTGGCTGGCCTGCCTGCTGTACCTGACGCTGGCGCTGTTCGTGGGCGAGCTCGTGCGTCCGGTGCTCCTGAGAGTCCTCGCGCGGCGCGACAAGGCGGCGGCGCAGCCGGTCACCGAGCGTCCGGCGCCCGAAATCGGAAGACCTTCCGGGACCACTGCCGAGGTCCCGGGTGAGACCCGCCCCCGTACGGAAGAGCTCGTTCCGGTCGCCTCCGTCGGCGCCCCCACCTCATCGGAAGCCTCCGTACGTACGACCCCGGAGACCGCACCGGAACCGGAAGCCAAACCGGAACGGGTACCGGAATCGGAACCGGAGCGCCCGGCGGCCCCCGGCCCGTCCCGCCGTCTCTTCGTCTCCCGGGTCGTCGGCGGCGCGGCGGCCGCCGCCGGGCTCGCCACCGTCGGGTACGGGACCCACAACGTGCTGCGCGGGCCGAGCGTCAAGCGGATCTCCGTGCCGCTGGCCAGACTGCCCCGCGCCGCCCACGGCTTCCGCATCGCCGTGGTCAGCGACATCCACATCGGCCCGATCCTCGGCCGCGCCCACACCCGTCGCATCGTCGACACGATCAACGCGACCTCGCCCGATCTGGTCGCCGTCGTCGGGGACCTCGTCGACGGGTCCGTGGCGGACCTGGGCTCCGCCGCCGAACCGCTGTCCGCCCTGCGGGCCCGGCACGGAAGCTACTTCGTCACCGGCAACCACGAGTACTTCTCCGGCGCCGAGCAGTGGGTCGACCACGTCCGCGAACTGGGGCTGATCCCGCTGGAGAACGCCCGCGTCGAGATCGACGGCTTCGATCTCGCCGGGGTCAACGACGTGGCGGGCGAGACCGAGGGCCAGGGCCCCGACTTCGTCCGTGCGCTGGGCGACCGGGACCGCGCCCGGGCCGCCGTCCTCCTCGCCCACCAGCCGGTCGTCATCCACGACGCCGTCGAGCACGGCGTCGACCTCCAGCTCTCCGGCCATACCCACGGCGGCCAGCTCTGGCCCGGCAACTACCTCGCCGAGCTGGCCAACCCCACCGTCGCCGGGCTCGAACGCTACGGGGACACCCAGCTCTTCGTCTCGCGCGGCGCGGGCGCCTGGGGGCCGCCGGTCCGGGTCGGCGCCCCGGCCGACATCACCGTCGTGGAGCTCGCTTCCCGCCAGGCGTAGACCGGACGCGCTCAGACACGTTGCGGGTGCGATCTCCCGTTCGACGTCCGGATGTCCGACGTCATGAAATCCGCACCGCAGCGTCACCGTCAGCGACGAAGAACCGCAGGTGGGAGGCGGGAAACGGCCTTTTCGGACAGGGTGCGTCGCAGGTGTCCAACAAAAGGCTGTGAGAGCCCTATTTACTCTTCCAGATGTGAAAATCGTGTGATTGGGTAAGCGCGAGTGTGCGGCGGTGTGCGTGTCTTGGCGCAACTGCCGAGGTGGGGCTGGTAAGGGAGAGCACGGCAATGCGGTCGGTCCGGGTACGGATTCTCGCGATTTTCGCGGTTTTGGTCATCGCAGGCGTCGGCGCCTGGCAACTCCTCCCCTCCGGGGGGGCGAAGTCCGACGCGGTGACGATCGGTACATCGGACGAGGTGACATCACTTGACCCGGCCGGCGCCTACGACGCGGGTTCCTGGGCGATCTACAGCAACCTCTACCAGTCGCTGATGACCTTCAAGGCCGGGGCGGTCACGCCGGAGCCGGACGCCGCCGAGAGCTGCGGCTTCATCGGGCAGAAGCTTCAGACGTACCAGTGCAAGCTCCGCGACGACCTGACGTTCTCCAACGGCAGGAAGGTCACCGCCGAGGACGTCACGTTCTCCTTCGAGCGGCTGCTGCGGATCAACTCCGACGTCGGCCCGGCAGGGCTGTTCCCGACCCTCGACACCGTGGTCGCCGAGGGGCGCACGATCACCTTCAACCTGTCCGGGAGGGACGCGACCTTCCCGCAGAAGCTCGCGACCGGCGCCGGGGCGATCGTCGATTCGACGAAGTACCCCGAGGACAAGCTCCGTACGGGCAACGAGGTCGACGGCTCGGGCCCGTACGCCCTGAAGTCGTACGAGTCGGGCTCGCGCGCCGAGCTGGTGCCCAACCTGAAGTACAAGGGCGCGCTCAAGAAGACCGGCGAGGCCGTCACCATCCGCTACTACAAGAGCTCCGAAGAGCTCCTGTCCGCGTGGAACAGCGGCGAGATCGACGTCACCCACCGCCAGCTTCCGCCGGCCCGCCTCTCCGCGCTGAACCCCAACGACCCGGACCTGCGGGTGACCGAGGCGGACAGCGCCGAGATCCGCAACATCATCTTCAACGTCCGCGACGACTCGCCGTTCTCGGACAAGCGGGTCCGCCAGGCCGTCGCCGCGATCATCGACCGCGGGCCGCTGGTCCGGGAGGTCTACCAGAGCACCGTCGAGCCGCTGTACTCGCTGATCCCGCAGGGCTTCATCGGGCACAGCACCCCCTTCTTCGACGCCTACCCGTCGTCCGACCCCCAGCGTGCGAAGGAGCTGCTCCAGCAGGCCGGTGTCGAGACGCCGGTGTCGATCAACTTCGCCTACCGGGCGGACGACGCGTACACGAAGGAGACCGCCGAACTGCGGCGGCAGCTGGAGAAGGACGGGCTGTTCAAGGTCTCGGTCAAGGCCGTCGAGTGGACGAAGTACCAGAAGGGGTACGCGGCCGGTGAGTACGACATGTACACCGTCGGCTGGCTCCCCGACTTCCCGGACCCCGACACCTTCAGCCAGCCGCTCGTCGGCACCGGCAACGTCCTGCACAGCGGCTACTCCAGCAAGCGCATGGACAAACTGATCGCCGCCACGCAGCAGTTCAGCGACCGCAGCCGGACCGCGAACGACTTCAAGGACATGCAGTCCCTGGTCGGCGAGGAGGTCCCGCTGCTGCCGCTGTGGCAGAAGAAGGACTACGTCGTCGCGAAGTCCGACGTCGCGGGCTCGCAGTACCTCTCCGACGGCACCGGCGTCTGGCGGCTGTGGGAGCTGGGCCGGATCTGATCCGACCTGATCTGGGATCTGGCCTGATCCGTCCGATCGGGTCAGTCCTCCGACGGCCGGGGCTTCGCCCCGGCCGTCGCCGCATCCGGCAGGAACTCCACCAGCAGCCCGTGGACCTGCCGCACGAGCGGGCGCAGCACCCGGAACCGGGAGAGTGCGATCGCCCGTGCGGCGATCGGCGCGGTGCGCTCGACGAGCCGGCGGCTGCGCTCGGTGCCCTCCGAGCGGTCGTACACCCAGAACAGCACCAGCCCCATCTGCATCAGCCACATCAACTGCGGCAGCAGCGGGGCGAGTTCCGGGTCGCTCTTGACGTCCGCCCCGGCGATGCAGCGCTCGTGGATGGAGATCGCCGCGTCGCGGGCGGCCGCCGAGTCCTCGGAGAACGGGGAGAGCGGGCTGTCCGGGTCGGCCGCGTTCTTGAAGAACTGGGCGGCGAACCGGTGGTACGGCTCCGCCACGTCCAGCCAGCCGAGCAGCACCCCCCGGATGCGTACGGTCAGATCCTTGTCGCCCTCCAGCACGGGCCCGATCGCCGCGGCGTGTTCGGCGGCGATCCGGTCGTAGAAGCCCTGGACCAGGTGCTCCTTGGAGGAGAAGTAGTAATACGCGTTCCCGACCGAGACGCCCGCCTCCTGGGCGATGGCCCGCATGGTGGTCCGGTCGTAGCCGCGCTCGGCGAAGAGCCGGAGCGCCGTCTCAAGGATCAGCGTGCGGGTCTGCTCGCTCTTCGCGGCCTTGGCCGGCCTGTTCTCCTGCACGTTCTTCTCTTCCTTCACCACGGGCACCAGGTTAACGGTGGGCCCCGTGCCGCCCGGTCGGCACGGGGCACCCCGCACCCTGGGGCGCGCAGCGCGGGGCCGCCATCGAGCGGTAGCGGGCGGCGGCCAGCACGGTGCCCCGGGCGAACGGCCGCCCCGCCGGGGTGGTCAGCCAGTGGGCCCTGGAGCGGTACTTGGCGAGTGCCCAGAGGCAGACGATCCAGGCGGAGGTCTCCCGGTAGACCTGGCCCAGATCGCCGACCACGGTGATCTCGGCGAGCGTCGCCGTGTGGTCCAGCTCCGGGAACCGCCGCCGGGCCTCGGCCGATCCGGCCGGTACGAGATCCAGCGGGACGAGCTGCCGCTGCCGCTGGAGCCAGTGGCGCAGGTGGACGCAGAGCGGGCACTGAGCGTCGTAGAGCACGGTGAGTCGGCGGACCGGGGCGCAGGGCGCGGTGGCGGTCACCGGACTCACTGCCCGGGTGCGGGTGCGGGTGCGGGTGCGGGCGTGGTCCAGGGGCCCTGGGGGCCCGGGGGCGTCCAGCCCTGCGGCGGTACGGGCGGGGTCTGCTCGCGCTCCAGGGCGCTGCGGCGGCGGATGCGGCTGAGCGCGTACACATTGCCCAGGTGCATCACGCCGAGCACCAGCAGGACCACGCCGACCTTCACCGAGAGCGCCTCGAACAGCTCGCGGGCGTCCCGGACGCCGTCGGCGTTCTTCAGGTAGAGCGCGACGAATCCCAGGTTGACCAGGTAGAAGCCGACCACCAGCAGGTGGTTGACGGCGTCGGCGAGCTTCTCGTTCCCGTGCAGCACGTCGGCGAGGAAGATCCGGCCGTTGCGACTGAGGGTGCGGGCGACCCAGACGGTGAGCGCCACGCTGATGGCCAGGTAGATGACGTACGCGACAACAGTGAGGTCCATGCCCCACCCTCCTTTGAACGCGTTCAAAAGTGTTTGCGGGCATGACTGTAGACCCCTTCTTGAACATGTTCAAGAAGGGGTCTGTGAAGGATCAGAGAGTCTTGGGCTCCGCCGGCTCGGTCAGCTCGCCCGGCTCGGTCAGCGCGTCGGCGATCTCCGCGCGCAACGCCTCACCGTGCAGCGGTGTCAGCTCGGCGATCGTGGTGTTCCACTCCCGCGCCGCACTCTCCACCGCCTCCCGGCCCCCCGCTCCACCGGCGGCCTCCTCGAGCCAGCCCCGGCCCAGGGCGGCGACGGTGACCGTGTGCGAGAAACGCGCCATGGCCGGGCCCGGGGCTCAGACGCTCATGGACCGGGCCGTGTTGAGCTGGCCCATGACCGCCGGGAAGGTGTGCGGTCCCATGGCCGGGATCATCGTGGAGTGGTGACGGCCGCCGCTGGTCACCGTGACCTGGACGAAGCCGGTCGTTCGCTTCTCCTTCATCAGCAGGAACAGCAGACCGATCAGGCAGAACAACGCGAAGATGATCGCCAGCACGATCGCGTGCGGCGGGATCTTCTCCTCCGTACGCGACATGTCCGTCGCCGTCCAGATCGCACCCCTGAGGGGCATCGGCCCGGACGGGGTGACGATCGAGTCGCTCATGACGGTGATGTCGCCGATCGACAGCACCGGGACCGGGGCACCGCCCTGGCCGGGGACGGGCGCGCCCTGCGGTGCGGGGAGGTACTGCCCGGGCAGGGTCGGCTGGGCGGGGTTCGGGTAGCCGTAACCGGGGCCGGGCTGCACCGCGGACTCGGGCAGCGGCTGCGGATAGCCGTACGCGGGAGCACCGCCCGGGGCCGGGTAGCCGTAGCCCTGGCCCTCCGCGACGGTCGGCGGGTGGGCCGGCTGCTGGGGCGGGCCCCACTTGTACGCGTCGCCCGCGGACGGATTCGGCTCGCTCACGAGGATCCCCGTTCTCTTGCTTCGGTCTTGAGCTCCGCTGACCGTACCGTCCGCACCGGCCCCGCGCAGCAACAGGCCCCGTCCCCGGCAGCGGTTGTGCTGCGGGGGACGGGGCCTGTCGACGTAACGGGCGTTACGGGAGGGTCAGAAGCGACGCGTGATGAGCGCGCGCTTCACCTCCTGGATCGCCTTGGTGACCTCGATGCCACGGGGGCAGGCGTCCGTGCAGTTGAACGTGGTGCGGCAACGCCACACCCCGTCACGGTCGTTGAGGATCTCAAGCCGCTGCTCCCCGGCCTCGTCGCGCGAGTCGAAGATGAAGCGGTGCGCGTTGACGATCGCCGCCGGGCCGAAGTACTGGCCGTCGTTCCAGAACACCGGGCACGAGGACGTGCACGCGGCGCACAGGATGCACTTGGTGGTGTCGTCGAAGCGCTCGCGGTCCTCGGGGGACTGCAGGCGCTCGCGGGTCGGCTCGTTCCCCTTGGTGATGAGGAAGGGCATGACATCGTGGTACGCCTGGAAGAACGGGTCCATGTCGACCACGAGGTCCTTGAGGACCGTGAGGCCCTTGATGGCCTCCACCATGATCGGCTTTTCCGGGTTGATGTCCTTGATCAGCGTCTTGCAGGCGAGCCTGTTCTTGCCGTTGATCCGCATCGCGTCGGAACCGCAGATGCCGTGCGCGCAGGAACGGCGGAACGTCAGGGTCCCGTCGAGCTCCCACTTGATCTTGTGAAGGGCGTCGAGGACACGCTCCTTCGGGTCGATCTCGATCTGGAAGTCCTGCCACTGGACCTCGTCCGACACCTCGGGGTTGAAGCGGCGGATGCGGAACGTGGCCGTGATGAACGGGGAGTCGGCGAAGCCGGCCTCGGCGTTGCCGGTCTTGTCCAGGGTCGGGGTAGCCATCAGTACTTACGCTCCATCGGCTGGTAGCGGGTCGTCACGACCGGCTTGTAGTCGAGCCGGATCGACTCGGCGCCGTCGGCGGCCACCTCGCGGTACGCCATGGTGTGGCGCATGAAGTTGACGTCGTCGCGGTTCGGGTAGTCCTCGCGGTAGTGACCGCCGCGGGACTCCTTGCGGGCGAGCGCGGAGACCGCCATGACCTCGGCCAGGTCGAGCAGGTTGCCCAGCTCGATGGCCTCCAGCAGGTCGGTGTTGAACCGCTTGCCCTTGTCCTGGATGGACACGTTGAGGTACCGCTCGCGCAGCTCGGCGATCTTGGCGACCGCCGTCTTGATGGTCTGCTCGGTACGGAACACCATCACGTTGGCGTCCATGCACTCCTGCAGCTCCGTGCGCAGTTCGGCGACCCGCTCGGTGCCCGTCGAGTTGCGCAGCCGCTCCACCTGGTCGGCGACGAGCTGGGCCGGGTTCTCGGGCAGCTCGACGAAGTCGCTCTTCGCCGCGTACTCGGCGGCCGCGATGCCCGAGCGCTTACCGAAGACGTTGATGTCCAGCAGCGAGTTGGTGCCCAGACGGTTGGCGCCGTGCACGGAGACACAGGCGACCTCGCCGGCGGCGTACAGGCCCGGGACGACGGTGGTGTTGTCGGCCAGCACCTCGCCCTCGACGTTGGTCGGGATGCCGCCCATGGCGTAGTGCGCGGTCGGCTGGATCGGGATCGGGTCCGTGTAGGGCTCGATGCCGAGGTACGTACGGGCGAACTCGGTGATGTCCGGGAGCTTGGCGTCCAGCTGCTCCGGCGGCAGGTGGGTGAGGTCCAGGTAGACGTGGTCACCGGCCGGACCGCAGCCGCGGCCCTCGCGGATCTCCGTGTAGATGGAGCGCGAGACGACGTCACGGGACGCGAGGTCCTTCATGACCGGCGCGTACTTCTCCATGAAGCGCTCGCCGTCCTTGTTGCGGAGGATGCCGCCCTCACCGCGGGCGCCCTCCGTCAGCAGGATGCCCATGCGCCAGATGCCCGTCGGGTGGAACTGGAAGAACTCCATGTCCTCCAGCGGCAGGCCGCGCCGGTAGCAGGCGGCCTGGCCGTCACCGGTCAGGGTGTGCGCGTTGGACGTCACCTTGAAGAACTTGCCGGTGCCGCCGGAGGCGTAGATGACCGACTTCGCCTGGAAGACGTGGATCTCACCGGTCGCCAGCTCGAACGCGACGACGCCGGCGGACTTCTTGACCCCGTCGACCTCGGTGATCAGCTGGTCCAGGACGTAGAACTCGTTGAAGAACTCCACGCCCTCCTTGACGCAGTTCTGGTACAGCGTCTGGAGGATCATGTGGCCGGTGCGGTCGCCCGAGTAGCAGGCACGACGGACCGGGGCCTCACCATGGCTGCGGGTGTGACCACCGAAGCGGCGCTGGTCGATCTTGCCCTCGGGCGTGCGGCCGAACGGCAGGCCCATCTTCTCCAGGTCGAGGACGGCGTCGATGGCCTCCTTCGCGAGGATCTCGGCGGCGTCCTGGTCGACCAGGTAGTCGCCGCCCTTGATCGTGTCGAAGGTGTGCCACTCCCAGTTGTCCTCCTCCACGTTGGCGAGCGCGGCGGCCATACCGCCCTGCGCGGCGCCCGTGTGGGAGCGGGTGGGGTAGAGCTTCGTCAGCACGGCGGTACGGCTGCGCTTGGTCGACTCGATGGCCGCGCGCATGCCGGCGCCGCCGGCGCCGACGATGACGGTGTCGTACTTGTGGATCTGCATGGTTTTCCTCTGGTCCCTCTGTCCCGGCGCCTAGCGGATGTTCGGGTCGAAGGTGAAGATCACCAGCGTGCCCAGCAGGACGGTGAACACCGTGGCGGTGTACAGGAGCATCTTCAGCCAGAAGCGGGTGTTGTCCCGTTCGGCGTAGTCGTTGATGACCGTACGGAGGCCGTTGGCGCCGTGGAGCATGGCGAGCCACAGCATCGTCAGGTCCCAGACCTGCCAGAACGGCGAGGCCCAGCGGCCCGCCACGAAGGCGAAGCCGATCTTGGAGACACCGCCGTCGAGCACCAGCTGGATCAGCAGGTGGCCGATGACGAGGACGACCAGGACGATGCCCGACAGGCGCATGAAGAGCCAGGCGTACATCTCGAAGTTGGTGCGCGAGGCCTTGGGTGTCTTGCCCGTGCGCTTGCGCGGGGGCTCGATCACCGGGGCCGGGTGGTCGACGTCGTACAGGGCAACGCCCTCGACATCGCCGATCGCGGCTGCGGAAGAAGTCTCGCTGGACATGGGCCTCAGCTCCCGAAGATCTCGCGTACGGCGTGCCCGAGGATCGGGTACAGGGCCCCGACCATCAGCACGATCCAGATGCCCACCACGGTCCAGAGCATCTGCTTCTGGAGGCGAGGGCCCTTGGCCCAGAAGTCCACGGCGATGATGCGCAGACCATTCAGCGCGTGGAAGAGAATCGCGGCCACGAGGCCGTATTCGAGGAACGCCACGGGCCACGTCTTGTACGTGGCCACGACGTCGTCGTAGGCCTCGGGGGAAACGCGGACGAGAGCGGTGTCCAGGACATGTACGAACAGGAAGAAGAAAATGAGGACACCGGTGACTCGATGAGCCACCCAGGACCACATGCCTTCCCGGCCGCGGTACAGCGTTCCAGCCGGCACGGAAGAACCCTCCGGGAGCGGGGATTGGGGTCGGCCGGCTTGACTGTCGGTCTGACCCGGCCGGGTACGGTCCACCGGCCCCGGCCATCGTAGCGACGCATTGTCGGTTCGTTCGCGCCGGGGCCTCTGGTGTGATCAAAGTGGCAATCAAACAGGCACGTACGGGCTAGAGCGGCGCTTCTCGACCCGCCGCGGCCCTCGGGGGCTCAGTCGCCCGAGAGCAGCTCCAGAATCCGGCTCCGGGCGACCCGCCGCAGCTCCTCCGCCGTCACCGCCCGCTCCTCGTCCGGGTCGTGCGCCAGCCGGGCCCGGATGCCCGCCAGCACCTGGTCCACCTGCTGGGCGGGCTGGAAGGCGTCCAGGCAGATCACGAACGCGTGGCCGAACCTGCTCTCGTACGCGGCATGGGCGGCCCGCAGCGCCAGATGGGCGGCGCGGGGCGCGTCGTGGTGCAGGCAGGGGGCGGGCTCCGCGGCCAGGGCCTCCGCGATGTCCCGGGGCGCCAGGTCGTAGCCCGCCTCGTCGGAGGCGGCCAGTAGGGCGCCCAGATCCGGGTAGGGGCGGTGGACGGCCATCCGGTGGGCCCAGCGGAGACTGCCGCAGCACTCCAGGAAGGCGGCCTCGGCGGCGGCGAAGGGGAGGCTGTTGAGATGGGCCAGCCCGGCCGCGTGGATACCGGTCGGTACGCCGGTGAGCGGGCCTTCCGGACCAGCGGCCGGGGCGGGGGTCGGCCGACGCAGCTGTACGGGTATGGCCGACCGCCCGGCCGGGGGCGCGGATCGCTTCGGCAGGCCGGCGGGGGACTCGCTGGACCTGGACAGCGTGGACTCCTCGCATGAATGACGACTGTGACCCTGAAGAGGGGCCGGAGCGCAACGAGGTTGCACGGAAAGGGGTGAAGGGAGGGACGAATGTGCCCCAACGCTAGCGAGACTCGTCGGCGGCCGTCCGGCGGACCGCGGAAAAATCACCCGAACGGGAGAGTTTCGGAACGCGTGGTGGACGTCTGACCTGCGCGGGCTGGGGTGCCGCCCTCTCCGCCGTCGCCCTCTATGGCGGAGAACCGCCAAAAATGTCAGCCTTTCACTCTATTCACTCGTTTCACTCGTACTTGGCCCCTGGACGGAGGAATCTGACTGATGTCGCCCACGCGTGGTGCCCTCGTCACCGGCGCGGCGGTCACCGCCGCGGCCGCCGTCGCCCTCACCGTCGTCGTCTGGCCGGAGGGTTCCGGCAGCCGTCCCTCCCGCGACGCGGCATCCCCCTCCGGCACCTCCGCCGAGGCCGCCGCCCCCTCGCCCTCCACCAGCTACCCGATGTCCTCCGCTCCGAGCACGATCCCGGCGGTGCGCGAGCACACCGCCGCCCGGGGGCCGGGCTGGCAGCCGGGCGGCGACAGCACGGTCGTCATCGCCGAGGGCAGCCAGGTGCTCGCCGACGAGGCGAAGCTCCTCGCCAAGGAGCTGAAGATCAGTTACCGGGGCGCCGAAGCGGCCCGTACCGGAGACGTCGAGCTGGCTCTCGGCGCCAAGGAGGCGGGCCCCGCCGAGTCGTACACGCTCACCGTGCGCGACCGCAAGGTCAAGATCACCGGACCCGACGAGTCGGGCGTGTTCTACGGCACCCGCACCCTCAAGCAGTCCCTCAAGGCCGACGGGACGGTCCCCGAGGGCGTCGTCAACGACCGGCCCGACCGCCCGCAGCGGGGCCTGAACCTCGACATCGCGCGCAAGCACTACACCGCGGAGTGGATACAGGACCGCATACGCGAGATGGGCGACCTCAAGCTCAACCAGCTCGGCCTGCACTTCTCCGACGACCAGGCCTTCCGGATCGAGTCGAAGACCCACCCCGAGGTGGTCTCGGACGAGGCGCTCACCCAGGACGAGGTCCGCCGTATCGTCGGCCTCGCCAACAGCCTGCACATCGAGGTCGTCCCCGAGATCGACTCGCCCGGACACCTCGGCGCGGTGCTGGCCGCCCACCCCGACCTCCAGCTCCGCAACACCCAGGGCGTGGCGTCGCGCGGCTCCATCGACATCTCGAACCCGGGGGCGGCCCAGCTCATCGACGAACTCCTCGACGAGTACACCGAGCTGTTCCCGGGGAGGTTCTGGCACCTCGGCGCGGACGAGTACCAGGCCCTGACCGTACGGGACCCCGCCGCCTCCTTCCCCCAGCTCCAGCGGGCCGCCGAGCAGCGGCACGGCTCCGGCGCCACGATCGAGGACCTGGCGACCGGCTGGCTGAACGACCGCGCCGCCGTCGTCGTCCCGAAGGGCCGGACCGCCAAGGCCTGGAACGACGGGCTCTTCAGGGACACGAAGGTCAAGGCCGACGAGAACATCGAGATCGAGTACTGGACCGGCAAGGAGATCGGCGCCCGCCCGCCGCAGGAGTACCTCGCCGCGGGCTACCGGATGCTCAACCTCAACGACGAGTTCCTGTACTACGTGCTCGGCGAGCCGAACGAGTTCGTCTACCCGACCGGCGAGCGGATCTACGAGCAGTGGACCCCGCTGGTCCTGCGCGGCACCGAACCCGTGGCGGAGCGCTACTCCCCCCAGATCCTCGGCGGCCGGTTCGCCGTCTGGGGCGACCTGCCGAACGCGCAGACCACGCAGCAGGTGGCGGAGGGCATCCGGATGCCGCTGGTGGCGACCTCGCAGAAGCTGTGGGACCCGAGGAAGCCCGCGTTGAGCTGGGCTCAGTTCCAGGAACTGGCGGAGCGGACGGGCAGCGCGGGCTGACGGCTTCCCCCTCCCTCACTGGGCAGATCCCCCTCCCTCACGGGGCAGATCCGTCCCTCCCGCACGGGGTGGGTCCGTCCCTCCCGCACGGGGTGGGTCCCCCCTCACGGGGCAGGTCCCCCTTCCTCACCTGGGAGAATGAGGGCGGACAGCCCGGCGGTCGCCGGCCTGCGCACGTATCGTCGGCCGCGCGTTCCTGGGGAGGGACGCGCGGCCGTGCACCGACACCGCGTCCTGGGGGGACTCTCATGCTCTGCACCCGTTGCCGTATCAGAACGGCCGTCACCGACGACGGCCTGTGCACCTTCTGCTCCGGCACCCGGCCCGCGCTGCCCGACGGCCTGATGCCCCCGGTCCCCGGCCCCGGCGGGTGGGGGACCGGGACCTGGCCGCGCTCGCCCGTCGTCCTGTCCCGGGCGGTGGTCGCCCTGCTGGGGGCCGTCATCGCGGCCGACCTGTTCGCCATCGTCACCGGACTGCGTGTGCGTGACCTCTGGGACCGGCTGGCCACGGGCGGGGCGCCGGCCGTCCACGGCGAGGACGGCGAGCTGGCCGAGCGCCTGTCCGCGGCGGCGGCCGCGGCCCAGACCGCGACGTACCTGGCCACCGCGGTCGTGTTCATCATCTGGTTCCACCGGACCCGGCGGAACGCCGAGATCTTCGACCCGGGTGCGCAGCGGATGGGACCGGGCTGGGCGGTGGGCGGCTGGTTCGTCCCGATCGCCAACTTCTGGTTCCCGTACCGGGTCGCGGCGGGCGTCTGGGAGGCCAGTGCGCGGCCCCGTCCCGCCGGAGGCTGGCGCCCGGTTTCCCGGACGCCGCTGAACCTCTGGTGGGCGGCGTGGGTGGGGACCCTGCTGCTCTCCCGCGCATCCGGCCGGATGTGGGACCGGGCCGAGGCGCCGGAGGAGATCGTGCGGGCCGCGGGCCTGGTCGCGGCCTCCGACGCGCTGGACGTCCTCGCCGCGGTCCTCGCCATCGTCTTCGTCCGCACGGTGACCCGGATGCAGGTTGAACGCGCCGCTCTCCGGGAGGTGCCGCCCGCCCCGGAGCCCGCCGCTCCGTAGTGACGATTTTCAGCCATTCGGCGCAGTATCCGGTAGACCGAGGGAGACGTCGATGAGTCTGCTGGAACTGATCGAGCGAGCCGATGAGCGTGCTCTGGCCGCCAGTGCGCTGGCCTGCCTGGACCGGTGCCTGCCGCTGCTCGCGGGCCCGGACGGGCCGGAGCCCCTGCGGCCGCTCTGGGCGAGCTGTGAGAACGGACAGGAATGGGCCACCCGGCTCACCACCGTCCGAACGGCGATGGAGCGCGCGTCCGTCCCCGACGGCCCGGCCGCGCTCGTCCGGGCCATGCTCGGTGCCGCTCCCTCCGACTTCGCCGCCGAACCGCTGCGGGAGTGGGCCGACGCCTGCTCGCTGGTGGCGCTCCGGATTCACGGCCGCTTCGACGCCCCGCCCGGGGACACGCCGCGCGACGAGGAGCGGCTGCTGAAGCTGGCCCGCGGCGGCGAACCGGCCACGGTCGGGCCGCTGGTCGCCGGAGACCTGGAGCGGCAGGTCCGCATCCTGGAGATCCTCGCGGAGACCGGCGGCACGGCGGGCAGCGGCGCAGGCCTGCGCAAGGCGCTGGACCTGTCAACGGAGGGCCGGCGGGTGCTGCGCGCGGTGATGTCGCGGAGGGCGCGGGGGCGGGGCTGAGCCCCTGGCCGGTGGGCAGAGGCGAGTCACCGAATGGGGCGAGGTCCTGCGTCCCGGGCGCCCGGGACGGTGTAGGTGCTCGGGTACGCTCCCCCCACCCATTACTTGCAGGTTTGCCAAGTGAGTGTGAGTGTGGCAACTGAAAGATCCGCACGACCTGGGGGGACTTCCGTGATGGACCCACAGACCGCAGCCGACCAGCTCGCCACCGCCGAGGGGGCCCCCGTGCTCAACCGGCCCGCCGCGGCAGGTGAACGTGTGGGGGGAGTGGTGTCAGCGATCGCCGTGTTCGGCGCCCTGTGGGGTGCCGCCGAACAGAGGGTGCCGCTCGTGCTCGGCATCCCGGTGTGCCTGGGGGCGCTGGCCGTGGTGGTCGGCTGGAACTACTACCACCGCGAACGCGCGCTGCGCCGTCCACACACCCGGCTGGAGAGCGGCGCCGGGGTCGGCGCCGGATTCCTGCTGGGCCTTCCGGCGGGCAATGTTCTGTGGGACACCCCGGACTCCACCATCGGCATCGTGGTCCCGGCCGCGGCTTCCGCACTGGTCCTGCTGGGCTACCTGGTGTCGCGGTGGAGGGCTTGATGAGTGAGGACGGGCAGCACCGGCAGGCCCTGACCACCCTGATGCACTCTCCGGTCCGCCTGGCCGTGCTGGGCACCCTGCGGCGCGTGCACAACGCGTCCTTCGCCGATCTGTGCGAGGCCCTCGACCTGGATTCGCCGGAGCTCTCACGACAGCTGCGGGTCCTGGAGGAAGCGGGTGTGGTGGAGCTGGCCAAGCTGCGGGGCGAAGGGCGCCGCGTCCGTACCTTCGTGCGCCTGTCCGACGAGGGGCGCGAACGCTTCGAGGAGTACCTCGCGCACTTGAGGGCCCTGGTCGGCGAAAGCTGACGGGCCCACGGGCGGACGTGGTCCCACGCGGTAGAAGGCGGACACGCGGCAGAATGCAGGAAGGGGGCGCGGCCGGGTGGCGGCCGCGTCCCTTTTCGCCGATGCCGGGCCGGGCTGCTTTCCGGTTAAGCAATTGGCCTCAGCCCGTGGGGTGTTGTTCCCGCGCAACCTAAACGGCTGCCAAAGGCGCCGAGCGGACAGGGCCCAGGGGCTCGTCGGCAGCTCCGGCCCGACGAACGGGGTGAGGCAATACCGGGCGACGAGGGCCGCAGGCAGTTCCGCGGCGCGGGCGGGCAGCGCCCCCCTGGTGGGCGGGGCCGCACTGGTGGACCACGTTGGCGCGCTCCAGCAGCCACGGCAGCTCGCCGCCGACTGCGTCGTTGATCTGCTGTGGGCCCTGCGCCCCGCCGTGACGTACACCGTTGGATGGAAGCCGCCGGTCGAAGCTGTGGAGGCCGAGGGCGGTCACCGCTTCGTCCGGGTGTCCGGTCAGGACCTCCGGCCGTACGGGGTTGCCGGTGACCACCGCCGCTGACCGCACGTCCTCCGGCAGGAACGGCACGGTCGACTCCGAGGACACGGCGAGGCGGAGACCGCGCCACGCGCCTGAGCGACCCCGAACGGCACCCGCGCCATGTCCCGGACGTCGGTCGGCGACACCACCTTCAGCGGATTCGCGTAACGCCGGATCTTTCCCGCGGCGAAGGTGGTGAACGCGATGCCCTCCGCACTGGTCACCCGGGCTTCCAGGCCCTCGGCCGTACCGATCCACAAGACGTCGAGAGTGCGACCGGAACCCGCCAGACGTTGCCTGCAAGGTGCGGATCGCCGTGAGAGCGGGGTAGGTGTGACCGCCGGAAGGCGAATCGGCTGGACGCGTGAGGTGTTGGTCACGCCGTTGGCCACGCAGAGGTTCTGCGCTCAGGGCGTCACTGGTCAGGGCACGCCGGAGAGGAGCGACGACCGGGGCCGCCACCCCCCACAGGAGAGGCCCCGGCCGTCTTCCACGGGGCCGCAGCACGACCCCGTACTCATCTCTGCGCCAGGACTGCGTTTTCTGTCACACCGCACGGCCGGAAAGCGAATTGTTGCGAGTTGTACAAGTCATGGACGTGGCCCCTGCCGAGCACGTAGCGTGCTGAGTCGCGCAGTGGCGCAGCAGCGGTGACCAGCTGCGATGAGCAGACAGCAGGACGGGTTGGGGAGTGCTGGGGGACGACGCGGAGCTGACCGCCGCGGTGCTCGCGGCACAGGACGGGGACGAGGACGCCTTCCGTGCTGTGTACCGCGCGGTACAGCCACGGCTGTTGGGCTACATACGGACGCTGGTCGGGGAGCCGGACGCCGAGGACGTGGCGTCCGAGGCGTGGCTGCAGATAGCCCGTGACCTCGACCGCTTCAGCGGCGACGCCGACCGCTTCCGGGGCTGGGCGGCCCGGATCGCGCGCAACCGCTCCCTGGACCACCTGCGGATGCGCAGCCGCCGCCCCGCGATCGGCGGCGATGAGACCGAGCTGACCGGCCGGGCCGCCGAGTGCGATACCGCGGGCGACGCCATCGAGGCGCTGGACACCGACCGCACCATGGCCCTCATCGCCCAGCTCCCGCAGGACCAGGCCGAGGCCGTCGTCCTGCGCGTGGTCGTCGGGCTCGACGCGAAGAGCGCGGCGCAGACCCTGGGCAAGCGCCCCGGCGCCGTACGCACCGCCGCGCACCGCGGCCTCAAGCGACTGGCCGAACTCCTCGGCGCGGAGGACTCCCAGGCGGCCGCGGCCGGCGGTTCGCCCTTGCCGGGTGGCACTCTCCCCGCGGGCGGTGCGCTGTCGCCGGGCGGCACGTTTCCCGCGGGCGGTGCGCTCTCTGCGGGCGGTGCCTCCGGCGGTACCCCGGCGCCCGCTCCGGCAGCGGTCGCGGACCCGGGCCCGAACCCGGGCCCGGCCTCGGACGCCGCCCCGGCCCTGGCCCTGGAAGGCATCGCGGAGGGTATCCCCGCCGCCCTGGCCTCGGGCCCCGGTTCAGCCCCCGTGCAAGGCGCCGGAAGCGACGCGGGTCCGGAGGCTGGCGACGGCGCGGGGCTCGGTGCCGTACCCGCGCAGCGCCCCGGCCGGGGCGGTCCGGCGGCGGCCGCCGGGATCACTCCCGGTGTGACGCATTCGCGGCCGTGGACGCAGAAGGACATGTGATGGCCGACGAGTACTACGAGTGGCTTGACAAGGACGCGGCGGAGAAACTGCTCCGCGGCGAACCTGTCGTCCCCGTCGGCGACCGGGCCCGTGACGACGCCCTTCGGCTCGCCGAAGCACTCGGCGCGGCCCGTGACAGCCGACGCGCCTCCGGCGGTGCGCTCCCCGGCGAGGACGCGGTGCTCGCCGCGTTCCGGCAGGCCGAGCACGGCGGCGGCGCCGACCGCCTGGCCGGTCGCAGCGCCGGTTCCGCCGTCCCCGGACGGTCCGGAATGCTGCACTCCGTCCACATCGGCCCGGCCCCCGCACCCCCGGCCCGCCGCCCGCGCTGGAGCCGGCCGGTCCGCTTCGGCCTGGCCGTCTCGCTCGCGGGATTCACGCTCGGCGGGGTGGCGGTCGCCGCCGGTACGGGCGTGCTCGCCGGTTCCTTCGGCGGGCAGGGTTCGCCCGCGCCCGCCACCTCCGTATCGGCTGCCGCGACCCCCGAGCCGCTGACGTCCGACCGGCCCGCGGAGGCCCCGTCGTCCCCGGCCGACCCGTCCCCGCCCGACGCCCCGGAGACGTCCTCCTCGCCCGCGACCCGGCAGTCCGCCGGGTCCGAGAAGGAGCCAGGCGGCCCCAGCGGCGGCGGCACCGGACCGGAGCGCGACGGCGACCGTACGGGCGGCCGGGAACGGCCGGACAACCTCGGCCGCGAGGAGGGCTCCGGGGGTACCCCCGGCGGCGACGACCGCCCGGACCGCCCGGACGACGCGTCGGGGAACTGGTACCGGAAGTCCGTCGCGGCATGCAAGGCCTTCCACGAAGGCGCCCTGGACGACCGGAGCCGCCGTCAGCTGATCGAGCTGGCGAAGGGCGAGCGGAACCTGGAGCGCTTCTGCGACCGCCTGCTCGGCGGAAACGGTGGAGGCGGCGGGTCGGGCGGCTCCGGCGGTGACGACGGGGACGGCGGCAAGGACGGGCCGGGCCCCGGGAAGGGCGACGGGGACGGCGATTCGCTGCCGCCCGTCTCCTTCCACCCCGTGCCGCGCTCCGTCACCGCCCCCGGGCCCGGGGACCGGATCGGCGCGAACGAATTGGTTCCGCTGGTGCCCCTGACTCCGCCGAGCTCCGCCGCGACGGCCGCACCAACCCGCTGATCTGGCCTTTTCCCTCCGCGTAGGGGTTCGTCGCGACCAGGTGTGACGTTTTTCGGCTGCCGGGCGCAGTACAGAGTGAGCCGACTGGTCATCGGCAGCGCGACGAGCCGGGGTTCCCCCCGTACCTTCGGCTCAGCGCATCGGCGCGGGCGGGACTCGTTCCCCCGGTCCCGCCCGCGCCCTCTCCTTCTCCTCCTCTTGCCGTCACCAGTAGACGACGACCTTGTCGCCGTTCTTCACCTGGTCGAAGAGGGCCGCGACCTTCTGTTTGTCCCGGACGTTCACACAGCCGTGCGAGGCGCCGCCGTAGCCGTTGGCCGCGAAGTCGGCGGAGTAGTGCACGGCCTGACCGCCGCTGAAGAACAGGGCGTACGGCATGGGCGTGTCGTAGAGGGTCGACACATGGTCCCGGGACTTCCAGAACACCGAGAACGTGCCCTCACGGGTGGGCGTGTACTGCGAGCCGAAGCGGACGTCCATCGCGGAGACGACCTTGCCGTCGATCATCCACGCCAGGGTCCGGCTCGTCTTGCTGATGCACAGGACCCGCCCCTTCAGACACCGTTCGTCCGGCGCGGCCACCGGACGCTCGGTCGGCGGGTTCAGCTCGGCGGCCGTCGGCACCCGGCTCATGGCCAGCAGCCGCTGCCAGGTGACCACGTCGGCGCTGCCGGTGGTCGGCAGCCTCCGCTTGTCCTGGAAGGACCGTACGGCGTCGGCGGTGACGGTGCCGTAGTAGCCGGTGGGGTTCCGCCCGAAGTGGCCGATCTCGCGCAGCCGCGCCTGGAGTTCCCGTACCTGTCCGCCCTCGGACCCGATGCGCATCAGGACGCGCGGCGGCGGGGCGGTGCTCGGCTCCGGGGCGGGCCGGGCGGTCGCCGGGGCCGGTGCTGTGGAGGACGCCGACGGGCTTCGGTGCGGTGCGGTGCGCGGCTTGGCGTCGTCGGAGGCGGTGGGGGAGGCCGTGGGCGAGTTCGCGGGCGAGCTCGTGGGCGAGGGAGGCGCGGCGGCCTGCGTGGCCCGTACCGGCGGCGGAGCATCCGACGCCCCGGCCGCGGCGCCGGGTCCGCAGCCGGTCGCGACGGTGGCCAGCACGAGGGCGGAGGCGGCGGCGAGGCGCGCCCGGGGTATCGCACCTCGGCGCACGTCACCGCTCGCGCCCATGTATCTGCCCGTCATCCCGGTCATCCCCGTCCCCCTGCCATCCCCGCCACCCCGGCCCTCCGACCCCTGGCTCACGCGATCGTCCGGAGCCTCACTGGACGGATGCCCGCCCGACCCCGTGGTCGAATCCTGCGCATGACGGGGGCGTCGCGTCCAGCCCCTCGGGGGAGTCACCCGCCGACGTGATCTCTCGCTGGATGTCCGACGCCCTGGACGGCGACGAGGGCTGACGGCGACGAGGGCTGACGGCGACGAGGACCGACGAACAAGCGCCCGCCCGCCACCGGGCGGCGGATATCGCCCGGTGAAACTGCTGGACGGAGTCGCGGGGGAACGTGCGAGACTCCGTCCATGCTGGGTGTCACCGATCTTCCGACCTATCTCGCCGGCCTGGCGCTGATCGTCCTCCTGCCGGGGCCGAACTCGCTCTACGTGCTCTCCGTCGCCGCCCGGCGCGGCATACGCACCGGCTACCGAGCCGCCGCGGGCGTCTGGACCGGGGACACCGTCCTGATGACGCTCTCCGCGCTGGGAGCCGCGTCCCTGCTCCAGACCACGCCCCTGCTCTTCGCGATCGTCAAGTACGCGGGCGCGGGCTATCTGACCTGGATGGCGATCGGGATGCTGAGGGCGGCGGTGTCCCTGTGGCGCGAGCGGCACCGGCGCACCGCCGAGCTGATGGAGACGGCCGAGGCGTCCGCGCCGGAGGCCTCGGTGGAGAACCCCTACCGCCGGGCGCTGTTGGTCAGCCTGATCAACCCGAAGGCGATCCTGTTCCTGATCTCGTTCTTCGTGCAGTTCGTCGACCCCGGCTACGCCTACCCTGCCCTGTCGTTCCTGGTGCTGGGGACGCTGCTCCAGCTGGCCAGCTTCCTGTACCTCTCGGTGCTGATCTTCGGCGGCACCCGCCTCGCCGCCGTCTTCCGCCGCCGCAAGCGTCTGTCGGCGGGAGCCACATCGGCGGCCGGAGTGCTCTTCCTCGGGTTCGCGGCGAAGCTCTCGCTCAGCAGCGTCTGAGCGTCCGGGGGCCGGGGGGGGCTCAGTGGTGCCAGGCCTTCCCGCCCACGTTGTGGATCATCCGCTGGAGCACCTTGAGGGCGGCGACGAACTCCCCCTCGGGGATGCCCTCGTGGATCTCCGTACTGGCCCGCGAGACCCGGGCGAACGCCTTGTCCCGCAGCGCCCGCCCCTCGGCGGTCATCCGCAGCCGCGTCCCGGAGTCCTCGGTCACCAGCCCCTGTCGGAGGAGGCCCTCGACGGCCTCCTCCATGCCGTCGGCCCCGGTTTCGAGATAGCCGCTGAGCATGGTGACCAGTTCGCCCCGCTCCCGCCCCTCCTCGCCCGCGTCGTTCAGCTGATTGAGCACCCACCAAGGGGGCTGGGTGAGACCGTGTTCCGCCAGCGCGGCCCGGATGTGCGTCACTGTCGCCATATGCGCGGCCCAGCTCCAGTAACCGATCGGCTGGCGGGCGAGTCCTGCGTCGTCGTGTGAGTAGTCCATGGCTCCGAACGTAGGACCTCAAGTCGACTTGAGGTCAAGGGGTGGGGGTCGGGCGGCGGGTTCTTCCGGTGCCGCCCGCCGTCAGCGCGTCCCTCAGCGGCGGGGTGAACCGCCGCTCCACGAACCGGTGGAGCAGCCACGCCAGCCCCAGCATCGCCGCCAGGGTCAGGGCGAACGTCGCCCACGACGGCACGCCGAGACCGCGGTGGAGCGCGCCCACCACCACCCAGCCCAGGTGCTCGTGGACGAGGTAGAACGGGTAGGTGAGCGCCCCCGCGACCGTGAGCCACGGCCAGTCGACCCGGTTCAGGGCCCCCAGCGCCACGGCCGCGACCGCGGCGAAACCGGCCGTGACGATCAGGATGATCACGGCTGACGAACGGTGGGAGAACGCGTCCGGGCTGTCCGGACGCCACAGCTCCGCCACCGCGTAGTGCTGGCCCAGCAGCCAGCTCACCCCGACGATTCCCCAGGCCACGGCGTCGCGACGGTTCCGGTGCACGAGGTAGATGCCGATGCCGCCGATGAAGTACGGGGCGTACTGAGGCATCAGCAGTACGTCGAGCAACGGCTCGCCCGAAGCCTGCGCGAGCGCCGCGGCCAGCGTCCAGACCGCGCAGAACAGCACCACCCGGCGCCTGTTCGCCCCCGGCAGCACCACGCACAGCGCGAACAGCGCGTAGAAGCGGACCTCCGCCCACAGCGTCCAGCACACGCCCAGGACCCGGTCGGCGCCCAACGGTTGTTGCAGGAGCGTCAGGTTGAGCAGCGCGTCGCTGGGGGAGACCGCCTCGTACGCGACCATCGGCAGCGCGAAGATCAGGGTCACCAGAACCACCGCCGCCCAGTAAGCGGGCATCAGGCGCGAGGCGCGCGAGGCGAAGAACGCGAGCGGTGTACGCCCCCAGCCACTGAGGCAGATCACGAACCCGCTGATCACGAAGAAGACCTGGACGCCGAGGCAGCCGTATGCCAACCAGGTGTGGGCCGTGGGGAATTGCGCGGCGGGCGAGCTGCCCCAGGCCTCGGTGATCTCGCCGCCGCGGCCCCCGTAGTGATACCCCGCCACCATCAGTGCGGCGAGCAGCCGCAGTCCGTCGAGGGCGCGCAGCCGTGTTCTCGGCCGGGCCGCGGTGGTACGCGGCTGCGCCGGGACATCCGTGCCGCCCCGTCCGCGAGCGGGCGCGGTGGTTACGGCCGACGTCCCTGTGGCCTGCGATGTGGTGGTCAAGAGCTGCTCCGTTTCAGCCGTGATGCCGCGCCAGCGTAGGGCTGCCGAAGGGTGCAGAACGCCCGGGAGGCCCGCAGTTTCCCGGTCCGTCGAAGGGAGTTCATCCGGCGGCCGTCCAGGTTTCCTACGGTGACGTCGAACCGACCATCACTCTGCGGAAACTTTCCGCCCCCGTTCACCCCGGGCGGAGCCCACACCACCCCGCACGAGTCCGACGCCCTTCCCCCACGGGTATCAGACGCTTGGAGCGCCATGACGAAAGCCCGCACCCGCTGGCCACGGCAACGCGAGGCGGAGGGCCCGACACCTCCTCGGGGGACGGCCCCCACCGCCGGGGTCGACGCCACCGACCTGGAGGCCTGCCTGAGCGCCTGTGCCGCGCACAGTGCCAAGCTCGTCGCGAGCCTGGACCGGCGGCGTACCGCACTCGCCGAGGCGCTCCGTCATCTCCTCGCCACCCACGCGGCGACGGTCCCGGCGGCCTCCGCCGGCAGCCCGCCGTCCCTGCTGCGACGCCCGGCCAAGACGCCGTTCGGCGCCGCGCTCGTTCTCGGCGACGCCCTCATGGACCCGCTGCTCGCGGTCGGCAACAAGGCTCTGGAGTGCGGTTACGAGGGCGAGATGAAGCTCGCCCTGATGATCGCGGACACGATCCTCACGCAGCGCAAGCGCTCCCGGGCCGGCTGGCGGTTGCGGGCCCGGGTGCTGGAGGCGATGGGCGCCGAGACCGCCGCCGTCACCGCCTACGAGCGCTACCTCGAACTCACCGAGGACGACGGCTTCGGCGTCGGCGCCAAGGTGGCCGGGCTGCGCGAGGGAGCCCGGCTCCAGGCGGAGCTGGTGCGGCGGCTCGCCGACAGCTGCCCCCGAGCCCGGGACTTCACCGACCGGTCCGTCACCGACTCCTGGGCGCAGGGTCTGGAGCTGCACGCCCGGGGCGAGTGGGACGAGGCCCGGCCGCGGCTGATCGGAGCACTGCTCGCCCAGATCGCGACCGACGCCCCGGTCGGCGAGATCCGGCAGACGGTCTCCCACTACCTCGGCCTCCTCCGCGAGGACACGGGCATCGCGGGCGGCGGCGGGAGCGCGCCCACGGCCCGCCGCACGAGCGCAGCCCGCCCCGCCGCCGCGAGTCCCGAGGACCCGCCCGGTCTCTCCGGCCTCCCCGAGCTCACCGCCCTCACCGAGCTCTACGCCGAGCAGCGCAGGGTCCGGATGCGCGGACCGGTCGACGACCCCACCTTTGGTGGCGTGTGCTGGCTCACCCTGGGTGAATTCCGTAACCGGATCGCCGGGAAGTCCATCTGCCTGATCGCCAACTCCCAGCGTGTGGGCGCGAGTTCGCTCGGCCCCGAGATCGATGCCTATGACCTGGTCGTCCGCTTCAACTCGTACCGGATCGACCCGGCGGCCACCGGACGCCGCACCGACATCCACGTCAGCATCCACAAGCACGGTTTCAACTGGGACCAGTACGTGGACACCCGGCTGATCTTCGGCGGCATTTCCGGCGACTGGAAGTACTCGCTGCGCAACCGGCTCGTGCCGGGCGCACAGACGTACCTGGGCGACGAGTCGCTGCGCTGGCCGTTGCGCGACATCGGCCGCATCGGCAGGGACGCCTGGCCGGCGATCCCCACCAGTGGTTTCAACATGCTCTGGCTGCTGGACTTCCTGGACGTGAGTCCGCGACTCGACCTGATCGGCTTCGACTTCTACGAGAGCGGGGCCTACCGGCTGCCCGCGGCGATGCGGATGCCCATCACGTCCGTGCACGAGTACACCAGTGAGAAGGCGTGGGTCATGGAACGGGCCCAGAGCGTCACCGACACAAGGATCCGACTGCGATGACGACGCCGACCGCTCCCACCGGCACTACCGTGCCCCCCGTGCCGACCGCGAACGCGCTCACCGGCAAGCGCCGCATCGCCTTCGCCAGCTTCGTGGACGAGAACTATCTGCCGGGCTTCCTCACCCTGCTGCGCAGCCTCGCTCTCTCCAACCCGAACCTCTGCGAGGACTTCCTCGTCCTGCACGACGGGCTGCGTCCCGACTCCGTCGCGAAGATCCGATCCCTGCACCCGCGCACCGACTTCCGCCGGGTGAACGCCGAGCACTACGACACGTACGCCAAGGGCGACCAGGACAACTACCTGGTGCGCAAGGCCTACTTCATCCTCGACGTGTTCCGGGTCCGCGACTACGACACCGTGATCACTCTGGACACCGACATGGTGGTCCTGGACGATCTGGGGGAGCTGCTGCGGCTGCGCGAGGGCCTGGCCGCCGTCCCGCAGTTCTTCTACGGGCAGCACAAGCTCAACAGCGGGCTGCTGGTCATCCAGCGCGAGTACCTGAGCGACGCGTTCTGCGCCGAGCTGGACGAGGTCGGCCGGGCCGGCACGTACGAACTGGACAAGCACGACCAGGGCATCCTGAACGCCGTGCTGGACGGTGACTTCGTCCACCTGGACGCCCGCTACAACTTCGTCAAGCGGCGCCTCTCGGGAGACCTCCCGGTCCCCGAGGGCACGGCGATCCTGCACTTCACGGGGCGGCACAAGCCCTGGCAGGGCGGCGAGGCCGGGTACGCCGAGGCCGAGGCCCGCTGGCACGAGCACGACCTGTCCGACGCCGAGTTCCACGCCGCCTACCTCGCGGCGGGCGGTGCCAAGCACCACGACCTGCTGGTCCACTACGGCACCCCGCACGTCCTGCGCACCTCCGATGTGGAGAGCGCCCGCAAAGTGGCCGCCGCCCACATCGCGGCCGGGGAGTACCAGGAGGCCGTCGACCTGCTGAGCCCGCTCCGCATCCCGGTCGACGAGGCCTGGCCGCACGAGGTGCTCGGCCACGCCCTGATGAGCGTGTCCCGGTACGAGGAGGCCCGGGCCCAGTTGCTGCTGGCCGCCGCCGCGCCCAACCGGGCCGCGACAGCGTACGGGCGGCTCGCCCAGATCGCCTGGATCCACGGTGACGACGAGGGCGCCGCGCGCCACGCCCTCCAGGGGCTCGGCGTCGACCCCACGCACCGGGCGAACCGGCTGATGCACCTGCGTACCACGGGCCTCACCCCGCCGGCCGAGGGCCCCGCGTCCGGTCAGCTCGCCCATGTCGCCTTCTACATGGAACGTCAGGGCAACGCGGGCGACAAGCTGCTGCCGGAGAGCGTACGGCTGGCCTTCGGCCCGGACACCGGGCCCGGCCGCTGGCACTCGGTCCACGCGCACCGGCTCTTCGACGAAGCGGCCCTGGAACGGGTCAACGCCCGCCGGGGCCTCGTCATCGGCGGCGGCGGACTCTTCATCCCCGACACCGCGCCGAACGGCAACAGCGGCTGGCAGTGGAACGTGCCCGACGACGTGCTGGAACGGATCGACGTTCCCGTCCTCGTGTACGCGGTCGGCTTCAACGCCTTCGACGGGCAGGCCTACGGGCACGGACGCAAGCGGTTCCTGTCCAGCCTGCGCAAACTGGTCGAGCGCTCCGCCTTCTTCGGCCTGCGCAACCACGGCTCGATCGAGAAGGTGCGCGATCTGCTCCCGCCGGAGCTCCAGGACAAGGTCCGCTTCCAGCCCTGTCCGACCACGGTCACCCGGCAGCTGGTCCAGGGCTGGCGCGACCCGGCCGACCGCGAGAACACCATCCTCGTCAACGCCGCCTACGACCGTGCGGGCCTGCGCTTCGGCCACGACTACGGGCACTTCCTCGGCGAGATGGCCACCGCGATCACCGCGCTCGGCGAGCAGGCAGAGGTCAAGTGCGTGGCGCACTCGCTGGACGACGAGCGGATCGCGTTCGACCTGCGGCGTGAGCACGGCATCTCGCTGCCGGTCATCCCGATGTACGACTTCGACAATGACGCGATCCGGGACACCTACGCCCGGACGAAGCTGGTCATCGGCATGCGCGGGCACGCGGGCATGATCCCGTTCGGCTGCGGTACGCCGGTCGTCAGCCTGATCTCGCACCCCAAGATGGCGTACTTCCTGGCTGACATCGAGCGGCCCGAGTGGGGCATCTCCGTCCACGACCGTCACCTCGGAGCCCGTCTCACCGAACGGGTGACCGAGCTGCTGGCCGACCACGCGGCGACCGTCGCGGACGTGCACGGCCGCCAGCAGGAGCTGTGGAAGGTCACGGAGGCCAACGCCGCGGACCTCCGGGTGATCGTGGGCCGGTAGGAGGCGTTCGTACGACGAACAGATGGGGCGGGTCCGCGATCGGACCCGCCCCACCGCCTTGTCGCACGGGCAGGACTACCGCTGGACCATCCGCCGCAGCGACCGCGCCCGCCGGACCGCCCTGCGCACCGCCGCACTGCGCGGCAGGAACGAGAGCTGGTCCGGTACCCCGCCCGGCAGCCCCAGCGAGGTCAGCCGGCGCCGCTTGAAGTACCGCCAGGTCACCGGTGTCAGCCGCTCGGAGAGATACCGCTCCGCCTCCGGCCGCAGCCCCGGGTGGATCCGCGGCTGCATCGCGAACCCCACCGCCGCCACCAGAGCGGCGACCTCCCGCTCGGCGTCGTCCGCGGGCCGCCGCTCCTCGACCGCCGCCTGGTCGCCCAGCTCCGGCAGCAGAGCGTCCACCAGGGTGACCGGCACCCGGTTGCTGTTCTCGTACGGGGAGAGCCGGTCCAGCAGCAGCTCCGTGCCGACCCGGGCGACCGGCAGCGCGTAGAACGCCGACGCGGTGAGCAGCGCCGTCGAGAAGCAGCCCACCACCAGGGCGGGCCGCATCCGTTCGTAGAGCACCTCGGCGAGCACCGGTGCCCGCAGTATCCCGGAGTCCAGCACGGTGAGTTCCGCGCCGAGCCGCTCCGCCTCCTCCTCCATCGACCGCGACCACTGGGCCGGAGCCGTCGGGTGCGGCTTGAACACCAGACGGGTGTGGCCGAGGGAGACCGCACCCCGCATCATCCGCAGGTGGAGCTCTTCCTCCTCCTTCGCGGAGATCAGACCCAGCGCCGACAGGTACTGCCCGAGCAGCAGGGCCGGGGCCTCGACGGAGGGCAGCTCGGCGGGGACCTCGGCCAGTTCGCCGAGCACCTTCAGGAAGCTCTCGGTCTCCACGACCAGCGGCTCCACACCGAACTCGGTCAGCAGCAGGGGCTTCAGACCGGGCACCAGATCCAGGTGCAGCAGCCGTCGTACCCGCGTTCCGACCAGCGGATCGATCTTGTTGCGGGTGGGGCCGTAGCTCATCAGCCCGTCGGCGTACACATCGATCGGGGCGCCGGTGAAGATCTGGGTGATCGCCATGGCCGGGTTGACCTGGATCGACTCGACGGTCAGTTCGACATCGTCGTCGCCCAGCTCCCAGGCCAACCTGAGATGCCGCTCCCACAGAGGGACGTCGTCCGGCCGCGGAGACCAACTGCTCGGGTGGAAGGGGGCGATGGTCTCGTTCCAGGAGACCACGTCGTCGAACCGGCCGCGCAGCCGCTCGAACCCGGGCATCGCGTCCAGTCCCGGGGAGGTCTCCGGGATGGCGGCGTTGTTGCAGACCACGAGGACCCGGCGGTCGGCCGGGCCGAAGCAGCCGGTGTCCAGCGCGGCGGCCAGGGTGGCCGCACCGTAGAGGGTGGATGCGGCGAAGAGCTGCGTGGTGCGGCGGGAGGCGATGGCGCTCATGCCGTCGTGACCTCCTTCGCGGCGGCGGGCCGCCGCCGCAGCCGGCGCAGGAGCGTGGCGCGCTGCACGTCCATCGAATCGAGCGCGTCGTCCAGCACGGCCTGCGGCATACGGCCGAGCGCCTGGGAACTCTGCGACTTCAGCATGCGGGCCACTGTCGGTTCGAACTTCTCGATCGAGCTCATGTGATGGGAAATGATGGCGCAGTACGTGCGTACCGCTTTGGGCAGCAGTTCATCGGCGTCAGGGTCCTCGGCCGTCTCCCGGACGACCTGGTCGAACGAGCGGATGAAGTCGAGCTGGCGGGCATCACCGATCTGCGTCAGCGAGGAGGCCACGCCGCGCCGGTAGAAGATGCCCAGTGTGCCGAGCACGGCGAAGGACTCCGCACGGCGGTGCAGCCGCCAGATCCACGGCCGGTCCTCCGCTGTGCGCAGCCCGTCGGTGAAGTGCAGCAGCCCGCGGTCCAGCAGGCGGCGGTGGTAGAGCCCGGCCCAGGCGTAGGGGTAGTCGACCGAAGTGGTGCGGTCGGCGGGCAGGATGGCCGTGCGCGGGTCCGTCACCGCGTCGCGCCGGCCGTGCGGGACCCGGTGCACGGTGCGGTTGGTGCGCTCGACCTGGACATGATCGGTGCGGACGAATTCGCAGCCCAGTGCCTCGGTACGGGAGAGCAGCTCGGTGAAGTAGCCGGGGGCGACCCAGTCGTCCCCGTCGAGGAAGGCGAGGTACTCGCCCCGTGCCAGGTCGAGCCCCGTATTGCGGGCCGTGGCCAGCCCCCCGTTCCGCTCGTGTCTGTGCACGACCGCCCCAGGGATGTCGTCCTGGGCGCGGCGCAGAACATCCGCCGTCCCGTCGGTCGAGCAGTCGTCGACAAGGATGAACTCGAAGTCGTCGCGGGCATTGGCCCGAAGACTTCTGAGGGTGTCTGGCGCGTATGTCTGCACGTTGTAGAACGGCACGATGACGGAGAGCTTAACCACACGCATGACGTTAGGGCGGGCCGCGGCACGGGCCTTGTCCCTGGTGCGGATGTCAGGTGAACGAAGACCGTCGAAGCGGTGAACCGGCGCGACGGCGGGTGCGGCCCATGCCGTGGGGGAGAAGGCCGGGGACGACGCGCTGACCAGGGCTGCCGCCGCCGCTTCGGATGTCGCTCCGCCCCTGTGGAACAGGGTGTTCTCTCTCCGCTCCTCATGGAGGGGGCCAATTCTGTCCCCGATCCCCAGTGCGCCGAGGGGCATCGCGGTACGGCCCAACTCGGATGATCAGTTGATCGGCGGTTGATGGTGATCCGGGCATCGGTGAATGGAAAAGGCGGGTGAATCCGCGGCGCATTCCCGGTGAACGCGACCCCCGCAGGAGGGAGAGGGAGGGCCGTCAAGCGGCGCTGGGGTGGGGTAGGTGGGGGGCCATGGGTGCGGGGAGGTCGAACAGCGCTCCCACCAGCCGTAATCCTGTCTCAGGGCGCACTCTTGACGCGCGGGCAGGGGAGCGATGACTGGCGTTCGCACGGGGCGTCGTACGAAATGGGACCGCCACTTCCACCTCGTCGCGCATTCAGGATTAACGGTGAATGGAGAACAGGTGAACCAAACGTCGTACGGCGTTCTTTGACGCTTCGGCACCGCCGAATCCCCAATAGTCGGCCCGCTGTTAACCATCTGTTGCCATCACGTTGGGCCGCGCATCGGAATGCCTTCCTAACTTCTAGGACGTGCCCCCACGTACCAGCCATGAGGCCGACCCGGCCGAAGCCCCCGCCGCTCCCCGACCGGCGCTGCGGATCGCCGTTCTCGCCGACTCCGACACCCGGTGGAAATGGGGCGCGCTCACCGCGCGCCGCCTGACCGCCGGGACGGACGGGAGCGGCGCGCGACCCGTCGAGGTCAGCGGGCTCCTGCTGCGCGGCCGGGCCACCCCGACGCCCCGTCAGCTCGCGGAGGTCGGCGAGGTCGGGATCGACGCGGAGCGGGTCCGTGAGGTCACCGCGGTGGAGTTCCTGCACGCTGTGCGCGACGAGGGGTTCGACCTCGTCGTCCTCGCCCTCGTCGGCGGCGGCGTCCAGGCGATGCTGCACGGACTGGCGGCGCTGGACCTCGCGCGCCGCCCCGTCATCGTCACCGGATATGTGGGCGTCGTCTACGAGAAGCTCACCGACGGCCTCCTGCTCCGCCACGGCGCCGACGTCGTTCTCGCCAACTCCCGCCACGACGCGGAGCGTTTCCGCGCGGTGTACGAAGGAGTCGGCGCCGACGCCTCGGCCGTCACGGAGGCGGCGCTCCCCTTCCTCGGCGGAGCCCCGTACCGCCCCGAAGAGGGCCGCGACACCGTGGTGTTCGCCGCCCAGCCCTCCGTACCGGCCTCCCGCGCCGACCGTACGTATCTGCTCCGCCGGCTCGTCGAGCACGCCCGGCTGCACCCCCGCCGCGAGGTGCTGCTCAAGCTCCGCTCCAAGCCCGGCGAGCACACCACGCACATCGAGGAGCTGCCCTACCAGCGCCTCGCGCAGCGGCTGCCCGGCGGTCTGCCGCCCAACTTCCGCCTGGTGTACGGGCACATGGGCGAGGTCCTGGACCGCACCGACCTCCTGGTCACCGTGTCCTCCACCGCCGCCCTGGAGTCCCTGCACCGCCGCATCCCGACCGCGATCCTCACCGACCTCGGCGTACGCGAACCCCTCGGCAACCACCACTTCGTCGGCTCCGGGCTCCTCACCTCCTGGGACCGGCTCGACGGCGGGTTCCGCCCGCGCCCCGACGGCCAGTGGCTGGCCGGCCAGGGCGTCGCGGCCGACGGCTCGTACGGCACGGCCTACGACAGCGCCCGCGCCAAGGTCGCCGCCCTGCTGGGCGAGGGGCAACTCCCGCCCCTGGCCCCCTACTACACCCCCGCGACCGCCCCCGGCTACCTCCCCGGCATCCTCGCCCGCCACCACCTGGCTCCCGACGGCACGCCCCTGCCCGGCGCGGCCGCACCGCGGGAGAGCGGCCGGGTGCGGGGCGCGGTGCGCGAGACCGTACGCAACGCGGCGCGGGGGGCGTACCGGCACGGCGTGCAGCGCGTCGCGCCGGTGATCCGGCGGATGGGGGACCTGTGACCGCGTCGGCCGGTGGCCCCGCTTCCGCACCCGTGAACCGACCCGCCGGGCGAACCGTGTCCACCTCATCAGGAGCCGCCATGCCCCCGACCGTCCTCGCCGTGATCCCCGCCCGAGGCGGATCCAAGGGCGTCCCCGCCAAGAACCTCGCCGAGGTCGGCGGCGTCCCCCTGGTCGCCCGCGCCGTACGCGCCGCGCTCGGCGCGCCCGAGGTCACCGACGTCGTCGTCACCACCGACGACGGGGCCATCGCCGAGGCCGCCCGAAGCGCCGCCGCCCACCTCGGCGCGGCCCACCGGCTGCACTGCGTCGAGCGCCCCGCGGCGATCGCGGGCGACACCGCCACCAGCGAGGCGGCCGTGCTGCACGCGCTGGACGTGTACGAGGCCGAGCGGGCCCGCACCGTCGACGTGGTCCTGCTCGTCCAGTGCACCAGCCCCTTCGTCTCCGGCGAGGACATCGACGGGGTGGCCAGGGCCGTCGTCCACGAGGGGGCGGACACAGCGGTCACCGTCGCCACGTTCCACGGGTTCGTCTGGCGCGACGGGCACGCGGTCGAGGAGGGCACCTACGGCGTCAACCACGACAAGTCCGTACGCCCCCGCCGCCAGGACCGCCCCCAGGACTACCTGGAGACCGGCGCGGCCTACGCCATGGACGCGGCGGGCTTCCGCACCCACCGCCACCGCTTCTTCGGCCACACCGCCCTGGTCCCCACCGACCCGGCCCGGGTGCTGGAGATCGACGACCCGCACGACCTGGCCCGCGCCCGCGCGCTCGCCCCGCTCCTGGACCCCGCGCCGCTGCCCACCCGGGCGGACGTGGACGCGGTCGTCCTGGACTTCGACGGCACCCAGACCGACGACCGGGTCATGGTCGACTCCGAGGGCCGCGAGACCGTCGCCGTCCACCGGGGCGACGGACTGGGAATCGCCGCCCTGCGCAAGGCGGGGGTCCCCCTCCTGATCCTCTCCACCGAACAGAACCCGGTCGTCGCCGCCCGCGCCCGCAAGCTCCAGGTCCCCGTCCTGCACGGCATCGACCGCAAGGACGAGGCGCTGAAGCGGTGGTGCGACGAGCACGCCATCGCCCCCGACCGGGTCCTCTACGTCGGCAACGACGTCAACGACCTGGGCTGCTTCTCGCTCGCCGGCTGGCCCGTCGCCGTCGCGAGCGCCCACGACTCGGTACGCGCCGCCGCGCGTGCCGTCACGACCACCCCCGGCGGCTACGGCGCCATCCGCGAGATCGCGGCCTGGCTCCTGGGTCCCACCCTCACCACGACTACACACCCCGACACCCCTGCCGTCCCCACCAAGTAAGGAAGCACCACCATGAGCACCTCCCGCCTGCGCACGTTCGGCACCCGCACCGCCGGCCCCGGCAACCCCGTCTACATCACGGGCGAGATCGGCATCAACCACAACGGCGACCTCGACAACGCCATCGCGCTGATCGACGCGGCCGCCGAGGCGGGCTGCGACGCCGTCAAGTTCCAGAAGCGCACCCCGGAGATCTGCACCCCGCGCGACCAGTGGGACATCGAGCGCGACACCCCCTGGGGCCGGATGACGTACATCGACTACCGCCACCGCGTGGAGTTCGGCGAGGACGAGTACCGCGCCATCTCCGAGCACTGCGCGAAGCGCGGCATCGACTGGTTCGCCTCCCCGTGGGACACCGAGGCCGTCGCGTTCCTGGAGAAGTTCGACGTCCCCGCCCACAAGGTGGCCTCCGCCTCCCTCACCGACGACGAGCTGCTGCGCGCCCTGCGCGCCACCGGCCGTACGGTGATCCTCTCCACCGGCATGTCGACGCCGAAGCAGATCCGCCACGCGGTCGAGGTCCTGGGCAGCGACAACATCCTGCTCTGCCACGCCACTTCGACGTACCCGGCGAAGGCCGAGGAGCTGAACCTCCGCGTCATCAACACCCTCCAGCAGGAGTACCCCAACGTCCCGATCGGCTACAGCGGCCACGAGACGGGCCTCCAGACCACGCTGGCCGCCGTCGCGCTCGGCGCCACGTTCGTCGAGCGCCACATCACCCTGGACCGCGCCATGTGGGGCTCCGACCAGGCCGCCTCCGTCGAGCCGCAGGGCCTGACCCGCCTGGTCCGCGACATCCGCACCATCGAGGCCTCCCTCGGTGACGGCGTCAAGAAGGTGTACGAGTCCGAGCTCGGCCCGATGAAGAAGCTCCGCCGCGTCGCGGGCGTCGTCGCCGAGGCCGAGAACGCGTCGGCCCCCGAGCCGGTCGCGGTCTGAGCGCCGACCGGTGAACCTCGCCTTCGTCGAGAGCCCGGTCCAGCTCCTGAACGTCCTGGAGTGGGTTCACACCCAGGGGGGAGACGACCCGACCGCCACCACGGTCGTCGTCCTCCCCCCGGTCGACCCGATGTCGCGCGGTCAGCTGCGCCGGATGGCGGAGCTGGCCCGCGACGAGGGCATCACGGTCCGCTGGCAGGAGGCGCGCGGCGAGTCCGGCGCCCCTCTGAAGGCCCTGCGCGCCCTGACCGGCCTGGTCAGACGCGCGGACCACATCGTCATCGGCGACCCGTTCTCCCGCTACGTCCAGCTCCTGCTGACCCTGGTGCGGGCCGACCGCCTCACGGTGGTCGACGACGGCACGGCGACCATGGAGTTCGTCGCCCAACTGGCCCGCGGCGAGCGCCTGACCCGCTGGCACCGCCGCGGCCGCACGGGCCCCCGCGAACTGCTCCTGGCCCCGGTCACCGCCACCGCCCGCCGCCGCTTCACCCCGTCGGTGAACCACACGGTCGAGGTGTTCACCGCGATGCCGGTCGAGGCTCCGCCCGGCATCGCGGTCACCGCCAACACCTTCGCCTGGACCCGCGCCCGCTTCGGCCCGCCCAGCATCGGTAAGGGCGCGGACCTGGTCGGCACCTCCCTGGTCGAAACGGGCGTCGTCGACCCCGTCCCGTACCAGGAAGCGGTCACGGCCCTGGCTCGCACCCACGGCGCGACCCGCTACTTCGCCCACCGCCGCGAGTCCGCCGAAAAGCTCCACGCCCTGGAGGCGGCCACCGGCCTGGAGATAGTCCGCCCGGACCTCCCCCTGGAACTCATCGCCCGCCGAGGCCCCATCGGCCGCACGATCGTCAGCTTCCCCTCCACGGTCGTCCACACCCTCCCCCTGGCCCTGACCGGCACCGGCGTCCGGGTAGCGGTCTGCGACATCGCCCCGGAATGGCTCCGCGCCACGGCCTCACCCCGCGCCCAGGGGTTCCTGAGCGGGGTCACGGAGACGGCTCGGGGGGTGCAGCGGCTGCCGTCGGTGGTGATGTGAGGGGGTGGGGCCCCCGCAGCGGCGAGGGCCCTGGGGGCAGGCGAACGCGCCGCGCACCTAATGGCGAGGCTCCAGCATCCTCTCCACCAGGTTCCGGGTGGCTCGCTGGACCAGCGGGTTGAGGTGCGCGGGCTCGTTCAGCGCGAGCGGCCAGTAGAAGGTCCCCGCGACGAAGACGAGCGTTCCCTCGCTGTTCTCGCACAGGCTGGCGTTGTGCTCACGGCGGCCGCGGCCCCAGCTGTCGGTGTACGGAGAAGCGGCCAGGAGTGTCTGCTTGCTGTCCGAGGGGCGGGGCATTGAGGGGTCGAAACCGTCGGCCTCCACCCCCACCAGATCGGGAATGCTGTCGTCGTCCCGCAGCCCTGTTCCCTTCCAGAACCAGTGGCCGCTCTCCCGGACCACGAGCGGTACGGGCTCCGCGAGGATGCCGTTGTACTGCACGCCCAGCAGCCTTTGCTCGGCCTTGCGCCCCTTCTTGGCCAGCTTGCGCCAGCGGATGGTGGGGCCTGCCGCACCCGGTTCGGGGTCCGGGGCCTCCTTGTAGCACGTCACCACGCGGCCTTCGCGGCCATCGGCCGAGGGCTCGACGCGGATGTGGAAGTAGATGTTGTTCGATGCGAGGAAAGCGAGATGGGTCCCGGCCGCCACCGCGTCCTCGGCGCAGTCGCGCATTTCCTTGGACCAGTACTCGTCGTGTCCGGAGAAGACGACCGCGGTGTACGCAGCCGGGTCGATTCGCCCCTCGTGCAGGTCCACGCTGCTCGCGTAGGTGATGTCGTACCCGGCCTCTTCCGCCCACCGAGCCGTGGCGGTGTCCATCTCGAACCACCGCGGTGTTCCGGCGTTCACGTACGGCCTGTCGAAGGAGACTCGGAAGGCGCGCACCTCGTTCCCGCCGATCTCGCCCCCGGGGGTGTAGCCCTTGTACAGGTTCTTGCCGGTGCGCCCGTCGAAGGGCCAGATGTTGTACGCCTGATAGGTGGTGAAGGGCAGCACCATCAGCAGGTCGGACCGGCGCTCGGTGTCGCGTACGACGAACGGTGTGTAGCTGCGGAAGCCGTCGGTCGAGGTGAATATGGCGAGGTATATCCCCGACACCCAGGCTTCCGGAACGTTCAGGGTCCAGGCGACCGGCCAGTCGCAGGCGATGAGCCCGGTGTCCGGATCGGGTACCGGCCGCTTCCGGGGCTCCACCCGGACCGGGTCGCTGGTCAGCAGGTGCCGGGCGCCGTCACCGCCGTAGTGCCCCACCCGGTAGATCGCCACGGTGCATTCCTGGGCGCGGTGGGCCGATATGTGAAAGCCGATCGATTCGCCGCGGCTCACCGATGTGGCCGAGGCGTACCCCTGTATCTGTATCTCCCTGTCGTTGGCGGCCCGCGTGCCGCCCTGCCCGATGCGCCACTCCTGAGATCCGGCGGAGCGGTTCTCCCGGGCGACGGGGTTCTTCCCCGTACTCGCGGCAGGGCGTTCGGGCAGGGATTCGGCCTCGCCACGCAGCTGGTAACCGGCCACCGCCAGGGCTCCGACCCCGAGCGTCCCGAGGGCAGCACGGCGGGACACTTTCGACACAGAACACACTCCGAGGCCCGGACGCCGGGCCTCACGCCGCACGCGTCGATACGTTTGCGACGGGCGGAGTGCACAGGGGATTCGTGCGGCGCCTGTCGACGATCGTTCATCGTACGAGTGTGATCGGCAGGGGATACAGGTGTGATGGCTGTGTGACCGGACACATCACTGAGACCAGATCGTCTCTGCCTTCGACTCCAACAACCGGGGGCGTGGTCCGCACCACCGACGGTGCGGACCACGTACAGGTACTCAGCTGCCGTAGCGCTCCAGCACGTGAGCGCGGGCGAAGCTGAATCCGGTGGTCACCCCCCAGCTGCTCACCGGCTTGGCGAAGGTGCGGTTGGGCAGGGCCAACCACGTCCATGCCTTGATGCTGCCGTTGTCGTAGCCGTACAACGCGCCGAAGTCGTCCAAGCCGTCGCCGTTGTAGTCACCGATGGAGATCGACATGTGGTCGCGCCACATGTTCCCCGCAGGAGTGGTCCAGGCTTGCGCGGTCGAACTGAACGTTCCTGCTGGGCTGCTGGGGAACACGTAGATGCTGTCGTGGCCGTCGGCGTAGTCGTACCAGCCGGCGATGTCGTCCCGCCCGTCTCCGTCGAAGTCGCCCGCGTGGACTGTCGTGCGGTCCCAGCTGCCCCAGGACGTACTTGTCCAGGAACCCACCGGATAGTTGAACCCGCCGGTCGGAGCGGTGAGGAAGGTGAAGATCTTGTTGCTTCCGTCGGAGTACCCGTGGAAGACGGCCAGGTCGTCCCGCCCGTCTCCGTTGAAGTCGCCAGTCACCTGCTTGTCGCGCGCTGTTGTCCAATTACCCGCGGGGCCTGTCCACGAGGTGAACGGAGAGTTGAAGCCACCCCGGACATTCGCTGTAAACGTCCACAGAGCATCGCGTCCGTCGGCGTAGTCGTACCAGACAGCCACGTCGTCCCGGCCGTCACCGTTGAAGTCCCCGCTGTTGAGCCTCATACGCTTGAAGCTCCAGTTACCGGGCGGCACCTTCCACGATTCGAAGGGCGCGGCGAACCTGCCCTGCGAGTTGCCGAGCCAGGTCCACAGGGACACACGTCCGTCCTGGTATCCGTAGACAGCTGCCACATCGCCGATGCCGTCGCCGTTGTAATCACCGGTGGTGTGCTTCATGAGGCCGGCGTTCCAGGAGTCCGGGGGCACGTTCCATCCCGCGAAGGGGTTCTTGAACTTACCGTCGGAGTCCGCCAGGAAGCTGTGGATGGAGTCCGACTTGTCGGCATGGTCGTACCAGTCCGCCAGGTCGCTGCGTCCGTCACCGTTGTAGTCGTGGCGTATCGCGGTGCCGCTGCTCCACTGCGACTGCCCCTTGGCGTTGTGGATGACCAGGTTTCCGCGATCCTGCAGTACGGCGTAACCCTCCGCACCGCTCGTCTTCGAGTCCCAGAGCACGGTGGTCCCGTCGGCCTTGTAGACCACGAGGTTGCCCTGGGCCTGCATGACCGCCTTTGCCCCGATGTTCCCCGCAGTCTTCGTCGACCACAGGCGTTTGCCGGCGTTGGAGGTGATCTCCAGGTCGCCGTCCTCCTTCATCGTCAGCTTCGCCGACTTGGAGGTGTAGGACTGACCTCCGGCGAGGGTCGTCCCGGCCGGGATGCGGGTTCCGCCGACGGCCCCGTCGATGGCGAAGGAAGTGCCGAAGAAGATGGGGCCGGTAGTTCTGCCGGGCCAGCCCACCATGGTGTTGTCGGCTTTGCGCGCCCAGAGGTCGGCCACGCCGTCGCCGGTGAAGTCCCCGACAGATCCGATGGCCGGATAGGTTTTGGCGGGAACACCCTGGCCGATTTTCACCCGGTCTTTACTGCTGCCCCAGGTGGTCGGGTCGACGTAGCCGTTAGGCCCCTTCTTTCCGTGGGCGCGCAAGATGTCGCCGGTGACGTTGTCGCGCAGCCACAGATCGGCGATACCGTCACCATTGACATCACCCGGCACCATGACCGTGAACTTGTCCCAGTCGTTTCCTCCTACGAGAACGGGCTCAGCGATGTCCAGCGAGTAGGAGGCACGGTTGCCGTAGTAGGCCCAGAGGTACTTGCCCTGCTTTATCAAGAGGTCCGGCTGGCTGTCGCCGTTTATGTCGCCGGCTGCGACGACCTGTTCGGCGTTGTGCCAGTGATCGTCGCCGGTCCACTTGTCGTCGCCGACGCAGCCCATTTCTTCGTTCACGACCGGGCAGGCGACGGTCAGCTCCGTGTAGTCATCGCTGATGACGCCATCACCGTTGTTCGGATAGGTCCAGAGCCTCTTCCTCTTCTCCGTGGAGTCGTACTCCAGCCCAACGAGGTCGTTGTACCCGTCCTGGCCCCAGTCGCCTCGGGAGTCGACACTGGCTCCTGAGAAGGTCCTGCCACCGTTGGTCGCGGCAGCGAAGTCACCATTGCCCTGGCCGGCGTAGGTGAGCAGAGTGCCATTGGAGTCGACGCTCCAGATGTCGTTGTTGGCATCACCGTTGAGGTCGCCAGGCCCGTCGCGCTCCTGGGACCGTCCGGCGTAGTAGAGATAGGTGGCCGTGTCCGACCGGTTGCCGGCCTTGTCGACGCTGTAGGCGTAGACGAAATGAGGACCGTATCCGGGGGGCCGCACGGAAACCGGAACCCCGGGTCGGGTGTCATTGACGTCCGGTGCGTGATCGGTCCACCAGACGTAGTGGTCGACGTCTGTCACTCCGTTGGGAGAGAAGGTGAACTTGCCTGTTTCGCGAGCCTTGCCCGTTACTGTGGGCCAGCCGTTGTCACCGGACGGGAACTTGTTGCCGTCGGACGTGATTACGGGAGGCTTGCTCGGCCGAGTCCGATCGACGGTGAACTTGCAGGTCGCCGACCAGGCAGAGTAAGCGTTGTCCTGGTCCTTGACTCGAGTCCTCCAGGTCCAACTTCCGGTTGGGAGGTCAGCGTCGGGGACGGCCCAGGTGCTGATCTTGCCCTTGTTCGCGGGCAATGACTGAGTGGCCGCCGGGCTCGTGGAACCGGACTTGAACAGCTGGAATTCTGCTGTGAGGTTACCGGCATCCTTGTCGTCGAATTTCGCGTAAAGGCTGACGCGCGTGTTACCGATCAGCCCGCCGCTGGAGCAGGAAGTTTTGGGATGCGTTCCCAGCCCGCTCGGGACTTTGGGCGGATTATTGTACTTCGTTTCCAAGACTGCGGTCTTGGGGTCGAACTTCTTCCAGCCGAACGTGTCGCGTTCGTCCTTGGCGTACAAGCCGAGAGTGAGACTCGACAGTTTTCTGGCTGCGGCCTCCTTCACCTTCGAGGTGACATCGAACTCGAGGTTTCCGGCCGCGCAGTCCTTGCTCCACCCTTTGGAGTCGTTCACCGTCCGCAGGATGCTGCCTATTTTCGCGGGCTGTTTGTTCCAGGTGGTCTTCTTCGAGATGGGCTTCGTCTGCCAGAGTTCGACCGGCCTTGACTGGCAGGACCAGGACCACACATTCTTGATCCGGAACGTCGACTCCTTGACCTGCGCCCCTTTGATGTTGGCCGTGTCGACCTGAAAGAAGGAACGGGAGACCCTGTCCAGGCCGCCGCTCTGGCTCTCATATCCCACACGAGCGACTTCGTTGGCGTTCCAGAAAGAGGAATTGGGGTAGCGCTCGTAGACGCGAGTCCAGTTCTGCCGCTTCCCCCACGCCCAGGAGGGATCGATGAATACCGGGTACTTGGTGTTCTGCCCCGTCAGCAGTGCCTGATCCGGCTTGATCTCCAGCACATCGCCTGTGACTGTTGTCGGCATTTGCGCGTCCTGAGCCCCGGGAGCGGGCTCGAACGTCTCGGCGGGTGTGCCTTCCGCTGCGGAGGCGGCACGGGCCAGAGGCTGTGCGCCCGAGCTGGCGCTCGTGGAGTCCCACATCAACGGGGACGGACTGGTGAAGATCGTTTGACCTGCCGGATTGACTGCAGCGACGCTGCCGGTCTCCGTGTCGACCGATACCTCCAGGCCGACTGTGGCGAGCCTGTACTTCAGGGACGCGAGTTCGGGGTTCTGGGCTGCCTGGGCAGACTTGACGACCAGGAGCTGCGAGAAGCCCTCGACCTCTGCCTTGAGTTGCAGGTCCACGCCGGGCAGGACCTCGGCATAGGTGGCGACGTTCTCGGCGAGGATCGGTCTGGGCAGGGCCTCTGGCCAGGTCAGTGAGAGTGACCGACCGTCCTTGACTCCTGTCAGCAGGGGGCCGTCGCCACCTCCCGAGAAGGCCATGTCCACGGTGGACGCTTTGGGTACGACCGACCCGTCGGCTGCGAAGATCAAGCGGGCGTCAGTCGGGATCCACGCGCCCTCCCGGAGCAGACGGACCGGAGTGCTGTACCGCTTGACCGACCAACTGCCGTCCGGCAGAGCCCAGGTGTCCGCCGACTCCGTCCGTGCGGAGGTCAGTTCGTAGGGCTGTCCTGTCGTCCGGGCCTGATCGAGTGCGAAATCTTCTTCGCTCTGCGAGCCGTCGGCCACCGGATCCGCCAACGCAGCAACCCCTGGTGAGGCCGAAGCTGGCACGGCCGCGAGGCCGGAGGAGAGCATTCCTCCGACCAGTGCAGCCGATACGTACCATCTAAAGCGCCGCTTTCTCCCTGAAATGCGTTTTGTCCAGCTATGCATGACCCCGCCCTCAACATGTCCGATATTCGCCGACACTTTATACAGGATGCCACCTGTCGGTCGGGGGGTTAATTCTCTCTGCATTAGTTCGCTTTGCGGTGGTTTTGCTTGCTGGATTGGCAATTCGTGGCAAGGTCGGATTTCGCGCTTTTTGTGCCGTTATCGCCGAAGGTAATTCGAAGATGCCTCGCGAAGTGCCCTGTTAGCCTGCGTCAGTTGGTTTCACGTGCATTTAAGGGGTGGGAAATGGGGCAAAATGGTAGACGTGGGCTATCGGCCTCTTTGGCTGCTGCGGTTCTTGTCGGGCTGCTGCCAGGAATAGCATTCGCGGCCGGTTCGGATGGGAATGGGCAGCTTCCTGAACTGAAACAGCCGAAGGCGGTTCCGGTCGAAGGGGTGGGTGTCGGGAGAAAGGGGCGGCCCGACGCAGCGGCGGCAGGGGCTTGGAGCAAGCGGACCCACAAGGTGAGCTGGCCCAGCGCCGGGTCCGGCGAAGTGTCCCTTGCCGCCGGCGGCCGCGTGGAAGGGCTCCCTGTATCAGTGGCTCCTGCTGCTTCCAAGCGCGGGCAAGGGGGCAAAGGTTCGGCGTCGAACCGGACTGGCGATCAAGTCAGGGTCTCCGTTATGGGACGGGATGCTGCGCGCAAGGCCGGCATCGACGGCCTCCTGCTCTCGGTTGGCAGTGTCGCCGGTGCGGCGAAGTCGACTCCGGCCAAGGTGGAGGTGGACTACAACTCGTTCCGAGGCGCTTACGGCGGGGACTGGGCCGCTCGTCTCCGCTTGGTGGAGCTGCCTGCCTGCGCGCTGACGACGCCCACGCTGACCAAATGCCGTATCCAGGAGCCGGTTGAGACGAAGAACGACACCCGGTCCGGCAAGCTTTCGGCCGAGGTGCCCCTGGGCGGAGCCCCTGGAACGGGTAGCGGCGAGGCCTCAAGGTCGGCGTCGGCTGGATCTGCCACAGTCCTCGCTGCGACTGCCGAGGCCTCCGGCCCGACCGGCAACTACAAGGCGACATCGCTCCAACCCTCCGGCAATTGGAGCGCGGGTGGTTCGACCGGTGCGTTCACCTGGTCGTACCCGCTCGGCGTTCCGGCGGTCCCGGGCGGGATGGAGCCGCAGATCTCGCTCGACTACAACTCCCAGTCGGTGGACGGGCGTACCGCCGCATCCAACAACCAGCCGTCTTGGATCGGTGACGGGTGGTCGTGGGAGCCGGGCTTCATCGAGCGTCGCTACAAGGCCTGCAACGACGACAAGACCGGGGGGACGAACACCACGCGGGTCGGCGATCTGTGCTGGTACAACGACAATGCCACTCTCTCGCTCGGGGGTAAAAGTACCGAACTCGTGTACGAGAAGGGAGAGGGGTGGCACCCGGCGAGCGACTCGGGCGAGAAGGTCGAGAAGCTGACGGGTGCCTCCAACGGTGACAAGGGCACCCCGGGCGTCGACGGGGTAGGTGAGCACTGGAAGGTCACCACCTCTGACGGTACCCAGTATTTCTTCGGTCTGAATCGTCTGCCAGGGTGGAAGGACAACGGTGAGAAGGGCGACGACCCTGTCACCAACTCCACCTGGACAGCGCCGGTGTTCGGCAATCAGACAGGTGAGCCCTGCTACGACTCCTCATTCGCCTCCGGATGGTGCCAGCAGGCCTGGCGCTGGCAGCTCGACTACGTTCTCAGCCCCACCGGTAGCGCCATGGCGTACTACTGGAAGAGCGAGTCGAACAACTACAGCCGCAACGTCACCCAGACCACCGGCAAGGGAACCGTCACGCCGTACATCCGGGGCGGGTACCTCGATCGCATCGATTACGGCCTGCGTCACGGCGCGGCGTACGACGGCAAGGCGATGGGGCAGGTCCACTTCGCCGTGGACGAGCGCTGCCTGGCCAATTGCGGCACCTTCAACGAGGCCAATGCGAAGTACTGGCCCGACGTCCCCTTCGACCGGTACTGCAAGGAGGAAGCCACTGAATGCAAGGACCAGTACTCTCCCACATTCTGGTCTCGCAAGCGGCTTACGGCGGTGACGACGAAGCTCCTGACAGGCGGTACGTACAAGGACGTCGACACGTGGTCGCTGGTGCAGGATTTCCCCGCCGCCGGTGACGGAGTCTCCACGCCGATGTGGCTGAAGTCGATCCAGCGCACCGGAAAGGCCGGGGGAACGGCTTCGCTCCCGCCAGTGACCTTCGCAGGGGAGCAGAGGCCCAACCGAGTCGATGCTCTCGGCGATGGCCTGGCGCCGTTCGTGCGCCTTCGCCTGTACCAGATCACCACGGAATCCGGTGGCACGATTGGTGTCACGTACTCCCAGCCCGACTGCACGGCAACCAGGCTTCCGCCGGCAGATGCGTCCAACACCACACGCTGCTACCCGCTGAAGTGGGCGTACGAAGGCGAAACGGCCAGGCAGGACTGGTTCAACAGCTACGTCGTGACCCAGGTCGTCGAGGGCGACAATCTGGTCGAGTCGCCCGACAAGGTCACCTCCTACGCCTACGTGGGCGGCAGCGCCTGGGCGAAGAACACCGACGAGTTCACCAAGGCCGCCGATCGCGTCCACTCGGTCGCTCGGGGCTACGAGCGAGTACAGACACGCGTCGGAGCGGCCTCTGATCCGAAGTTGCTGACCCAGACCCGCTACTTCCGCGGGATCGACGGTCAGGATGTCAAGGACAGTACCGGTGCGGCCGTCATCGACCGCGAGCAGTTCGCGGGCATGCAACGGGAGACCGCAACGTACAACGGAGACGACACCGCTAAGCTCGTGTCCGCGACCTCGTACACGCCCTGGCGGTCCGAGGTTCTCGCCACGCGTGCGCGTACCGGCCTGCCGGATCTTGAGGCGTACAGGACGGGCGTCCAGAAGGAGTCCACGCGCACCGCTGTCACCGGCGGCACCCGGACGGTCGAGCAGACACGGCACTTCGACAGCTACGGGATGGTCGACCGGATCTCCGATTCCGGGGACACGACCAAAACCGGCGACGAGAAGTGCACCGTGACTACGTACGCGCGAAGCACCTCGGACTGGATCCTCGACAAGATCAGCCGTGTCGAGACCCTTGCCGTGCCGTGCGGCACGAGTCCGTCGCGTCCGGCCGACGTCATCGACGACGTCCGTACCTATTACGACGGTGGCGCGCTGGGCGCCGCACCCACCAAGGGTCTTGTCACCAAGACCGACCGCATCAACGGTAAGGGCACCGGATACGACGTCCAGACCAGTGTGCCCAGTACGTGTGGCCCGAGCGGCACGCAGCTCTGCTACGACATCTACGGCCGCGGGCTCGCGGGTGCCGATGCACACGGCAAGGTGACCACGACGGCCTATACACCGGCCACGGGAGAGGCACCGACGACTCTGGTTGTCACCAACCCCAAGGGACACAAGACCACCACCGTGGCGGACCCGCTGCGGGCGCAGGCCACTCAGGTCACGGACGCCAACGGCAAGATCACGACGACGGCCTACGATCCGATGGGGCGCGTCACCAAGGTCTGGCTGCCCACCCGCTCCGCCGCCACGTACCCGGACACCCCGAACTATCTCTTCGAGTACCTGGTCCGCAACGACGGGCCGGTCGTGGTGACATCGAAGTCACTCACGCATGACAGCAAGTACGAGACCAGCTATTCGTTCCAGGACGGCATGCTGCGTGAGAGGCAGACTCAGGAGACCTCCCCGGATCGCAAGGGCCGTCTGGTCACCGAGACCTTCTACGACACGCGCGGCCTGGCTTGGCGGTCGTCCGGCGTCTACTTCGCCGAAGGCGCGGCCGAGCCGGTTCTCGTGACAGGCAAGGAGCTCAACTACCCGGCGTCCACCGACACCGAGTTCGACGGCGTCGGCCGGGTAACCGCTGTGACAGCCAAGAGGTTCGGGGACGAGAGCAGGCGTACCACCACCCTGTACACCGGTGACACCACCACGGTGATACCTCCCACGGGCGGAACTCCGACCACGACGGTTACCGACGCCGTGGGCCGCACGACGGAGTTCAAGGAGTACAAGGACGCCGCTCGGACCACCTCCCAGTCCACCACGTACGGTTTCGACAGGCTCGGTAGGCTCGAACGCATCACCGATCCGGCCGGAGCCCAGTGGACCTACAAGTACGACGTGCGCGGTCGTCGAGTGGAGGCGACCGATCCCGACAAGGGGAAAACGGTCACTGAGTTCGACAAGGGCGACCGGGCCGCCAGCATCACGGACGCGCGGAACATCACGCTTCACACGGACTACGACGACCTCGGGCGCAAGACAGCAGTCAAATCCGGTGCGACCACCCTTGCCGCGTGGGAGTACGACACGGTGTCCAAGGGGCAGCTGTCGAAGTCGACCCGCTACGTCGAAGGCAAGTCCTATGAGACGGCTGTCACCACGTACAACAGCCTCTACCAGCCCGTAGTCACACAGGTCACCATCCCGGACAGTCAGGGGACGCTGGCCGGAACCTACAAGTGGATCACGAGCTACAACCTGAACACCGGCCAGGTGATGTGGGTGCAGCATCCGGCGATCGGAGGACTGCCGTCCGAGAGAGTCACCAACACGTACACGCCTGTGTCCGGGTTGCTGAGCACCGTGGGCGCCGGTACCGATCCGGTGGTGTCGGACAGCACTTACGACCACTACGGCCGTGAAATCCGCCGCCAGTTCGGTGCTTTCGGACGGAGCGTGTGGCGGACGAACACCTTCGACGAACACACCGGGCAGCTCACGGACGCCTACCTAGACCGTGATGCCGCTCCACAGCGCATCGACGACTCCCACTACACCTACGATCCGGCAGGCTCCATCACGTCGATCTCCACGTCGCACGGTCAGGACGCGGCCCGCACCACCGACACCCAGTGCTTCGGCATGGATACACTGCGCCGGATCACCGAGGCCTGGAGCAGCCGCACCGAGAACAAATGCGCTGAGAAGCCGTCGGCGTCCGAGGTCGGTGGCCAGGATGCGTACTGGACTACCTACACCTACGACGCGGTCGGCAATCGCAGGACCGAGACAAAGCACCAGACCGCCTCGGGACCTGCGGCCGACACCGTTCGCACCTACGCCGCCCCGACGGCCGGCAAGCACGATCTGCCCAAGGTGACGCAGACCGGCTCCAGCCCGCGCGAGGAGCTCTTCACCTACGACGCCACGGGCAACACAGAGACACGCAAGATCGGAACCGCGGATGCGCAGACCTTGGCCTGGGACGAGGAGGGGCACCTGAAGTCCGTCACCCAGGGCAACACGGTCAGCTCGTACGCCTACGACGCGGATGGTGAGCGGCTGTTCCGCAAGGACACCACCGGCACCACCCTCTACCTGCCGAACGGCAACGAGCTGCAGCTTGACAAGGCGGGCGCCCTCACCGGGACCCGTTACTACCTCGCGGGCGAAGTTCCGGTGGCCATGCGTACCAAGGGCAAGGTCACGTTCGTCTTCGGTGACCACCACGGCACCGGGACAACACAGGTGAGCGCCGACGCCCAGCAGACTGTCACGCGCCGCAAGTCGACGATCTTCGGCGAGGCGCGAGGCATCCAGCCTGTCGGGTGGGTCGGTGACAAGGGGTTCATCGGTGGGACCAAGGACTCCGACACCGGTCTGACGCACATCGGTGCCCGGGAGTACGACCCTTCGATCGGTCGGTTCGTCTCCGTGGACCCGATCCTGGAGGCCGACAAGCCGCAGACCATGAATGGCTACGGATACGCGGCCAACAACCCGGTCACCTTCTCCGACCCTTCCGGTGAGGCCCTGGAAGAGTGCGTGAGCGGCATGTACAGGTGCAGCGGGGGCACGAAGGTGGTTGGCAAGGGAGCCAACTACAAGAAGATAGTCGCGCAGAACAAGAAGAGCAGTGCCTACTATCAGAAGAATTATCAGACGTACCAACGTCGACAGGAGTTGGGCCGTCGTGCCACGGCGGCTTACCGCTTCGGGAACTCTGGAGTCACTGCCACGCTGACGAAGAACCACCTGAACCCCAACGCCCTCCAGGTAGTCGCGTTCTATTTCATGGGAGCTGCTCCGACTTCGTACAGCTTCGACCAGAACGACCGTTTCACTGTGGGAGTGCAGAACCACATGTGGATGGACGTGGTCCGCAAATACCTAGCGAATCGTAAGGGCACGATAATAGGCGAGGAGATCAAGGGTCTCGATTACAAGACGAAGTATGGCGCGGCAATGCTCGGCACGTCACTTCAACACATGATGCTCGTGGACGGAGGTGCTGCGCTGACCTACATGGCTGAAGGGCCCTCCAATCCGGATGCAGAAGCTGGTGCCACCCGTGCTGTGCTCGGTTCCTTCAATCTGAAGGCGAAAGTGACCGACTATCACCCGCAGCTCCGCACCGGCAAGGTCGACTTCGAGCTCACCCAAAAGATGACCGAAGCCTCGTTCACCAGGTCGGTGTCCACTGAAGGATACGAAAGTGGGGCCAAGGATCCAACGATGTCCTCGGTCTCCGAGTCGATAAGAGGGATCTTCCCGGGCGGTCAGCGGGACGTGCAATTCACTGTCCGGTGGACCGAGAGCATTCATATGCGCCGGCCGGTCGACTAGCGCAGTAAGTACGTTGCGGTACGCAGCCGGGCGGCCGAGGTGACACCTTTGGCCGCCCGGCCCACGTTGTGAAAGAGGTTGTTCATGTCTGTCCGATTCAGGCAACTCGTGGCCCCCGTAGTGGCTGTTGCGACAGTGCTCGCAGGAAGCGCGGCCTGTGTCGATAACCGAACCGCTCCACTGCCGCCTCCTGTAACTGCGAAGTCGGCCGATCTCTACGGAACCTGGAAGGGCTGGTCCGGTAGTTCACTGACTCTTCGTCCGGGTGGTGTTGCCGAGGCGGTCGATCTCGACGGCCAGGAGTTCCGGTTTGATGACGGCTGGCGGATGTCAGGATCCGGAACCTGGTCACTTTCCGAACCAGGAGAATACAAGGGTGGAAACACGGTGGGCACTGGTTCCGTGGTGCATGTGGTGGTCAAGCCTTCTGTGGATAGCGTTGGCGGCGGTGCAGCAAAGGCGAACGAATCCCCTTCGTCGGTTCCGTCGGATCCGGCAAGTGCGGCGACTCGTACGGCTCCGCCACCGACGGAGGCTGCCTGGGACCTCAGTGTTGTCAAGGACAAGTCGGGAAAGCTCGAATTGTTCTTCCTGACGTCTGACCCGGATGTGCGGGATAAGTACTACCTGTCCCGTCGCTGAGGGCGCGCCGGTAGTCAGCTCGCCCGCACGTGCTGATCATCGAGGTTGCGCCCGGCGAAGCCATCCGGTGCCACTCACCGGGCCCCATCGGCCGCACGATCGTCAGCTTCCACGGGCGTCCGGGCGGCGGCCTGCGACATCGCCCCGGAATGGCTCCGCGCAACGGCCTCGCCCCGGGCGCAGGGCTTCCTGTGCGGGTCACGGCGGCGGCGCGGGGGCGCCACCGCCGGTACGGAGGGCGCCGTTTATACCCGCAACCACCCAGCGTCACACGTCCTCCCCCGAACTTTGTTCGCCTGTGCGGCTGAAGTTTTGTTGATCTGTGGCCAGTTGAAGGGGCAAGGGGCCTACGCTTCATAAGGTGAACCAGTTGAAGTCCCGCGCCTCCCGCCTCCACGACCTGCCCGACGCCGAGCAGCCGGGGGGAGGCGGCCTGGCTGGGCGGCTCCCGGACGAGCTTCGGGCCGAGCTGATCGCCTTCCGCCGGGATCTGCACATGCACCCCGAGCTCGGCAACCAGGAGTTCCGTACCACCGCGGCCATCAAGGACCGGCTGGAGAAGGCCGGGCTGAGGCCGCGGGTGCTCGCCGTGGGGACCGGGCTCATGTGTGACGTGGGGGAGTGGGACGGGGTGACGCCCATGCTGGCGTTGCGGGCCGACATCGACGCGTTGCCGATCCCGGACACCAAGGCGGGCGTCCCCTACCGGTCCACCGTGCCGGACCGGGCGCACGCCTGCGGGCACGACGTGCACACCACCGCCGTGCTCGGGGCGGGGCTCGTGCTCGCCGGGCTGGACCGGCAGGGGCTGCTGCCCAGCGCCGTGCGGCTGATCTTCCAGCCGGCCGAGGAGGTCCTGCCCGGCGGTGCGGTCGACGCGATCGAGTCCGGGGTGCTGGAGGGCGTCGGGCGGATCATCGGGGTGCACTGCGACCCTAAGGTCGACGTCGGGCGGATCGGGCTGCGGATCGGGGCCATCACCTCCGCCTGCGACCGGCTGGAGATCGCGCTCGACGGGCCCGGCGGGCACACCGCCCGGCCGCATCTGACCACCGACCTGGTCACCGCCGCCGCCCGGATCGCCGTCGACGTGCCCGCGCTGCTCGCCCGCCGGGTCGACGCCCGCGCCGGGCTCGCGCTGACCTGGGGGCGGCTGGAGACCGGGCACGCGCCCAATGTCATCCCGCAGCACGCCGAGCTGTCCGGCACCGTCCGCTGCCTGAATCTGGACGCCTGGCGCGAGGCCCCCGACCTGGTGCACGCCGCCATCGACGAGGTGGCCGGAATGCATCGGGCCAAGACCGTGATCAATTACGTGCGCGGGGTGCCGCCCGTGGTGAACGACGCCGAGAGCATCGGCCTGCTCGACGCCGCGATGACCGAGCGCCGCGGGGCGTATGCGATCGAGGACACCGAGCAGAGCCTCGGCGGCGAGGACTTCTCCTGGTATCTGGAGCGGGTGCCCGGCGCGATGGCCCGCCTCGGCGTCCGTACCCCGGGCGACACGCGCGGGCTCGACCTGCACCGCGGCAACTTCGACGTGGACGAAGAGGCCATCACCGTGGGCGTCGAGCTGTTCACGGCCGCCGCACTGCTCGACAGCAACCGATAGAAGCCGTTGGCGCAGCGTTGACACAGTCTTCGTGGTCCGTTCGTGGACTCCGGGGACAGCTTGTGGGCGCCTTCTGTTCGCGACGATCCGATAACGGCTTCCGTACGTGCTCTTATCTGACATCTACGCGCGTTACGATCGCGGCGAAACCAGCGCCGGAAGAGGCGCTTCGGTCAGGTTTGAAGGAGCCTTCCCTTGCGCCGGATCACCAGGATTGCCACCGCGGGCGTTGCGTCCGCGGCGCTCGCCCTCAGCGTCACCGCGTGTGGCGGAAGTTCGTCGGACGCCGGTTCCGACGCCGACGGCGACAAGGCCGCCATCGCGTACGACATCGGTGGCCGTGGCGACCAGTCGTTCAACGACGCCGCCTACGCCGGACTCGAAAAGGCGGAGAAGGACCTCGACGTCCAGGGCAGCGAGGCCGAGCCCTCCGACGGCGAGGGAGACGCGGACAAGGTCCAGCGCCTCACCGAGCTGGCCCGCTCCGGCAACAACCCCGTGATCGGCGTCGGCTTCGCCTACGCGCCCGCCATCAAGAAGGTCGCGCCGAAGTTCCCGAAGACCACCTTCGGCATCATCGACGACGCCTCGGTCACCGGCGACAACATCGCCAACATCGTCTTCAACGAGGAGCAGGGCTCCTACCTCGCCGGCGTCGCCGCCGCCAAGGTCACCGAGTCGAAGACGGTCGGCTTCATCGGCGGTGTCGAGACCCCGCTGATCAAGAAGTTCGAGGCGGGCTTCGTCCAGGGCGTCAAGGACACCGACGCCTCGGTCAACGTGCTTCCGCAGTACCTGACGCAGCCGCCGGACTTCGGTGGCTTCTCCAAGCCCGACCTCGGCAAGGCCGCCGCACAGGGCCAGCTCGACAAGAAGGCCGACGTGATCTACTCGGCCGCCGGTCTGGCCGGTTCCGGTGCCATCGAGGCCGTCTCCAAGGCGGGCAAGTGGAACATCGGCGTCGACTCCGACCAGTACCAGCAGAAGGGCCTCGCGGCCTACAAGGAGTCCATCCTGACCTCGGTCACGAAGGACATCGAGGACGCGGTCTTCAACCTGATCAAGTCGGTCCAGGACGGCGAGCCGCAGACGGGTGAGATCCGCTACGGCCTGGACAAGAACGGCGTCGCCCTGTCGATGTCCAACCCGGCCTTCGTCGAGATGAAGGACGTCATCGCCGCCGTGGACAAGGCCAAGCAGGACATCATCGACGGCAAGATCACCGTCAAGTCCGCTCCGTAAGGCGCCAGGGGGTGCCCGGCACCCCCTGAGCCCGACGGCCCAGCCAGGGCCTCGGGTCCCGACGGCCCCCGCGCCGTCACCCCGGCCGGTTTCCCAGGCCCTGCCCGTACGCCGCTCGGCTTCCGCCGCCGCGGCGCACGGGCAGGGCCGCGGACCGGCCCCGCCTCCGCTTCCGCCGTCCGGGGGTTTCACCGAAACCTCCCCGGCGACCCGCGTAGAACCCGACACCCGAAGAAGATCCGCCTCTCGCAGTGCTCTCCCACCCGGCCCGAACCCGCGTCCGGGCCGCGATGTGCACCCGTGTTTCACGATTCGGCAGCGCTACGCGTGTAGACAGCTCTCCGGCGCGATAACTTCACCCCCGCCCCCAGGGGGCCTCCGACAGCCCCTCAGCCCCCTCAGCCCCTCCGCCCCCGCTCCTGTCCGGCCAAGGAGAGTGCGTCATCAACGCGTCCAGCAGCCCCCCTGCCGTAGAACTGCACGGCATCACCAAGCGCTTCCCCGGCGTCGTCGCCAACCACGACATCGACATCACCATCGGCAAGGGCACCGTCCACGCCCTCGTCGGTGAGAACGGTGCCGGCAAGTCCACCCTGATGAAGATCCTCTACGGCATGCAGAAGCCGGACGAGGGCACCATCGCGATCGACGGCGAGCAGGTCTCGTTCTCCAACCCGGGCGACGCCATCGAGCGCGGCATCGGCATGGTGCACCAGCACTTCATGCTCGCCGACAACTTCACCGTCCTGGAGAACGTCGTCCTCGGCGGCGAGCAGCTGTACGGCATCGGCGCCGGCGCCCGTAAGAAGATCAAGGAGATCTCCGACGCGTACGGGCTCGGCATCCGGCCCGACGCGCTCGTGGAGGACCTCGGGGTCGCCGACCGGCAGCGCGTGGAGATCCTCAAGGTCCTCTACCGCGGCGCCCGCATCCTGATCCTGGACGAGCCGACCGCGGTCCTCGTGCCGCAGGAGGTCGACGCGCTCTTCGCCAACCTGCGCGAGCTCAAGGCCGAGGGACTGACCGTCATCTTCATCTCGCACAAGCTGGGCGAGGTGCTCTCGGTCGCCGACGAGATCACGGTGATCCGCCGCGGTACGACGGTGGGCACCGCCGACCCGACCACCACCACGACCAAGCAGCTCGCCGAGCTGATGGTCGGCAGCGAGCTGCCCTCGCCGGAGACCCGCGAGTCCACCGTCACCGACGTACCGATGCTGCGCGTGCAGGACCTCGCACTCACCGTCACCGACCCCGACGGCACCGTCCGCGACGTGCTCGCGGGCATCGACTTCACCATCCACCAGGGCGAGGTCCTCGGGATCGCCGGAGTCGAGGGCAACGGCCAGACCGAGCTCATCGAGGCCCTGATCGGCATGCGCGACCCGGACGCCGGGGTGATCACCCTCGACACGGACGACATCTCGCACGCCCCCACCCGCAAGCGGCGCGAGGCCGGTATCGGCTACATCCCGGAGGACCGCCACCGCCACGGCGTCCTGCTGAACGCCCCGCTGTGGGAGAACCGCATCCTCGGCCACGTCACCGAGAAGCCCAACAGCCGCGGCTGGCTGCTGGACAACAAGGCCGCCCGCACCGACACCGAGCGCATCGTGCGCGAGTACGACGTGCGCACCCCCGGCATCGACGTCACCGCGGCCTCGCTCTCCGGCGGCAACCAGCAGAAGCTGATCGTCGGCCGCGAGATGAGCCACGCCCCCAAGTTCCTGATCGCCGCCCACCCCACCCGCGGTGTGGACGTCGGCGCGCAGGCCCAGATCTGGGACCAGATCCGCGAGGCCCGCCGCGAAGGACTCGCCGTCCTGCTGATCTCGGCCGACCTGGACGAGCTGATCGGGCTCTCCGACACCCTGCGCGTCATGTACCGAGGCCGACTGGTCGCCGACGCCGACCCGGCCACCATCACCCCGGAGGAACTGGGCACGGCCATGACCGGTGCCGCCACCGGTCACCTCGAAAGCCCGGAGGACGAGGCCCGATGAAGAAATTCGACAAGGACCGGCTGATCCTGGGCTTCGCCGGCCCGGTGCTCGCCCTGGTCGTCGCCCTCGTGCTGACGACCGTGGTGCTGCTCGCGTCCGGGCAGAACCCCTTCGAGCCGTACCGGATCATGTTCGAGTCGGCCAGTTACGCCGACGTACAGGTCCTGATCGTCAACCAGGCCGGTACGTACTATCTCGCCGCACTCGCGGTGGCCGTCGGCTTCCGGATGAACCTGTTCAACATCGGCGTCGACGGGCAGTACCGCCTCGCCGCCATGGTGGCCGCACTGGTCGGCGCGAGCGTCACCCTGCCGGGGCCGCTGCACATCGCGCTGATCGTGATCGTCGCGATGCTCGTGGGCGCGTTCTGGGCCGGCATCGCGGGCTTCCTCAAGACCACCCGCGGGGTGAGCGAGGTCGTCTCGACGATCATGCTCAACTCGATCGCCACCGCGCTGGTCGCCTGGTTGATCCTGCCGAAGAACTTCGGCGAGCAGCCGCCCGGCTCCAACAACCTCACCACCGGTGAGATCGCGGAGTCCGGCTGGTTCCCGGGGCTGCCGATGGGCGACCTGGCCGGAGAGATCTACGGCTTCACCTTCGTCGCCGCCGGTTGCGGCGTCCTGTACTGGTTCGTGCTGAACCACACCCGGTTCGGCTTCGACCTGCGTGCCACCGGCGCCAGTGAGAGCGCCGCCCAGGCATCCGGTGTGGACGCCAAGAAGATGATCCTCACCTCGATGCTGATCTCCGGCGCGGTCGCGGGCCTGGCGGGGATGCCGACGCTGCTCGGCGACACCCACACCTACAGCCTCGACTTCCCCACGGGCATCGGCTTCACCGGCATCACCATCGCGCTGCTGGGCCGGAACAACCCGCTCGGTATCGCCCTCAGCGCCCTGCTGATCGCGTTCCTGGACAAGTCCTCGGCCTCGCTCGACCAGCACGGGTACGAGAAGGAGATCGCGACGATCATGCAGGGCCTGATCGTGATCTCGGTCGTCGTCTCCTACGAGCTGGTCCGCCGTTACGGCATCCGCCGCCAGCAGCAGAAGGTCGGCGAGGAGCTCGCCGCCGGACACGCCCTCACGACCGAGAAGGAGGCGGCCCTGTGAGCACCAGCAAAACCATCGCCGCACGCCCCGCCCCTCTGAAGGGCGGCCGCCGCAAGCTCTCCCTGCCCGTCGTCCTGCTGATCATCGCGGGCGCGCTCGCCCTGGTCTCGCTGGTCCGCCTCATCAGCGGCGCCAACGACATCACCTCGGTCGGCCAGGTCCGCGGCGCCCTGGCACTCGCCGTCCCGATCGGCCTCGCCGGACTCGGCGGCCTGTGGGCCGAGCGCGCGGGCGTCATCAACATCGGCCTCGAAGGCATGATGATCCTCGGCACCTGGTTCGGGGCCTGGGCCGGGTTCCAGTGGGGCCCGTGGGTGGGTGTCCTCTTCGGCATCCTCGGCGGCTGCCTCGGCGGCCTGCTGCACGCGGTCATCACCGTCACCTTCGGCGTGAACCACATCGTCTCCGGTGTGGCCATCAACATCCTCGCCGTCGGAGTCACCCGCTACCTCTCCAACTTCGCCTTCGACGGCGTCCAGGGCGGCTCCTCCAAGCAGTCCCCGCGCATCGACCCGATCGACAGGATCACCGTTCCGGGGCTGTCGGACTGGATGCAGGACCTGCAACAACAGCACTGGTTCCTGATCTCCGACCTCGCGGGCATCATCGGCGGGCTCGTCACCGGCCTGTCCCTGCTCACCGTCGTCGCCCTGCTGCTGATCCCCGCCACGTGGTGGATTCTGTGGCGCACCCCGTTCGGGCTGCGGCTGCGCTCCTGCGGCGAGAGCCCCACGGCCGCCGAGACCCTCGGCGTCAACGTGTACAAGTACAAGTACATCGCCGTCACCGTCTCCGGCGGTCTGGCGGGCCTCGGCGGCGCGTTCCTCGCGATCGTCGCCACCGGCATCTACCAGGAGGGCCAGACCGGCGGCCGCGGCTACATCGGCCTCGCCGCGATGATCTTCGGCAACTGGATGCCGGGCGGCATGGCGCTGGGAGCCGGGCTCTTCGGCTTCACCGACAGCCTCAAGCTGCGCGGCGGCGCGGAGAACGTCCACGCGATGCTGCTCCTGCTGGCGATCCTGCTGGTCATCGCGGTGCTCTGGCAGCTGTACAAGAAGAAGTACGTCTCCGCGGCGATCGCGGCGGTCATCTCGGCACTGCTGTTCACCTGGTACTTCCTGACCGACCAGGTGCCGAGCCAGTTCGTCGACGCCGCTCCGTACGTCACCACGCTGCTGGTCCTCTCGCTATCCGCGCAGCGGCTGCGGATGCCGAAGGCCAACGGCATGCCGTACCGCAAGGGCGAGGGCAAGTGACCTCGTTCGGCGAGTCCGACTGGGAGGCTCTGCGGGAGGCCGCACGGGACGCCATGTCCCGTGCGTACGCCCCCTACTCGGGCTTCCCGGTCGGTGTGGCCGCCCGGGTCGACGACGGCCGCACGGTCACCGGCTGCAACGTGGAGAACGCGTCGTACGGTCTCTCGCTCTGCGCCGAGTGCGGTCTGGTCTCCCAGCTCCAGGCCACCGGCGGCGGCCGGCTGACCCACTTCACCTGCGTGGACGGCACCGGGGCGATCCTCGTGCCGTGCGGCCGGTGCAGGCAGCTGCTGTACGAGTTCGGCGGACCGGAGCTGCTGCTGGAGACGCCGGACGGCCGACGCACGCTGGATGCCATGCTGCCGCAGTCGTTCGGCCCGCAGCACCTCGGCTGAACCGCAACCCCCGGCGGTGGCTCTTCCCCTCGTGGAAGGGCCACCGCTTTTCCCCTCTCCCCCCTCCCCCTCTCTATGCGCGTAGAGTCGGCAGGACCCTGCGTACGCACCGGCCGGAAGGATTCCCATGGACGCCATCTCCGTCATCCGCACCAAGCGGGACCGAGGCGAGCTGACCCCCGAGCAGATCGACTGGGTCATCGACGCGTACACCCGCGGCGAGGTCGCCGACGAGCAGATGTCCGCCCTCGCCATGGCGATCCTGCTCAACGGCATGAACCGCACCGAGATCGCCCGCTGGACCGCCGCGATGATCGCCTCCGGCGAGCGGATGAACTTCGACGCGCTCTCCCGCCCCACCACCGACAAGCACTCCACCGGCGGCGTCGGCGACAAGATCACCCTGCCGCTGGCCCCGCTCGTCGCCGCCTGCGGCGCGGCCGTGCCGCAGCTCAGCGGCCGGGGCCTCGGCCACACCGGCGGCACCCTGGACAAGCTGGAGTCCATCCCCGGCTGGCGCGCCCACCTCTCGAACGAGGAGATGCTGAACGTCCTGGACACCACCGGCGCGGTCATCTGCGCCGCCGGTGACGGGCTGGCCCCCGCCGACAAGAAGCTGTACGCGCTGCGCGATGTCACCGGCACCGTGGAGGCCATCCCGCTGATCGCCAGCTCGATCATGTCCAAGAAGATCGCCGAGGGCACCGGGGCGCTCGTCCTGGACGTCAAGGTCGGTTCCGGCGCCTTCATGAAGACCATCGAGGACGCCCGCGAACTGGCCTCCACCATGGTCGCGCTCGGCACCGACAGCGGCGTACGGACGGTGGCCCTGCTCACCGACATGTCGACCCCGCTCGGCCTCACCGCGGGCAACGCCCTGGAGGTACGTGAGTCGGTCGAGGTGCTGGCGGGCGGCGGCCCCAGGGACGTCATCGACCTCACCCTCGCGCTCGCCCGCGAGATGCTGGACGCCGCCGGACTCAAGGACGCCGACCCCGAGAAGGCGCTCGCCGACGGCTCCGCGATGGACGTCTGGCGCCGGATGATCTCCGCCCAGGGCGGCGACCCGGACGCCACCCTCCCGGTCGCCCGTGAGCAGCACGTGGTGACCGCGCGCTCCTCCGGCGTCCTCACCCGCCTGGACGCCTACGACGTCGGCGTCGCCGCCTGGCGCCTGGGCGCGGGCCGGGCCCGCAAGGAGGACCCGGTGCAGGCGGGCGCGGGCGTCGAACTCCACGCCAAGCCCGGCGACACCGTCACCGAGGGCCAGCCCCTGATGACGCTGCACACGGACACCCCGGAGAAGTTCGACTACGCCCTGAAGGCCCTCCCGGACGCGTACGACATCGCCCCGGCGGGCACATCGTTCGCGCCGCTCCCGGTGGTGCGGGAGCGTATCGCCTGACCTGCGGATTCCTCGTACGGGTGAACGGGACCGGTGGACTGCCACCGGTCCCGTTCGGCATGCTGGACTCGGTGACGTACCGATAGAGGAGACCGTCATGAGCGCACTCACCGTCGACCCCGTGCCGGGCCACGGCCAGGACTGGGACGACCTTGTCCGGATCTGGGAGGAGACGGACGCACCCGAGGGCTGCAAGGTGGAGATCATCGAGGAGATCGTCACCGTGTCGCCACCGCCGTCCAAAGACCACAACACCACCGCTGAGCTGCTCCAGCGCAGGCTGTACACCGTCATTCCGGAGGATTGGGAGATCTACCAGACCCTCGGCCTCTCTCTGCCGGGACGGGGCGGGATCTACATCCCCGACCTCGTCGTCGTGGACCGCGCCACCGCCACCGGACCGGGTAACACCGTCCCCGCCGAGGAGGCCCGCCTCGTCGTGGAGATCACCTCCCGCGCCAACGCCAACCACGACCGCGTCAGCAAGGTGAACGGCTACGCCAAGGCCGGGGTCGAGCTGTTCCTGCTCCTCGACCCCTGGCACTCCGGCCGCCCGACCGCGACGCTCTACGGAGAGCCGGAGGGCGGCACGTACCGGGTTCTGGAAACGGTCGAGTACGGACGGAAACTGTCCCTCCCCGCGCCGTTCGAGCTGGTTGTGGACACCGGCGTCCTCCCGGTCAGCTGACGCACGAACGGCCCGCCACGCGGAAGGGGTTCCGTGCGGCGGGCCGCAGTCGTGCAGGACACCCTGAGGGTGAACTACCCGAACTACCCGTGATTGCCTGTTACTTGCCCAGGTACGCGCTGTAGATCTTCACCGAAGAGATGTTGCCCTTCTTGTCGGTGACCGTGGCGGAGAAGGAGATCGCCTTGCCCTTCGCCGGGTTCTTGACGGTGATCCTCCCCTTCTTGACCGTGACCTTCTTCCAGGTCTTGCCGCCGTTGTAACTGACGTACGTCTTCAGCGACTTCAGGTTCTTGCCCGCGGCCGCGCCGTGCACCTTGACCGGGACGGAGACGGTCTTGCCCGCCTTGGCCCGGCCGTCGACGCCCACGGCCGGGGTGAACCGGACCGTGGAGACCGGCAGCATGGTGAAGCCGGTCTTCTTGGAGCGGAACGTCCAGGACGCGTCCACCCGGGTGGAGAGCGGACTGATCTTCGCGCTGTGCCTGACCGAGGTCGACAGCTTGTACTTCGCTGCGCCGGCCGGCACCTTGAAGGGCTCCCAGCCGGTGAGCGGGTCGTTGTTCTGACCGAACTTCTTGCCGTTGCGGTACAGGACGGTCTTGACCGACGAGAGCGCCTGTGAGCCCGGGTTGCCCCGGCCGTCGGCCAGCAGCGGGAGCGATCCGCCGAGCAGGTCGCCCTCACGGGTGATGCCGAACCGCTTGTTCACCAGCGGCCCGAACACCGGGGTGTTCACGGTCCTGGAGTACGTCCTGCCCGCCTTGTACGTGGCCATTTCGCCGATCACGTAGTCGGCCTCGTAGGTCGAGAAGCCGTCCGCGTCGGCGGGGCCCAGCTGGCTGAAGTCGAGCGTCCACCGCACCTTGTCGGCAGTGGTGACGTACAGCGTGCGGGTGCCCGGCAGCTTCTGCTCGACCGGGCTGATCCAGCCGCCGCCCGACGTGGGCAGGGCCCCCCAGGCACCGATCGCGCCCTTCTTCTTCGGCGCGCTCGCCCCCATGGCGACCTTCACCTTGGCCAGGCTGCCCGCGGTGAACTTCCGCTGGTAGCCGGTCGCCAGCTGCTTGACCTTGCCGCCGACCGCGACGTCGTACTGCGTGGACGCGTTCGTGGTCCAGGTGCCCGTCCAGTGCTGGGCGAGCGAACCGTCGGTGATCTTCGGGCCCGCGTGCAGCGTGCGGAAGTGCGCCGGGGAGTCCATCAGCCAGCCGAAGGAGACCTGGTCGTTCTTCGACTGGACGGAGTAGTCGGGCGTGAACGTCCACGCCTTCGCCTTCTTGGCCGGGAACCTGAAGGACACCGGCTTCGCCTTGCGGGCGTCGAACGTCAGCGAGGTGTTCTTGGCGACCGTGATCTTCGGCTGGGCGATCCAGTCGACGCCCTTGGTGAAGTCCTCCGGGTGGCCGTAGACCGTGGAGTTGACCACGTACGTGCCCCTGGGCACCCGGATCTTCGCCGTGCCGTCGACGACCCGCGGACTCAGGAACGAGCCGCCGGCCTTGTCGTCGAAGCCGTAGAGCATGCTCTCCGCGTAGGGCGCCGGACGGCCGTCGCGCCCGAGGTGCTTGACGGTGAGGTCGTAGCTCTCGACCTCACGCTCGACGGCGGCCGCCGTGCGCACGGTCTGCCCGCCGCCGGTCGCCACCACGTACGCGGAGTAGATGCCGTCCGCCGTGCCGCCGATGCGGGTGTCGGCGGTCAGCGTCGCCTCGGCGGTGCCGCCCGCGGGCACGGTGACCTTGTCCGTGCCGAGGGTGAAGAAGCCTGCCGGGGCGGGCTTGCCCGTCGGACCCGTGCCCGTCACCTTCAGATCGAGGGTGACGTCGCTCGTACCGAGATTGCGGTACGTCACCTTCTCGGTGACCGGGACGTCGTCGGTGTGCGGCCACTGCTGCACACCGAAGCTCACCGAGACCGGCTCGGCCACGACGCTCTGGGTGATCGCACGGTCCACCGCGATCCGGCCGGAACCCTGCTGGAACGGGTGGTACGCACCGGGCTTGGTGGACGCGGTCAGCGCGCCCTTCAGCTCCGTGTACGACCAGTCCGGGTGCTGCTGCTTGAGCAGGGCGGCCGCGCCCGCGACATGCGGGGTGGCCATCGACGTACCCGAGATGGTGGCGTAACCGGCGGGCTTCTCGCCCACCTCCCGGGCGATCGCCGAACCGGGCGGAACGGCCGCCGTGGTGTCCACGCCGGGGGCCGTCACATCCGGCTTGATCGCACCGTCACCGATCCGCGGACCACGGCTGGAGAACTCCGCCAGCCGGTCCTTGTCGTCGACCGCGCCCACGGTCAGCGCGGCGTCCGCGCTGCCCGGCGAGCCGACCGTGCCCGCGCCGTCGCCCTCGTTGCCCGCGGCGATCGCGAACAGGACGCCCTTCTCGGCCGACAGCTTGTCGACCGCCGCCTCCAGCGGGTCCACCTCCGGGGTGTCGGGGCCGCCGAGGCTCAGGTTGACGATGTCGGCGCCCTGGGCGACCGCCCACTCCATTCCGGCCAGGATGCCGGAGTCCTCGCCGTAGCCCTCGTCGTCCAGCACCTTGCCCGAGAGCAGCTTGGCGTCCGGGGCCACGCCCTTGAACCTGCCGCCCGACTTGGCGCCGGTGCCCGCCGCGATCGAGGCGACGTGCGTGCCGTGGCCGACCCGGTCCTTGAGGTCCTCGGACGCGCTGAAGTTCTTCGACGCGAGGATCTGGCCCTTGAGGTCGGGGTGGGTGGTGTCCGTCCCGGTGTCCAGGACCGCGATCTTGACGCCCTTGCCGGTGAACCCGGCCTGCCAGGCCTTCGGGGCGCCGATCTGCCCCACACTCCGGTCCAGGCTCGCCCGGCGCACGCCGTCCAGCCAGACCCGGTCGACGCCTGCGGCGGTGGTCACCCGCTCGCCCCCGGCGCGACGCTCGGTGAGCGCCTTCCAGATGTCCGGTGCGTCGGCGGTCGGCGTGGTCACCGACTCGGCGTTCAGCGACTTCAGGCTCCGGCCGACCTCGGTGCCGCCCGCGTCGCGGACCTGCGCCTTCGCGGCGGAGGCCTGCTTGCCCCGGTAGCCGACGATCAGCTTCAGGCCGTCCCGCTGGGCCCGCAGGTTCTCCGGCCGGCTCAGCTCGGTGACGTCGAACAGCCGCCGGTCGAGCTTGCCGGAGACGATCAGCCGGTGGGCGTCGGCCGGGACGACGAGGGTGTGTCCCTTGTTGCTCATCCGCTGGACCGGGATGTGCTCCCGGCCCTTCGCCGGCCGGAAGGAGACCGGCCGGCCCTTGGCGTCCACGCTGACCCGGTCACCGGTGATGAGGGTCAGATGGTGCAGCTCCCGGTCCTGGGCCTGCGCGCGGATGCCTGTCGTCCCTCTCGGGTCCGGCTGGGCGACGGCAGGGCTGACCATGCCGGCCGCCAGTGCCACGGCGGCCGCTGTGGCGACCGCGGGTATGCACGCGTTTCTCACGTGTCTGCGCAACTCTCCCCCTGGAGAACTCGATGGTTCTTCGTGCCGTCGGTCCGCAGGCCCACAGGAGTAGCGACGGGTGCGGCCGCCGGTTCACCGAACTAGAGGGAAAGCCGGGTGCGTTGGTTCGCGGAATCTGCACGGAAGCTCTGAGATGACGCGAAAGTGCCCCTGCGCGGGGGCCGAGCGAAGGGGGCCGTGCGGAAGGGCCGATGAATTTCGCCCGCGCGGGCGGTCTCCCTGGTGTGGACGCCGAAAATCCGATCACCCTGACCGTGACCGGCCGGGTCAGCCGTGCTGTCGTACCCGACCTCTGCGCCGAGCTGGAGCGTGCCCTCGCCGGGCCGCGGGGCGCCGCCCTCGCCCCCGGTGCGGCGGTGGACTGCGATGTGGGCGGCGTGGTCCGGCCGGATCTGACCGCCGTCGAGGCGGTGGCCCGGCTGGCACTCGTCGCCCGCCGGGCCGGACACACCCTGCGGCTGCGCCGGGCGGAACCCGAATTCCGGGCGCTGCTGGACCTGGTGGGGCTGGCCGAGGTGGTGGCCCTGGAGGAGGGGCCGGAGGAACGGGTGCCGGAAGCGCACTGACGTACGGAGAACGGCCGACGGGCAGTCGGCCGTTCTCCGCGCGCAGGGACCTCAGGACGTGCTTGCTGGCTCAGGACATGCGCACTGCCTCAGGACGTGCTCACGGTCTCAGACGCGCGCGGGGGGCCTCAGCACACGCGTACGGTGTCAGACGCGCGCACTGCCTCAGGACGCGTCGGCCGGCAGCCGCTCCGGCAGTCCGAACAGCGGGAACCAGCGCGGGACGTCGAGGAAGCAGTGCATCCCGGTGATCGCCCCGTCCCGCACGTCGATGATCTGCACCGCCCACGGCACGAAGCCGTCCCCCTCCGCATCGGGCTTGTAGTGCGCGAAGGCCGGGGAGCCGTTGGCCGAGACGGGCACCAGCCGGGAGCCCGCGCAGGCCGCGCCGATGGAGGTCATGAAGCCCGTGATGTCCCCGGTGCCCCGGAGCCACAGGTCGAACGGCGGCATCGTCATCACCGCGTCCTCGTGGAGCAGCGCGGTCAGGGCGGCCATGTCATACCCCTCGAACGCCTTCACATAGCGCTCCAGGAGCTTCTGCTGCTCCTCGTCGAGCGGGTCCGCCGCGTCCCCGGCCCGCCCCTCCGTCTCCGTCAGCGTGGCGCGGGCCCGCTGGAGGGCGCTGTTGACCGAGGCGACGGAGGTCTCCAGCAGCTCGGCCACCTCCGCGGCCTTCCAGGCGAGGACCTCGCGCAGGATCAGCACGGCCCGCTGCTTGGGCGGCAGGTGCTGGAGCGCGGCGACGAACGCGAGGCGTACCGACTCACGCGCCACCGCCGCCTCCGCCGGGTCCTGGACCGACGGCAGGATGCGGCCGTCGGGCATCGGCTCCAGCCAGACGTTCTCCGGGCGGGGGCTCAGCGCGGCCTGGGCGAGCGGGGTCGGGCCGGTCAGATCCACCGGGCGGGCGCGCTTGTTGCCCGCCTTCAGCATGTCCAGGCAGACGTTGGTGGCGATTCGGTAGAGCCAGGAACGCAGCGAGGAACGGCCCTCGAACTTGTCGAAGTTGCGCCAGGCGCGCACCAGGGTGTCCTGCACCGCGTCCTCGGCCTCGAAGGCCGAGCCCAGCATCCGGTAGCAGTAACCGGTCAGCTCGATCCGGTGCCCTTCCAGACGGCTGTCGATCCCGGCGTCATCGGCCGTGCCGGGCTTCCCGGCGCCCGCCGCTCCCGAGGCAGTCGTCGTGGTCAGATCGCTCATCGCTCCACCCCTGTCGCGCAGCCGCGCTGTGGCATCCGTCACCCGGTACATCGGAAGCTACCGCAGGCCACTGACAGCCGGGGCGGAATCCGGTCGGGAAAGCGGACAGGGGTGCCGGACGCCGTGGCTCCGGCCACGGTGTCCGGCACCCCTCGGGTGCTCCCAGCGCCTCGCTCAGGTCCCGGGCTTGCGCCCGTACACGTACACGTCGTCGCCGTTCTTCAGCAGTTTCCAGTATGCCTTCGCGTCGGCGGGGCGCATGTTGACGCAGCCGCCCGAGCCCGGCGGGTTGTACATGGACTTGGTGACCGAGTGGAACGCCTGGCCGCCGTCGAAGAACTGGGAGTGGGGCATCCAGACCTTGTAGATGGTCGACCAGTGCTTGATGTTGCGCCAGTAGATCTTCTTGGACCCGGTCCGGGTCTCGACGCCGTTGCGGCCGGTCCGCACCGGCACCGGCCCGTACTTCAGCTTCTTGCCGTCCTGGATCCAGCTCAGCTGCCGCGTCAGGTCGACGCAGGCGATGCGCCCCTTGTCGGTGGGGCACTTCCTGGCCTTGTTGGGGTTCTTCCCGGCCGCCTTCTGGGCGAGCATCGTGTTCATCGTGCGCCAGGTCAGCGGACCGGCGTAGCCCATGGTGGGGGTGATCCCGTGCTTCTTCTGGAACTTCTGGATCGCCTTGCAGTCGGCGGTGGACTGCTTGCCGTCCACGGGCCGCTTCAGGAACTTCTCGACCTGCTTCTGGTACGGCCCCGCCGACTTGGTGCAGGACGCCGCGTGGGCGGAGGCGCCGGTGCCCAGGACCAGGGCGGGTGCGGCCACCAGCCCGGCCACGGAGAGCGCCACCCCGCGCTTCAGCCGTCTTCCGGATATTCTCGCCGTGACTCCCATGCGCGCCAACTCCCCTTCGCCCCCAGTGCGTTGTTGATTACGCCTGGTAGACGTGCGAAGGGGAGCGGTGGTTGCGCGCAGGTATGTGTCAGTTGCGTCCCGGTTGTGCGCGGGTGGAGTCGCTCACCGGGTGGCGGGGACGAGCGCCCGTCGTTCCGCCCGCGCCACCCGGGTCCCGTACAGCGTGATCGAGACGACGCCGAGGACGGCGAGCAGGCCCAGCGCCACCGTCGCCGCCCAGCCCCCGGTGTGGAAGGCGATCGCGCCGAGCGTGCCGCCCGCGCTGGAGCCCAGGTAGTACGCCGACTGGTAGAGCGCCGATGCCTGTGCCCGGCCCGTCGTCGCGGTCCGGCTCACCGAGGACGAGGCGACCGCGTGCCCGGCGAAGAACCCGGCCGTGATCAGCACCAGGCCCAGCAGTACGGCGGTCAGCCGGTCGGCCAGCGAGAGCAGCAGCCCGGCCGCCGTGGTCGAGACCGCCAGATACAGCGCGCCCCGGCGGCCGAGGCGGGCCACCAGCCGTCCGGCCGCGGCGGAGGAGACCGTGCCGACCAGGTAGACCAGGAAGATCGAACCGATGACGCCCTGCGGCAGGTTGAACGGCTCCTCGATCAGCCGGTAGCCGATCACCGTGTAGACCGCGCCGAACACCGTCATGAACAGCGCGCCGATCGCGTACAGCCGGACCAGCAGCGGGTTGCCCAGGTGGGTCGCGACGGTCTTCGCCAGCGTCTTCGGGTTCAGCGAGCCGGGCCGGAAGTTGCGGGCCCTGGGGATCAGGAAGTGGAAGGCGACGGCGCACGCCAGCGCGAGCAGCCCGACCGCCGCGAGCGCGGCGCGCCAGCCCCAGGCCTGGGCGACCCAGCCGGTGAGGATGCGGCCGCTCATACCGCCGATGCTGTTGCCCGCGACGAACAGCCCGATCGCGGCGATCAGCGCCTTGGGCCGTACCTCCTCCGCGAGATACGCCATCGCGGAGGCCGGAAGCCCGGCGAGCGCCGCGCCCTGGACGGCCCGTAGGGCGATCAGCCAGCCGACCGAGGGGGCGAACGGCACCAGCAGCCCGACCAGCACCGCGACCGCCAGTGACGCCGTCATCATCTGCCGCCGCCCGAACCGCTCCGAGAGCGCGCTCAGCGGCAGCACGCACAGCGCCAGCGCCCCGGTCGCCGCCGAGACCGTCCAGCTCGCCTGCCCGGCACTCGCGCCGTACGCGGCGGAGATCGCGGGCAGCAGCGCCTGGGTGGAGTAGAGGAGGGCGAAGGCCGCGACACCCGCGGCGAAGAGCGCGAAGCTCATCCGGCGATATCCGGGGCGGCCGGGCTCCAGGCGCTCGTCGGCGGCGGGAGCGGCAGTGGTGGTGACGGGGGACGACGGGTCGGAGGCACCCACCACGACGGTGGATGCCCCGGTATCAGCGGGAGGCATACGTCGAAAGTAGACGGACCGGTTTCATGCGTCCAATGCACGAAACCGTCATAATCAATCCCATGGCGCATGAACGCAGCTCAGGACCTCGGCTGTCACCAAGTAGTTACGAAGAAGACATCCGGGCCGTCCTCGCCCCCCGCCTCGCGTACTTCGAGGCGGTCGCCCGCCACGAGCACGTCACCCGCGCCGCGCACGAGCTCGGCGTCCCGCAGTCCACGCTCTCGCGGGCCATGGTCCGGCTCGAAGCGGACCTGGGCGTCGCCCTGTTCGCCCGCAAGGGCCGTACCGTCTCGCTCACTCCGGCGGGCCGCACCTTCCTCGGCTCGGCGGAACGGGCCCTGGCCGAGGTGGAGAAGGCCGCCGACTCGGTCCGCGCGGACGCCGACCCGACGGCGGGCCGGGTCTCCTTCGGCTTCCTGCACACCATGGGCTCCGAGACCGTGCCCGCCCTGATCCGCGCCTTCCGGGTCGACCACCCGAGGGTCCGCTTCCAGCTCGTGCAGAACTACGGCGAGGCGATGATCGAACGGCTGCGCGCGGGCGGTCTCGACCTCTGCCTCACCTCGCCCGTGCCCGACGCCCCCGACCTGGTCACCCGCCGCCTCGACGAACAGCGGCTGCGCCTGGTGGTCCCGGACGACCACCGCCTCGCCTCGCGCCGCCGCATCCGCCTCGCGGAGGCCGCCGACGAGACGTTCGTGACCCTGGAGCCCGGTTACGGGCTGCGTCGCATCACCGACGACCTCTGTGCCCAGGCGGGCTTCACCCCGCGGGTCGCCTTCGAGGGCGAGGAGGCGGAGACCCTGCGCGGACTGGTGGCCGCCGGGCTCGGTGTGGCCCTGCTGCCGCCGCCCGCGGTGGCCCGGCCGGGCGTCGTCGAGCTGACGGTGACGGCCCCGCGCGCGGCCCGCGAGATCGGGGTCGCCTGGCTGGACGGGCACCCCGACACCCCGCCGGTCGCCGCCTTCAAGCGGTTCCTGCTCTCGCGCCGGGGGAACCTGCTGCCGGACTGAGGGGGAGACCCGGGCGCGGTTCGCCTCTCTATCCGAAAGGGAAGGAATGTTCCGTCAGCTCATACTTCATCCACCGCCCCGCACGCCCGGCAGGTCCTGCGGGCCACCGTGGTCGGAGAGGTGCCCTGCAGCGTCGTGGGGTACGACTGCCCGGCACCCGCCTCAGTGCCGCAGTGACCGCCCGAACCCCGCCGCCAGCGGCATCCGCAGCCCCAGCGGCGGCGGTGCGGCCAGTGCGTCCTGGACCGGGCGGGCGTAGGACCGGGCGAACAGCGAGCCGCGCACGAAGTCGGCGGCCAGCGCCACCACTTCGGACCGGTGCTGGCGCAGTGCGTGCCCGTCGGAGTGGACCTCGAAGCGGCAGGTGTCCCGGTTGGACTTCTTCGCCCGCTCGGCCAGCCGGTACGACAACTCCGGGTCGGTGCGCTCGTCGTTGGTGCCGTGCACGATCAACACCCTCCGCCCCGTCAGCTGTTTCACCGGCTCCGGGGCGGCCGCGGAGTGCTCCGGCAGCCACGGGGCCATCGCCAGGACGGAGTTGACCGCCCCGTGCCCGGCGGCCCGCAGCGCGGCCCGGCCGCCCATCCCGTGCCCGACCAGGCACACCGGTACGTCCCCGTAGCGCCGCTGGACCTCGTCGGCGGCCCACACGGCGTCCCGGACCGGGTGCTCGTCGTCCGCGTTCCAGCCCCGGCAGCGGTAGCGCAGAACGTGTACCGCGAGCCCGTCACCCTCCCCGGCCCGGGCCAGGGCGCGGGCGAACGGCAGTTGTGTCGCGTACGACAGGGTGGAGGGGCGGCGCCGTGAGTCGGCCTCCCCGTCCGGGAGCAGCAGAACCACGCCGCTGACCTCGTACGGTGCTCCGGTCGTCTGTATGGCCCGCCCCAGCCTGGGGGGTGTCAGGGGGAGTGCGCGCTGTCCCATGACAGAACAGTCTCAGAAGAGCGGGTGTACTCCACCCGACTTCCCGGTCACTGTTACGCATCGACAGAAGGCGTCGGCGGGTGCTCTACGCGCGTAGGCGCTAGAGTGCCCAGATGACGAGCCAGACCCCGAATGTCCCTGATTCCGACCAGATCCGGCGCGCCCCCAAGGTGCTGCTCCACGACCATCTCGACGGCGGCCTTCGGCCGGGCACGATCATCGAGCTGGCCCGCGCGCAGGGTTACGACTCCCTCCCCGAGACCGAGACCGACAAGCTCGGCATCTGGTTCCGCGAGGCCGCCGACTCCGGTTCGCTGCCGCGGTATCTGGAGACCTTCGCCCACACCTGTGCCGTCATGCAGACCCGTGACGCGCTGTTCCGGGTGGCTGCCGAGTGCGCCGAGGACCTCGCCGAGGACGGTGTCGTCTACGCCGAGATCCGCTACGCCCCCGAGCAGCACCTGGAGGGCGGCCTGACCCTCGAACAGGTCGTCGAGGCGGTCAACGCGGGCTTCCGCGAGGGCGAGCGCATCGCCCGTGCCAACGGCCACCGCATCCGCGTCGGCGCCCTGCTCACCGCGATGCGGCACGCGGCCCGCGCGCTGGAGATCGCCGAGCTGGCCAACAGCTACCGCGACCAGGGCGTCGTCGGCTTCGACATCGCGGGCGCCGAGGCCGGCTTCCCGCCCACCCGCCACCTCGACGCGTTCGAGTACCTCAAGCGGGAGAACAACCACTTCACCATCCACGCGGGCGAGGCCTTCGGGCTGCCGTCGATCTGGCAGGCCCTCCAGTGGTGCGGCGCCGACCGGCTCGGTCACGGGGTCCGGATCATCGACGACATCGAGGTCGCCGAGGACGGCTCGGTCACCCTCGGCCGCCTCGCCTCCTATGTGCGGGACAAGCGCATCCCGCTGGAGATGTGCCCGACCTCCAACCTCCAGACCGGGGCCGCCACCTCCTACGCCGAGCACCCGATCGGGCTGCTGCGCAAGCTGCACTTCCGCATCACGGTGAACACGGACAACCGGCTGATGAGCGGCACGACCATGAGCCAGGAATTCGAGCGGCTGACCGAGGCATTCGGATACACGCTCGACGACATGCAGTGGTTCACAGTCAATGCGATGAAATCAGCTTTCATTCCTTTCGACGAACGTCTCGCGATGATCAATGACGTCGTCAAGCCCGGTTACGCGGAGCTGAAGTCCGAGTGGCTTTTCCGCCAGACCGCTGTGACCAGCGGATCTTCGGTGTCCGCCGGTTGATCCTCCCCATACGGGAAGCGGTCGGGAGGCATATTCCCGGCCGCTTTCCGCGTGTCGGGATGTTTGCGGAGCGGGCGGCGGGATGGCTAGCTTGCAGAGCCGCTCACATCCCCTTCCCCAAGGATGAATTCTCCATGAAGAAGTCTGCTGCCAAGACTCTCGGTGTCGCCGCTCTCGGTGCCGCTTTCGCCGCTGCCGCCGCCGGCAGCGCCTCCGCGGCTCCCTCCCTGCCGCTCGACACCGCGGCCGGCGCCCTCCCCGTCTCGACGATGGCGCTGGACACCGTCGCGCAGTCCGTCCAGCACGCCCCGGTCCAGGACACCGTCGACAAGGTCCTCGGCGGCGACGCCACCGACGCGGCCGCCCCGGTCACCGGTCTCCTCGGCGGACTGCCCACCCAGGGCCTCTCCGCCAACGGAATCCCGCTCGGCGGCTGATCCGCACCCGCGCATGCCGGTGGGGCGCACACCCTGACCCAGGGTGTGCGCCCCACCGCGCGTTTCCGCTCCCCGTCGCGCGGCGCGTCACCAGGCCGAAGCGGACGAGGCGGACTTCTCCGAGGGCAGCAGCGCCCAGAGCGCCAGGTAGATGAGGAACTGAGGGCCGGGCAGCAGGCAGGAGACGACGAAGATGACGCGCATCGTGCCGGCCGACGTGCCGAAGCGCCGGGCGAGTCCCGCGCACACGCCGCCGATCATGCGGCCTTCAGTGGGGCGGACCAGTGCGGCCATGGTGGGCTCCTTCGCGAAGCGTTGCCGAGGGAGCAGCCTGTTGTGCTCCCGATGTATCCATGGTGCCGCTGCGAAGGGGGACAAAGCATCGCTCTACGGGGCGATACCGACCCCGGTAATCGTCGGGGTCGACCCCTGAGGGGCCTCGTCCCTGAGGCGGGTCTCCTGGTGGTACCGGGGGAGGTCCCGTACCCCCGGCAGCCCCCGGCGGCGCAGCCGCGCCCGGCAGACCGGTACGACCAGGAGATGCGCCAGCGCGATCCCGGTGGTGTTCAGCAGCACCGAGTCGACGTCGACGATCTGACCGGGCACCCCGGTCTGGCCCAGCTCGATCGCCAGCGAGATCAGGGCCCCCGCGGTGACCGTGCGCAGCAGCGAGACCCAGGGGGAGACGAAGATCCGCCCGCCGGCCATCGGCAGCAGCACACCGAGCGGGGCCAGCAGGAGCAGCGCACCGCCGATCCGGCGGGCGGCCTCGGTCCGGCCGAGCGCGAGGTCCGCTCTGATCCCGGCGAACGGCTCGAAATTCGCGGCCGCGATCCAGGGCACGTCCAGCGGGCGCATCGTCAGCCACCCGACGAGCAGCAGATGCGCGAGGAGGAGCGTGACCCCCGCCGCGCGGAAGTGGATGACGGTCTGACCGTCCGAACCTTGACGCACGCCCACCAAGACGTTCCGACCGGCAGGATCGGTTCCGTGACTTTCCCGGCCGCCCGGTGCGGCTGCGTGGTGCGGCGGCCCGGACGGACCCGGACCGGACATCCGCCCGTCAGCCCGGGGTGCCGGTTCAGTCCAGTCGGAGCGCGTCCGGAGTGGTCGGGTCCTGCGGCCGGGCCTTCGTCTGCGAGGTGCAGAGGTAGGCGCGCGGCGGGTAGGCCCCGGGGCCGCCCAGGACCACCGAGCCATCCGTCTGAAGCGTCTCGCTCTCCGCGTACGTGCACACCAGCTGGGCCAGCGCCTCCGCCGACAGATCCTCCGGCTGACTGCTCAGCCGCAGGGTGCCCGCCGGGTCGTCCGCCCGCGCCGGATCGACCCGCAGGCCCGCCGGGACCGCCGTGGAGAACCCGGCCCGCCGCTCGCTCTCGGGCGGCGCCTGCTGGACCTCCTTCAGCAGCGCCCGGGCGGCCTTGAGGCGGTCGGAGCCGACCGTGCCCTGTGCCACCTCACGGTCCACGGTCACCAGCTGCGAGGCACACACCAGATACACCTCGGCCGTCACACTGTCCGGAGACCGGGCCGTGACGTCCGACGCGGTCAGCCGGCACGGCACCCGCGAGGGCGCGGCCCCCGCGTCCACCGGCACCGTCGTCGTACGGATTCCGCAGCCGGAGACCAGCGCCGCGGCGGCCAGCAGAGCGGCCAGCGCGGCCGCCGTACGCCGCGGACCACGCGGGCCGCACCGAAGCGGACCGTGCGGGCAGGTGCCATCGCCGAGCTTCACGTCGCCCCGCCCCCGTCCACGTCATCGTCCCGGCCCTCCGCGTCGCCGCCGTCCGGCCGCGTCAGCTTCCCCGCGTCGCGCGGCAGCCGCAGCTCGAAGACGGCCCCGCCGTCCGGGGAGTTCGCCGCCGTGATGTCACCGCCGTGGATGTGCGCGTTCTCCATGGCGATGGAGAGCCCGAGACCGCTGCCCTCCGACCGCGGCCGGGAGGCACTGGCCTTGTAGAACCGGTCGAACACGTGCGGCAGGACCTCCTCCGGGATGCCCGGACCGTGATCCCGTACCTCGATGACCAGCTCATCGCCGGCGGTGCGCACCCGGACCCCCACCGGCGAACCCCCGTGCTTGAGGGCGTTGCCGATCAGATTGGCCAGGATCACATCGAGCCGGCGCGGGTCGAGCCTGGCCATCGTGCCCCGCTCCGCGTCCAGGTCCACCGCGTCCAGCCAGGCCCGGGCGTCGATGCACGCCGTGACCTGGTCGGCGACGTCGACGTCGTCCAGCACCAGATGGGCCGTGCCCGCGTCGAAGCGGGTCACCTCCATCAGGTTCTCCACCAGGTCGTTCAGCCGCCGGGTCTCGCTGACCACCAGATGCACGGCGGGCGCGATCATCGGGTCGAGGCTGTCCGCCTCGTCCTCCAGCACCTCGGCCACCGCGGTGATCGCGGTCAGCGGGGTGCGCAGCTCGTGCGACATGTCGGCGACGAACCGGCGGCTCGACTCCTCCCGGGCGCTCATGTCCGCGACCTTCTTCTCCAGCGAGCTCGCGGTCTTGTTGAACGTACGGGAGAGATCTGCCAGTTCGTCCGTGCCGGAGACCACGAGCCGGGTGTCGAGCTTGCCCTCACCGAGCTTGCGGGCCGCGTCGCCCAGCCGCTGCACGGGCCGCAGCACCGTCGTCGCGGCGGCCTGCGCCAGCAGCGCGGAGCCGACCAGCGCGAGGGCCGTCGCGATCCCCAGCGACCAGGCCAGCGAGTTGAGGTCCTGCCGCTCCTGGTCGAGGGACTTGAGCATGTACCCGGTCGGGCCGCCGCCGATGATCCGCGTACCCGCGACCAGATACGGCGTGCCGGCGATGCTCGTACGCTGCCAGAACAGGTGGTACTCGTGCTCGTTGCTCGCCGTCAGCGGCTGCTTGCGGGCCACCTGCCCGCGCAGTGAGTCCGGCACGTCGGCCAGGGTGAACGTGTCGAGGTCGGAGTAGCCGACGATCGGCTTGCCGCGCTCGCGCTCGTCCTCCAGCAGCACGCTGTAGCCGGGACTGTCGCTGGCCATCTGCGCCGCCGCCCGCTGGAGGTCGTCCTTGGTGGGCCGCTCCGGCAGCGACGCCGCGGTGTCCTGCATCTGCCGCCGGAAGTCGTCGAGTGCGGCGCCCTGCGTACGGGTCAGCACGGCCTCACGGTTGAGCCAGTACGCGATGCCCGACGCGGAGACCGCGGCGGTCAGCGCCACCAGCGCGAACACCACGACCAGACGCAGCCGCAGACTGGTCCAGCGCAGCCCCGCACGCAGGGACCGCTTGGCGGTTTCGGTCACTGAGGCGAGTCCAGCCGATAGCCCACGCCCCGCACCGTACGGATCAGGGTCGGCGAGGACGGCACGTCCTCCACCTTCGCGCGCAGCCGCTGCACACAGGCGTCCACCAGCCGGGAGTCGCCCAGGTAGTCGTGCTCCCAGACCAGGCGCAGCAGCTGCTGCCGGGACAGGGCCTGGCCCGGCCGGCGGCTCAGCTCAAGCAGGAGCCGCAGCTCGGTCGGCGTGAGCTGGAGGTCCTCCCCGTCCTTGGTCACGGTCATGGCGGAGCGGTCGATGACCACGTTCCCGAAGGTCGCGGAGTCGGTCGACTCGCGCTCCCCGCGGCGCAGCACGGCCCGGATCCGGGCGTCCAGCACCCGGCCCTGGACGGGTTTGACCACATAGTCGTCCGCGCCGGACTCCAGTCCCACGACGACGTCGATGTCGTCGCTGCGCGCGGTCAGCAGAATGATCGGCAGCTGGTCGGTGCGCCGGATACGCCGGCACACCTCGAAACCGTCGATCCCGGGCAGCATGACATCCAGCACGACCAGGTCGGGCCGCTGCTCACGCAGCAGCTCAAGGCCGTCCTCTCCCGTCGCCGCGGTGGCCACACGGTGGCCCTGGCGTGACAGTGAGAGTTCGAGGGCCGTGCGGATGGCGTCGTCGTCCTCGATCAGCAACAGGAAAGGCACGGACGTCATTCTGGCCCATGGTGGCGCTTCAGTTCGACCTGTGGCCCGGTCCCCTTCCTGGGGCACGGTCACAACTGCCCCTGTGACAGGCCTGTGACAGTCGGAGGACAGTGCCATGAAACTGCCCAGGCAAGCTCTTTGGCACAGGGAACGAACGGACTCCACCGATAGGGGGCGCGAGATGAACGCACTGCACAGCACCAGCTCAAGCGCAGTTGTCACGCGTCTCCACGACTTCGGCCGGAGCACCGAGAAGTCCGGTGCCACGAACGTGCGGGGGTGTGTTCGGGGCGTCGGGCGTCAGCATCCGTCGACTGCGGAGCAGATGCGCAAGTCGTACATGACGGTGGTTGACGCACCCACGGGGGAGAACACGGGGGGTAACGGGGGAAGCGCGTACGGGGAGGTCACGGGGGACCGCGGAGCCCGGACGGAGGACGCGGACGCCGAAGCGGTGTTCACGGCCTACGTCCAGGAGCGGCGGGCCTCCCTGTACGCAACCGCCTACCACCTGACCGGCGACCGGTTCGAGGCCGAGGACCTGCTCCAGAGCGCCCTCTTCTCGACGTACCGGGCGTGGGACCGGATCAGCGACAAGGCGGCGGTCGGCGGCTATCTGCGCCGCACCATGACCAATCTGCACATCAGCGCCTGGCGCAGGCGCAAGCTGAACGAATACCCGACCGAGGAGCTGCCGGAGACGGTGGGCGACACGGACGCGATGCGTGGCACGGAGCTGCGGGCGGTGCTGTGGCAGGCTCTCGCCCGGCTGCCCGAACTTCAGCGCACGATGCTGGTCCTGCGGTACTACGAGGGCCGCACCGACCCGGAGATCGCGTCCATCCTCGACATCAGTGTCGGCACGGTGAAGTCGAGCATCTGGCGCTCCCTGCGCCGGCTGCGCGAGGACGAAGTCCTCAGCTTCGGACGTGACGAGCAGGAGTCCTTCGGCGAGCTGGTGGCCTGAGGCAGAGGCCCTCCGCTTCGGGGGAGGCGGGGGCCGGGGGAAGCACGGGGGAGTGGAAAAGCGGGGACCGAGGGGACCCAAGGGGAACACGGGGGACACGGGAAACGGCCGTCGCTTCGGGGGAGACGAGGGCCACGGGGAAACGGAGAACACAGCGGGGTCGTACGGGCCGGGGGGCCTGTACGACCTCGCTGTCCGTGTGGCCGACGCCGCACCTGGCGCGGGCTGTGTGGCGGTGTGGCATCTCGGTCGGGCGGCCACCGGAACGCAGGGCTGGTCGCCGTGAGTGTCCGAACCGGCGGACGGTGGGCTCAGCGCCCCCGACGGCGACGGCGGTAGTAGGCCGCCGTGACTACAGCGAGCAGCGGGCCCCAGGCCAGCAGGGGGAGATAGCAGGCGGTCATCAGCCAGTAGAGGCCGCCCTCCGGGGAACCAGGGGCGCCCATGTTCTCCGGACCGTTCCAGTTGAACGCACCGGACACCGTGATGAGGGTGACGAGCGCCGCGCCGAGCGAAGCGGGGATCACCGCCGCCATGACGGGGATTCTCCGGCCGCCCAGGGCTGGTACCCAGTGCGGCAGTTCCTCGCCCCATCTGTGGATCAGCCCCAGGGTGAGCAGTCCGAGCGCCTCGGCCAGCAGGCTGAGGCCGATGAGGTAGAAGGACGCGGCGCCGGGGAAGTTCTCCGGGTGGAGGAACTCGTCCCTGAATCCGGAGTCCCAGCCCAGGGCGATGGCGATGCGCCACAGCCCGGAAGGTACGAGGGTCAGCGCGGCGGCGTGCGCCGCCAGGCGGATGGCACGGGGGACTCGGGGTGCGGCCGTGAGGGGCGTCCCGGCGACCAGGGTGTCAGCCACGGCGGGTCGCCGCCTCGGGCCGCGCGGGTGACTTGGTGATCTCGGCGTGGACCACCCTGAACCCGCCCTTGATGACGGTCGTGAACGGTGCGGGGGCCATGCACGTGCCGGTCCGCGGCCGTACAAGCCCGCCGTTCTCGTCCACGTTCCCGGGGTCGACGTTCACCACCCCCCAGGAGAAGCCGGTCCGGTCCGGCTCGCCCCTGCCGCCCTGCTGGACGCTGATGCCCAGCCGGGCACCGGCCTTCTCGACGTTCGACTTCGTCACGACCGCGGTCAGGGTCGCCGTTCGGCCGCTGGTGACCAGGCAGTCCACCTGGGCCACCGCCCATCCCCTGGCCCCGCTCGGGGTGGTGTGGGAGAACTTCAGCGTGCCCCGGGCGTCTGTGGCCAGTCCCCGGGGGGCGTCGGGAGGTATCGGCCGGGTGAAGGGCGCCTGCCGGGCATGGATGGTGAAGCGGATGTCGTCGTCGGGAGATTCGATGTAGGAGATGCGAGCCGTCCCATGGACGCTCGCCGTCTTCGCCGGTTTCCATTCGGCGGACGCGGCCGGGGCTGCGGGAGCGGGCCCGGCCGCGACCAGCCCGGCGAGGACGGTGATGGCTGCTGCGGCACCGATTGCGGTCTTGCGCATGAGGAACTCCCGTTTTCTGGAGGGGGTTTGTGGTTCGTGGTCGGTTGAACGGCTCAAGCTTCACCCCCCGGCACCCCTTGATCCCATCCGCCGATCGGCACAAAGGTCGTGCCGTGTCCCGGTCCTCCTCTGCCGTTCGGCAGAGGGCGTCACCACCTCGCACGCCCGTACGCTGATCACCATGTGGGAATCAACCGGCTCCGCCGTCAAGGCGCTTGACGCTCTGCCGTCGCTCGCGGCCGCGGGCACGCTGGTGTGGGCCGTCGCTCGCCCCCGTGCCACGGTTCGTCAGCGCCTCGGCCGCCTCGCCCGTCCGGTCGCGGTCTGCGCCACCCTCTCCCTGATCACCAGCTTCGCCCTGCCGAAGGGTGGTCCGGGCTCCGGCTGGAAGCTGGCGGAGGCCGCCTTCCTGCTGGTCCTCCTGGCCGTGGTCACCCGCTGGTCGCCCCTGCGCGAACTCAAAGCGGTCCTCCCGCTGACCGCCCTCGCGGTGACCCTCTGGCCGTTGACGCTGGTCGCCGGTGAGTCCTTCCTGGAATCCGTCGGAATCGCCACCTTCTGGCTGCTTCCCGTGGCCGCCGCGGTGGCGGTCGGCGCCTACCCCCGCCGCCAGGAAGTGCGTCGTCGGAGCGCGGTGGCCGAGGCCCGCAGTGCCCAGCGTCTTCAGCTCTCCCGTGACCTGCACGACTTCGTAGCCCATGACATCAGCGGGATCGTCGTCCAGGCCCAGGCGGCCCGCTTCGTCGCCGCCACCGACGTCGCCCAGGCGATGCTCGCCCTGGAGCGCATCGAGAAGGCGGGCCTGAGCGCCCTGGCCGCGATGGACCGGACGGTGCAGATGCTGCACGGTCCGGAGACTCCCACCACCGAGCCGCTCCCCGACCTATCCCAACTGCCTTCGCTGATAGAGGACTTCACCTCGGCAGGGGCCACCGAGGCGCATCTGGACCTGCCTGCGGGGGTTGCGGAGATGCTTTCCCGCGAGGCGGGATCCGCCGCGTATCGCATCGTCGTCGAAGCGCTGACCAACATTCGCCGGCACGCCCCCGGCGCATCTCGCGCCACGGTCGTGTTCATGCCCACGGCCACCACTGTGGAGATCCGGGTCACCAACGGCCGCGATGCCCGCCCCGCGCCGACTCGCCGCCGCGCCTCCCGGGGAGGCCTGGGCCTCCCCGCTCTCACCGAGCACGCACAGGCCCTCGGCGGAACCCTCTCGGCGGGGCCGCACGGCGACGGCGGCTGGCAGCTCACCGCCGCCCTTCCCGCCACCCTCCCGAAAGGGGCCCCACGATGACGCCCAACGGCCCGACCCGCATCCTGATCGCCGACGACCAGGAGGACGTACGCAGCGGCTTCCGCCTGATTCTGGGCTCGCAGCCCGACATGACCGTGGTCGGTGAGGCGGCGGACGGCCTCACCGCCGTCGACCTCGCCCGCACCCTGCGGCCCGACCTGATCCTCGCCGACATCCGGATGCCCGGGCTGGACGGCCTCGAACTCACCCGGCACCTCGCAGGCCCCGGCGTACCCGACCCGATGCGCGTCCTCGTCGTCACCACCTTCGACCACGACGACTACGTACGCACGGCACTGGCCGACGGCGCCTGCGGGTTCCTGCTCAAGCGCTCGGGTCCCGGGCTGCTGATCGAGGGGGTCAGGGCGGCGATGGCCGGGGACGTCCTCATCAGTCCTCAGATCACGGTCCGGCTGCTCCGGACCCTCGCCCCCGCTCCCGCGCCTGCCCCCACCAACGCCCCGGCAGCGCCCACGGCCCCATCGCCTCTCACCGCCCGGGAGGCCGAGATCGCCCGGCTGGTCGCCGAGGGCCTCACCAACGCCGAGATCGGCGAGAAGCTCTTCATCTCGGCGGGCACCGCCAAGACCCACATCGCCAACGTCCAGGCCAAGCTGAAGGCCCGTAACCGCGTGGGCATCGCCGCCTGGACCTGGGAGAACGGACTGGCCGGTCCAGTCCCGGGGGAGTAGGGCGAAGACACGGGGCGATGCGCAGAGGCCGACCGGGCGAACTCCCGCCCCGGGAGGGATGTGCGGTAGGTGCTGGACGCGGGGCGGGACAGCGGCGGCCTCCCCGAGAAGCCCGGAACGCCCCTGCCGCCCCGATCCGGGGCGCCCGCTACTCCGGGGCGGGCGCCTCCACCGGCGTACGGCGGCGCTGCCCCACCCTCGCGGCGGCCAGGCGTCCCAGTGCCTCGTCCTTGCCGCAGGGGTGCGCCCCCAGGGCCGTCTGGCGGGCCACGATGTGCCGCTCGGCCCGCATCAGCCGCCAGCCGCGCCGCAGCAGGAACGGCACCGACTTGCGGCCCTCGCGCAGATCGCGCGCCAGTCGGCGCCGGAACGTCGTGGACGGGCGGCCGCGCAGGCACAGCGCGTCCGCCAGCAGGCCCAGGTCCCGGCAGCGTTCGACGATGTCCGCCGCGAAGATGCCCTCGGCCACGAAGAGCGGCGAGTGCTCGATGTGGAAGGTCTCGTGATCCGTACGGGAGCTGGAGGCGATGTCGTAGACGGGAACGTCCGTACGTCCGGTCCGGCACAGCTCCGCGATGGCCGCCACCGCCGCGTCCGCGTCCCAGGACCCCGCCGAGTCCCAGTCGATGTCCATGGAGCCGGGGACCCGGGGCAGTGTCGGGTCGTCGTGCTCCTTGTAGAAGTCGTCCAGGCGCAGCACCGGCAGACCGGTGCGGGCGGCGAGGGAGGACTTGCCGGAGCCGGAGGGGCCCGCGAGCAGCACGACGCGGGTCGGGATCGGTTGGGAACTCACAGAACAGAAGTGTGAGGCATTGACCCGCGCAGGGGATCCCTCGGGTCCTTCGTTGGTATCGAGCATCACACCTCAACTACTCTGCGCGTACGGACGACTACCCGACCAGGCTCGATCAGGTGGAAAACATGGCACTTCATGCACGTAAGCCCCAACGTCGCGTCCTGCTGCGCGCCGGTCTCACCGTCTCCGCGCTGGGGGCGGCCCTGGGGGCCGGTGCGGGCTCCGCGCAGGCCGTCCAGCTGCCCGCGGCCGCCGAGGCCCCGGAGCAGGGCGTCTCCGCCCTCCAGGCGGTCTCCGAGACGGCCGCGCCGGCCGTGACGAGCGCGCTCGGGACCTCGCTGGCCAGCGGCATCGCCCCGGTCACCGACCTCCAGCTGGACCCGCTCGCGGGGACCGGGGTCGACCCGCTGGACAACGCCGTGGGGACGCAGATCGCCGACTTCAAGCCGGTGACCACGGCCGTCGTGACCGACCCGATCACCAGCGGCGGGGCGCTGAGCGACCTGCCGGTGGTGGGGTCGGTGACCCGCCTGGTCACGGGCTGACACACCGGGCGACGAGCAAAACGGGGCCGCTCCCTCCGGATCGCCCGAGGGAGCGGCCCCGCTCGGGGACCAGGTGACGTACGTCAGTGGGCGACGTACGTCGGCGCGTGACCTACGTCAGTACGAGGAGCCCGCCGCGCCCAGCGCGCCCGTCGGGTGCCACACCGTCTTGGTCTCCAGGAACGCCGTCAGGCGGTGCGTGCCGGGGGAGGCCAGCCAGTCCGCGGCGGCCGACGCGTCGTCCGCGTCCACAGGCTGTGGACGCAGTACGCGCTTGAGGTTGTCCGCCGCCGCGATCTCCAGCTCCTTCGCGAGCGCGGCGTCCGCGCCGGTCAGGTCGATCGCGTTGACGTCCTGGTGGGCGGCGAGCGGCGCGGCGAGCTCCGCCGTGGCGCCGGACAGGATGTTGACCACGCCGCCGGGCACGTCCGAGGTGGCCAGCACCTCGCCCAGCGAGAGCGCGGGCAGCGGCGCGTCGGCCGAGGCGATGACGACTGCGGTGTTGCCGGTGGCGATGACCGGGGCGATCACCGAGACCAGGCCGAGGAACGACGACTCCTGCGGTGCGAGGACCGCGACGACGCCCGTCGGCTCGGGGGTGGAGAGGTTGAAGAAAGGGCCCGCGACCGGGTTGGCCCCGCCCGCGACCTGGCCGATCTTGTCGGTCCAGCCCGCGTACCAGACCCAGCGGTCGATCGCCGCGTCGACGACGGCAGCCGCCTTGGACTTCGACAGCCCCTCGGATGCGGCGACCTCGCGGACGAACTGCTCCTTGCGGCCCTCCAGCATCTCCGCGACGCGGTAGAGGACCTGGCCGCGGTTGTACGCGGTCGCCCCCGACCAGCCGCCGAACGCCTTGCGCGCGGCCACGACCGCGTCGCGCGCGTCCTTGCGGGAGGACTTCGGCGCGTTGGCGAGCCACTGGCCCTTGGAGTCGGTCACCTCGTACACCCGGCCGCTCTCGGAGCGGGGGAACTTGCCCCCGACGTACAGCTTGTAGGTCTTGAAGACGCCAAGTCGGTTCTGGTCAGACATCGAGGTACGCCTCCAGGCCGTGGCGGCCGCCCTCGCGGCCGAAGCCCGACTCCTTGTATCCGCCGAACGGCGACGTCGGGTCGAACTTGTTGAACGTGTTGGCCCAGACGACGCCCGCGCGGAGCTTGTTCGCCACCGCGAGGATGCGGGAGCCCTTCTCCGTCCAGATGCCCGCCGAGAGGCCGTACTGACTGTTGTTGGCCTTGGCGACCGCCTCGTCCGGCGTGCGGAACGAGAGCACGGAGAGGACCGGGCCGAAGATCTCGTCACGGGCGACCGTGTGGGCCTGGGTGACGTTGGTGAAGAGGGTCGGCGCGAACCAGTAACCCGACGACGGCAGTTCGCAGGGGGCGCTCCAGCGCTCCGCGCCCTCCGCCTCGCCGGTCTCGACGAGCGCGGTGATCCGGGCCAGCTGCTCGGCGGAGTTGATCGCGCCGATGTCGGTGTTCTTGTCCAGCGGGTCGCCCAGGCGCAGCGTGGCCAGCCTCCGCTTGAGCGCGTCCAGCACCTCGTCCTGAACGGACTCCTGGACCAGCAGCCGGGAGCCCGCGCAGCAGACCTGGCCCTGGTTGAAGAAGATGCCCGTGACGATGCCCTCGACGGCCTGGTCGATCGGGGCGTCGTCGAACACGATGTTGGCGCCCTTGCCGCCCAGCTCCAGGGTGACCTTCTTGTCCGTGCCCGCGACGGAGCGCGCGATGGCCTTGCCGACGGCGGTCGAGCCGGTGAAGGCGACCTTGTTGACGTCGGGGTGGGAGACGAGCGCCTCGCCCGCGTCCCCGTACCCCGTGAGGATGTTGACGACGCCCTTCGGCAGACCCGCCTGACGGCAGATGTCCGCGAAGAACAGGGCGCTCAGCGGGGTCGTCTCGGCGGGCTTGAGGACCACCGTGTTGCCCGTGGCCAGCGCCGGGGCGATCTTCCACGCGAGCATCAGCAGCGGGAAGTTCCACGGGATGACCTGACCGGCCACACCCAGCGGGCGCGGGTTCGCCCCGTACCCCGCGTGGTCCAGCTTGTCGGCCCAGCCCGCGTAGTAGAAGAAGTGCGCGGCGACCAGCGGGAGGTCCGCGTCGCGCGTCTCCTTGATCGGCTTGCCGTTGTCGAGCGTCTCCAGGACGGCCAGCTCGCGGCTGCGCTCCTGGATGATCCGCGCGATCCGGAACAGGTACTTGGCGCGTTCGGAGCCGGGCAGCGCCGACCACTTCTCGAACGCCTTCCGTGCCGCCTTCACGGCCCGGTCCACGTCCGCCGCGCCTGCCTGCGCGACCTCGGAGAGGACCTCCTCGCTGCTCGGCGAGACGGTCTTGAAGACCTTGCCGTCGGCTGCCTCGGCGAACTCGCCGTCGATGAACAGCCCGTAGGAGGGGGCGATGTCGACGACGGAGCGGGACTCCGGCGCCGGTGCGTACTCGAATGCGGATGCCATGGCTATCAGTCCACCGTCACGTAATCGGGGCCGGAGTAACGGCCGGTGCTGAGCTTCTGGCGCTGCATCAGCAGGTCGTTGAGCAGGCTGGACGCGCCGAACCGGAACCAGTGCGGGTCCAGCCAGTCCTCGCCCGCCGTCTCGTTCACCAGGACCAGGAACTTGACCGCGTCCTTGGTGGTGCGGATGCCGCCGGCCGGCTTCACGCCGATCTGTACGCCGGTCTGCGCCCGGAAGTCGCGGACGGCCTCCAGCATGAGGAGCGTGTTGGCGGGGGTGGCGTTGGTGGCCACCTTGCCGGTCGAGGTCTTGATGAAGTCCGCGCCCGCCAGCATCCCGATCCAGGAGGCCCGGCGGATGTTGTCGTACGTGGACAGCTCACCGGTCTCGAAGATCACCTTGAGACGGGCGGTGCCGCACTCCGCCTTCACGGCGAGGATCTCCTCGTACACCTTCAGGAAGCGGCCGGAGAGGAAGGCCCCCCGGTCGATCACCATGTCGATCTCGTCGGCCCCGGCCGCCACGGCCTCGCGGACGTCCGCGAGCTTGATGTCCAGCGGCGCGCGGCCCGAGGGGAAGGCGGTCGCCACGGACGCCACCTTCACGCCGGAACCGGCGAGCGCGGCGGCCGCGGTGGCCGCCATGTCGGGGTAGACGCAGACCGCCGCGGTGCGCGGGGTCGTGCGGTCGGTCGGGTCGGGGTTGACGGCCTTGGCGGCGAGAGCCCGGACCTTGCCCGGGGTGTCCGCGCCTTCCAGCGTCGTCAGGTCGATCATCGAGATGGCGAGATCGATGGCGTACGCCTTGGCCGTCGTCTTGATCGAGCGGGTACCGAGAGAGGCGGCGCGCGCTTCGAGGCCGACGGCGTCGACGCCCGGCAGCCCGAACAGGAAGCGGCGCAGCGCACTGTCGGACGCGGTCGCGTCGGAGAATGCGGGAGCAGTGGTGGGCATGGTCACCAGAGGAGCATATCTACGCGCGTAGCGACCTGTACAGGGGGCCGGACGATCCGTGCGTCCCGCACCCCGCCCCTCCGGTCCCGGGCCCCGGGGCGCGGCGGCACGGCGGCCGCTCCGCCGTCCTCCGCGCCGGTCAGGCACAATCGGCCCCATGACGAGCCCCACACCTCCCGCAGAGCCGCCCCACGCCGACCGGACCTACCGTTCCGTGGCCGCGCTGGTCTGCGGGGCGCTGCTGATCCTGCTGATCGCCTGGATGGCCGGGGACGCCATGATCCGGGGCGAGGGCCGGGTCCCGTGGCTGGCGTCGGCCGCGCTGCTCCTCGTGGTCCCGCTGGTCGTGGCGTTCACCCTGCGGCCCGCCGTGTTCGCGAACGACGAGCGCATCCGGATCCGCAACCCGTTCCGGACGATCCAGCTTCCCTGGACCGAGGTCGCCGACGTCAGGGCCTCGTACTCCTCCGAGCTGCTCGCCCAGGACGGCACGAAGTACCAGCTGTGGGCCATCCCCGTCTCCCTGCGCGCCCGCAAGCGCGCCGCCCGCACGGCGGCCCGCGCGGCCCACGACGACCCCTACGGCCGCACGTCGGTCAGCGCCGACGTCCGCGACGCCGCCCAGCGCACCGCCTCCGCCGACCAGACCGTCCGCGATCTGCGGGACCTGGCCGAGGGCGCGGGCGGGACGACGCCGGAGGGGGCGGCCGGGGTCTCGGTGCGCTGGGCGTACGAGGTGATCGCACCGGCCGCCGTCGGGGCGGTGCTGCTCGCGGTGCTGTGGGCGGTGGGCTGAGGCGCGGCGCTCCTGGAGCGCGGAAGGGCCGGTACCCCTGGGGTGGGGTACCGGCCCTTCCGGCGTCGGGCGGGCGGTCAGATTCCGGCAGCCGCCGCCAGGTCCCGCTTGATCCCGGCCAGCAGCTCGGCACCGCGCTCCCGCGCTGCGGGCAGCGACGCGGCGTCCGCGACCGGAACGACGACCTCCAGGTAGCACTTCAGCTTCGGCTCGGTGCCGCTCGGGCGGACGATCACCCGGGCACCCTCCAGCTGGTAGCGCAGCCCGTCGGTGGGCGGCAGCTTGTCCGTCCCCCGCGACAGGTCCTCGGCCGAGGTGACCGCGAGGCCCGCCAGTGCGGTCGGCGGCTGCTCCCGGAGCCGGGCCATGGCGTCGGCGATGACCGTCAGGTCCTCCACCCGCACCGACAGCTGGTCGGTGGCGTGCAGCCCGTGCGCGAGCGCCAGATCGTCCAGCAGGTCCAGCGGCGTACGGCCCTGCTCCTTGAGTACGGAGGCGAGCTCGGCGACGAGCAGGGCGGCGGTGATGCCGTCCTTGTCGCGGACGCCCTCGGGGTCGACGCAGTAGCCGAGCGCCTCCTCGTACCCGTACCGCAGACCGTCCACCCGGGCGATCCACTTGAAGCCGGTCAGCGTCTCCTCGTACCCGAGGCCCGCCTTCTCCGCGATCCGGCCGAGCAGTGACGACGACACGATCGACTCCGCGAACACGCCGGTGACGCCCCGCTCCACCAGGTGCGCGGCGAGCAGCGCGCCCACCTCGTCGCCGCGCAGCATCCGCCAGCCGCCGTCCGTTGCGGTGTCGGGCACGGCGACCGCGCAGCGGTCCGCGTCCGGGTCGTTGGCGATGATCAGGTCCGGCGCGGCCCGGCGGGCGGTGGCGAAGGCGAGATCCATCGCGCCGGGCTCCTCCGGGTTGGGGAAGGCCACGGTGGGGAACGCGGGGTCCGGCTCGGCCTGCTCGGCCACGAGCACCGGCGCGGGGAACCCGGCCCGGGCGAACGCGGCGGTCAGCACCGAGGTGCCGACGCCGTGCATCGCGGTGTAGACCGTGCGCGCCGTACGGGGGCTGCCGGCGGCCAGGACCGCGTCCGTACGGGTGAGGTAGGCGTCCAGGACCTCGTCGCCCAGGGTCTGCCAGCCGTCCTCCGGGCGGGCCACGCCTTCCAGCGGGCCGACCGCGGCGATGGCGGCCGCGATCTCGCCGTCGGCCGGGGGCACGATCTGCGAGCCGTCGCCGAGGTAGACCTTGTAGCCGTTGTCGCGCGGCGGGTTGTGGCTGGCGGTGACCTCGACGCCGGCCACGGCGCCCAGGTGCCTTATGGCATACGCCAGTACGGGGGTGGGGAGCGGGCGGGGCAGCACGGCGGCGCGCAGTCCGGCGCCGGTCATCACGGCCGCGGTGTCGCGCGCGAAGTCGGCGGACTTGTAGCGGGCGTCGTACCCGATGACGACGAGGCCGCCCTCGTGGCCCTGCGCCTTGAGGTAGGCGGCCAGGCCCGCCGCCGCCCGGATCACCACGGACCGGTTCATCCGCATCGGCCCGGCTCCGAGCTCCCCGCGCAGCCCGGCGGTGCCGAACTGGAGCGTGCCCGCGAAACGGGCGGCGAGCTCCTGGGTGTCACCCGCCTCGATGAGCGCGGCCAGCTCGTCGCGGGTCTCGGGGTCGGGGTCCTCGGCCAGCCAGGTTCTGGCCTGCGCGATGAGGTCGTGCACGGGGGCCGCCTTTCGGGGGTGCGGAGGTTCTGGGACGCGGGGTGCGGGTGCGGGTGCGTGGTGCGCGGGGGTGGGCGTGGGGCGGGTGGTGCTGTGGGGGCCGGGGCGGGGCGGGGGCGCTGCGCGGGCCGTTCCCCTGCCCGCCCCTTCCCGAAACCGGGGCTCCGCCCCGGACCCCGGTCCCCGAACGCCCGACGGGCTGGAGAAGGAGCCGACGGGCTGGGGGGGGCAGGGCGGGCGGAGGCGGCCCCGGGTCGGGTCAGATCCGTTCCAGCACCCTCGCCAGCAGCGCGCCCATCCGGGTCGCCGAGTCGCGGCCCGCCTGGAGGACCTCCTCGTGGTTGAGGGGTTCTCCGGAGAGGCCCGCCGCCAGGTTGGTGACCAGGGAGAGGCCCAGCACCTCGGCGCCCGCCTCGCGGGCCGCGATGGCCTCCAGGACCGTGGACATGCCCACCAGGTCACCGCCGAGCACCCGGACCATGTTGATCTCGGCCGGGGTCTCGTAGTGCGGGCCGGGGAACTGGACGTACACGCCCTCTTCGAGGGTGTCGTCGATCTCCTTGCACAGTGCGCGCAGCCGCGGGGAGTACAGGTCGGTCAGGTCGACGAAGTTGGCGCCGATGATCGGGGAGGCGGCCGTCAGGTTGATGTGGTCGCTGATCAGCACCGGCTGGCCCGGGCGCATGCCCTCGCGCAGACCGCCGCAGCCGTTCGTCAGGACGACGGTCTTGCAGCCCGCCGCAACCGCCGTACGGACACCGTGGGCGACGGCGGCGACGCCCCGGCCCTCGTAGAAGTGCGTGCGGCCGAGGAAGACCAGCGCGCGCTTCTCGCCGATCCGGTACGAGCGGACCTTGCCGCCGTGGCCCTCGACGGCGGGGGCCGGGAAGCCGGGCAGGTCGGTGACGGGGAACTCGGCCTCCGGGGCGCCGAGTGCTTCGCCCGCGGGAGCCCAGCCGGAGCCCATGACCAGGGCGACGTCATGGGTCTCGGCGCCGGTCAGCTCGCGCAGGCGGGCGGCGGCCCCGGCAGCAGCTGCCTGCGGGTCGCCCTGGATGTTGTCCGGAATAACAGATGCGTTCACGCGGACGAGCGTAACCGCTGAATCCCTACGCGCGTAGATGACCAGGCTCAAAGGCCCCGGGGAAGTGTTCGTGCTTTCGTACGAAGAGAGGGTGAGGAGAGGGCGGGCAGAGTCCGGCGGGGGCCGGGTCCGCACTGGTCAGCAGGGGCGCTTGCGCAGTTCCATCACATAGTCGTGGGGTGCGCCGGCGGATTCCGCGGCGTCCGCGATCTCACCCAGATAGCGCGCCGAGGGCAGCCCGCCCTCGTACCCGTTCAGCACGTACATCCAGGCCGGCTCCTCGCCGTCCAGGGTGTGCACACGTACGCGCATGCGCCGGTAGATGTCGAGCCCGACGCCCTCCCAGCGGTCCATGGAGTCCTCGTCCATCGGCGCCAGGTCGTACAGCGCGACGAAGACCTGGGAGCGCGGCGCCTCCACCACGGTGGCCAGCGCCCCCTCCCAGCCCATCTGCTCCCCGCCGAAGGTCAGCCGCCAGCCGTTGAGCCAGCCGGTGCTGCGCATCGGGGAATGCGGGGCGCGGCGGGTCATCAGCCGCGCGTCGAGGTTGCCGGCGTACGCGGCGTAGAGCGACATGGGTCCGAGGGTACGGGAGGTGGTCGCGGGAGTGCCGGTTCCTGTGACGAAGCCCCCGGTCGGGGGAGGACGGGAGGAGGAGCCGGGGGGAGGGGCCGGGGGGCACGCGTACCGGCCCGGCGGGGGGCCGGGAACGCCCCCGTCCCCGTATGGAGGGCCCCGGGGCGAAGCTCCTTGGCGGGTGCGGGACAATGGAGTACGTACTGCATTCCCCCGGGGCGATCCCCCGGACCCCCGGCCGGGGCGGCAGACGGCCGTGGGGATGACACCCACGCGAGGCGGACTTTTCGTGACCCGGATCGTGATCATCGGCGGCGGCCCCGGCGGCTACGAGGCGGCCCTGGTGGGCGCCCAGCTCGGCGCGGAGGTGACCGTCGTCGACTGCGACGGTCTCGGCGGGGCTTCGGTCCTCACCGACTGCGTGCCATCGAAGACCCTGATCGCGACGGCCGAGGTGATGACCACCTTCGACTCCTCCTACGAGGAGCTGGGCATCATCGTCGCCGACGACACCCCGCACGTGGAGCAGGCCGCCCGGGTCGTCGGTGTGGACCTCGGCAAGGTCAATCGACGGGTCAAGCGCCTCGCGCTCGCCCAGTCCCACGACATCACCGCCTCCGTCACGCGGGCCGGCGCCCGCGTGATGCGCGGCCGGGGCCGGCTCGACGGGCTCCAGGCGGCCGACGGGTCCCGCCAGGTCGTCGTCACCGCCGCCGACGGCACCGAGGAGCGGCTGACCGCCGACGCCGTGCTGATAGCGACCGGCGGTCACCCCCGGGAGATCCCGGACGCGCAGCCCGACGGCGAGCGCATCCTGAACTGGACCCAGGTCTACGACCTCGACGAGCTGCCCGAGGAGCTCATCGTGGTCGGATCGGGTGTCACCGGCGCCGAGTTCGCCGGGGCCTACCAGGCGCTCGGCTCGCGCGTCACCCTCGTCTCCTCCCGCGACCGCGTCCTGCCGGGCGAGGACCCGGACGCGGCGGCCGTACTGGAGGACGTCTTCCGCCGCCGCGGGATGAACGTCATGGCCCGCTCCCGGGCCCAGTCCGCCAAGCGGGTGGGCGACCGGGTCGAGGTGACCCTCGCCGACGGCCGGGTCATCACCGGCTCGCACTGTCTGATGGCGGTCGGCGCGATCCCCAACACCGCGGGAATGGGCCTGGAAGAGGCCGGTGTCCGGCTCAAGGACTCCGGGCACATCCTCACCGACCGGGTCTCGCGCACCAGCGCACCCGGTGTCTACGCCGCCGGTGACGTCACCGGGATCTTCGCGCTGGCCTCGGTCGCCGCGATGCAGGGCCGGATCGCGATGTACCACTTCCTCGGTGACGCGGTCGCCCCGCTGAACCTCAAGGCCGTCTCGGCCAACGTGTTCACCGACCCGGAGATCGCCACCGTCGGCTACAGCCAGGCCGACGTCGACGCGGGCAAGATCGAGGCCCGGGTCGTGAAGCTGCCGCTGCTGCGCAACCCGCGCGCCAAGATGCAGGGCATCCGCGACGGCTTCGTCAAGATCTTCTGCCGCCCCGGTACGGGCATCGTGGTCGGCGGCTGCGTGGTCGCGCCGCGCGCCAGCGAGCTGATCCACCCGATCTCGATCGCGGTCGACAACAATCTGACGGTGGAACAGATCGCAAACGCTTTCACCGTGTACCCGTCCCTGTCCGGATCGATCGCCGAAGTGGCCCGGCAGTTGCACACCCGCAAGCTCACGGGCGAGAGCTGAGCCTCCGGGAAACCAGACAATCCCCGGCAACCCCCGGCAGTCCGGGCGGGGCTGTGATCGCTTGACGATCATCCCTGAACAACAAAGGGGCCTCCTATACCACTTGGAGGCCCCTTTGAAGTACAACTTCTGTTATTCGGCGCAAACTGCTGAAAACTCACCGGCGGCCAGGTTACTGTCAGTTCCGTGTTCGCTGCAGAACGTCGTCAGTTGATCCTCGAAATGGTGCGTGCCAACGGGGCGGTATCGCTCCGTGAGCTCGCCCGCGTCGTCCAGACCTCCGAAGTGACCGTACGGCGGGACGTGCGGGCACTGGAGGCAGAAGGACTCCTCGACCGCCGGCACGGCGGTGCGGTCTTGCCGGGCGGTTTTACGCGGGAGTCCGGCTTTCCGCAGAAATCCCATCTCTCCACCGCGGAGAAGACGGCCATCGCCGACCTGGCCGCAGGGCTCGTCGGCGAGGGCGAGGCCATCGTGGTCGGCGCCGGTACGACCACCCAGGAGCTGGCCCGCCGGCTCGCACGGGTCCCCGGCCTGACCGTCGTCACCAACTCCCTGCTGGTCGCCCAGGCGTTGGCCCATGCCAACCGGGTCGAAGTCGTCATGACCGGCGGCACCCTGCGCGGCAGCAACTACGCGCTGGTGGGCAGCGGGGCCGAGCAGTCCCTCCAGGGGCTGCGGGTCTCCCGGGCCTTCCTGTCCGGGAGCGGCCTCACGGCGGAGCGTGGCCTGTCCACCTCCAACATGCTCTCGGCCAGCGTCGACCGGGCCCTGGTGCAGGCCGCCGCGGAGGTGGTCGTCCTGGCCGACCATACGAAGCTCGGCTCGGACACCATGTTCCAGACCGTGCCGACGGAACTCATCACGCGTCTGGTGACCGACGAGCCGCCGCTCCACGACGAGCGCGCCGCCGCCGAGCTACAGGCCCTGGCGGACCAGGGCGTGGAGATCACGGTGGCCGGTCCGGAGGCGGACGCGTCCGGCGGGGACGGCGCGCCGCCGGGCCGTCAGCCCCGCCGTGACATGCCGCTCCCCGGCCAGCGCCGTACGCAGAGCGGCGGCCTCGGGCCGCAGCTGCGCAGCGCCTCCGCGCTGGCGGACGTGCCGGGCGAGCAGCGGGCCCGGGTGGCGGACCTGCGGAGGCGGTAGGCCGGTCGGGGGCGGACGCCCCCTGCTCCGTACGAGCTTGGAGTTGTACGCGCTCCTGGCCGGACGCCTTCCGCTTGAGTGCCGACAGTTCAACGTCCCTGATACACAATGGGCTTGGACATGTTGCTCGGCCTGTAGGGGGCTGCCATGGCAGGGGTGTCGGGTGCCGGTCGCGCGGCGGTGTGGGCCGTCGCGGTCCTGGCGGGCGCGGCGACGGCAGGGCTGATCGCGGTCGCCGTCCTGGTGGACATGGACACCGCGGACCGGGCCGCCAGTCTGGCGGGCGCCGTCGCGGGGCTGATCGCCCTGGTGGTGGCGGTGGTGACGCTGGTACGTCCCGGCGGGCCCGGCGGTCCCGGAGAGCACAGGCGCCGCCTGAGGGCCGGACGCGGCGGCATCGTCGCGGGCGGGGACGTCAGCGACAACGCCATCGGCCGGGGTTCTCGGGTGACGTCCTCCCGCCCCCGACGTGGACCGGCATCTGCGCAGCCGGGCAGCACGGACCTGCGGGTCGGGCGCGACGGCATCGGCGCGGCGGGCGACGTCCGCGGCAACGCGATCGGGGACGAGAGCGAGCGGCGGTGACGCCTCGGTGGCCCCGGAGGCGACGCGGTACGGCCGATGGCACCGGCGTACCCGGCGGTGAGGAGCACTTCCTGTCCGCCGCTTCGGTGCGCGTGCGGGCCGGTGACGGCGGGGTCGGCGCGGGGCGCGACGTCAGCAACAACGCGTTCGGCCCGGGCAGCCAGGTCTTCGACCAGCGGCAGTACCACCTGCACCCGTCCGGCGAGAGCCCGCCGGTGCGGTGGCCGTTGCGGATCGGCCGCATTCCCGCACTGGCCTCCGCGTTCCAGCCACGGGCCGCGCTGCGGGAGCGGATCGACGCCACGGTCTCCTCCGAGTCCGCGGCGGCCCTGGTGCTGTCCGGCGGCGGTGGTGTGGGCAAGTCCCAACTCGCCGCCTTCTACGCGGCCGAGGCCGTGCGCGGGGGTACGGACCTGGTGCTGTGGGCCCCGGCGAGCGACGTGCACCAGGTCATCGCCGCGTACGCCCACGCCGCCGCCCTCGTCGGCGCGCCGGGCCTGCGGGGCGTCCGCCCGGAGGAGGACGCGGAAGCGTTCCTCTCCTGGCTGGCGACGACCTCCCGCACCTGGTTCATCGTCCTCGACGACGTCACCGACCCGGCGGGCATGGAGGAGTGGTGGCCCGAGAGCCGGACCGGCGGCGTCGGGTGGGCCCTGGCCACCACCCGGCTGAACGACGCCCGTCTCACCGGCGCCGGGCGGAGGCGGGTCGACGTCGACGTCTACACCCCGGAGGAGGCGCGCGACTACCTGAGCGGCCGCCTGCACGGCGACGGCTGCGACCACCTCCTGGACGAGGCTGCCGACGGCCTGGCCCAGGAGCTGGGCTGCCTCCCGCTGGCCCTCGGCCATGCCGCCGCGTACCTGATCAACCAGGGCACACCCTGCGCGGTCTACCTGGACCGCTTCCGGGACAGCGGCCGACGGCTCGACCAGCTCCTGCCGCCGGAGGGCGACACCGAGGGGTACGGCCGCAGGGTGGCCACGGGCCTGCTGCTCTCCCTCGACGCCGCACAGCGCTCGGAGCCCCAGGACCTGGCTGAGCCCGCCCTCGCCCTCGTCGCTCTTCTCGATCCGGCGGGCCACCCGCACGCACTGTGGGACACCGAGGCGGTGCTCTCGTATCTGACTCACTTCCGAGAAGGCGCGTACGTGAAGAGGCGGTGGTGGCGGCGGGCGACCCCTCCGGTGCCGGTCACGGCCGAGGAGGCGCACGCTGTCCTGCGGACCCTGCACCGGTACGGGCTCATCACCAGCGACCCCCGCGACGAACTGCGCGCGGTGCGCTGCCATGCGCTCACCGGGCGTGCTGTCCGTGAGACGGTGGTCGAGGAGTACGGCATCTCGGTGAGCATCTCGGCGGCCCGGGGGCTTCTCGCCGCCTGGCCCGACTCCGACGACGTGTCTCCGGATCTCGGAGTGGTCCTACGCGCCAATACTGGGGCTCTGGCCCGGCACGCGGGTGCTGACCTGTGGCATCCGCTCAGCCTCCCCGTCCTCAATCGGGCCGGGCGAAGCCTCGCGGGCTACCACCATGCGACGGAATCGATCGCCTACAACGAGTGGCTGATCGAGCAGAACGAACGCCATCTCGACGCGAACCACGACAGCACCCGGTTGGCCCGCGACCGTCTTGCTTTCTCCTACCGGGAGATGAGCCGTCATCAGGACGCGATTCCGCTCATGGAGCGCAATCTTTCCTACGCTGAGCGCGAGCTGGGGTGGCGCCATCCCGAGACTCTCGCGGCAGCGGGCTTTCTGGCCTTCTCTTACCGCATGAGCAGGCTGCACGAGGAAGCCGATCCGCTGGAGGAGCGGGTTCTTGCTGGGATCGAGGGCCTGAGCGGAACGTCGCACCCCAGTATCCGTCTGGCTCGTGTTGTGATGGCCAACTGCCTTAATCTCGCCGGCCGTCCGGAGGAGAGCGTCGCCATGGGGGAAGAGCTGCTGGCGGAATCTGAGCGGACCTTGGGCGAGGACGACGGCGAAACCGTTCTGATGAGGGCGATACTCGCCCGCTACTACGGCAGCGCCGACCGCCCAGACGACGCCGTCGCCATGCAGCAGCAGGTCGTCGCGTTCCACCAACGGACCGACGGCCCAGAACACCCCGCCTCTGTGAAGGCGGTGGCACGGTTGGCCTACTGGTACATGAGAGCGGGGCGCACGGATGAAGCCCTGTCCCTTCAGGAGGAGATTCTCGCTAGCCGGGGAGTCACCTTCGGCCCGGAACATCCCTTCACCTTGGAAGCCCGCTTCGCCTACGCCCAATCCCTGGGGCAGTTGGGCCGGATGGGCGATGCGGCCGCCTTGCTGGCGGACGTCCTCGCTGTACAGGAACGCGTACTGGGCCCCGAGCATTCGCAGACCATGAACACCCGCCTCGTGGCCCATTACTTTCGGCTGAAGGCAGCCGACGCCCTCGGCCAGGACCTCACCAACGAGCTCACGACACCCCCGGACGACTGAGCGGCAGCTACTTCAGCCCCCGCAGCGTCAGCCGCAGCAGCCGGTCCGCCAGCTCCGGATCGTCCGGCGACTCCTCCGCCGCCAGCGCGATCGCGTTCGTCAGCTGGAGCAGGTCGTCGATGGAGACGTCCGCCCGTACGGACCCGCTCTCCTGGGCCCGGCGCAGCAGCCCCGCGCCCGCCTCCCGGAGCGGCAGATGGCACTGGACGAGGGCCGAGGTCCCGTCGCGGGACGCGGACATCAGGGCGTGGGCCAGGCCGCGGTACTCACCCGCATGAGTGACGATCGCGCCCAGCCACTCCACCAGCGCCCGGCACGGTGCTTCCGCCGCCGCCAGCTCCCGGGAGCGGTCAAGGAGGGAGCGGAGAGCGTCCTGGAAGACCGCGTTCATCAGGGCGTCCCGGTTGGGGAAGTGCCGGTAGAGGGTGCCGATGCCGACGCCCGCGCGCCGGGCGATGTCCTCCAGCGAGGCATCGGTGCCGTGCTCGGCGAAGGACCTGCGGGCCTCGCCCACCAGCCGGTCGTGGTTGCGCCGTGCGTCCGCGCGCATCGGCCGGACGGGCGGCCGGTCCGTGCTCGTGTCCGCAGCCGTGTGCCTGTCCGCCGGGATCGCCCCTGCCATGGCCTCCTGCCCCTCCCTCGGTCCTGGTCCTCGGCCCCTCGTCGGTTCCAGGATGCCACTGACGGCGAGGGGCCCGGTCCGCGTCCTGCGACGCGGACCGGGCCCCAGGCCGGTGCACTGTGCGGTCAGTCCTTGATCTCGCAGATGAGGGCGCCGGAGGAGACGGAGGCGCCGACCTCGGCGGTGAGGCCCTTGACCGTGCCGGAGCGGTGCGCGTTGAGCGGCTGCTCCATCTTCATGGCCTCCAGGACGACGACGAGGTCGCCCTCCTTGACCTCCTGGCCCTCCTCGACCGCGATCTTCACGATCGTGCCCTGCATGGGCGAGGCGAGGCTGTCGCCCGAGGCGGCGGAACCGGCCTTCTTCGCGGCGCGGCGCTTCGGCTTGGCTCCGGCCGCGAGGCCCGTACGGGCCAGGCTCATGCCCAGCGAGGACGGCAGCGAGACCTCCAGGCGCTTGCCGCCGACCTCGACGACGACGGTCTCCCGCCCTGCCTCGTCCTCCGCGTCCGCCTCGGCGGGCGCGGCGAAGGGCTTGATGTCGTTGACGAACTCGGTCTCGATCCACCGGGTGTGCACCGTGAACGGGTCCGCGGTGAAGGCGGGGTCGGCGACGACGGCCCGGTGGAACGGGATCGCCGTGGCCATGCCCTCGACCTGGAACTCCGCGAGCGCGCGGGCGGCACGCTGGAGGGCCTGCTCGCGGGTCGCGCCGGTCACGATGAGCTTGGCGAGGAGGGAGTCCCACGCCGGGCCGATGACCGAGCCGGACTCGACGCCCGCGTCCAGGCGGACACCGGGGCCGGTCGGCGGGGCGAACGTGGTGACGGTGCCGGGGGCGGGCAGGAAGCCGCGGCCCGGGTCCTCGCCGTTGATCCGGAACTCGAAGGAGTGACCGCGCACCGCCGGGTCGCCGTACCCCAGTTCCTCGCCGTCCGCGATGCGGAACATCTCGCGTACGAGGTCGATGCCGGTGACCTCTTCGGTGACCGGGTGCTCGACCTGGAGGCGGGTGTTGACCTCCAGGAACGAGATCGTGCCGTCCAGGCCGACCAGGAACTCGACCGTGCCCGCGCCGACGTAGCCGGCTTCCTTCAGGATCGCCTTGGAGGCCGCGTACAGCTCCTCGTTCTGCGCCTGCGACAGGAAGGGGGCCGGGGCCTCCTCGACGAGCTTCTGGTGGCGGCGCTGGAGCGAGCAGTCCCGGGTGGAGACGACGACCACGTTGCCGTGGGAGTCGGCCAGGCACTGGGTCTCCACGTGGCGCGGCTTGTCGAGGTAGCGCTCGACGAAGCACTCGCCCCGGCCGAACGCGGCGACCGCCTCGCGGACCGCGGAGTCGTACAGCTCCGGGATCTCCTCCAGGGTGCGGGCCACCTTCAGCCCGCGGCCGCCACCGCCGAAGGCCGCCTTGATCGCGATCGGCAGCCCGTGCTGCTCGGCGAACGCGACGACCTCCCCGGAGCCGGAGACCGGGTCCGGGGTGCCCGCGACGAGCGGGGCGCCCGCGCGCTGGGCGATGTGCCGGGCCGCGACCTTGTCGCCGAGATCGCGGATGGCCTGCGGCGGCGGGCCGATCCAGGTGAGCCCGGCGTCCAGGACGGCCTGGGCGAACTCCGCGTTCTCCGACAGGAATCCGTAACCCGGGTGGATCGCGTCCGCCCCCGAGTCGGCGGCGGCCTGGAGCACCTTGGCCATGTCCAGATAGCTGGCGGCCGGGGTGTCACCGCCCAGGGCGAACGCCTCGTCAGCGGCCCGGACATGCAGCGCGTCCCGGTCCGGCTCGGCGTAGACCGCGACACTCGCGATCCCCGCGTCCCGGCACGCCCGAGCAACGCGGACAGCGATTTCGCCACGGTTGGCGATGAGCACCTTGCGCACGATGACTCCCTCCTCGAAACAAGCTGAGTTTAGGGACTACCGACACGGCCGTACGACCCGTCCCCAATGGTGAGCTTGCCCACACGGAGTGTGATCCGAGGCTTGCCCCAGTAGTGAAATCCCTTGTGGCACCACGGTACGCCGGGATCCTCAACGGCACAGTAACCATCCGGTGTGGTGCAGGTCTCTGTCCTGAAGGTCAACGCCTCACGGCGTTTCTTTGTGGACTCCCTACGAACGCCCGGTGGATTCTTTGCGCGGCGCACGGGGACGTCCGATCCCTTGTCCGAAGGGATACCGGTGAGTAGGGTCCGCGCTACGCACGTACCAGAGGTAACAGGGGTGGGACGCTGATGCGCAGGCCGGTGGCGATCGTGACGGCGCTCGTGCTGTTCGGGGAGGCGGTGGGCATCGTGCTCATCAACGCCGTCCTGGCCACGGTCACCGAGAACCAGAACATGTCGCTCGCCGGCATGGACCCCAAGGTCATGTCCGCCGGGACCTGGGTGATGGGCGGGGTCTGCGGGCTGCTGCTCGTCCTGTGCGGGCTGGTCGCCCTGCTGGCCGGGGTCCGTGACCGGTCGCCGGGGCGCGCCGGGCGGATCGCCCTGATCGGCTGCGCGGTCGTGCACGGGGTCCTCGGCGCGGTCACCGTCGGCCTGGTGGGCTGGGGCGCCTTCGCGTTCATGATGGCCGTGCTGGCCCTGCTGGTGCTCACCCTGCTGTCGTACGGGCCCGAGCCCGGCGCCGAGGAGCCCGTGAGCGACACAGCGGCCCCGGCGACCGCCTGAGCGGCAGCGGGGCCACGATCGCCTCAGGCCCACAAATCCGTTACGGAGAGGTCCAGTTCGCCGAGCAGGCGGCGCAGCAGCGGCAGCGACAGGCCGATCACGTTGCCGTGGTCGCCCTCGATGGAGTCGATGAACGGCGCCGAGCGGCCGTCCAGGGTGAACGCCCCCGCCACGTGCAGCGGTTCGCCCGAGGCGACGTACGCGGCGACCTCGTCGTCGCTCGGCTCGCCGAACCGTACGACGGTGGACGCGGTCGCCGACGCCGTGCGGCCGGCGGCGGTGTCGATCACGCTGTGCCCGGTCCGCAGGATGCCGGACCGGCCGCGCATGGACTTCCATCGGGCGGTGGCCTCCTCGGCGTCGGCGGGCTTGCCCAGCGCCTCGCCGTCCAGCTCCAGCACCGAGTCGCAGCCGATGACCAGCGCGCCCGCCGCCTCGGGGCGCTCCGCGACCACCGCCGCCTTCGCCCGCGCCAGGACGAGAGCCAGCTCACCGGGGGTCGGCGCGCTCAGCTCGTCCTCGTCCACCCCGCTGACGATCACCTCGGGGGCGAAACCGGCCTGGCGCAGCAGACCGAGGCGGGCGGGGGAGGCGGAGGCGAGCACGAGACGGCGCTGGGGCTGGGGCTGATCAGTCATACGGGCCATCGTAGAAGGGCCCGGAGAGCCGGAGGCCCGGAGATCCGGCAGTCGTCAGTGGATGCCGAGCACGAACATCGCCACCAGCATCGCCAGCGCCAGCAGGACGCCCGCTCTGCGCATCATGGCCTGGACGTCGCGCAGTTCCTTCGGCGGCTTGTTCTCGGGGTCGGACCACAGCATGGCTCCGATCCTGCTGCGCAGCCCGCCGCGGCGCCTGAGTACCCGTACTCAAGCCGCCCCCGGTGGCGGGGGCGGCTCCTGAGGGCTCAGGCCGGCCAGTACGTCCGCGCCCAGGCCCGCGGGCCCGGCTGCGGGCGGCCGGTACGCGCGATGCGCCCCGGGTCGGACCACTGTTCGGGCGGCAGCGGCGCGCCGGACGACACGGCGGACGCCGCCGCGGCACGCGCCCGGACCACCGCCAGTGCGGCGGCCAGCTCCTCCGGGGTGGGGTTGCCCCGTACGACCTTGATCATGGGCAGACCTCTCTGTGAAAGGGCGAGCGGGCGAGCGGCTAGAGCGGGATGTTGCCGTGCTTCTTCGGAGGCAGGGATTCCCGCTTCGTCCGCAGCTGACGCAGCCCCTTGACGATGTGCGCCCGGGTGTCGGACGGCATGATCACCGCGTCGACGTACCCGCGCTCGGCCGCCACGTACGGGTTGAGCAGCGTGTCCTCGTAGTCAGCCATCAGCTCGGCCCGGGTGGCGTCCGGGTCCTCGGCGGCCGCGATGGTGCGCCGGTGCAGGATGTTCACCGCGCCCTGCGCGCCCATGACGGCGACCTGCGCGGTCGGCCAGGCGAGGTTGAGGTCGGCGCCCAGGTGCTTGGAGCCCATGACGTCGTACGCGCCGCCGAAGGCCTTGCGGGTGATGACGGTGATCAGCGGGACCGTGGCCTCCGCGTAGGCGTAGATCAGCTTCGCGCCGCGCCGGATGATGCCGCCGTACTCCTGGTCCACGCCCGGCAGGAAGCCCGGCACGTCCACGAAGGTGATGACGGGGACGTTGAACGCGTCGCAGGTGCGGACGAAGCGGGCCGCCTTCTCGCTCGCGTTGATGTCCAGGCAGCCTGCGAACTGCATCGGCTGGTTGGCGACGATCCCCACCGGGTGGCCCTCGACCCGGCCGAAGCCGGTGACGATGTTCGGCGCGAACAGGGCCTGGGTCTCCAGGAACTCACCGTCGTCCAGCACATGCTCGATCGCCGTGTGCATGTCGTACGGCTGGTTCGCCGAGTCCGGGATGAGCGTGTCCAGCTCGCGGTCCTCGTCGGTGGTGGCGAGGTCCGCCTCCTCCGGGAATGCCGGGGCCTCGGAGAGGTTGTTCGAAGGGAGGTAGGAGAGCAGGGACTTGACGTACTCGATGGCGTCCTTCTCGTCGCCCGCCATGTGGTGCGCCACCCCGGAGGTGGTGTTGTGCGTACGGGCGCCGCCCAGCTCCTCGAAGCCGACGTCCTCGCCGGTGACCGTCTTGATGACGTCGGGTCCGGTGATGAACATGTGCGAGGTCTGGTCGACCATCACCGTGAAGTCCGTGATCGCGGGGGAGTAGACCGCACCGCCCGCGCACGGGCCGACGATCAGCGAGATCTGCGGGATCACCCCGGAGGCGTGCACGTTGCGGCGGAAGATCTCGGCGAACAGGCCGAGCGCCACCACGCCTTCCTGGATGCGCGCGCCGCCGCCGTCGTTGATGCCGATGACCGGGCAGCCGGTCTTCAGCGCGAAGTCCATGACCTTGACGATCTTCTCGCCGTAGACCTCGCCGAGCGAGCCGCCGAAGATCGTGAAGTCCTGCGAGTGCACGCAGACCGGGCGGCCGTCGACCGTGCCGTACCCGGTGACGACACCGTCGCCGTACGGGCGGTTCTTCTCGATGCCGAAGTTGGTGGAGCGGTGCCGGGCGAACTCGTCGAGCTCCACGAAGGAGCCCTCGTCCAGCAGCAGCTCGACCCTTTCACGGGCCGTCAGCTTGCCCTTGGCGTGCTGCTTCTCGACCGCGCGTGCCGACCCGGCGTGCGTCGCCTCGTCGATGCGGCGCGTCAGGTCCGCGAGCTTGCCCGCGGTGGTGTGGATGTCGGTCTGCGGCTCGGACATCGGGGGGCGGCTCCCTGCCTGGTCACGGGGACGGGGTCCGGCAACGGTCACGGGGGGACGGGCCGGTCGTCCGTTCGGCTCTGGCTACTGACTCGTAGCGTATCGGCGCGCCTACGGTTCGGCAGTGCGTCCTTTCCCACACCTAGGGTGGCTTGCATGACACCACCGGATGCGCCACACAACCGCTGGTCGGACCTCGACCGGCCGCCCCTGAACGTGACCGCGCTGCGCCGCGGACTGCTGCGACCGGACGCGCTGTGGCGCTCGCTGGAGGTGGTGGAGTCCACCGGGTCCACCAACACCGACCTCGCGGGGCGGGCCCGCGCGGGGGAGGCGGACGAGGGCACGGTGCTGGTCGCCGAGGAGCAGACCGCCGGGCGCGGGCGCCTTGAGCGGACCTGGGCCGCCCCGCCCCGCTCCGGGCTGTTCTTCTCCGTGTACCTGGAGCCGGGCGACATCCCGGTGGAGCGGTGGGGGTGGGTGCCGCTGCTGGCCGGGGTCGCCGCCGCGACCGGGCTCGCGAAGTCGGCGGGCGTCGACATGGCGCTGAAGTGGCCCAACGACCTGCTGGTCACGATCCCCAAGGGCTCCGACGGGCGCCGTCCGGGGGAGGCCTCCCCGGGTGAGGAACGCAAGGCCGGGGGCATCCTCGGGGAGTTCGCCGGGGACGGCATCGTCGTCGGCCTGGGCATCAACGTCTCGCTGCGCGCCGACGAGCTGCCCGCCCCCACCGCCGGATCGCTGGTGCTCGCCGGAGCGGTCTCCACCGACCGGGAGACCCTGCTGCGGGCCGTCCTGCGCTCGCTGGAGCACTGGTACGGGGAGTGGAAGGCGGCCGGCGGGGACGCGGCCGCGTGCGGGCTCCAGGCCGCGTACGCCGCGGGCTGCGCGACCCTCGACCGGACCGTACGGGCGGAGCTGCCGGGCGGGACGTCCCTGGTCGGCGAGGCCGTCGCCATCGACGGGGACGGGCGGCTGGTGCTCTCCACCGAGGACGGGCTCCGGCAGCCGGTGTCGGCGGGCGACATCGTGCATCTGCGCGGGGCGGCCGGCGGGCTGACCTGAGAAGGCGTACGGAAGCGGGGGCGGAGTGCGCCCGCGCGCCCGATGTCACGCGCGACGCACCCGTATCGGTCAACCAAGGACGTGAGCTAGGGCACACCTGCCGTATCGTTGAGGCGATCGAGCGACAGATCGGCAGAGCAGTGCGCAGGGAACGGGCAGGAGGCGGCTGGTGACCGTCGGCGACACGACGTCCGGTGCGGGTGAGGAGCCCGGGCCGGACTCCTCGGTCCACGCCACACCCCACCACGAGGTCGACCACACGGCCGAACCGACCGACGACCCCCTCGCGATCCGGCTCGAACAGCTGATCCTCGGGGCCGACCGCCGCTACACGCCCTTCCAGGCGGCCCGTACCGCCGGGGTCTCCATGGATCTGGCCTCCCGGTTCTGGCGGGCGATGGGCTTCGCCGACATCGGCCAGGCCCGGGCGCTCACCGAGGCCGACGTCCTCGCCCTGCGCCGGCTCGCCGGTCTCGTCGAGGCGGGGCTGCTCAGTGAGCCGATGGCGATCCAGGTGGCCCGTTCCACCGGGCAGACCACCGCCCGGCTGGCCGAGTGGCAGATCGACTCGTTCCTGGAGGGCCTGACCGAGCCGCCCGAGCCCGGCATGACCCGTACCGAGGTCACGTATCCGCTGGTCGAGCTGTTGCTGCCGGAGCTTCAGGAGTTCCTCGTCTACGTGTGGCGGCGCCAGCTGGCCGCCGCCACCGGGCGGGTCGTGCAGGCCGCGGACGACGAGGAGATGGTCGACCGGCGGCTCGCCGTCGGCTTCGCGGACCTGGTCGGCTTCACCCGGCTGACCCGGCGTCTTGAGGAGGAGGAGCTCGGCGAGCTGGTCGAGTCCTTCGAGACGACCGCCGCCGACCTGGTCGCCGCGCACGGCGGGCGGCTCATCAAGACCCTCGGCGACGAGGTGCTCTTCGCCGCCGACGACTCCGGCACCGCCGCCGAGATAGCGCTCCGGCTGATCGAGGCGATGTCCCAGGACGAGACGATGCCCGCGCTGCGTGTGGGCATCGCCTTCGGCACGGTCACCACCCGGATGGGCGATGTCTTCGGCACCACGGTGAACCTCGCCAGCCGGCTCACCTCGATAGCCCCGAAGGACGCCGTCCTGGTCGACGGGGCGTTCGCCAAGGAGCTGATCCGCCACGGTCAGGCCCCGGAGTCCGAGGCGCAGGCCGCCGAGGATGCCGCGGCCGCCGCCGAGCGGGCCCGGCTCGCCGAGAAGGAGGGCCGCGAGCCGGACGACGAGCCGCCGCTGCCCACGTACCGCTTCGGGCTCCAGCCGATGTGGCAGCGGCCGGTGCGCGGGCTCGGCGTGGTGGAGCCGTGGCTGCTGGCCCGGCGCGGGAAGAGCGGTTCCTGAGCCCTCGCACCTCCACCCCGGCCCGCTCTGTCGGTGGGACCGCCGCCCTGTCTAGGATCCCTGTCGATAACGCTCGTTAACAGGCGTCGTCGAGTGGACGTCGTCAACCGGCAGTCGTCAACCGACAGGGGTGCAGCCATGACCGTCACGTCCGAGCAGCGGTTCGGGGAGTTCGTCGTCGTACGGCGGCACGAGGGGCAGCGGCACGTCGCCGAGCTGGTCCTCGACCGGCCGAAGGCCATGAACGCCGTCTCCACCGACATGGCCCGCTCCATCGCCGCCGCCTGCGAGGCGCTCGGCGCCGACCGGGACGTCCGCGCCACCGTCCTCACCTCCAGCCATGAGCGGGCCTTCTGCGTCGGCGCGGACCTCAAGGAGCGCAACTCCTTCACCGACGCCGACCTCGTGCGCCAGCGGCCGACCGCCCGCGCCGCCTACACCGGCGTCCTGGAGCTGCCGATGCCGGTGATCGCCGCCGTGCACGGCTTCGCTCTCGGCGGCGGCTTCGAACTCGCCCTCGCCTGCGATGTGATCGTCGCCGACACCACCACCGTGGTCGGGCTGCCCGAGGTGTCGGTGGGCGTCATCCCGGGCGGCGGCGGTACGCAGCTGCTGCCGCGCCGGGTCGGGGCGGCGCGCGCCGCCGAGCTGGTCTTCAGCGCCCGCCGGGTCGAGGCCGCCGAAGCCCGCGAGCTGGGGCTCGTCGACGAGCTGGTCGAGGCGGGCCGGGACCGCGAGGAGTCCCTCGCGCTGGGCGGCCGGATCGCGGCCAACTCCCCCGTGGGGCTGCGCGCGGCCAAGAAGGCGCTGCGGCTGGGGCACGGGCTCGATCTGCGGGCGGGCCTGGAGGTCGAGGACGCGGCCTGGCGGTCGGTGGCCTTCTCCGGGGACCGGGCGGAGGGGGTGGCCGCGTTCAACGAGAAGCGTCGCCCCGACTGGCCCGGGGAATGAGCGGGTGACGTGTTGCGGAGAGCGAGTGATCTGTTCACAAAAGGGCGAAATTAGTTAGGCATCAAACTGATCAAAAGTGAACAAATCTACATAAGCTGTACGAATGGGTGGTGACGATGAGCGGCTGCGGGCCGTGGTTTCGCTGGCGCAGACCATGGCCGCGGCGTACACGCCGCGCGACTCGTGGCGGGCGGCGGCGCTGGGTGCCTGCGAGGCGCTGAACGGCAGTTTCGCCGCGCTCTCCGTGTGGGAGCGCGACCGGGGCAGGCTGCGGGTGCTGGTCAACGCGGGGCAGCGGGCCGAGGGGGAGGAGGAGTTCCCCGAGGAGGAGGCCTACCCGGTCCACGAGTTCCCGGAGATCACCGAGTTCCTGCACGAGCGCTGGGCCGGTGGCGGCGAGCCCGACGCCTGGGTGGAGACCGCCGACGGCCAGCCCGGCGCGGGCGGCCCGGCACGCGGCGCCCGCCCGTACTGCCACCAGCGGGTCGCGGCGCTCCGGCGGCGCGGCCGGGGCTGCTGCGTGGTCGCGCCGATCGTGCTGCACGGCCGGGCCTGGGGCGAGCTGTACGTGGCGCGGCCCGCCGGGCAGCCCGTCTTCGGCCGGGCCGACGCGGACTTCGCGACCGTCCTCGCCGCCGTCGTGGCCTCCGGGATCGCCCAGACCGAGCGGCTTGAGGAGGTCCGCAAGCTGGCCTTCACCGACCCGCTGACGGGGCTCGCCAACCGCCGGGCCGTCGACATCCGGCTCGACGAGGCCATCGAGCGGCACCGCGCCGACGACACGGTGGTCAGCCTGGTCGTCTGCGATCTGAACGGCCTCAAAGCGGTGAACGACACCCACGGCCACGCCGTCGGCGACCGCCTGCTGGAACGTTTCGGCTCGGTGCTGTCGCTGTGCGGGGCGATGCTGCCCGAGGCGCTGGCGGCCCGGCTCGGCGGTGACGAGTTCTGCCTGCTCGCGGCGGGTCCCCCGGCCGAGGACGTGGTGGAGGTGGCCACCGAGCTGTGCGACCGGTCGGCGGTGATCGAGCTGGGCGACGGGGTGGCCTGCGGGGTCGCGTCGACGGGCGACCCGATCGGCCCGGTGCGCTCGGCCCGTCGGCTCTTCCGGCTCGCGGACGCGGCCCAGTACCGGGCCAAGGCCGCGCGCTCGCTCAGGCCGGTGGTGGCCGGGCGGGACGGCGAGGTCATCCGGCTCGCGGACTCCCCGCCCAAGTCCGCGCACGACCGCCGCAGGCTGCGCGGCAACCGGCCGTGAGCGGTTGCCCGGAGGTAAGGAGCCCAGTGCCGAACCACTAGTGACATAGCGGTGTTCAGTCCGTACGCTGCTGAATATGGATATGCACACTGTTGTGGTGGGGACGTCCGGAACCACCGCCGATGACGTTGTCGCCGTGGCCCGCCACGGCGCCCGGGTCGAGCTCTCCGCCGCCGCCGTGGAAGCCCTGGCCGCCGCCCGCCTCATCGTGGACGCGCTCGCCGCCAAGCCCGAGCCGGTCTACGGCGTCTCCACCGGCTTCGGTGCGCTCGCCAGCCGCCACATCAGCCACGAGCTGCGCGCCCAGCTCCAGCGCAACATCGTCCGCTCGCACGCGGCGGGCATGGGTCCCCGCGTCGAGCGCGAGGTCGTCCGCGCGCTGATGTTCCTCCGGCTGAAGACGGTCGCCTCCGGGCACACCGGCGTACGCCCCGAGGTCGCGCAGACCATGGCCGACCTGCTCAACGCCGGCATCACGCCCGTCGTCCACGAGTACGGCTCGCTCGGCTGCTCCGGCGACCTCGCACCCCTCTCGCACTGCGCGCTCACCCTGATGGGCGAGGGCGACGCGGAAGGCCCCGACGGCACGGTCCGGCCGGCGGGCGAGCTGCTGGCCGCGCACGGCATCGCCCCCGTCGAGCTGCGCGAGAAGGAGGGCCTGGCCCTCCTCAACGGCACCGACGGGATGCTCGGCATGCTGGTCATGGCCCTCGCCGACCTGCGGAGCCTCTACACCTCGGCCGACATCACCGCCGCCCTCTCCCTGGAGGCGCTGCTCGGCACGGACAAGGTCCTCGCCCCCGAGTTGCACGCCATCCGCCCGCACCCCGGCCAGGGGGTCAGCGCGGACAACATGCTGCGGGTGCTGGCCGGTTCAGGGCTGACGGGCCATCACCAGGACGACGCGCCCCGGGTCCAGGACGCCTACTCGGTGCGCTGCGCCCCCCAGGTCAACGGCGCCGGCCGCGACACCCTCGACTACGCGGCCGTGGTCGCGGGCCGCGAACTGGCCTCCTCCGTCGACAACCCGGTGGTCCTTTCCGACGGGCGGGTCGAGTCCAACGGCAACTTCCACGGGGCGCCCGTCGCGTACGTCCTGGACTTCCTCGCGATCGTCGCCGCCGACCTCGGCTCGATCTGCGAGCGCCGTACCGACCGGCTGCTCGACAAGAACCGCTCGCACGGCCTGCCGCCGTTCCTCGCGGACGACGCCGGGGTCGACTCCGGGCTGATGATCGCCCAGTACACCCAGGCCGCCCTGGTCAGCGAGATGAAGCGGCTCGCCGTCCCCGCCTCGGCCGACTCCATCCCGTCCTCCGCCATGCAGGAGGACCACGTCTCCATGGGCTGGTCGGCCGCGCGCAAGCTGCGTACGGCCGTGGACAACCTGACCCGGATCGTCGCCGTCGAGCTGTACGCCGCGACCCGCGCGGTCGAGCTGCGCGCCGCCGAGGGCCTCACCCCCGCCCCCGCCTCGCAGGCCGCCGTGGCCGCGCTGCGGGCCGCTGGGGCGCAGGGACCGGGCCCGGACCGCTACCTCGCCCCGGACCTGGCCGCCGCCGACGCGTTCGTCCGGGAAGGACGCCTCGTCGCGGCCGTGGAGCCGGTCACCGGGACGCTGGCCTGAGCCGCGCCCCGTAACGGGCCCCGAAGGGGCTTACGCGGAAGGGCTGCCGCACCGGGGGGAGCGGCAGCCCTTCTCGTACGTACGGATCAGAGCGCCGGGCGCGTCCCGGAACGGCGTACGGAGTAGGTCACGAAGCCCGCGCCGATGCCCAACAGGGCTGTGCCGCCGATGAGATACGGGGTGGTGTCCAGGCCCGGACCGGTGTCGGCGAGGCGCGCCCCGGAGGCGTCGTCGGGGTCACCGGCGGGCTGCTCGGCGGCCCGGCCCGGCGTGGCGGGCGAAGCGCCGCTCGGGGGGTTCTCGACGGTCGCGTTGGCCGACGGGACGAACCAGAGAGCGGCCAGCAGTGTGCCCGCGGCGGTGGCGGTCAGCAGTGTTCGACGAGCGACGGACACAGATTCGATCCCCTTGCGACAACCGTGAGTTAGCCCCGTGGGTCGATGCTAAGCAAAGCAGCGGGTCGGAGGAAAGTCGTGGCCTCGACGAGCCTTACGCTCCGGCCTATGACCACTGAAGAGACATCCAGGTTTGTTCGACTTCGCGTGGAGATGGTGCTGGAGGTCACCGACCTCGACGCCCTGACCGGTACCGCTCTCGAATCCATCGCCGCCGAGTACGGGGAGCCGCTTGCGGAGGTCGCCGTGAGCGATGCCGATGAGCGGGGCGAGGAGGAGCGCATGCATGCCGAGGCCGCTGTCCGGGCGGACGGCGCTGAGGCCCTCGCCTCACTGGTCGACCCCTTCGACCTGGTCGGCGAGGTGCCCGGGGTGGAGCTGGCCCAGGCGTCCTGGAGCAGCGAGAGCATCGACTTCGACCCCGACGCGGAGGGCTGGGACGAGGACGCGGACGACGAGGAGGACGCTCTGTTCCTGCCGCTGGACGAGGGCGACGAGGAGGGGCCCGGTTCCACGGTCACGCACAATGGGAAGAACGACCGCGAGGACGGTGACCCCGCACAACGGGTCTGACGTGTGAGAACACCGGCCCCGGACCCGCTCGACCGCGGACCGGGGCCGCACTGTGCGGCGGCGCGGAACCGGTTCCCGGCCACGGGAACCACCGCTGCCGCGGGCGCGTCGATGAGTGGTGTTCCCCACATCTTCCATGGATGCGGAACGGAGCACCCGTTCCGGGTGTTCTTGGAACATTGACGGGGAAAGTGGCCTGGCGGTCCCGTCCGGGGATTTTTGGGGAATCGGCAACGATGGAGAAGCGTGTGATGACGGACAGCAAGCGGCGCAGGGGTCTCGTGGCCATGTCCGCACTGCTCGGCGGCGTGCTGGTGCTTTCGGCCTGTACCGACGACGGCGACAAGGGCGGAAAGACGGGCGCCGGGAGTTCGGAGTCCTCACAGGCGCAGGAAGTCGACAGGGCGGCGGCCGAGAAGGCCTCCGAAGCACAGATATCGATTGCGCCGAAGAACGGCGCGACCAACGCCAGCATCAACAACGCCGCGCAGGTCTCCGTCAAGAAGGGCAAGCTGACCAAGGTCGTCATGACCACGGCGGACGGCACCCCGGTCGAGGGCACCCTGGAGGCCGACGGGTCCAGCTGGAAGCCCTCGGGCCAGCTGGCGCGGTCCACCACGTACAAGATCTCCGCCACGGCGGCCGACTCGAAGGGCCGCGAGGCCCACGAGAACAGCTCCTTCACCACCGTCTCGCCCGACAACAGCTTCATCGGGAACTTCACCCCCGAGGACGGCTCCACGGTCGGCGTCGGGATGCCCGTCTCGATCAACTTCAACAAGCCGATCACGGACAAGAAGGCCGTCCAGAGCGGTATCACCGTGACCTCCAGCAGTGGCCAGGAGGTCGTCGGCCACTGGTTCAACTCCCAGCGCCTGGATCTGCGCCCGGAGGACTACTGGCAGGGCGGTTCCACCGTCACGCTGAAGCTGGAGCTCGACGGCGTCGAGGGCGCCGACGGCGTCTACGGCGTGCAGCAGAAGACCGTGACCTTCAAGGTCGGCCGCAACCAGGTGTCCACCGTCGACGCGAAGACCAAGATGATGACGGTCACGCGCGACGGCAAGACCATCAAGACCATCCCGATCTCCGCCGGCTCGCCCGAGACCCCCACGTACAACGGACAGATGGTGATCTCCGAGAAGTACAAGGAGACCCGGATGAACGGCGCCACCGTCGGCTTCACCGATGACGACGGCAAGGGCGAGTACGACATCAAGGACGTGCCGCACGCGATGCGTCTGTCCACCTCGGGCACCTTCATCCACGGCAACTACTGGGGCAAGGGCATCTTCGGCTCCGCCAACACCAGCCACGGCTGCGTGGGTCTCGCCGACGTGAAGGGCGCGAACGACCCCAACGCGCCCGGCGCCTGGTTCTACGACAACTCGCTCGTCGGCGACGTGGTCATCGTCAAGAACTCCCCGGACAAGACCATCAAGCCGGACAACGGCCTCAACGGCTGGAACATGGACTGGGCCCAGTGGAAGGCCGGCTCCCAGGTCTGATCCACCGGTCCGATCGCTTCTGCTTCACCCCCGTCCCCGCCCGAAGGCGGCGGCCCCGGAAGGCTCCGGGGCCGCCGCCTTCGGCGTGTCCGGTGCCTCTCCGACACCCACCCATCGGCTAAGGGGTCTGGTCACCCGGGGCAGGCGGGTGGGCGCGGTACTCGACAGGCCAGCGCCAGAGAGTCAGTACGAACGATATGACCGCGGCGATTCCCAGTGCCCACGCCCAGACAAGGGCGGTCGCGGTCTCGTTGTCCGGGCCCGGTTCGCTGTTCGCCGCGACGATCAGCGCGATGATCGAGCCCGTGAACGTGGCGAGTCCGAGCCACAGCTGGCCAATGACCTCGTCACGGGCCCGGGTCCACGTGCACCGGTAGCGGGTGTAGGCCACGGGGCCGGACTGTTCACTGCGACGAGGGGAGATGAACTCCTCGTTGGTCTTCTCGTGTTCTGGCTTGGTGGTCATGAGGGATCACGGTACCGGGGTCCTCAACTCCCCCCTGGAGCTCAGCCACTTCACCGCTGACGGGTGAGGTGCGATACGTCTGGTTCAGGATGCCCGTTGTAGCCGGACCGGCTGTCGGCGTGACCGGGAGACCACATGCACGGCAAGGGCGGGCCCGGCTCTGCCGACCGGACCCGCCCGCTACCGCCTGGCTACCGCCCGCTGAGCTGCGGCACGCCCCTGCATGCGGTCGTGCAGGGGCTGTCGACGCCGGGTGACGAGTCCTTGGGTATCAGATCCTGTACCTCGGCGCTCACGCCCTGTGTAGAGGGTACGAGGGCGAAAGATACGAACCGGGGCTTGTAGATACTGGGGTCCCTGTAGTGGGCCCCGTCCTCCCCCACGGTGGCATCAAAGCTGTTGACGTTGTAGGAGAGGGTCCACCGGCTACCGGATGACAAGTCTCTGTGCACATGGGCGTTGTAGGCGAATATGTTCCCGTCGCCATAGCTTCCCCACAAACCGACCTCGGGCATCATGTAGACAACGTCCCGGCCGGGGTTGTTCCTGAACCCGGTATAGGGGTTGCAGGATGCCCACAGGCGAACTCTCTGGCTGAAGGCCTCTGTGCTGTCCTGGCTGACGAGCACGAACGAGTTCCCCCACTTGGTGACACTGAATTCATTGGCCACACCCGTCAGGTTGGTGGTGCCCAGCGACTCCTTGCCCAGCCACGCCTTCCTGCCGTCGTTCAGGAACTCCCACTTGTAATCCTTGTTGAGGTCGGTCCCCTTGATGCGCGCTACCCTCATGCGCTTGTTGGTCGGGGCGTCCTCAATCCCGTAGACGTAGGTGTACCCGTCTCCGCTCTCACTTGCGGGAACAATGGCCGCCCCCCACTGCGTGGGGCTCAGTCTCGGTACGACAGGGGAGGACGGGATGTCCTTCACGTGGGCCGGCCTCGTGAGGTCGTTGAGATCGAAGGTGGCTACGATCGTCTTCTCCAGCCTGAACCCCCAGAGGTCGTCAGGGTCATACCGGTGCCACTGGTGGAAGATGATCTGCAGGCGCTTCGTCGGGCGCAGCTCCCCCTCAAGCTGTACATCCGAGATCATCCCGTCACCGAGCCAGTACCACCTGGTGGGATCGTTGTCCAGGTCCGTCATGAGGGAGCGCGGATTCTCCTTCGTCCCGCCGGTGACGGTCTTCAGGTCGGTTCCGTCCTGAATGACAAAGGAGTTGTTCACGAACGGGGCGCTCACCGGTCTGGTGCCGTCCTTGTTGAGCGGCCCCAGGAACGTGTCGGAGAATATGTACAGCAGGCGCCCGTCCGGAAGGCGTACCGAGTAGGTGGAGTCGCCACCGGTCCACCCGTCCGGGGTCTTCTTCGCGTATTCGTTGAACTGCTGCTCCGGTGGGGCCTTCGGCTCGACCTGCTTGGCCTCCGGTATCTCCACGTTGAGGCACGTTCCGGAGGGGGCGACCTTGGCGTACTGCGCGATCTTGCTGGCGAATCCCGGCTTCTCGTCCATGCCGCAGAGCCTGTCGACGTCTTTGGTCATGTTGTAGGTGATCTTGGACGAGGTGGACCATTCCCGTGACACGCCGAGTTCTATGCCGATCTCCAACTGATTCTTCGCACCAGCGGTGAGCTTGCCTTCCCAGCCGAGGCTTTCGGAGCCACCGGCCGAGTTGTCCCGGTTCCACGCATCGACGGTCGACTTCGTGCAGTGGTCTTCCTCATTCATTCCTACCCAGTCCGGCCGCTGAACCCGGTCCTTGTAGTCGTCGTATTCGTCGCCGCCTACGTGGTCGGAGCCGCCGGTATGCCCGCTGGGTTCCCATACCGTCCAGACAGCGGCCTGGTCCTTGCTCTGGTACACGCACTGGTACTTCTTGTACCGGATCTCCACCAGGTACTTCCGTGGCCAGCCGACGGGTTCCCATACCCCTTCGATGCCGCTCTTGATCTCAACCGCCTTGGACGCCGACCAGCCTCCGAAGCTGACCGCACCCTCGTACTTGGCGCTTGCCTCCGAGGTGAACGTCATGCCGCCCTTGCCGTCACCCACCGGGTAGGTTTCACCGATGTTCGACCACACATCGGCGCTCCTTATGAAGGTCTTCATCGAGCAGTGCGGAGGTGTTTCAGCAGCGGCACTCGCAACTCTGGGCGATGACGTACGGGGTATCAGGTTCTTTGGTGAGGGGGCCTGTAGGGTGACCTCGATGAACTCGGGGCGGACCTCGTCGTCCGGTTGTATTTTTTCTCCGCCATGCCCTGGTGTCGTCCGTGTATCCGACCACGGGATCACGCCGGGATTGGAGCCCGTGTACTCCACGGATGCCCCGGTGTAGGCGAATTTATCGGAACCGTTCTTTCCCGGTATCCTGATGGTCAATGACAGTGTCACGATATTTCTGTCATTGATGTAGTCCGGGTCGGTTATGTCGTCGATGTCGAGTTTTACCGCGAACTCGTTCTTGCGGGTTTCGAACTCGGCATCGGGGAAGGGTAGCTGGCTTACCGTGTCTCCTGGCTTGAGTTCCCCGACCGTTTCGGGGTCGGGGTCGGCGGAGAGCTGGAAATCGGCGCCCTTGAGCGTCTCCTCGCCGATGACCCGACCCGTGAGGGCGACCGGCCCGTCAGGCTTGAAGGAGATCGCGTCCGGTTCGTCCCTGCCGGTCTTCCCCGCCGCATCCGTCTTTCGTGATGCCGGGGACGAGTCCGAGATCTGTACGGCCCCTACGTTCTGTGCTCCCGTTCCGCAGGCGGTAAGGGAGAGTGCGGCGGCGATGCCCAGAGTTATGGGCATGCGGAGCCGGCGCATGAGTGATTTCACGTTCGCCCCGTCTGGTGCTGTTCGGTACCTGTGTGACCTGTGTGACCTGGGTGCATTACGGGGGCAATGGAACGCTCGACGGGTGGTGAGCGTAATGATCAAACAAGCCAACGTCTGGCCTGTTTACCGGTGTTGGCGCACCTGGTGGACCCTGCGAACGCCGGTGGAGCCCAGCGTGATCGACTGCGAGAGCCGGCTCGCGTCGGCGACGAACCGCGGGCCGTCAAGCTGTCGGACCCCTGCCGCCGCCTTCGGCGCACCGGCGTTCTCGGCCCCTCCACGGGGCTTCTCCACCCCTCGACGGGACTTCTCAGCCCCTCCGTCGGACGGTGTGGCCGGGGGACCACGCGCCGAACCACTGCTCGGCGCCGAACTCCTCGAACCGCTCCAACTCGGTGAAGCCCAGCTTCTCCGCGAGGCGTACCGAGCGGGCGTTGGCGGTCTGGGTGCAGAGCACCACCGGTTCGCCGGGCAGCGCGTCGGCGAACCAGCCGAGCGCCGCCGCGCACGCCTCGGCGGCGTACCCGTGGCCCCAGGCGCGGGGCAGGAGAAGGTAGCCGATCTCGGCCTCCTCGCCATCGGGACGCAGTCGGCCCGGGCGGTTCGCGTCGCGCCGGTCGAGGGTGACCGTGCTGATCATCGCCCCGTCGAGATCGATCACGAAGAGGCCTGGGCGCTGTCCGGGCGCCTCGGGCATCACGCGGTCGAGCTCGGCGCGGGGGCGGGCGCCGCCGAGGTAGGTGTACACCTCCGGCGAGGAGAACAACTCGACGAACGTCGTACGGTCCCGGGACTCGGCGGTGCGGAGCACGAGGCGTCCTGTCGGTATCGGGGCGGGCGGCCAGGCGACGGGTCCGAGGGCGGTCATGGCCGTCAACCTACCGAAGGAGGAGCTCAGTCGGTCCGGCCCGCCACCGCTGCCCGGTAGAGCCGCAGATCGCTGCGGCGGACCTGGCGCACCCCCGCCAGGTCCTCGTGCGGCTCGGCGTGGCAGCCCGGGGGCCGCTCCGGTGTGCGGGCCGTCGGTGCGGGGCACCGGAGCCGGTACCAGGGCTGGAGGGGCAGCCAGAGGAGCCCGTACAGCCAGCGCAGCACCAGGCGGCGGAAGCCTGGGCGGCCCGCGTCGGGCAGCCGGATCACCCGGACCCCCATGATCAGCTTTCCGGCGCTCGCCCGGACGACCATGGTCAGCAGCACCTGGTTGGCGAACGACAGCACGATCAGCTGGGCGACCAGCAGGGCGACCGCCCGCCCCGTCCCGCCGGAGTCCAGACAGGACCGCACCAGCAGCCCGACGGCCAGCAGACACAGATAGCAGTCGAGCCCGACCGCGAGATAGCGCCGCATGTCACCCGTGCCCCTGGGTATGCGGGGCTGCCCGTGGAGCCCGGGAGCGGGGCGTGCCGGGGGGTGCGGATACCCGGGATGTTCCGGGCGCCACGGCTTCGTCATGGGGGCATCATGACTGATCGTCAGGCGAAGTGTCCCTGTTCCTGACGGGTAACTCCCGTGCCCCCACGTTGTTTACAGCACCCTTACGTTCTGCTTGCTTTCGGGAGACATGGTGCCCGCGCCGCCCGGGGCGCTGTGTGGACAGCCCTCGAAGATCATCGGTTGATGCGGGACAATCGGGGCCCACGAGCCGCCCACGGAAGGTCTTGATCAGATGCCGGTCATTCCCGACCCCGCCCGTATGCCCGAAGCGTCCCATCGGGTCATCGAGCCGCTCTACGCCGAGATCCTGCGGCGGAACCAGGGCGAGCAGGAGTTCCACCAGGCGGTCCGCGAGGTCCTGGAGACGCTCGGCCCCGTACTGACGCGGCGTCCCGAGTTCGTGGACGCCCGCATCATCGAGCGGATATGCGAACCCGAGCGCCAGCTGATCTTCCGGGTGCCGTGGTCGGACGACTCCGGCGACATCCACGTCAACCGCGGTTTCCGGGTCGAGTTCTCCAGTTCGCTCGGTCCGTACAAGGGCGGGCTGCGCTTCCATCCCTCGGTCAACCTCGGCATCGTGAAGTTCCTCGGCTTCGAGCAGATCTTCAAGAACGCCCTCACCGGCATGCCGATCGGCGGCGGCAAGGGAGGGGCGGACTTCGACCCCAAGGGCCGCTCCGACGCCGAGATCATGCGGTTCTGCCAGTCCTTCATGACCGAACTCCACCGCCACCTGGGTGAGTACACCGACGTCCGCGCCGGTGACATCGGCGTGGGCGGCCGCGAGATCGGCTACCTGTTCGGCCAGTACAAGCGGATCACCAACCGTTACGAGTCCGGCGTCCTCACCGGCAAGGGCCTCGGCTGGGGCGGAGCACAGGCCCGTACGGAGGCCACCGGCTACGGCACGGTCCTGTTCACCGCCGAGATGCTGCGCAGCCGGGGCGAGTCGCTGGAGGGTCAGACCGTCGCGGTCTCCGGCTCCGGCAACGTGGCCGTCTACGCCATCGAGAAGGCCCAGCAGCTCGGCGCGACCGTCATCACCTGCTCGGACTCCGGCGGTTACGTGGTCGACGAGAAGGGCATCGACCTCGCCCTCCTCAAGGAGGTCAAGGAGGCCGGTCGCGGCCGGGTCTCGGAGTACGCCGAACGGCGCGGCACACACGCCCGGTTCGTGCCCGGTACGGGAGTGTGGTCGGTTCCCGTGGACGTGGCCCTGCCCTGCGCCACGCAGAACGAACTGCACGAGGCCGACGCGCTCGACCTCGTGCGCAACGGGGTCAAGGCGGTCGCGGAGGGCGCCAACATGCCCACCACCCCTGAGGCGGTCCGGGTCTTCCAGGAGGCGGGCGTCGCCTTCGCGCCCGGCAAGGCGGCCAACGCGGGCGGGGTGGCGACCACCGGGCCGCCGGCCGGACGGCGGCCGGCGTACTCGGATATCAGCTGGGAGGCCGCGGTCCTGGCGGCGGTGATGCGCTGCCGCTGGACGGCGAACTCGGCCTGCCTGCGGGCCAGCAGGTAATCGAGCCCGAGCTCGGGGCTGACGGCCCGCGGCGGCTGCGCGGAGCCGGTGGAAGGCTGGAGCAGTGACAGTTCGGCCAGCCTGTCCCAGGCCGCGCGGACGGCGTCCTCGGAGAGATCAAGATGACGCGCGAGCGCGGTGACGCCGTCCTGAGGGTGCTCCAGCATGGCCCGGTACACCGCTTCCGTGTGCGTATCCAGCCCCAGCAGTTCCAGCATCGCTCAGTTCCCCGTTCCAGCGGTATCGCTCCGTCGTCCTTCTGCTACGGCACGGGGGGCGGCCCGCCGACAGGCCGTTCAGTGACTCGGTGGCCCCTTTGGGTCATGACCCAAAGCGGCCCGCCGATTCCCTTCCCCCCAAGGTTCACCAGCGGCGATGCTACTTCGAGGCGGACGGGTCCGCCAGGAAACACCTCTCAGTCGCAACCGTTCTCCGTGGATTCACCTGCCGAAAGGACGCCGATCATGCTCCATGCCCGTATCGCCAAGGCTGCTGCTCTCACCGTGCTCGCCGCCACGGCGCTGCTCGCACCCGCCGGCGTGATCACCGCCACCGACACCGCCGACGCGGCCGTCTCCGCGTCCGCCGTCACGGCGGAGGGGACCGCGTCCGCCGATGTGCCCCGGGCGGACATGGGCTGGCAGTGATACCGGTGGATCTGAGACAGCTCACCACCTTTCACCGTGTCGCGACGCTGCTGAGCTTCACCCGGGCCGCAGCCGAGCTGAAATACGCACAGTCCAGCGTCACCGCCCAGGTCAAGGGGCTGGAAGTGGCCCTGGGCGTCGAGCTCTTCGAAAGGCTGCGGGGCGGCATCCGGCTCACCCCCGCCGGGGAGCGGCTCGTTCCGTACGCGGAGCGGATCCTGTCTCTCGTCGACGAGGCCCGGGACAGCACCACCGGCTGGGCGGAGCCCTCCGGGGTGCTCACCGTCGGGACGACCGAGAGCCTCACCTCGTACCGCATGCCGCCGGTGCTGGAGTTCTTCCACCACCGCTACCCACTGCTCCAGCTCGCGTTGCGGCCCAGCCAGTGTGCCCAGACCTGTGAGGCGCTGCGGCAGGGCGCCTTCGACATGGGGTTCCTCATGGAGGCGGACACGGAGCACCCGGGTGTGCAGACCCAGGTGCTGGGGCGGGAACCGCTGGTCGCGGTCGCCGCGCCCGGCCACCCCCTCGCGTCGGTGCGCCGGGTGAGCACGGGGGAGCTGCGCGGGGCGCGGGTCCTGGCGCCCGAGGCGGGGTGCGCGTACCGGGGAATGCTGGAGGCCGAGCTCAACTCCGGCGCCGCACGGCCCGTACAGCTGCTGGAGTTCGGGAACATCGAGTCGGTCAAGCGCGGACTCGCGGCCGGTCTCGGGGTCAGCGTGCTGCCCGAGATGACGGTGTCCGACGCGGTCGCCGCCGGAACCCTGACGGTCCTCGACTGGGAGCCGCCGTTCGAGGTGTACACGCAGATCGCGTGGCGCCGGGGCCGTCGGCTCACCCGGGAGATGCGGGTGTTCCTCGACCGTACGGTCCAGTTCATGGCACAGGACCGGCCCCAGTTGCAACTGGTGGGCTGAGCAGGCGCCTTGCAGCGGCTGCCGTGATTCTCAGGACCGGCCACCGGTACGTCTTCGGCGTGCCGGTGGCCTTTCGCGTTCACAGGTGCCCCTTGGCGACCAGTGTCTCCATGATCTGGAGGGCGTTGAGCGCGGCACCCACCCGGAGGTTGTCGGTGACCAGCCAGAGCAGGAAGCTGTTCGGGTTGGTGGGGGAGATCCTGATCCGGCCCAGATGCAGATGGTTCGGATCGCCGAGGGTGGCGGGGGTGAGGATGTCGCCGTGCATCCCGTCGCCGTGGACGGTCACATCGGGCAGCCCGCCCAGCAACAGGCACAGTTCCGCACGGTCCACCGGCTTCAGGCACTCGACCCACATCGCCGCGGAATGGCCGTTGACCACCGGGACCCGGACACAGGTCGCCGTGATGTCGAGGCCGGGCAGGCCCAGGATCTTGCGGGACTCCTGGAGCAGCTTGCGCTCCTGGAGGGTGAAGCCGTCGTCCAGCACCCGGCCGATCTGCGGCACCACGTTGAAGGCCAGCCCGGGCGAGAACTCCTCGGCGGGCATCGTCGCCTGGGGGTCCTGGAGGGCGAGCCGGGACGCCTCCTGAAGCTCCTCGATGCCGGAGTGACCGCTGCCGGACGCCGCCTGGTACGTACTCACGGAGATCTGGCGCACCCCCCAGCGGCGCTCCACGTCCTGGACGACCCGGACCAGCGGGATCGTGACGGAGTTCGGGTTGGCGATCACCCCGGCCGCCGGGCGGCGGTCCAGCTCCGCGGAGTTGACCTGCGGGACGACCAGCGGGACGTCAGCGCTCATCCGGAAGGCGAAGGTGTTGTCGATCACCAGGGTGCCGTGGGCGACCGCGACCGGTACCCAGGCCCTGCTGACGGCGTGCCCGGCGGAGAAGAACACCACGTCCGCGTCGCCGAAGTGGAAGCCGGTCAGCTCGCCCACCCGGTACTCCCGGTCCCCGACCCGGATCTCCCGCCCGGCCGAGCGTGCGGAGGCCAGGAGGTGCAGTGCCCGGTAGCGCAGCCCCCGGTCCTCGATGACGTCGAGCAGGGTGCCGCCCACCGCGCCGGTCGCGCCGACGACGGCGATGCGCGGGGCAAGGGGGTCGTCGACCAGAGGCATGGGCATCGCCGATCGAGTAGGGCGGTGGACGGGGTCCGGGGCAGCGGCCTTCCGGACGGTCGGGCGGCGCCGAGTGGGGGAATCCGGGGAGAGCGAGGGGCTGATCATCCCCCCGCGCGGGTCCGGTCGGCAATCGGTGGCACATGCGGATCGCCGATGGCTTCCATTGGTGCCGCCGATCGGGGGCGCAGCTGATCGGAATCACCGAAGCCGACGATCGGATCTGCCCGTCGGGCCGACGTTGACCTCGCCGTTTCGTGTGGCGAAGGGTGGAGGGCGGAACGGTCCCGGGCGACCGGGAGTTCACCGATCGAATGGGTGGGTTGATGCAGCAGGCCGTCAAGGTCGTCGGAATCGGAGGGTCCTCCCGGCCGGGTTCCACGGCGGAGCGGGGACTCCGTGTCGTGCTGGCCGAAGCGGCCCGGCTGGGTGCGGACGTCACCCTGATCGCCGGCGCCGACCTGGTGATGCCCCTCTACGATCCGCGCGCCGCGTCCCCGGAGCCCCGGGCACGGCGCATGCTGGCCGCGATCGCCGGGGCCGACGGGGTCGTCCTCGCCAGCCCGGCGTACCACGGGACGGTGTCGGGGCTGCTGAAGAACGCCCTGGACCACATCGAACAGCTGCGGGACGACGAACGGCCGTATCTGACGGGGCGCGCCGTCGGCTGCCTGGCCGTGGGGCAGGGCTGGCAGGGCGCGGTGACCACCCTGGCCACCCTGCGGGACGTGGTGCACGCGCTCCGGGGCTGGCCGACACCGCTGGGTGTGGCGCTGAACAGCGCGACGGCGGGGTTCACCGCGAGCGGCGAGTGCGACGACCCGCACATCCAGCGGCAGTTGAACGAGGTCGCCGCCCAGGTCGTCGAGTTCGGCGAGGCGCACCGGGCGCTGCGGGCCGCGGCACCCACCGCGCGGGCCGCCGTACCCACATCACTCACAGCGCTCCAGGCGGGGTGACCATGGACACCGAGGCGAGCTGGATCCGGTGCTTCCACCCGAAGCCACAGGCCGCGCACACCCTGGTCTGCTTTCCGCACGCGGGTGGTTCGGCCAGCTACTACCACGGCCTCTCGGAGGTCCTGGACCCGGACATCGAGATGCTGGTGATCCAGTACCCGGGCCGGGAGAACCGGTTGTTCGAGGAGCCCGTCAGCTCCCTCCACGCACTGGCCGACTCCGTGGCCGAGGTACTGCCCACCCGTCTCGGAGGCGCCCGGCGACCGGTCCTGTTCGGCCACAGCATGGGGGCGATCGTCGCCTTCGAGGCCGCGAGGCGGCTGGAGCGGGCGGGTGCCGTGATTCCCGAAGCGCTTGTCGCGTCGGCGTGTTCGGCCCCCTCGGGGCACCGCCCGGAGCGGGCGCTGCGGGCGGACGAGCAGCCCGACAGCGAGGTGCTCGCCCGGATCATGGGACTGGGCGGCACCGCCCGGGGCGTCGCCGAGCACGCCGAGCTGATCGAGCTGGTGCTCCCGGCGATCCGGGCCGACCTGGCCGCCCTCGGTTCCTACCGGGCGGCCGACGGCGCGACGGTGGGCTGCCCGGTCACCGTGTTCGTCGCGGACGGCGACCACGAAGTGCGGCCCGCGGACGCCCGGTTGTGGGGAAGGCACACCACCGCCGGCGAACCCGGGGTGCACGTCTTCGAAGGGGATCACTTCTATCTGAGCAAGCGGCCCGAAGGCTTTGTCGATCTGCTCCAGGAAACTGTGCGCACCTCTCGCCCGGAGAACTCACTCGGATGACAGCCACCATGGGATTCGTGGAAGAGGAGCTCGCCCAGGTGTGGGCCGAGCTGCTGGAGGTCACCGGCGCCCCGGTGGACCTGGACTCGGAGTTCGCCGGTCTCGGCGGCGGGCCGGAGCAGGCACGGCTCCTCGCCGCCCGTATCGACGAGGACCTCGGCGTGGACGTCCCCGCCGCCGAACTGCTCGGCGCGGGCACGCTGGCGGAGATGGCCCGCCTGGTGCGTGCCGCCATGGGCCGGGGCGCGGCGGGCCCGTCCCAGGGAGGTCCCGGGGCCGCCGGGCCCACCGGCCCCCGTCCCGGGGCCCGGCAGGAACGGCCCCAGCTGTCGTTCGCGCAGCAGCGGCTGTGGTTCATGCAGCAGATCGACCCCGACACCACCCTCTACAACGTGCCGACCGTGCTGCGTCTGCGCGGAGCCCTGGACCGGGCCGCGCTCGGCCGGGCCCTCGACGCCCTGGTCGCGCGCCACGAGGTGCTGCGCACGACGTACGCGGCGCCGTCCGGGCTCCCGTACCAGGTCATCGCGGACCCGGTGCCGCTTGAGCTGCCGTACACCGACCTGACGGGCGCCGCCGACCCGGAGGCCGAGGCGGAGCGCGTCGCGGCCGAGGAGGGCGCGGCCGTCTTCGACCTGGCCGCCGGGCCGCCGCTGCGGGTCCGGTTGGTGCGGGTCGGCGCGGACGAGCACCGGCTGATCGTGACGTTCCACCATGTGGCCGTCGACGGCTGGTCGGTGGAGATCCTCTTCCGCGAACTGGGGCAGCTGTACGGCGACGGCGAACCGCCCGCCGAGGTGCCGCTGCACTACGCCGACTACGCCTCCTGGCAGCGCGACCGGCTCCGGGGCGAGACCCTGGACGCCCTCGTGGACCACTGGCGCGAGGCACTGGGCGACGACCCGAAGGCGCTCGCCGTGCCGACCGACAAGCCGCGGGGCACCGCACGCGGCTTCCGGGGGGCCGTCACGACACGCCAGCTCCGGCCGGAACTCGTGTCCGCCGTCCGTGAGTTCAGTCGTGGCGAGCGCGTCACTCCGTACATGACCCTGCTCGCCACCCTGCACACCCTGCTCGCCGGGTGGTCGGGCGCGGAGGACATCACGGTCGGCACCCCCGTCGCGGGACGGGACCGGCCCGAGCTCCAGGATCTGGTCGGCTGCCTGATCAACATGGTTCCGGTCCGGGTGCGGCTGGACGGCGGCCCCGGCTTCCGCGAGCTGCTGGCCCGGGTCCGTACGGCGGTGCTGGACGCCTCCGCCCACCAGGAGCTGCCCTTCGACAAGCTGGTCGAGGCGCTGGTCTCCCGGCGCAGCCGCGACTTCATGCCGGTCTTCCGGGTGATGTTCAGCTTCCTCAAGGAGCAGCCCGAGCCGGTGTTCGCCGGGCTCGACGGGTGCTCGCTGGACCTCACGGGCCCGCAGGACACCGCGAAGTACGACCTCAGCCTGTACGCGCAGGAGCGCGGCGACGGCCTGGCGCTGACCCTCGAATACGACACCGATCTGTTCGGCCCCGACACCCCGGCCGCGCTGCTGGCCGCCTACGAACGGACGCTGGCCGAAGCCATTTCCCGGCCCGGGACACCGGTGACGGAGCTGGCGGCGGCGCGGTTCGCCGCCGGTACCGCGTCCGGACCGCAGAGCCCGCAGCCCCGCACCGAGTCCGGCACCGAGAGGAACACCCACCGTGACCGTTGACCAGATGGCCACACCCGCCCAGGCCCCGGGGACCATCGACGCGTGGTTCGCCCGGCAGTCGGCCGCCCGCGGCGACGCCGTCGCCGTGACCGGCGCCGACGGCCGGCTGACCTACGCCGAGCTGGAGCGCGACGCCAACCGCCTGGCGCACCGCCTGCGCGTCCTGGGCGTCGGCCCCGAGATACCCGTCGCCGTCTGCGTGGAGCGCACCACGTCCCTGGTGACGGCGCTGCTCGCGGTCCTGAAGGCGGGCGGGGCGTACGTACCGCTCGACCCCTCCGCCCCCATCGAGCGGCTGCGCTTCACGCTCGCCGACGCCAACGCCGCCGTCCTGCTCACCGACCGCGCGGGGCGTGGCCTGCGCGCCCCGCACACCGTGCTGACCGGGCGCGACGGCGAGGACCTCACCGGCTACCCGGAGACCGCGCCCCCGGACCCCGGCACCGGGCCGTCGAGTCTCGCGTACGTCATCTACACCAGCGGTTCGACCGGTGTCCCCAAGGGCGTCATGATCGAGCACCGCAATGTGACGGGCCTGCTCACCGGCGTCCGCGACCGCTTCGGGTTCGGGCCCGACGACGTGTGGTCGTTGTGCGCCTCCGCCGCGTTCGACGTCTCCGTGTGGGAGATGTGGGGCGCCCTGTTGCACGGCGGCCGACTCGTCGTCGTACCGGACGAGGTGCGGCGAGCCCCGCAGGAGCTGCACGCGCTGCTGCACCGTGAGGGCGTCACCGTCCTCAACCAGACGCCCGCCGCCTTCCGCCAGCTCGTCCGGTACGAGGAGGAGCACCCCGGCCCCGGCGCCCCGGCGGAACTCGCCCTGCGGCTGGTCGTCTTCGCCGGGGAGGCGCTGCCGCCCGAGATGCTGCGGCCGTGGATCGCCCGCCACGGCGACGCGGCGCCCGCCCTGGTGAACATGTACGGCATCACCGAGACCACCGTGCACTCCACCTACCGCCGTATGACCTCGGCCGACCTCGACGGCGGAGCGGGCAGCATGATCGGCGGCCCCCTCGACGGCTGGACGATGGACGTCCTCGGCGCCGACGGCGAACCGGTGGCCGAAGGGGCGGCCGGAGAGCTGTACGTCGGCGGCGCGGGCGTGGCACGCGGCTACCTGGGCCGCCCCGCCCTCACCGCCGGGCGCTTCCTGCCCGACCCGGACGCCGCCGTGCCCGGAGCCCGCCGGTACCGCTCGGGCGACAGCGCCCGGCGGGCGGCCGACGGGGACCACGAGTACCTGGGCCGACTGGACCACCAGGTCAAGATCCGCGGCTACCGCATCGAGCTGGGCGAGATCGAGAACGCGCTCACCCGCCACCCGGCCGTCCGGGACACGGTGGTCGCCGTCGACCGGGACGCGGCGGGGGACCCGCGCCTGGTCGCGTACTGGGTGGGCTCCGCCGGGACCCCGGCCGGGCCCTCCGAACTGCGTGAACACCTCGGCCTGACGCTGCCCGAGTACATGCTGCCGAACGTGTACGTGGCCCTGGACCGGCTGCCGCTGACCCACAACGGCAAAGTCGACCGGCGCGCGCTGCCCGCCCCGGAGGCCGTACGCCCCGAGCTCGACGCGGAGTTCGCCGCGCCCGCCACCCCCGTCGAGAAGGTGATCGCCGACATCTGGGCCGAGGTGCTCTCGGTCGACCGGGTGGGACGTGACGACGACTTCTTCGAACTGGGCGGCCACTCCATGCTCGCCACCCAGGCCGTCGCCCTCACCAGGGACCAGCTCGGCGTCGCCGCGACGCTGCGGCTGTTCTTCGACCGGCCGACGGTACGGGAACTCGCGAGCGCCCTGGACGAGCTGCTCGCCGCACAGCACGACACCGGTGCCGGGCACCGGCCCGCATCCCACCCGCACCACCCGCACGGGGAGAACGCATGACGTACGAGACGGATCTGCCACTGCCCGAGCAGGCGGTGGCCATCATCGGAATGAGCGGCCGCTTCCCGGGCGCCGCGGACGTCGACGAACTGTGGCGGCTGGTGGCGGCGGGCGAGGAGGGGCGCAGTACCTACACCGACGAGGAGCTGGCCGCGGCCGGAGTCCCCGAGCAGCTGCGGGACGACCCGGCGTACGTGAAGTCCGGTTTCCCCCTGGACGGGTTCGACCGCTTCGACGCCGACTTCTTCGGTGTCACCCGGTCCGAGGCCGAACTCATGGACCCCCAGCACCGGTTGCTGCTTGAGACGGCCTGGCAGGCGCTGGAGCGGGCCGGTTACCCGGCGAGGACGTTCGAGGGGCGGACCGGGGTGTTCGCCGGTACGTCGGGCAGCGGCTACCTCCAGGAGCGCATCGCCCCGCGCGGCGCCTTTGACGGCCTGGTCTCCGACGAGATCCAGGTGGCGATCGGCAACGACCCCGGGATGCTCGCGCTGCGCCTCTCGTACAAGCTCGGTCTGACCGGCCCCAGCTTCACCGTGCAGAGCGCCTGTTCGTCGTCGCTGGTGAGCGTCCACCTCGCCGTCCAGTCCCTGCTCAGCCGCGAGGCCGACCTCGCGCTGGCGGGCGGGGTCGCGGTGCGGGAGTTCGAGCCGCGCGGATACCGGTACGAGGAGGGCGCGATCCTCTCCACGGACGGTCACTGCCGCCCGTTCGACGCCGACGCCTCCGGCACCGTCTCCGGTGACGGGGTGGCCCTGGTCGTCCTCAAGCGGCTGGAGGACGCCGTCGCCGACGGCGACCACATCCACGCGGTGATCCGCGGCAGCGCGGTCAACAACGACGGCTCCGCGAAGATCGGCTTCACCGCGCCTTCCCCGCACGGTCAGGCCGAGGTGATCGCCGAGGCGCTGGCGGTCGCCGGGGTCGAGCCCCGTACGGTGCAGTACGTCGAGGCGCACGGCACCGCCACCCCGCTCGGCGACCCGATCGAGGTCCAGGCGCTCACCGAGGCGTTCCAGCCCGACGCCCCCGCCGGATCGGTCCACCTGGGCTCGGTCAAGTCCAACGTCGGCCACCTCGACGCGGCGGCCGGGGTCACCGGCCTCATCAAGGCGGCCCTGGCGCTGGAGCACCGCTTCATCCCGCCGACGGCCCACTTCCGCGCCCCCAACCCCGCACTCGGCCTCGACAAGGGCCCCTTCCGGGTCGACGCCGAAGGCGTGCCGTGGCCCGCGACGGAGCTGCCGCCGCGCGCCGGGGTGAGCGCCTTCGGAATCGGCGGCACCAACGCGCACGTCGTCCTCGAAGCAGCGCCCGCCCGCAGCACGGAGGCCCCCGACGGCGACTGGCAGGTGCTGCCGCTGTCCGCCCGTACGCCCGAAGCCCTCGACACCGCCGCCGCGCGCCTCGCGACGGCGCTCACGGCCGACGACGGGACGCGGCAGGACCCCGCCGGGTTCGCCGACGCCGCCTACACCCTCCAGATCGGGCGCGCCGCCCTCCCGTACCGCCGCACGGTCGTCGCGGACAGCCGCGCCGCCGCGGCCGCCGCCCTGGAGCGGCCCGCGCCCGCCGCGTCCGCCGTGCCGGACGAGGCGCCCGGTGTGGTGTTCGTCTTCCCGGGCCAGGGCGCCCAGTACGCCGGTATGGGCGCGGAGCTGTACCGCACCGAGCCGGTGTTCCGCGAGGCGCTCGACCGGTGCGCCGAGATCCTGCTGCCCCACCTGGGCTGGGACGTACGGGAGGTGGCCTTCGCCACCGGCGGGGACGAGGCCCAGGAGCGGCTGCGCCGGACCCTGTACACCCAGCCGACCGTCTTCAGCCTCGACTACGCCGTCGCCCAGCTGCTGATGTCGTGGGGCGTGCGCCCCGACGCGATGACCGGGCACAGCCTCGGCGAGCTCGTATCGGCCTGCCTGGCCGGGGTGTTCAGCCTGGAGGACGCGCTGCGCGTGGTCGCCCGGCGCGCCGCGCTCATGCAGGACCTGCCGCCCGGCCGGATGCTGTCCGTCCTGCTGGACGAGGCGGCCCTGACCGAGGCGCTGGACGGCCGCGCGACGATCGCCGCCGTCAACGCACCCGCCTCCTGCGTCGTCGCGGGCACCCCCGAAGAGGTCGCCGAGGCCCGCCGGGTGCTGGAGGAGCGGGGCGTGTCCGTACGGGAGCTGGAGACCTCGCACGCCTTCCACACCGCCCTGGTCGAACCGGCGCTGCCCGGCCTCGCGGAGGTGCTGCGCTCGGTGCGGCTCAACACCCCGAAGATTCCCTTCCTGTCCAATGTGACGGGCACCTGGATCACCGACGAGCAGGCCACCGACCCCGACTACTGGGTCTCCCACACCCGTGCCCCGGTCCGCTTCTCCGACGGGATCGCCGCCCTCGCCGAGCGCGGCGACGCCGTGGTCCTGGTCGAGGCCGGCCCGGGCAGCCAGCTCAGCGGACTGGTCCGGACCCACCCGGAGCCCTCGCCCGTCGTCACCCTGCTGCGCAAGCCGCGCGGCGAGGAGCGCACCGCCGAGGCCCGCACCGTCCGCGAAGGCCTTGCCGAGCTGTGGCGGCACGGGGTGGCCGCCGACTGGGCCGCCCTGCACGACGACCGGGCCCGCGGCCGGGTCCCGCTGCCCGCCTACCCCTTCCAGGGCCGCGGCCACCTGCTTCCGAAGCCGGAGACGGCGGCCGCCGGGAACGTACGCACCGACCCCGAGCGGTGGACGTACGCACCGGTCTGGCACCCCGCACCGCTCCCCGGGGCGGCCCCGGAGGACGCCCCGCTCAGCTGGCTGGTGCTCCAGGACGACACCGGTCTCACCGACGCTCCGACCGCCGCCCTGCGCACCAGGGGCCACACCGTCACCACCGTGCGGAAGGCGACCGCCTACGCCCGCACCTCCGAGCACGGCTTCGACGCGGACCCCGCCGACGCGGACCACCTCGGCCGGGTCGTCGAGGAGCTGCGGCGCACGGGAGCGGCCCCCGACCGCGTGCTGCACGCCTGGGCCGTCACCGGCCCCGGGGACAACGCCGGTGACGCGGCGGGCCGTTACGCCACCGGCCTGGACACCGGGTTCCACAGCCTCGTCGCCCTCGCCCAGGCGCTCGGCGGCAGCGGGGAGGACCGCCCGGTGCGGATCGACGTCCTCACCGACAGCCTCCAGGACGCGTACGGGACGGCCGTGATCCGGCCCGAGCGGGCCACCCTGTACGGCGCGGTGACCGTGCTGCCGCAGGAGTACGCGTGGCTGACCTGCCGCAGCGTCGACGTCACCCTCCCCGCCACCGACGCCGACCGCGCACGCGTCGCCGCGCAGCTGGACGCCGAACTCGCGGGGGAGGGGCGGGAGAGCCTCGTCGCCTACCGGGGCGCCCAGCGCCTCCTGCGCGCCTTCGCACCGGTCGGGCTGGAGCCCGTACCCACCGGGCGGGCCTGGCGTGCGGGCGCCGGGTACCTCGTCACCGGGGCGTCCGGCGAAACCGGACTGGTCTTCGCCGAGCAGATCGCCGCGAGCGGGGCGCGCGCCCTGCTCATCGGCGACCCGGACTTCCCGGCCGAGAGCGAGTGGGACGCCTGGCGCGGCGGCACGGCGGGCGACGACGACCGGGTACGCGCCCGGGTCGCCCGGCTCGCCGCACTGCGCGCCGCCCACCCCGAGGCCGTCGTCTACCGCACCGCCGACCTGGCCGACCCCGGCCAGGCCCGTACCGCCGTCGAGGCGGCGCGGACCGTGCTGGGCGCGGTCGACGGCGTCCTGCACCTCGCCGACGCCCGGGGCTCCGGCCTGACCGCGCTCAAGACGCGGCCGGACTTCGAAGCCGTCCTCGCGGCCCGGGTGAGGTCGACCCTGCTGCTCGACGAACTGCTGGCGGACGACCCGCTCGACTTCTTCCTCACCGCGTCGGCCACCACCGGCATCGTCGGCGGCTTCGGACAGGCCGAGAACTGCGCCGCCGCCGCCTTCCTCGACGCCTTCGCCCAGGCCGCCACCGCCGCCGGCCGGCCCACCCTCGCCCTCGACTGGTCGCAGTGGGACTGGGACGACTGGTTCGAGCAGCAGATGGCGGGCCTGCCCGAGGTGCGGGAGCTGTACGAGCGGCTGCGCCTCGCCCAGGGCATCCCGGCCGCCGACGGCCTGGCGCTCGCCCGCGCCGCGCTCTTCGGCGCCCTGCCCCAGGTCGTCGTCTCCAGGGCCGACTTCCAGGACGTCCTGGCCGACCAGTCCGGGCTGACCGCGACCTCGTTCACCGACTCGCTGGGCGGTGGCCGGGGCCGCGGAGACGACGACTGGGACCCGGCCACGGTCTGGCCGGACGACGAACTCGCCCAGGCCGTGGCCCGGGTGTGGCACGAGATGCTCGGCGTCTCCCCGATCGGGCCGGACGACGACTTCTACGACCTGGGCGGCAACTCGCTGTTCGCCATCCAGATCGTCGGGCGGCTGCGGCAGGCCCACGGCGACTTCCCGATGAGCGCCGTCTTCGAGGCGCCGACCGTACCGGGGCTCGCCGCCGCGATCCGCTCCCACCAGGCCGAATCGATCGGCCTGGACGAGTTCGAGGCACTGCTGCGCGAGGTCGAGAGCCTCTCCGCGGGCGAGGCCGAGGCAAAGCTGAAGGGTGACGACCATGTCTGACGAGTCCGAGGCCGCACGCAGGCTCAAGGAGCGGATGTCCTCGCTCTCGCCCGAGCAGCGCGCCGTCCTGGAGCGGTCCCTGCGCGAGCGCAACGTCAAGGCGCCCTCGGCCGTGGACCCCGGCCCCGGTACGAAGGCGGCCGCCAGATCCGCCGCGCCGCGCCGCGGGCGGCGGCCCGGCAGCACCATGGACTTCAGCCTGTTCTTCTTCTCGGGAGACGGCACGGCCAAGGGCCCGGGCAAATACCAGCTGCTGCTGGACAGCGCCCGGCACGCCGACGCCAACGGCTTCGACGGCATCTGGGTCCCCGAGCGCCACTTCGTGGACTTCGGCGGCCTCTACCCGAACCCGTCGCTGCTGGCCTCCGCCATCGCCGTACTCACCGAGAACATCCAGATCCGCGCGGGCAGTTGCGTCCTGCCCCTGCACCACCCGGTGCGGGTGGCCGAGGAGTGGGCGGTCGTCGACAACCTGTCCGGCGGCCGGGCCGCGATCTCGGCGGCCTCCGGCTGGCACCCGGACGACTTCCTCCTGGCCCCGGGGGACGGGCAGCAGCGCTACCCGCGCCGCAAGGACGAGATGTTCGAGTCGATCGACACCGTCCAGCGGCTGTGGGCGGGCGAGAGCGTCGAACTCCCGCGCGCCGACGGATCGTCGCAGACCGTACGCACCCTGCCGCGCCCCCTCCAGCCCAGGCTCCCGGTGTGGGTGTCGGCGCAGGGCAGCATCGAGACGTTCGTCCGGGCCGGGGAGATCGGCGCGTACGTACTGACCGGGCTGGTCGCCCAGCGCCCCGCCGACCTGAAGGACAAGACGGCGGCCTACCGCGAGGCGCTCGCGGGGGCCGGGTACGACCCGGCGGAGGGCCGGGTCACCGCGATGGTCCACACCTACGTGGGCTCCGACGACGACGAGGCCAGGGAGACCGTACGGGGGCCGCTGACGGCGTACCTCAAGACCTTCCTGGAACAGCAGGACAGCTTCGGCAGCGAGTTCTCCAAGCTCAACGACGCCGAGCGCGACGTCATGCTCAACGCCACCTTCGAGCGCTACTTCGACCAGCTGGCCCTGCTCGGAACGCCCGACAAGTGCGAGTCCCTGATCGAGGACCTGGTCGACATCGGCGTCGACGAGGTCGCCTGCCTGGTCGACTTCGGACTCGACCCCGGCCAGGTGCTCAAGGGCCTGGACCACCTCACCGAACTCAAGGACCGCTACCGCCACCGGGGCGAGACCGAAGGAGAGAAGTCGTGACCGGACTCGCGGACCGGCTGGCCGGTCTCACCCCCGCCCAGCGCGCCCTGCTCGACCGGCGGATGCGCGAGCGTACCGCCGGCACCGTCACCAACGCGCCCGTACCCCGCCGCAAGCGGGAGAACCGCGTGCCGCTCACCGTGGACCAGGAACGCATCTGGCTCATCCACCAGTTCGACCCCGAAGACCCCGTCTACAACGTGTACTTCGCCTCACGGCTCCACGGCGAGCTGGACACGGACGCCCTCCAGCGCGCCGTGGACGCCTTCGTACAGCGGCACGAGGCGATGCGCACCACCTTCGAGCAGGACGGCCACGCCCCCGTCCAGGTGATCCACCCGTCCATGGCGGTGCCGCTGCGCCACCAGGACCTGCGGTCCGTGCCCGAGGAGCGGCGCGAGGCGGAGATGACGCTGCTGGCGACCGAGGAGCTGCGCACCCCGTTCGACCTGGTGAAGGGGCCGCTGCTGCGGATCGCCCTGCTGCGCCTCGGCGACCGGGAGCACGTCCTCGTCGGCACGGTCGACCACCTGGTGTGGGACCGCGGCTCGATGGGCATCTTCAACGCCGAGATCGCCGAGTTCTACTCGGCGTTCGCCACCGGCCGCGAACCCCGGCTCGCACCGGTCGAGGTGCACTACCCGGACTACTCCGAGTGGCAGCCGCAGTGGCTGCGCGAGGAGGTCCGGCGCAAGCACCTGCCGTACTGGAAGAAGCAGCTCGAAGGCGCCGACCTGGTCCTGGAGCTGCCGACGGACCGCCCCCGCCCCCCGCTCCAGACGGCGAACGGCGCCCGCTACCAGTTCCCGCTGACCCCCGAGCTGACCCAGGCCGTCCGCGACCTCGCCAAGCGCGAGGACGTCACGGTCAACATCGCGCTGCTCGCCGCCTGGCAGCTGATCCTGCACCGGCTCACCGGACAGCAGGACATCGTGGTCGGCACCACCTCCTCGACCCGCAGCAGGCCCGAGACCGAGCCGATGATCGGCTACTTCCTGACCATGCTGCCGCTGCGCACCACGGTCCGGCCGGAGATGACCGTACGGGAACTGCTCCAGGCGACCCGCACCACGATGATGGGCGCCTTCGACCACCACGACATCCCCTTCGGGACGCTGCTGGACGAGCTCGACCTCGACCGCGACCCCAGCCGCACGCCGATCTACCAGACGTCGTTCATCCTCGTGGACTTCCTCCACGAGGAGGAGACCCCGATGGCCGGGCTGCGGGTCGAGGAGCTCATGCTCGACAACGCCACCGCCAAGGACGACGTGCTGCTCGGCTTCTTCGACGACCCGGCACTGGCGGACGACCACTTCCACGGGATGCTGGAATACAACACCGACCTGTTCGACGAGAGCACGATGGCCAGGACGGCCCGGCAGATCGTGCGCGTCCTGGAGCAGATGTCGAAGGACGCCGGACGCAGCGTGCGTGACCTGTCGCTGCTCGGCCCCGACGAGGCACAGACGCTGCTGGTGGAGTGGAACCGGACCGGGACGCCCCGCGAGGAAGGCGTCGCGCTGGACACCCTGGTACGCCGTCAGGCCCTGGCCACCCCCGGGGCGGTCGCCGTCTCCTGCGGCGACGAACGGCTCACCTACGCCGAACTGCTGGAGCGAGCAGGCCGGTTGGCATCCCACCTCCAGGAGCGTGGCGTGCGGCCCGAGACCGTCGTCGGGGTGTGCCTGGAGCGCTCCGTCGACCTGGTCGTCGCCCTGCTCGGCGTGGTCATGTCCGGCGGCGCCTACCTGCCGCTGGACGCGGGCTACCCGGCGCAGCGCCTGGCCACCATGACCGGCGACGCCGGGGCGGCGTTCCTGCTGACCCGCTCCGAGCTGCTGGAGAGCCTGGCCGGCTGCCCCGGAGAGCGGATCTGCCTGGACACGGACGCGGAGACCGTCGCCGCCGCCCCGGCCGTCCCGGCGGAGCCCGCGGCGGGCGAGGACAGGCTCGCCTACGTCATCTACACCTCCGGGTCCACCGGCCGCCCCAAGGGTGTCGAGGTCACCCACCGCAACCTGGCCAACCTGCTGCTGGCGATGGCCGCCGAGACCGGCCTCGGCCCCGGCGACACGCTCACCGCCGTCACCCCGGTCACCTTCGACATCGCGGGCCTGGAGCTGTACGCCCCGCTCATCAGCGGCGCCCGCGTCCACGTCGTACGCAAGGAGGAGGCCGTCGACGGCCGCCGCCTCGCCGCCCTCCTCGACGAGACCGGCGCCACCGTCATGCAGGCCACCCCCGCGACCTGGCAGCTCCTCGTGGAGGCCGGATGGCGGAGCGACGGCTCCCTGCGGGTCCTGGTCGGCGGCGAGGCGCTCCCCCCGGCCCTGGCCGAGCGGCTCGTCGCCGGGCCCGGCCGTACCTGGAACGTCTACGGCCCGACCGAGACGACCATCTGGTCCACCGCGCACCGCCTGGACAGCGGCACCGAGCAGGTCTCCATCGGCCGCCCCCTCGACAACACCCGCGTGTACGTCCTCGACGAGCGCCTGGAGCCCGTCCCGGTGGGCATCCCCGGCGATCTGTACCTGGGCGGCACCGGAGTCGCGCGCGGCTACCGCGGTCGCCCCGCGCTCACCGCCGAGCGGTTCATACCCGACCCCTTCGGCACCACGCCCGGCGCCCGGCTGTACGCCACCGGCGACAAGGCCCGGCTCCGCGAGGACGGCACGCTCGTCTTCCTCGGCCGGGACGACGGCCAGGTCAAACTGCGCGGCTTCCGCATCGAACTGGGCGAGATAGAGGCCCGGTTGGCGGAGCATCCGGCGGTGCGCCGCGCGGTCGCCCTCGTCCGCGAGGACCGGCCCGGCGACAAGCGGCTGACCGGATACGTCGTGGCGGCGGACGGCGACGGCGGGGCCCCGGGGGCCGAGGAGCTGCGCGAGCACCTGCGCCGCTTCCTGCCCGACTACATGGTCCCGTCCGCGATCGTCACCCTGGACGCCTTCCCGCTGAACACCAGCGGGAAGATCGACCGCAGGGCCCTGCCCGAGCCGGTGATCGAGCGGGACGCGGCGAGCTACGTACCGCCGCGCGACGCGATCGAGCTGGAGGTCGCGCACATCTGGGAGGACGTGCTCGGGGTCCGGCCGATCGGACTGCACGACCGGTTCTTCGACCTGGGCGGCCACTCCCTGCTCGTACTGCGGCTGATGGCCGAGATCGAGAAGAGGTTCGGGCAGCAGCTGCCGATGGCCGCGATCTTCCGGGGCGCCACCGTCGAACGGTTCGCCCGGATGCTGCGCGAGGGCTACCAGGACGAGGCGGACGTCCACCTCGTGGAGATCGGCTCCGGCACCACCGGCACCCCCGTCTTCTTCGCCCACCCGGCGGGCAGCGAGGTGGTCTGCTACATGCCCTTCGCCGGTCTCATGGCGGGCGGCGACCGCCCGCTGTACGCGCTGGCCTCCCCGCCGCCCGCCGACGGCGTGCTGCCGTACGCCGACTTCGGGGCGCGGGCGGCGGCCTACGCGGACCTCATCCGCGAAGTGCAGCCCGAGGGCCCGTACACGGTGGCCGGCTGGTGCTACGGCGGCACCAACGCCTTCGCCGTCGCCGGGGAGCTGGAGCGGACGGGGGCGGAGGTGTCCGTCGTGATGATGGACTCGCACCCGCCCGCCGAGGTCGCCGAGGGCTCCGAGCCCGACCCCGCCGACATCGTCGAGGCCGTCGCGGCCAACCTCCAGTGGGACTACGGCGACGCGCTGAAGTCCGTGGAGGAGCTGCGGGAGATGACCCCCGACGAGCACCTCGACTACCTCCTCGCCATCGCCCGCGCCTCCGACTACCTGCCGCCGGACGCCGGACGCGAGCAGGTCCGCGACATCCTCGACCTCTGGGTCGCCAACCTGCGGCTCGTCTGGAACTTCCGTCCCCTGCACGTCAGGGGCCGGGTGACGCTGATCCGCGCGGCCGAGGAGACGTACGACTCGACCGAGGCGTGGCGCGAGCTGACCACCGGCGGCGACCTCGATGTCCGGGTGGTCGAGGGCAACCACTACACCATGATGCGCCACCCGTACATCGAGGGCGTCGCCACGATTCTGAACGAGGTGGTCGAGAGTGCTTGAGCTGCTCAAGGACCGGACGTACATCCGCTACTGGCTGGCCGTCGTCGCGTCCTTCCTCGGTGACGCCATCACCAAGATCACCCTGATCTACGTGGCGGCCACCGAGACCTCGGACCCGGTGCTGTACGTGTCCCTCGTGGTCATCGCCCAGCTGCTGCCCTCCGGGGTTCTGGGGGCGTTCGTCGGCCCGCTGGCCGACCGCTTCCCGGCGCGCCTCCTCATGGTCGGCTCCGACATCGTCCGGGTGGGGCTGGTCCTGGCGATGATCCCGGCCCGCGACTCACCGACGCTGCTGCTCGTCCTGATCCTGCTCACCGGCATCGCCAAGGCGTTCTTCGAGACGGCCCGCATCACCGCGATCCCGCTGATCGTCCGGGGGCACAACATCCCGACGGCGGTCGCGCTGTTCCAGTCCACCAACCACACCCTGAACCTGGTCGGCCCCGCCCTCGGCGGGCTGCTGCTCGCGTTCTCCAGCGTCTCGGTCGTCTTCGTCATCGACGCGGTGACGTTCGTGATCTCCGCGATCCTGCTGGCCAGCATGGCCGTGCTGCGCGAGGTCCCGGTGCCCGGCAAGGACAGCGGCCGCGAGTCCTACTGGAAGTCGCTGGCCACCGGTGTCTCCGGGGTGCTCGCCGTGCCGTCGCTGCGCTTCCTCGCGATCATCCTGGTGCCGGTGATGCTCGTCCTCGGGCTCTTCACCACCAACCTCAACTCCCAGCTCCTCAACGTCTTCGACCTGTCCGCCTTCAACTTCGGCCTGGCGCAGGCGGCGTTCGGGGCGGGCTGTGTGATCGGGGCGCTGACCGGCCCGCCGCTGGTGCGCCGGTACTCCGACCGGGGGCTGCTCATCGGCTCCATCGTGCTGTTCGGCGTCTCCCTGCTGCTCCTCGCGCCGACCGGCTGGCTGCGGGACTCGCTGGGCCTGGGCGTCGTCCTGGCCTGGTGCGTGGTGGCGGGGATCGGCTCCGGCCTCTTCCAGGTTCCGGTGGCCAACACCCTGATCAGCGACCTGCCCGAGGAGATGCGCGGACGGGGCGTCGGACTGCTCAACGCCCTGATGATCAACTTCACCATCCTCGGCGTGGTCCTGGGCGGCCTGGCCGCGGACCTGATGGGCATCGCCCTGTCGATCATCGTGGCCGGCGGACTGCTGCTGCCCGCCGCGGCCCTGCTCGCCGTCGCGTCGGCGCGCGGCAGGCCCGGCGGGGGCGACAAGGACAGCCGGACCAGCGGCGACGCCGCCGAGACGGAGGCGGTCTCATGACGGCCGCCGAGCAGCACCTTCCGCTCAGCCCCGCCCAGCGGCGGCTGTGGGCGCTGGCCCAGGTACGGCCGGACGACCCCTTCTTCAGCATCCCGTTCGCCGTCGGCATCGACGGGCCGCTCGACACGAAGGCCCTCGGACGCGCTCTCGACGAGCTGGTGCGCCGTCACCCCGCCCTGCGGACCCGGATCGTGCTTGGCGCCGACGGCGAGCCCGTCGCCCGCGTCGGGACGCCCGCGCCGGTGGAGCTGCCCGTCGTGGACGCGGGGGACACCTCGGCCGCCCTGTCCGAGGCGTTCGCCCGCGAGCCGTTCACGGTGGACGGCGGCCCCCTGCTGCGGGCCCGGCTGCTGCGGCTGGACGACACCACCCACCGGCTGCTCGTCGGCGTCCACCACATCGTCTTCGACGGGGCGTCGCTGGACGTCTTCACCGGCGAACTGACCGCCCTGTACGACGCGTTCGCCCAGGGCAGGCCGTCGCCGTTGCCGGAGCCCGCCGTGGACCACGGCGCGTTCCTGGCCCGGCGTGCGGAGCAGGACGAACGGGCCGCCGCCGCGAACCTGGCGTACTGGACGCGGCGGCTGGCCGACGCCCCCGAGGTGCTGGAACTGCCCCTCGCCCGGCCCCGCCCGGCACGCGCGGGACACGCGGGGGAGCGGCGTACGGCCGTGGTCCCGCAGGAGGTGGTGGAGCCGCTGCGACGGCTCGCCCGGGCCGAGCGGTGCAGCCTGTTCATGGTCCTCAAAGCCGCGTGCGACGTGGTCCTCAGCCAGTACGGCGGCACCGACGTGCTCACCGGCATGGCCCTCTCGGGCCGGGACACCACCGAGAGCGCCGGGCTCGTCGGCTACCTCACCCGGCCCGTGGTGCTGCGCGGCGACCTGTCCGGCGACCCGGAGTTCCGCGAGCTGCTGCACGGGGTGCGCGGTGACCTGCTGGACGCGCTGGACCACACCGACCTGCCGGTCGACGAGGTCATGGACCGGCTCGGCATCACCCGTGACCCGAGCTACCACCCGCTCTACCAGGTCATGTACACGCACCAGCCCGCGGCGCCCGTACGGCGGGCGGCGGACGCGGTGTTCACGGTGGGGGAGCTGCGGCTGCCGACCATGAAGACCGACCTGGCCATCGACACCGTCGAGACGGACGAGGGCCTGCTCGCCCTGGTCGACTACCGCACCGCCCTCTTCGAGGACGCGACGGCCGAAGCGCTGCTGGTCCGGCTGCGCACGGTGCTGGAACGCGCGGGCGCCGACCCGTCCGCAAGGGTGTCAGCGCTGCTGCGGCCCACGGCCGCCGAGCGGCGGCTGCTGACCGAGGAGTGGAACCCGGCGGGCGGGGCGGACGGCTCCGGTGCCGCCGAAGGTGCCGGTGCCGGTGAAGGCGCCGCCGGGAGCGCCGGAGATGTCCTGCACACCCTGGTGGCGGATCAGATCGCCCGTACCCCGGACGCGGTCGCCGTGGCGGACGGCGCGCGCACCTGGACCTACCGCGAACTCGACGACGCGGCGGGCCGGGTGGCGGCCCGGCTGCTGGCCGGTGGCCTCGCGCCGGAGGACCCGGTGGGCGTCTGCGCCCCCAAGTCCTTCGCCCTGGCCGCCGCCCAGCTGGGCGTGCTCAGGGCGGGCGGGGTGTGCGTACCGCTGGACCCCGAGCTGCCCGCCTTCCTGCTGCGGCTGGCCGTGGCGGACGCGGGTCTGTCGACCGTTCTCGCGGACGCGTACTCCTCCTCGCTCTTCGACCACACGCAGGTCCGGCTGACCGAACTGGACGAGAGCGCGGGGGAGCCGGGTGCCACCGACCCGACCGCGCCCCTGCCCGCCGTCGCGCCCGCCGACGCGGCCTGGGTGCTGCGCACCTCCGGCGTCACGGGCGAGCCGAAGGCCGTACTCGCCGAACACCGCAACCTCGTCTCCCGGCTGCGCTGGGCCCACCGGGAACTGCCCGCCGGGGCTCTGGAGGCGGTGGCTCAGCTCAGCCCGCCGGACTCGCCGGGCGCGGTCTTCGAGCTCTTCGCCCCGCTCACCCGGGGCGGCCGGGCGGTCGTTCCGGACGGCACGCGCCACACGGACAGCGGGCCTGCGGACACGGTGTACGCCGCACCCTCCGCCCTCGCCGGTCTCCTCGGCGAGGGCCGGGGCACCGCACCGGCCACGGTCCTCGCCGGGGGCGAGCTCCTCGCCCCCGCCACCCTGCGCGCGGCGTACGCCGCCGGGGCCGGCCGGGTCCACCACCTCTACACCGCGGCCGAGACCGCGGGCCCCGCCATCGGCGGGCCCGCCGCCCCGGCCCCCGGGGACGGCACACCCGTCCCGCTCGGGCTCCCGGCGGACTGCACGGCGTACGTCCTCGGCCCGCGCGGGGAGCTGGTCGCGCCGGGCGTCGTCGGGGAACTCCACATCGGCGGCGCCGCCGTCACCCGGGGCTACCTGAACGACGCACGCCGTACGGCGGAGCGCTTCCTGCCCGACCCGTACGGGAAGCCGGGCGGGCGCCTGTTCGCCACCGGCGACCTCGTACGGCACACACCCGACGGGCGGCTGGTGTTCGCCGGGCGGGCCGGGGAGCAGACCCGGGCGCGCGGGGTGCGGGTGGCCGCCGCCGACATCGAGGCGGCGCTGCTGGCCCACCCCGGCGTCGTACGCGCCCACGTCACCACGCGGGCGGCCGAGGGCATCGACGCGGCGGTCACCGTCCGGCCCGGGACGGGCCCGGCCGCCGTCGAACTCCACGGCCACCTGCGCGAACTGCTGCCCGGCTACATGCTGCCCGCCCGCATCGGCGTCCTGGACCGGCTGCCGCTGCTGCCCGGCGGCCGCCCGGACGGCCCCGCCGTCGCCCGGGCGCTGGAGCAGGCGCTCGCCGAGGAGGCGAAGGCGGCAGTACAGGGGGCCCGGCCGCCGGTGAGCGAGTCCGAACAGCGCGTCGCCACCGCATGGCGGGAGGTCCTCGGCCGCACGGTCGGCCACGACGAGAGCTTCTTCGACGCGGGCGGCAACTCGCTGCTGCTGATCCGGCTGCGCGACCGGCTGCGGACCGCGCTGGAGTGCCAGGTCGACGTGGTCGACCTCTTCCGGCACTCCACGGTGCGGGCCATGGCCGCCTACCTGGGCCGCCAGGACCCCGGCCGCGCGAACCCGCCCGAAGCCGGGGCACAGGAGCGCGGCCAGGCCCGGCTGCGGGCCATGCGCGCCCGGAACCGGGAGCGCACGCCGGGACGGCCGCGATGACGACAGCGGCAGGACGAACGGCGGAGCCGGCACGGACCGCGGAACCGGCACGGACCACGACGGGGGACAGCGCGCACATGACGACGAGCACATCGCCCGGGCCCGCGCCCGGCCTGGGCCAGGGGTACGCCGACGACCGTGCCGCCACCGTCGGCTTCCTCGCCCGGAGCGAGGAAGCGCTGCGCGCCGCAGGCCCGGACCGGGTGGCGGCCGCCCCGCTGCACTCGGCCGCCCGCCGCGCCCGGCGGCGGTTCATGGAACGCCACGCGGCCGCCCTCTACGCCGAACTGACCGATGAGCGGCGTGAGTTCCTCAGGCTGGACGACCTCGCCGCCCGGGCGGACGCCCTGGTGCCCGGACTCGTACCGACGAAGAGCCAGGCCGAGGAGGAGCGGCGCAGGCCGCAGCGCGACAAGGAGGGCCGGGAGACCGACCACGGGATCTTCTTCTGGGGCCTCCTGCGGGACGCCGTGGCCGGGCCGCACCTCCTGGAGGCGATGCGCAGGCCGACCCCGAAGGCGCTGGCCGCACTGCCCGGCTTCCGGGCCACCGGCCACGCCGACCTCGGCCTCGTCTCCGTGACGCGCCGGGGCGGCACGGGCGAGGTCACCGTGCACAACACACGGTTCCTCAACGCCGAGGACGACCTGCTGGTCGCCGCACTGGAGGCGGCCGTCGACCTGGTGCTGCTGGACGACTCGATCCGGGTGGGCGTGATGCGCGGCGCGCCGATGACCCACCCGCGCTACGCCGGGCGCCGGGTGTTCAGCGCGGGCATCAACCTCACCCGCCTCTACGAGGGCGAGATCTCGCTCATCGACTTCTTCCTGGGGCGCGAACTCGGCTACATCAACAAGATCTTCCGGGGGCTCAGCGTCCCGGACGACGGCACCGGCTGGCTTCCGGAATCCGTCGAGAAGCCCTGGATCGCCGCCGTGGACACCTTCGCGATCGGCGGCGGGGCACAGATCCTGCTCGTCTTCGACCGGGTGATCGCCGCCGACGACGCCTACTTCACCCTCCCGGCCCTGCGCGAGGGGATCATCCCGGGCGCCGCCAACCTGCGGCTGCCCCGGGTCGCGGGCAACCGGCTGGCCCGGCAGGCGATCTTCGCCGACCGGCGGATCGACGCCGCATCGCCCGAGGGGCGGCTGCTGTGCGACGAGGCGGTCCCCGCGGACCGGCTGGACGCGGCGGTGGAGGCCGCGGCGGCCGAGCTGGCCAACCCGGCCGTCGTCAACAACCGCCGTGTCCTGCACGCCCACGAGGAGCCCGAGGACGAGTTCCGGCACTACATGGCGACATACGCCGTGGAGCAGTGCAGACGTCTGACCAGCAGCGACCTGGTGGAAAACCTGGAACGCACATGGATATCGAGGAACCGATGACCACCACCGACAGCCTCCCCGGCACCCTGCCCCACCGCACGATGTACCAGTGGTTCGAGGAATCCGCCCTGCGGCTGCCCGGCCACCCCGCGCTGGAGATCGGCGACGAGGTCCTCACCTACGCCGAACTGCGCCGCCTCGCCCTCACCCTGGCCGCCCGCATCGTGCACAAGCACGGCGGGCTGCCCGACCGGGTCGCGCTCGCCGCCACCCGCTCGGTGGGCGCGTACGCCGGATATCTGGCGATCCAGCGGCTCGGCGCGGCCGTGGTGCCGCTGAACCCGGACTACCCGCAGCAGCGCAACCTCGACATCGCCCAGCGCGCCGGGGTCACCGTCGCTCTCGTCGACGACCGGGCCGCGGGCCTCTTCGGGCTGCTTCCCGAGCGGCACCGGCCGACCGTGCTGGAGCTGGCCGAGGACGAGCGCGCCGACCCGGACCTGCTGGAAGGGGCGCTCCAGGAGACGCTGCCGCCGGTCCCCGCCGACCTCGGACGCGAGGCCTACCTCCTGTTCACCTCGGGGTCCACCGGCCAGCCCAAGGGCGTGCCGATCCTGCACCGCCAGTTCTCCCCGTACCTCGAACACAACATCCCGCGCTACGAGATCGGCCCGGGCAGCCGCCTCACCCAGGTCTTCGGCCTGACCTTCGACGCGCACGCCTTCGACCTCTTCGCGACCTGGGGCGGCGGCGGCACCCTGGTCGTCCCGACGGCGGCCGACCTCTACTCGCCGGTCGACTTCATCGTGGAGCGGGAGCTGACCCACTGGTTCTCGGTGCCGTCGGTGGTGCGCGAGGCCCAGCGGCTCGGCAACCTCCCGCTGGGGCGCTGCGTCACCCTCAAGCACAGCCTGTTCGGCGCCGAGCCGGTCACCGTCCAGCACGTCGCGCTGTGGCGGGAGGTGGCCCCGAACTCGGCGATCCACAACATGTACGGCCCGACCGAGGTGACCATCTGCTGCTCCAACCACCTCCTGACCGGCCCCAGTTCGAGCTGGGCCGAGTTCAGCGGCGGCACGGTGCCGATCGGCACGATGTACCCGGGCATGGAAGGCGTCCTGCTGGACGAGGACGGGCGGGAGGCGGACGAGGGCGAGCTGTGCGTACGCGGCCCGCAGCGCTTCGACGGCTATCTCGACCCGCGCGAGAACACCGGCCGCTTCCTCCGGTACGAGGAGGGCGGCCGGGCCACCGTGTACGACGGCTCCGGCCCGCTCACCGACCGCCACTGGTACCGCACCGGTGACCGGGTCCGCCGCGAGGGCGGGGTCATGGTGCACTGCGGCCGGCTCGACCAGCAGGTCAAGATCCGCGGCCACCGGGTGGAGATCGGCGAGGTGGAGGCGGTCGTCCGCCGCCACCCGGCGATCGTCGACGTCGCCGTGATCGCGCTCCCGACGGCGGAGGGGGAGACCGAGCTGGTCGCCGCCTACGCGGGCCGGGAGACGGACCCGGCGCGGTTCGACGCCTGGCTGCGCGAGCAGGTCCCGCTGCACATGGTGCCCGCGCGGATCACCCGGCTGGACGGCCTGCCGCTCAACGACAACGGAAAGACGGACCGCAACGCACTGGCGCGGATCCTCGGCACCCCGGAGGGGTCATGACTGATACGGCCGAAGCTACGGACCCGGCCGCCCGCCTGGAGTGGTGGCGCACCGAACTGGCGGGCCTCGACCCCCTGGAGCTGCCCGCCGACCGCCCGCGCCCCTCGGTGCGCGAGCCCGGTACGGCCCGCCGCACGCACACCGTCCCGGCCGCCACGGCGGACGCCCTGCGCAAGGCCGCGGCCGGATACGGCGCGCCGCTGCCGGTGGTGCTGCTCGCGGCGTACCAGCTGCTGCTGGGGCGCTGGAGCCGCCGGCAGGACGTGGCCGTCGGCACGCCCGTGGCGGAGGAACTCGCCGTCATACGCACCGATCTGGCGGCGGCGACCTTCGGGGACCTGGTGGACCGGGTCGGTGCGGCGCTGCGCGGGGCCCAGGACCGGAGCGTCCCGTTCCAGCAGCTCGTCACCGCCCTCGTACCGGAACCGGACAGCGGCCACCACCCGCTGGTACAGGCTCTGTTCACCGGACCGGAGGGCGGTGGAGCCCCCCTCGCCGGCACCTGCCCGCCCGACCTCCAGCTGACCCACGAGGACGACGGGACCGGGCTTCGGCTCCACCTCGACCACAGCACCGCGCTCTTCGACGCGGCGACCGCCGAGCGGTTCGCCGGGAACCTCCTCACCCTGCTCACCACCGTCGCCCGGCACCCCGGCAGCGCGCTGGGCGACCTCGACCTGCTCGACGGGGCCGAGCGGCGCCTGCTGCTCACCGAGTGGAGCGCCGGCCCCGCCGCCCGCCCGGCCGACCGCCAGGTCGCCGAGCTGGTGGCCGAGCAGGCCGGGCGGACCCCCCAAGCGGTCGCCGTGGTCTTCGGCGACGAGGAGGTCACGTACGGCGGTCTCAACGCCCGCGCCAACCGGCTGGCCCACCACCTGAGGTCGCTCGGGGTCGCGCCGGACGTTCCCGTCGGCGTCTGCCTGGAGCGCGGCCCCGAGCTGATCGTCGCGCTGCTCGCGGTCCTGAAAGCGGGCGGGGCATACGTACCGCTCGACCCCGAACACCCCCTGGACCGAATCGACTTCGTCCTGCGCGACACCGCCGCACCCGTCGTCGTCACCCAGGAGACCCTGCGCGGACGGCTCGCCGCCGAGGGCCGCGCCCTCGTCACCGTCGACACCGACCGCGAGGCGATCGCCACCGCCGACGCGGCGGACCCCGCCTCCACCACCGGGCCGGACGACCTCGCCTACGTCCTCTACACCTCCGGGTCGACCGGCACCCCCAAGGGCGTCGCCATCACGCTCGGTTCACTGACCGGCCTGCTCCTGGGGATGCGGGAGGTCTTCCCGGCGCCCGCGAGCGACCGGGTCCTGTTCACCACCTCGGCCACCTTCGACATCGCGAACGTCGAGGTGTTCCTGCCGCTGGTCACCGGGGGCCGGATCATCGGCGCCGACCGCGAACAGGTCCACACCCCCGGCGCTCTCGCCGCCCTCGTCGACCGGCACGACGTCACCCTCGTCCAAGCCACCCCGTCGGCGTGGCGGCCGCTCCTGGACGCCCTCGGCGACCGGCCGGGACCGCGCGACCTGACCGTCTTCACCGCCGGGGAGGCGCTCCCCGCCGACCTGGCCGCGAAGATGCTGCGCGCGGGCCGCCGGGTCGTCAACGGATACGGCCCGACCGAGACCACGGTCTACGCGACGGTCGCCGAGATCCGCGACGCGGCGGGCCCCGTACCGATCGGCCGCCCCACCCCGGGCACCGAGGTGTACGTCGTGGACGAGGCCGACCGGCCGGTGCCCGTCGGCGTACCCGGTGAACTCCTCATCGGCGGCCGGGGCGTGGCACGCGGCTACCTGGGCCGCCCGGAGCTGACCGGGGAGCGGTTCACCGCGCACCCCTTCCCCGGGCACGCGGCCGACGGGGCGTCCGCCCGGGTGTACCGCACCGGGGACCTGGTGCGGTGGCTGCCCGACGGGAACCTGGAGTTCCTCGGGCGCCTGGACCACCAGGTGAAGGTGCGCGGCTTCCGCATCGAGCTGGGCGAGATCGAGTCCGCGCTCCTGGCCCACGCAGATGTGGACGCCTGCGTGGTGACCGTCCGCGAGGACGTTCCCGGCGGCGTCCCCGGCGAGAAGGCGCTCGTCGCGTACTGCGTACCGGCACAGGGCCGCACCCCGGGCGTGGGCGCCCTGCGCGACTGGTGCGGGCGCGGGCTGCCCGGCTACATGGTGCCTGGCGCGTTCGTCTTCCTCGACCGGCTGCCGCTGACCACCAGCGGCAAGACCGACCGCACCGCGCTGCCCGCCCCGGACGGCGAACGGACCGGCCTGGAAGCCGAGTTCGTGGCACCCCGTACCCCCGCGGAGCGCGCCGTCGCCCGCGTGTGGGCGGACGCGCTGTGGGCGGACGAGGTCGGCGCCCACGACGACTTCTTCGAACTCGGCGGCGACTCGCTGACCGCGACCCGGACGGCGCTGCGGCTCCAGGAGGAATTCGGCCTGGAGATCCCGGTGCGGGTGCTGTTCACCTGCTCGACGGTCGAGACGCTGGCGAAGGCCCTGACCACGGCGCGCCGCGCAGGCGGATTCCCGGCGGCCTGACCGGAGGGCAGCGCACGCCCCGCGGACTGTCACGACGACAGCCCGCAGACCCGCCACACCCTTCTCCCACCCGACTTACCACCACATTCCCCGACATCACCCGTACTCACCTACGCCCATGCGCCTCGGCGCAGGCCCCTGCCCCGCACGGGGCCCGGAACACAGAGGTTGCCCCATGAGTGACAAGCCGGTGCTTCTCGTCGTCTACGACACGGGGAGCCTCGCACCGACCAGGCTGGCCGAAGCCGCCCGGGACAACGGCTGCTCGCTGGTCTTCGTGACGGCCGGAACCGACCACGCGCGGGAGATGATCCCCACGCTGGAGACGGTCGGTTCCGTCGTGGACGCGGCGGGCCGCACCGAGGCGGAGCTCGTGGCGGAACTGCGCGCGCTCGGCCCGGCGGGCATCATCACCTTCAGCGAGTTCCAGATCGCCCCGACCGTACGGCTCGCCGACGCACTCGGGCTGCGCTACCACCGGCCCGCCGACGTCGACGCGATCACCCACAAGGACCTCCAGCGGCAGCGCTTCGCCGAGGCGGGCGTCGACAGCGTCCGCTTCCGTACGATCACCGGCACCGAACAGGCCGACGAGGCAATCGCGTACGTCGGACTGCCCGCCATCATCAAGCCGGTGATCGGCGCCTCCAGCCGCAACACCCAGGCCGTGGCGACGGCCGAGGAGTGCCACGCGGCCCTGGCCCAGATGTTCTCCGGCGACGACGGCCCCGCCGAGACCGCGGTGATGCTGGAGGAGCTGCTCGTCGGCCGGGAGACCCCGGCCCCCTGGGGCGACTACATCGCGGTGGACTGCGTCGCCGACGGCGACGACGTCCGGCCGGTCTTCGTGACCAGCAAGTTCGCACTGGCCGAGCCCTTCCGCGAGCGCGGCGGCTACGGCGGCTTCTCCGTCGTGCCGCAGGACGAGGAACTGGCCGTACGGGACCTGGCGTGCCGCGCGGTACGCGCCCTGAACATCCACGGCGTCGCCGACGTCGAGATCAAGCTGACCGCCGAAGGCCCCCGGGTCATCGAGGTCAACGGCCGCCTCGGCGCCTGGGTCGACGACCTCGCGATCCGCTCGGGCACCTCCGACCCCGCCCGGGTGGCGGTCGCCGCCGCGCTCGGCCTGCCGTACGAGACACCCGAGGTCAAACAGGACGGCCCGATCGCCTTCCACTACCTGATCGTGCCGCCGGTCGGGGCCCGCAAGGTGGCCTCGATCCGCAACGTCTCCGCCCTGCGCCGACTGCCCGACGTGGACCGCGTCACCGTGCTGGCCGAACCGGGCGCCGCCGCCGACTGGCGCATCGGCGCACGCGGCAACACGGCGGCCGTCATCGGCTCCGCCGCGAACCACCGGCAACTGGCCGCGACCGTCGCCGCCATCGAGAACGTGGACTGGATCACCTATGAGTGAGTTCGTCATCTTCGACCTGGACGGCGTCCTGGTCGACACCCAGGACGCCGAGAACGGCGGGCTCGCGTACATCGGCGAGCTGATGGGTCTTCCCCTCGGCAAGGACCAGCGGGACGAGCTGTTCTCCGGAAAGAAGATGCAGGAGTGCCTCGACCTCATGGAGGAGATCACCGGCACCCCGCCGCCCGCCGGAGCCATGGCGCTCGCCCGCGCCAAGTGCGACGAGCTGATCGGCTCCTGGCTGGAGCCCATCGAGGGGGTCGCCCACGCCCTGGAGCAGCTGAGCGCGACCCCCAGCACCGGCATGTGCGTCGCCTCCAACAGTCCGCCGGACATCATGGCGGACCGCCTCGGCAAGGCGGGCATCCTGCACCACTTCGAGGGCCGGCTCTTCTCCGCGTACGACATCAACGCCTGGAAGCCCGACCCGAAGCTGTTCCTGTGGGCGGCCGCCGAGTGCGCCGCCGACGTGGACGACTGCATCGTCGTCGAGGACAGCCCGGTCGGTGTGGACGCCGCACTCGGCGCCGGGATGCGGGTCCTCCAGTACACCGCCGACCCCGCCGTCGGCCCGCACCGCGACGGCGTCCGCACCTTCCCCTCCCTGCGCGAACTGCCCGGCCTGGTCCGCGAAGCGCACCGGCTCGCGCCCCCCACCTCGCTCGCCACCGCACCCCTCGGAGGTACGTCATGAACCAGCCCCGCAAGATCATGGTCCTGGGCGCCGGAGACCTCGGCCGCCGCGTCTTCCACGAACTCGCCCACAGCACCGGCGAGCGGCACGTCCAACTGGTCGGCCGGGATGAGGAAGTGGCGCTGCGAGCCACGAACCTGACCCGCTTCTGCGCCGTACAGCGCGGCTACGCGCCCACCGTCAGCCACGCCCTGACGGACCTGACCGACGTGGCGCGCACCGCCGAACGCATCGCGGCCTTCGCACCGGACGTCATCTTCCTCGCCGCCAGCTACCAGTCGTGGTGGGTCATCTCCACCCTGGAGGCCTCCGCCTTCCAGCGCGTGTACGCCGCCAACTACGGCCCCTGGCTGCCGATGCACCTGGTCCCGGTGATGAAGGCCATGGAAGCCGTCAAGCTCTCCGGGACCGAGGCCGTCGTCGTCAACGCGGCCTACCCCGACGCCGTGCACCCGGCGCTCACCGCGATCGGCCTCTCGCCCCACATCGGCATCGGCAACGTCGCCAACAACGTGCCCGGCATCACCGCGGCCGCCGCCGACGAGCTCGGCCGCTCCACCGCCGACGTCGAGGTGCGGCTCGTCGCCCACCACTACGTCTCGCACCGCCTGTCGCGCCACGGCAACAGCGGCCCGGCCGCGATGGGCCTCGGCATCCGCCTCGACGGCCGCGACGTGACGGCCGAGCTCGACACCGCCGCCCTCCTCCGCAGGCTCCCCGCCCAGTACCGCCGAACCGGCGGTCTGGCCGGCCAGACCATGACGGCGGCCTCGGCGCTGAGCGTCCTGGAGCCGCTGGCCGACGGGCGGGACGCGGTCGTCCACGCGCCCGGCACGGACGGCGCGCTGGGCGGCTTCCCCGTGGCGATCGAGTCCGGAAAGTTCCGGCCACTGCTGCCGGACGGCATGACCGACGAGGAGGCCCACGCGATCAACCTGTCGGGCCAGGCGCAGGACGGCATCCGCGAGATACGCGCGGACGGCACCGTCGTCTTCGAGCCCGCGTCGATGGCCGTCATGACCGAAGAACTGGGCTACGACTGCGCCGAGATGAAGCTGTCGGAGGCGGAGGGCCGGGCGCGGGAGATCAGCGAGCGGTTCGCGGCGTACCGGGCCAGGACGACGGGCTGACGGTACGGACACCGCGCACCCACCCCACTGTCACCACCACAGGGAAGGCACAGGCACACAGTGAAACTGCTGCTGCTCGGCGGTACGGGCTTCGGGGGCCGCGCGGTCGCCGAGGCCGCACGCGACCGGGGCTGGGACGTCACCGTCCTCCACCGGGGCAAGCACCCGGCCCCACCCGGCGTACGGGTCCTGACCGGCGACCGCACACAACCCGACGGCCTCACCGCCCTCACCACCGGCGAGTGGGACGCGGTCGTCGACACCTGGTCGTCCGCCCCCACGGTCGTACGGGACGCGGCCCGGCTGCTCGCCGACCGGGCGGCCCGCTACGCGTTCGTCTCCAGCCGCTCGGTGTACGCCTGGCCCGCCCCGGCGGGCCTGGACGAGTTCGGCCCCCTGGCCGAGGGGGACCCCGACGCCGGGGCGACGGACTTCCCGGCCGACAAACGCGGCGCGGAGCTGGCCGTGCTCCGGGAGTTCGGCGAGGAGCGAACCCTGATCGTCAGGCCCGGCCTGATCCTCGGCCCGCACGAGACCCCCGGACGCCTGACCTGGTGGCTGGATCGGGTGGCCCGGGGCGGCCCGGTCCTAGCCCCCGGCCCGAGGGACACCCCGCTCCAGTACGTCGACGCCCGCGACCTCGCGACCTGGCTGCTCGACGCCCTGACCGCCGGACTGCACGGCCCCTACAACCTGGTGGGCCCCCGCGACCACGGCACGATGGGCGACCTGCTGGACGCCTGCGTACGGGCCACGGGATCCACCGCCGAACTGCGCTGGGCCACCCCGGAGGCCATCGAGGCAGCAGGTGTCGGAGGCTGGCGCGACCTCCCCATCTGGGCCCCACCGGGCAGCGACCTCCACGCGGCGATACACGCGGGAGACGTGACCAGGGCACTGGCCACGGGCCTGCGCTGCCGCCCCCTCCAGGACACCGTCCACGACACCTGGACCTGGCGCCGCGCCCTGCCCGAGGACACGGCACCACCCCTCGCGGACGGCCTGTCCCCGGAGCGGGAGGAGGAGGTGCTGGCGGGGCTCGGGTGAGGGGAGGCGCGGACGGTCAGGTGCCGGTCGGGGCGACGCCGACCGGGCAGGACACCCCCGTACCGCCGATGCCGCAGTAGCCGCCCGGGTTCTTGTCCAGATACTGCTGGTGATACGCCTCCGCAGGCCAGAACGGGCGGCCCTCGGCAGGCAGGATCTCCGTGGTGATCTCCTTGTGCCCCGAGGCCGTCAGGACCTTCTGGTACGCCTCACGGGAAGCCTCGGCGGCCGCCGCCTGCGCGGGGGAGTGGGTGTAGAGCGCCGAGCGGTACTGGGTGCCCACGTCGTTGCCCTGGCGGAAGCCCTGCGTCGGGTTGTGCGACTCCCAGAACAGCTTCAGCAGCTCCTCGTACGTGACGACCGCCGGGTCGAAGACCACGCGGACCGCCTCCGTGTGCCCGGTCAGCCCCGAGCAGGCCTCCTCGTACGTGGGGTTCTCCGTGTAGCCGCCCTGATAGCCGACGAGCGTCGTCCAGACGCCCTCCGTCTGCCAGAACTTCCGCTCCGCACCCCAGAAACAGCCCAGCGCGAAGTCCGCCACCTCCAGGCCCTCCGGATACGGCCCCACCAAGGGGTTGCCGAGGACCGTGTGACGGGAGGGGACGGTGAATTCGGGCACGGGGCGGCCACGCAGGGCCTGCTCGGGGGTGGGGAGCTCGGGGGTACGGCGGTTCAGGAACATGCGGATGGCTCCTCCGGGGTCGGGTTCGCTCCGTACAACGCGGGAACGGCCGCCGGGATTCCGGGGCGTACGGACGCCGCCTCCGCCGCCAGGGTCCGCGCGAAGGCCCGGGTCCGTGCCGTCTCCCGGCCGCGGTGCCGCGCCGGCCCTCAGTGCGGCAGCGTCGCCGGGCTGCCGCCGTTCGCCTCGTAGCCCGCGACCGCCAGCGCCCGGTAGACCGTGTACTGCGCGGCCGGGTCCGGGCCCGCCGTCCACGGCAGGGCGCCCACATGGCCGTCGATGCGGACCAGCTGGTGCATCGCCTCCGACCAGCGCTCCATGTGGACCAGGAACAGCACCAGCAGGTGGCGGACGTGGGCGAGCATCGGGTCGTCCGGGCGGGCCGCGTGGACCGCGAACATCGCGCCCTCCACCGCCTTGGTCACCACCTGGCTGCGGTAGAAGCCCTGTACGAGGTTGACCTCCGGCAGGTGCTCGTACACCGCGAACAACGGCAGCGCGGCCAGCAGCGAGCCCTGCGGGGCACGGGCGGCGGCGGCCGTGGCGAAGGCGTCGGCGTCCTCGCGGGAGCCGTGCCACTTCTCGCAGTGGAAGTGCAGGGCCGCGAGGTGCGCGCCGAAGTGCGCCGGGGCCCGGTCGATGATCTTCGCCCAGAGCTGGTCGAACTGCTCGGGGGCGTAGCCCAGGCCCCGGGCCACCGCCAGTTCCACGATGTAGGGGACGGGGTCGCCGGGGGCGAGGAGGGCCGCCTCGCCGCAGACCGTACGGGCCTCCTCCAGGATGATCCGGAAGTCGTCGCTCCCGGCCGACGAGGAGCGCCACGCCTGCTGTACCAGGAACTCCGCGTGCACCGCCGCGCCGCCCGCGTCCTTCGGGGACTCCGCACGCCAGGCGCGCAGCCACGCCCCGCCCTTCCCCGGCTGCTGCGCCAGCTCCAGCGAGGCCGCACCCGCGAAGGCCTGGACGCGCTGCCAGCGGACCTCGCCCTCCTTCGGCGTACCGGCGAGCAGCTGGGAGGCGGCCCGCCAGTCCTGGGTGGCCTGGACGACGTCGAGGACGTCCAGGAGGTCCTGATCGGGGCCGGGCATCCGGACGTCCAGCTCCTCCTGGCGGGCGAAGCCGTACGTGTCGGGGTCGGCGGCGTCCGGCGAACCCGGGGCGACCTGGCGGATACCGCCCCGGCGGCGCATGACCCAGGGGCCGATCACGGCGGCCAGCATGCACATCGCGAGCAGGAACAACAGAATCTCCATGGCTCCCATTGTCCCCGGAGCGGCGAGTGGGCGGTGAGGGCCCTCGTGACGAACTACGCTCGGGGCCATGAGCGACCAGCACAGCTTCGAGACCCTCGCCATCCACGCGGGGAACACCGCCGACCCCCTCACCGGCGCCGTGGTTCCGCCCATCTACCAGGTGTCCACGTACAAGCAGGACGGCGTGGGCGGACTGCGCGGCGGCTACGAGTACAGCCGCAGCGCCAACCCGACCCGCACCGCCCTGGAGGAGAACCTGGCGGCCCTGGAAGGCGGCCGCCGCGGTCTCGCCTTCGCCTCCGGTCTCGCCGCCGAGGACTGCCTCCTGCGTACGCTGCTGACCCCCGGCGACCACGTGGTCATCCCCAACGACGCCTACGGCGGCACGTTCCGGCTGTTCGCGAAGGTCGCCGCGCGGTGGGGTGTGGAGTTCTCGGTGGCCGACACCTCGGACGTGGCGGCCGTCCGGGCCGCGCTCACCCCGCGCACCAAGGCCGTCTGGGTCGAGACCCCCTCCAACCCGCTACTCGGCATCACCGACATCGCCGCCGTCGCCCAGGTCGCCCGGGAGGCCGGGGCCCGCCTCGTCGTCGACAACACCTTCGCCTCCCCCTACCTCCAGCAGCCGCTGTCCCTCGGCGCGGATGTCGTCGTGCACTCCACCACCAAGTACATGGGCGGCCACTCCGACGTCGTCGGCGGCGCGCTCGTCGTCAGCGACCCGGAGCTGGCCGAGGAGCTGGCGTTCCACCAGAACGCCATGGGCGCGGTCGCCGGTCCCTTCGACGCCTGGCTCGTACTGCGCGGCATCAAGACGCTCGCCGTCCGCATGGACCGGCACACCGAGAACGCCACCAAGGTCGCCGACCTGCTGACCCGCCACCCCAAGGTCACCCAGGTCCTCTACCCGGGCCTGCCCGAGCACCCCGGCCACGAGGTCGCCGCCAAGCAGATGAAGGCGTTCGGCGGAATGGTCTCCTTCCGCGTCGCGGGCGGCGAGGAGGCGGCGGTCGAGGTCTGCAACCGGGCCAAGCTGTTCACGCTCGGTGAGTCCCTCGGTGGTGTGGAGTCGCTGGTCGAGCACCCGGGCCGGATGACGCACGCCTCCGTCGCGGGCTCCCTGCTGGAGGTCCCGGCCGACCTGGTCCGGCTCTCCGTCGGCATCGAGAACGGCGACGACCTGCTCGCCGACCTCACGCAGGCGCTGGGCTGATCACGCGGCACTGCGACGCACCCGGGCGCCCGCCCGAACCGGCGGGCGCCCGCACGCTCAGACGCTGACCTTCTCGTCCTCCAGCATTTCCCGGATCTGACCGCGCAGTTCAGGGCTGTCCTCATGTCCGTGGACGGACACGGCGTGTTCGCTCGCGGCCCGTACCACCTCGTCCTCCTCGCCGGAAATGGTGAGTGAGCAGTTCATCTCGCTCGGGTACTTACGGCAGTCGGCGATCTTTCTGGTCATCACGGCCTCCCAGGCTCGTACGACGACCGACTCCTCCAGGGTAGGCCGGTCGCGGTCGGTACCCCAACGGCTCGGCACCCCGACGGCTTCACCAGCCCTCCAGCGGCGGCGTCACCCGCGCCGGCTCCCGCTCCCACGGCTGCTCGATCCCGGCCCACACCAGGAACACCGCGAGCGCCGCGCCCAGCAGCCACCCCGCCGTCCGGTGCACCGCCCGCCGCAGCCGCAGCCGCCGCCCGCCCCGCCGTACCGCCCGCGCCGCCAGGTCCGGCGGCAGCACCGGATGCGGGCCGTCCAGCATCCGGCGGACCTGCTCGGCCCGTGAGTCCCCCCGCGGTTCCCGGTCGGCGTTCACGGCGTCCCCCGGGGCACCGGAGCCGGCCGCGCGCTCCCGCCCCGCGAACCCGGTGAGCGCAGCGCCGCCACCGCACGGGCGCAGACCGCGCGGACCCGGTCGGCCGGGAGTCCGAGCAGCGCCGCCGTCCGCTCCTCGTCGACCTCCTCGTACATCCGCAGCACGAGCACGAGCCGTTCGACGGGGGTGAGCCGCCCCAGCACCCCGCCGCGCGGCCGCCGGTGCTGCCGGGCCTCCCGGGCGAAGCGGAGGGCCAGCTCCCGGCGGGCCAGGTCGTAGGGGTCGCCGCCGTGCGAACGGTCCCAGTCGGCGTACGTACGGGCCAGCGCCGCGGACAGCAGCCGCCGGGCCCGTACGTTCGCGCCCGGCGGTTCGGGGGGCTCGGCGGTGAGCAGCGTCGCGGTGTGCAGCAGACGTCCGCCCGCGCCCGCCACGAAGGCCTCGAACTCCTGGGCGCGGAGCCGGTCCCGGTGTTCGGCCCGCTCGCTCATGACCTCATCCGAGCCCCGGCACACCGCCCCGGTCAAGAGTCAGGATGCCGCGGGCGCCCGGACCGGCGCCGGGCGTCAGTCGGACTGTGCCGACTGGTACGCGGCCTGCCGGGCCGCGAGCGAGGCGTTGAACCGGGTGAGCAGGGCGCAGAACGTGTCCCGCTCCTCCTCCGACCACCCGTCCGTGACCTGCGACATCAGCTCACGCCGGGAGGCGCGTACCTCGTTGAGGCGGGCCTGACCGCGCGGCGAGAGCTGGAGCACGACGGCCCGGCCGTCCTCCGGGTGCGAGGTGCGCTTGACCAGTCCGGTGTCGACGAGCGGCGCGACCTGCCGCGTCACCGTCGAGGAGTCGATGCCCATCCCGGCCGCCAGGGCTTTGACGCCCATCGGGCCTTCCCGGTCCAGCCGGTTCAGCAGCAGGTAGGCCGCCCGGTCCATCGAGTTGCGGACCTGGCCGACACCGCCGAGGCGGGTCTGTTCGGCGCGGCGGGCGAAGACCGCCACCTGGTGCTGGAGCGAGTCCAGCAGGCGGTCGGGGCCCGGGTGTTCGGGGACGGCGCCCCCGGAAGGAGACGCAGCAGTCGTCATGTCCTGAGGGGGCATGGCCGGGGGCTCTCTTCATGCGGTGTCGGATGGAGTGGGGGACAGAGTACGCGGCCCCGGGGCAACGCGTACCAGTGCCGCACAAACCTGCGGACAACACCGCAGGCCGCCATGAGACAAGTCTGCCGCGCACGGTCGGAGCTGCAAGACTTGCGGGCATGAGCTTCCGCGCGACCGCCCCCCACCCGCCCCTGATCCTCGACGATGTCCGTGGCGCGCAGAAAATGCTGTCCGGGGTGGCCCGGGTGACCGCTCTGGAGGGCAGCCGGCATCTGAGCGAGCTGGTCGGCGCCCCCGTCCACCTCAAGTGCGAGAACCTCCAGCGCACCGGCTCCTTCAAACTGCGCGGCGCCTACGTCCGGATCTCGGGGCTCACCCCGGTGGAGCGGGCGGCCGGGGTGGTCGCCGCCAGCGCCGGGAACCACGCCCAGGGCGTCGCGCTCGCCTCCTCCCTGCTCGGCGTGCGTTCCACCGTCTTCATGCCTGTCGGGGCGCCCCTGCCGAAGGTCGCGGCGACCCAGGAGTACGGGGCCGAGGTGCGGCTGCACGGCCAGGTCGTCGACGAGACGCTGGCCGCCGCCCAGGAGTACGCGGAGCGGACCGGCGCGGTCTTCATCCACCCCTTCGACCACCCGGACATCATCGCGGGCCAGGGCACCGTCGGCCTGGAGATCCTGGAGCAGTGCCCGGAGGTCCGCACCATCGTCGTCGGGCTCGGCGGCGGCGGTCTCGCCGCGGGCATCGCCGTCGCCGTGAAGGCGCTGCGCCCCGACGTCCGGATCGTCGGTGTCCAGGCCGAGGGGGCCGCCGCCTATCCGCCCTCGCTGGCCGCCGGGCACCCCGTCTCCCTCGACGACCCGGTCACCATGGCCGACGGCATCAAGGTGGGCCGCCCCGGCGACGTAACGTTCGCGCTGATCCGGGAGCTGGTCGACGAGGTCCGCACCGTCACCGAGGACGAGCTGTCCAGCGCCCTGCTGCTCTGCCTGGAGCGGGCCAAGCTGGTCGTCGAGCCGGCCGGGGCCAGTCCGGTGGCGGCGCTGCTCAGCGACCCGAAGGCCTTCCGGGGTCCGGTGGTGGCCCTGCTGTCGGGCGGCAACGTGGACCCGCTGCTGATGCAGCGCATCCTGCGGCACGGGATGTCCGCGGCGGGCCGCTACCTGAGCCTGCGGCTGCGGCTCACCGACCGCCCGGGGGCGCTGGCCGCCCTGCTGGCCGCGCTGACGGTGGCCGACGCGAACGTGCTCGACATCGGTCACGTGCGCACCGACCCGCGTCTCGGCCTGACCGAGGTGGAGGTCGACCTCCACCTGGAGACCAAGGGGCCCCGCCACTGCGAGGAGGTCGAGGCGGCGCTGCGCGCGGAGGGGTACCGGGTCATCGGCTGACCGTCCGGTTCCGGCCGGTTGGCCCGATCTCGTTGTTCACCGCGCGGTGAAGCCCCGCCGATCCTAGGATCGGCGGGGAAACCACGTACGGGTGCGGTCAGCCGCGAGTGACGGGGGAGTCCTTTTATGCCAGGTGCCATCCATGCCGAAGGTCTGGTGAAGACCTTCGGCGACGTACGAGCCCTGGACGGCGTCGACTTCGACGTTCCCGAGGGCACCGTCCTCGGCCTCCTCGGCCCCAACGGCGCGGGCAAGACGACCGCCGTCCGGGTCCTGACCACCCTCCTGCGCCCCGACAGCGGCAGCGCCTTCGTGGCCGGGATCGACGTGCTGAGGAAGCCCAACGAGGTACGCCGCTCGATCGGGCTCTCCGGGCAGTTCGCCGCGGTCGACGAGTATCTGACCGGCCGGGAGAACCTCCAGATGGTCGGGCAGCTCTACCAGATGAGCGGCCGGGCCGCGAAGGCCCGCGCGGGCGAGCTGCTGGAGCGGTTCAACCTCGCCGACGCCGCCGACCGCACCGCCAAGACGTACTCCGGCGGTATGCGCCGCCGTCTCGACCTCGCGGCCGCGCTCGTCGTCTCGCCGCCCGTGATGTTCATGGACGAGCCGACGACCGGCCTCGACCCGCGCAACCGGCAGCAGCTGTGGGACGTCATCGAGGACCTGGTGGCGGGCGGTACGACCCTGCTGCTGACCACGCAGTATCTGGAGGAGGCCGACCGCCTCGCCCACGACATCTGCGTCATCGACCACGGCAAGGTCATCGCCCGCGGCACCTCCGACCAGCTCAAGGCCCGCACCGGCGGCGAGCGCGTCGAGGTCGTCGTGCACCGCCCCGACGAGATCGAGCCCGCCCGGTCCGTCCTGACCGCGCTCGGCAAGGGCGAGGTCACCGTCGTCCGGCTCTCCCGCAAGCTGACCGTCCCGGTGACCGGCGGGGCGAAGCTGCTGGCCGAGATCATCCGCGACCTGGACGGCCACGGGGTGGAGATCGACGACATCGCCCTGCGCCGCCCGACCCTGGACGACGTGTTCCTCTCCCTCACCGGCCACGCGGCCGAGGTGCAGGAGCAGGAGCAGGAGCAGGAGAACGAGGACCCCGAGGACAAGGAGGACGCCCGGTGAGCGTCACCACCAAGGACGCCCCCGTCCTGGCGCCCCGCCTCTCCGGCGGGGTCGTCCAGTCCGTCAGGGACTCCCTCGTCGTCGCCAAGCGGAACCTGATCCGCATGTCCCGCATTCCGGAGATGCTTCTTTTCGGAGTCATCCAGCCGGTGATGTTCGTCGTGCTGTTCACGTACGTCTTCGGCGGCTCGATGAGCATCGGCGGCACGACCGATCCGAACGTCTACAAGAACTTCCTGATGGCGGGCATCTTCGCGCAGACCGTCACCTTCGCCACGGCGGGTTCGGCGGCGGGCATCGCCGACGACATGCAGAAGGGCCTCATCGACCGCTTCCGGTCCCTGCCGATGGCGCGCGGCGCGGTCCTCACCGGCCGCACGGTCGCCGACCTCGCCCAGACGTGCATCACCCTCCTCGTCCTGGCGGTCGTCGCGCTGATCGTCGGCTGGCGCACCGGCTCGGCCGAGCCGACCAACGCCGGACGGGTCCTGGCAGCCTTCGGCCTGCTGCTCCTCCTGGGGTACGCCTTCACCTGGATCGGCGCCCTGATCGGGCTGTCGGTCCGCACCCCGGAGGCCGCGACCTCGGGCGGGATCATCTGGCTGTTCCCGGTGACGTTCATCTCGAACGCGTTCGTCGACTCCAGCCAGATGACGCCCTGGCTGCGGCATGTCGCCGACTGGAACCCCTTCAGCGCCACCGTCCAGGCCTGCCGCGAGCTGTTCGGCAACCCGGGAGTGGTGGACTCCAGCGCCTGGCCCATGCAGCACCCCGTCTGGGCGTCGCTGCTCTGGTCAGTGCTGATCGTCGTGGTCTTCCGCACTCTCGCGGTCCGCAAGTACCGGCGGTCCAGCCGCTGACGCGAGGCGCGCACACGGCGACGCGGGTGTGCCGATCCCTCGGAAGGGACTGCACACCCGCGTCGCCGTGTCGTGTCGTGGTGGGGGCGTCTCTCAGCCCGTGTACGGCTTCGCCGCCAGGATCTTCACCGTGGCGGTCTTGCCGTTCGGCAGCTCGTACTCCGCGTCCTCACCCGTGCGCTTGCCGTTCACGCCGATACCGAGCGGGGACTGCGGGGAGTACGTCTCGATCTCCGTGCTGGCGTACTCACGGGAGGCGAGCAGGAAGGTCATCGTGTCGTCCTCGTCGCCGTCGAAGGCGATCGTGACGACCATGCCGGGCTCGACCACGCCGTCGTCGGCCGGCGCCTCGCCGACCTTCGCGTGCTCCAGGAGCTGGGTGAGCTGGCGCACCCGCAGCTCCATCTTGCCCTGCTCCTCCTTGGCCGCGTGGTACCCGCCGTTCTCCCGGAGGTCACCCTCCTCACGGGCCGCCGCGATCTTGACGGCGATCTCCGTGCGCGCGGGACCAGACAGGTACTCCAGCTCGGCCTTGAGCTGGTTGTACGCCTCCTGCGTGAGCCAGGTGACGTTTTCGCTGGTCTGAGTCACAGGTGCTCCTCGTCGGTGCTGGGAATACAAAGCATCGCCCTACCCAGAAGCATGTGCCTCCACGGGTGGGCGAAACCACGAGCCTAACAATTCCGTAGGAAAAGGGGGAGAAGGTAAACGTCACACGCCCGACCCGGCCGCAGTTTCGTGTGCGTCGTCGCAGGTCAGCGGGGGTGTGGCCGGATCAGCCGGTCGGGCCGTCGTCGGCGGTGCAGCCCATCGGCTCGACCGCGGTCGCCCGGGAACGCGTCACGACGGTCACCAGCTCGTCGATCCGCTTCTCGGCCCCGTCGAAGCGGACCTCCTTGCGGCCCACCTCGGAACCGTCCTCGCTCAGCGCCCGCACCACGCAGTAGCCGTGGCCGTCGCGGTCCTTGCGGACCTCCAGGTGGACGTCGGCCCGGGTGTCGGAGACGACCTCGAACTTGATCATCTCGCCGCTGATGCCCTGACCGCCCACATAGTGGACGCCCATCCAGCCGACCAGGCCGAGCAGGGCCACGCCCAGGACCGATCCGACGATCTTCAGCTTGCGGTCCGCGCGCTGGTCCTCGGTGCGGCCGTACCGCCCCTCGGGCGTGGTCCCGCGAACCGCCGTCATGATCGTTCCCTCCGGGTCGGGCATCGAGGAATTTTCCGGCCCCTCGGTCAGTCACTATAGAAGTCGCCCGCGCGTCACACGACCGCGCCCCACACCGACGTCACGCGGGCCGGCACCTCTTTGGCAGAGACCGGATCGACCAGAGCGACCGAATGACTGAGGATCGAGCTTTGACTGAGCAGCTGCGACTGATGGCCGTTCACGCCCACCCCGACGACGAGTCGAGCAAGGGCGCGGCCACCATGGCCAAGTACGTGTCCGAGGGGGTGGACGTGCTGGTCGTGACCTGCACGGGAGGCGAGCGCGGCTCCATCCTCAACCCGAAGCTCCAGGGTGACGCGTACATCGAGAAGAACATCCACGAGGTCCGCAAGAAGGAGATGGACGAGGCCCGCGAGATCCTGGGCGTCCAGCAGGAGTGGCTCGGCTTCGTCGACTCGGGGCTGCCCGAGGGCGACCCGCTGCCGCCGCTGCCCGAGGGCTGCTTCGCCCTGGAGGACCCCGAGTCGGCGGCGGGACGCCTGGTGGCGAAGATCCGCGCGTTCCGGCCGCAGGTCATCACCACGTACGACGAGAACGGCGGCTACCCGCACCCCGACCACATCATGACGCACAAGATCACGATGATCGCGTTCGACGGTGCGGCCGACAAGGAGAAGTTCCCCGAGGACGAGTTCGGCCCGGTTTATGAGCCGCGGAAGCTCTACTACAACCAGGGCTTCAACCGGCCGCGCACCGTCGCCCTGCACGAGGCGCTCCTCGCCCGCGGCCTGGAGTCCCCCTACGGCGAGTGGCTGGAGCGCTGGAAGGAGTTCGAGCGCGTCGAACGCACCCTGACCACGCACGTTCCCTGCGACGATTTCTTCGAGATCCGCGACAAGGCGCTGATCGCGCACGCCACGCAGATCGACCCCGAGGGCGGCTGGTTCCGGGTCCCGATGGACATCCAGCGCGAGGTCTGGCCGACCGAGGAGTACGAGCTGGCGAAGTCTCTGGTCGACACCTCCCTCCCCGAGAGCGACCTCTTCGCGGGCATCCGCGACAATGCCTGATATGTACGCGACCCAGGCACTGACGCACCTCGTCCCGCTCGCCGCCGAGCTCGACAAGAACAAGGTCACCCCCGGCGTCCTCGGCTTCCTCGTCTTCGCGGCGCTCGCCGTCGGCGTGTGGGCGCTGATGAAGTCGATGAACCGCCACATGGGCAGGGTGAACTTCGAGGAGGCCCCCGACCCGGAGGCGGCCACGGCCGCACCCGCAGGGAACGGGGCGGCCTCGCCCGGGAAGTAGCGCGCGGCACAGGCCCCGCGCGTACGGGAAGGGCGTCCGGCCCCGCGGCCGGACGCCCTCACCTCGTACGCTCATGGCCGGCCCGCGCCGCTGCCCGTACGGTCACGGCCGCGACGGCACCGCGGCCCGTACGGTCAGTGCGTGGACGGCACCCTCGGGACGCCCATGATCTGGCCCGCGCGCCGGGTCGGGGTCAGGCCCAGCCGCCAGGCCTGCCAGCCGTCCTCCAGGTCCACGCCCCGCTCCAGCGCCAGCGCGAACGCCGCCGCGGACTGCTCCAGCCTGCTGTCCCGCGCCGGGTGCCGGGCCTCGATCAGCTCGGCCAGCTCCTGCTGCGCGACCACCGTGCCCACCTCGCTGCCCCCGGGCGAGGCGTACGGCAGCAGCGTGCAGCGCAGGAACCGGGCCCAGTCGCCGCCCCGCGCGTCCCCGTACGAGGCGAACAGCTCCGCCGCCTCACCGCACAGCTCCAGCGCCTGCGGCGCCCGCCCGTTGCCCGCGTCGATCAACGCCAGCTCCACGCACGCCCACGCCTGACCGTACGGCACCTTGATCCGCCGGAAATCGGCCCGCGCGTCCATCAGCAGCTGCCGGGCGAACCCCGAATTGCGCAGGTTGCCCGTCTGCGCGGCCCGCTGGTCCCGCGTCACCCGGCCCGAATGGTGCCGGGCGCACGCCAGCCCGTACACGTCCCGCATCCGGGAGAACATCGTCCGGGCCCGCTCCAGCTCCCGCACCGCCTGATCGGTGTCCCCGTCCTCCTCCAACGCCTGACCCAGGTAGTACAGGGTCCACGCCTCACCGCGCGCGTCCTCGTTGTCCCGGTGCCGGGCCAGGGCGTCGCGCAGCTGCTCCAGGGCGGCGGCCGGGTCGTCGTCCAGCAGCCGGGCCCGGGCCAGCTGGGTGATCGCCCAGGCCTCACCGCGCCCGTCGCGGGTGCGCCCGTACAGCTCCAGCGCCGTACTCAGCGCCTCCTCGGCCGCCGCCACCTCGCCCGTGCGCAGCCGCACCTGCCCCAGCTGGAACTGCGTCCAGGCCTCACCGTGCAGCGAATCGCCCTCCCGGTGCAGCCGCAGCGCGTCGTCCAGCAGCGTGAGCGCCTTCGCCAGATCGCCCCGGTCGCGCTCCACGGCGGCCAGCGCGTGCAGGGTCCAGGCCCGGTCCTCGGCCTGCGCCTGCGAGGACTGGAGGGCCAGCGCCTCGCCGAGCCGGGCCGCCGCCTCGGTCAGGTTGCCCTGGTGGTGCAGGGTGATGCCGAGCGAGCAGAGGGCCAGCGCCTCGCCCGCGTCGTTCCGCGCCTCGTGGTAGAGGCCGACGACGGAGGACAAAGTGGTGCGGGCCTTGTCCAGCTCGCCGAGCTGCCGGGCCGCGATGCCGGTACGCCACTGCACCGAGCGCTCCAGCAGGCCCTGGTCCACGGACTGGGTCAGCTCGCTGATCTCGCCCAGGCGGTAGAGGTCGCCGCGCAGCAGGCAGTAGTCGCACAGGGCGCCCAGCAGATGCAGCACCGTGCCCTGGTCGACGCCCTCCGCGTGCCGCAGCGCCGCCGTGATGAAGCTCGACTCGTCGTCCAGCCAGCGCAGCGCCGAGTCCAGCGAACCGAAGCCGTGCGAGCCGAACCGGCCCGCACGGGTCGACATCTTCCCGTCGACCATCCGGATCACCGCGTCGGCCAGCTCCGCGTAGTTCGTCAGCAGCCGTTCCTGCGCGGCCGTCCGCTCGGCGGGCGGCTCCTCGTCCAGCAGCCGGGCCAGCGCGAAGGCCCGTACGAGATCGTGCAGCCGGTAGCGCGAGCCCCGTACGCGGGTGAGCAGCCCGGCCCGCGCCAGCACCGTCAGCAGCCGTTCCGCCTCCTGCTCGTCCGCCGCGAGCAGGGCCGCTGCCGCTGCCGCCCCCAGGCTCGCCCGGCCCGCCAGCGCGAGCCGCCGCAGCAGCCGCCGGGCCTGCTCCCCCTGGTCCGTGTAGCGCAGCCACAAGGCCCGCTCCACGGGGGCCACCGGCCCGGACGCCCCTGGGGGCGACCCTGCCGCCAGGTCCTTTGCCAGGGTGTGGCGGCTACGGGCCCCGAGCGCGGAACCGGCCACCCGCAGGGCCAGCGGCAGCCCGCCGCACAGCTCCACGACGGCGTCCGTCGACGGGTAGTCGTACGGCCCCGTCTCCTCCTCCCCGGCGACCTCGCGCAGCAGCTCCTCCGCCCCTGCCGCGTCCAGCGGGCCGACCGGCAGCTGGTGCACCCGGGCAGGCAGGTCCCCGGGCAGCTCCAGCGGCTCCCTGGCGGTGACGATCACCAGGCTGTCCGAGTGCTCCGGCACCAGGGTGCGCACCTGCCCGGCGTCCGTCGCGTCGTCCAGCACGATCGTGACCGGGGTCCCCGTGAGGTGCTGGTGGTACAGCTCGGCGAGCCGCCGCACCTGCTGCTCGGCCGACGCGCCCTCCCGGAACAGCAGCTGCTCGCGCGGCGCGCCCAGCCGGTTCAGCAGATGCAGCAGGGCGTCCCGGGTCGGCAGCGGGCTCTCCCCGGCCACCTGGCCGCGCAGATCGACCACGCACGCGCCCCGGAACTGGTCCCTGAGCGTGTGCGCCGCCCGCACCGCGAGCGTGGTGCGCCCCGACCCCGGCTCCCCGTGCAGCACCACGACGGTCGGGCGGGTCCGTGTGGAGGCGCGGGCCGCGTGCACCCACCGGGCGATCTGCGCCAGCTCCGCCCGCCGCCCCGCGAACGGCCCCTCGGCCTGCGGGAGATGGCCGAAGGTCTGCTCCAGCACCACCCGGGTGCGGGCCGCCGCACTGCGGTCCACGCCGCGCAACTGCCGTACGGCGGGGGAGGCCGGCTTCTTCGGGGAGCGGGCGGCCGGGGCCAGCATCCGCTGCTGGTCCAGATACGGGCGGATGCCGCGCACATCCAGGGCGCTCAGCCACTGGAGCCGCAACTGCTCGGCCCCGCCCGGCTGTCCGGCCGCCCCGGCCCGGCGGTGCGCGGCGGGCCAGTGCGAGGCGGTCACCTTCGCCACGGTCGTCGCCGCACCGGCCACCGCGACGGCCGCGCCCGCACCGAGCGCCAGCGCGGTCTCCGTGCCGAGCGCGACATCGGCGGTGAACGCGGCGGCGGCGGCGACTCCGGTGACCAGCAGGGGAGTTCCCAGCGAAGCCCGGCTGAAGCGCTCCGACAGCGGCCGCGCTCCCGCCGCCGCCGAGTCCAGCGCCCGGGTGTACGCGGCGTACTCCTCGGCCGCGCCCGCGGCGATGGTGTCGAGCGCCGCCCGGGCCCGCGCCATCAGCGCACCGGCGTCCGTCCGGCCACCGGTGCGCCGCGCCTCCTCCTCCACGGCGCGCACCAACAGCCTTTCGGCTTCCGCGCGATGGCTGTCCCGCATAAGGGTCCCCCTCCGAGAGCTGTGTTCCGAAGCGTCGGCTTCCGAAGCGTCAAGTGCCTGCGGTCAGGGTCAAGTGTCATGCGTGGCGCGCTCCGGCGCGAGGGGCCCTGAGCAGGGGGAGGGTCAAGAAAGAGGCGGGAACAGGGAGAGGCGGGAACAGGGAGAGCCGGGAGAGAAGGGCGGGCTGGTCACCCGGCGAGATCGCCCCCGCCCGGCAGCCGCAGCTCAAGCGCGTCGCGTACGGCGCGCTCCTCGCGGGCCCCGTCGTCCTCGCCGATGCTGTTCGTGAGCTTCTCGAACTCCTGCGGCGTACGCGCCTTCGCCGCGGCGCTCATGACGCCCGACAGCTGTTCGAGGCGGTCCGCGAACGCGGTCACCGGGTCCTCGGCCTCGGCCGGGAGGCCGCCCGTGACCCGCAGTATCCGTGCCGACTCATCCGTCCCGGCCGCCATCCGCCCCGCCCAGGCGGTCGCCCCGGCGAGGTCGTCGTCCGCCGCCGTGGCGGGCCTGCTGACCCGGGCCTCGCTGGCGGGACGCAGCGCCATCAGATAGGCGAACTGGGCCTCGTCCCAGTCCTCCAGATCCTGCCGCAGCGACTCCTCCAGCGGACCGGCGGTGGAGCCCAGCCAGCACAGCACCGTGCGGTTGCCGCTCGCCCAGCCGGCGGAGTCCGGGTGGTAGTAGAACATCTGGGACCGGGGCAGGGCCGTGGTGTCCAGCGCGAAGTCGTGCAACAGGGGAGCACATCCCTTGTTCGCCGCATGGGCGACGGCGGCGGCCCCGGGGAACGCCTTGCCCGTCAGCTCGAACGACCCGTAGACCTGCCCCTGGTGGGGCTCGTCGCACGGGACGATCTCCGCCGACATGGTCTTCAGCCGGTCCCCGCCGGGGGTGGGCAGCCCGGAGGCCGGGGTGAAGCAGTCCTCCTCGGCCAGGTCGTAGAGCGACGTCGCCGTCCGGTCCCCGGGAGTGAAGGGGTTCGGCCCCTCACCCGTCCAGGCGGTGAACCGGACCCCGCCGACCACCAGCAGCAGCGCGGACAGGGCCACCACCGCGCCGCCCACGGCGGTCCCGGCGACGGCGAGACCCTTGCCGCGCTTGCCGGTGCGCGGGAGCCGCACCAGCGCGACGATCCCGAGGACCAGCCCCACCGGCGCGAGGCAGACCAGCAGCGACAGCACGAGCGAGGCGACCGCGAGCCCGCTGAGCGGCTGCCGGGGCACCGGCTGCCAGGGGCCGTGGGGGCCCGCCGCCGGAGGCGCGGGGGGCACCGGGGAATGCGGGGGCGGAGTCGGCGGCACGGTCATGGTCCTGTGCCCTTTCGTGTCGGTGAGCAGGGCAGAAGTCCGTGTGGGGCCGGGGTGCCCGCACGTTAGCACCGCCCTCTCTCGCACTCCTGTCCGACCCCACCCCCTTTCGCCTGCCCGTTCACGGCAGCGCCGGGCCACCGACGTCGGCGTCTATCGGCCGCCGTCCCGGCTGTCGTCGACGAGGAACAGCGTGCGTGGTGCACGAGGGTCGTGCCGATCACGTCGCCGCCGCCCGCCCGCGGCGACAAGAAGCCGGGTCATGGAGCTCCCCCGGGTCGCACCCCGGTACGGCCACCGGAACTGCTTCGGCGCACGCACCGGGGCGAGCCGTGCAGGCATGTGGTGCAGGCAAGTCGTGCCGAGGGACCGCGATCAGGACCGGGGGGTCTTCAGACCCGAAATGCCGAGCGGTTCGCTGCCCATGTGCTTCTGGGCGCGCTTGTTCTCGCTGTGCAGGTCGGCGTAGTACTCGCGGTCCAGGCCGATGACGTTCTTGGAGAAGAGCATCCAGGACAGGGTGTCGCGGTGCTTGAAGCCCAGCCGCGTCAGCTGGATGCGGTTGGTGGGCAGGCGGTGCAGCAGGCCGATGTCCTCGGCCGCCGTGAGCACCGGCTCGAAGAGGTGCGCCATCTCCTGGTAGCCGAAGCGGTTCAGCTCGTTGAGGTCCAGGTCGAAGGAGTCCAGGACCAGCCGCTTCCGGATGATCTCCTCGTCGTTGAGGACGAATCCGGTGAGCGGGGTCAGTTCGTGGTTCCTGGCCTTGGTGATGTAGTCCGCGACCTCGGTGAGGCTCGGCTTCACGTTCCCGACCGTGTAGTCGACCGAGCTGGTGTAGCTGCGCGCCCCGCGAAGCCCCCGGCGGCCGAGCCGGTGTCCCCGGCGGCGGTCACGGGGGCCTGACGCACGGCCTCCGGGCGCTCGACGGCTTCGGTGCCGGAACGGACCCCTGCTGGTCAACGCCGCGTTTCCGCAAGGCGGGCCATGTGCCTCCGCGTGCCTACGGGCCGTACGCCCGCAGCCCGTGGGCACGCCTCCACTCCGGCTACGCGGCCCGGCCCTCGCTCATGTCCCCATGCCGGGCGGCGACACGGGCGAAGACGAGCGCCGCCAGCGTCAGGGCACCGAGTGCGGCGGCCGTGCCCGGATAGCCGCCGAGTGCCAGTCCCACGCCGCCGAGACCGGCTCCGACGAACACACCGAGGCTCATGCCGGCGGAGTTGATGCTCAGCGCGGTGCCGCGCAGCGAGCCGCAGCGGCGTACGAGGAGCGTGGTGACGCAGGCGGCGACCGTGGCGTGACCGGCGCCGACGAGGGCGGTCAGCGGGAGGGCGAGGAACAGGGAGTGGGTGAAGAACACGCCCACGAGTGCTGCCAGTGCCACCAGCAGGGCCAGGGTCATCAGCCGCTCGGTGGGGACCTTCGGCCGGTCGGCGCTCAGCAGACGCCCGGCGACGAGGTTCCCGAGGAAGAACGCGGTGCCGCTCAACGTCCAGACGATGGCGAACGGCCCGGGGGACAGCGCGAAGCGCTCGTCGTAGAAGGCCGCCAGGTAGGCGAGGTACCCCATGAACGCCGCCGTCCGCAGCATGGCGACGAACAGGAGCGGCACCACGCCCGGAAGCGCGCCCAGCAGTCTGAACGACGCCAGGTAGCCCGGCCGGTCCGCCTTGTTCGCCCTGGCCGCGCTGTCCTGCCCCGCCGGGTGAGGGCGACGGCCCCGGAGGAAGAAGTACGCGGCGAGTACGGCCGCGACGGCGGCGATCACCCACAGGTCGCCCTGCCAGCCCCAGAGCACGGCGGGCAGGGCGACCAGGGGCGCGGCGAGCAGCGCTGTGAGGGACTGGGTGGCGGTGATGAGGGTCGCCGCCCGGCCGGAGGCCGCGTCGCTGTCGAATCGGTCGGCCGCCGCCGCGGTGAGCGCCGGGTTCAGTACGGCCGTACCTGCGCCGACGAGCAGGCAGAACGCCGCCAGCAACAGGAAATCGCCGGTCGCGCCGAGGGCCGCCGAGAGGGCGAGCACGGCCAGCCCGCCCGCGGCCGCCCATTCCTTGCGTACGCGGTCGATCAGGGGAGCGAGGGCGGTTCCCACCGCGAGCGCGGCCAGGCCGCCCAGACCGCGCAGCTGGCCGAGCGCGGCGACACCGCTGTCCGCCGTGTCGGCGATGGGGACGAGGAACGTGCTGTAGATCGTGAAGGGCACCAGCCCGATGGCTGAGGCGAGCATGAGCGGCCACAGCAGGCGGGTCATCTTCCAGTCGCCCGGTACGGCCGCCACGCTCGCGGCCGGCTCCGCCGCGGCCCCGTCGGCCGCCTTGTCCGTGTCCACCGGGCCCGGGTCCTTGGTCTCGCTGCTCATGTGCCCGCCGCCCGGTACCGGTACAGCGCGGTCTCGTCGGCGCTGAACTGTGAGAACGGGAAGGGCTCGGCGGAGAGCGCGGTGACGCCCGCGCCGAGGAAGGCACGTGCGACGGCGCTGCCGGTCTGCGCGTACACCACCAGCGGAATCTCCTGCTTGCGGCAGTGCTCCAGGATGACGTCGAAGCTGCCGTTGCTGAGGGTCATGCCGGTGGCGACCACGGCGTCCGCCTCGGCGAGGACCTGGTTCATGTCGTCGGTGACGGGGTCGCCCCAGTTGGTGGTGCGCAGGTTGAAGTCGCAGGGCAGCGGGGTGCCGCCCTGTTCGCGTATCGCGGCGACGAGCGGGTTGACGACGCCGATGAGCGCGACCTTGGCACCGGTGGCGATGTCCAGCAGTCCCGCGACGGCCGCGTCCCTGGCCTCGGCCCGCGTCTCGGGTGTGCCGGTCGGCAGGACGACGGGTTCGGCGGCGGGCGCGCTGCGATGCGGCTGAACGCGACCGAGGTAGGCGTCGAGGGCGGCGACGCGCACGGGCGCCGAATCGTGCCGGATGAGGGTGTCGAGGGTGTGGCCCGAGGCGTCCGCGCAGAACTCGGGGGCGAGGGATCCGGCCTCGAAGGAAGAGGCCCCGAAGGCGTCCCCGGACCTCAGCAGCAGGTAGTGGTTGCGGTAGGTGACCTGGCTGCCGGCGAGCCGGGTGGTGTGGTGGAGCCAGAAAGCGCTGGTGACGGCGAGCTCCTGGGGCAGCGGCCCGTAGGCGCCTTCGAGAACCGCTTGCCGGAGGTCTGCCACGGAGTGCGGCTGTGAGGGAGACATGTCGGGTCCTTTCGTCCGGGGGGTGATGGATTCGCAGGGAGGGCTGTGACCAAGGGGAGGAGGGCGCTAGACCGCGCCGGGTACCAGCAGCGGTTCGCCGCGCACCAGCGCGCTGTCGTTCGGCGGCCAGTCCATCGCGGACCAGGGGTGCCGCAGCCCGTCCCGCGTCATGACCTCGTGGGGCCGCATGGAGCCCAGACCGATGGCCTTGGGGTGGTTGGCGTAGGCGCTGTCGACGTAGCGGTGCCCGGTGTCGGCGGCGAGGAAGACGTACGTCCGGGAGTCGTCGCGCTCGCGCTCCCAGAGCGTGGCCAGGTAGGCGGCGCCGGCGGACAGTCCGGCGAAGATACCGCTGGCGCGCAGGAGTTCGACGGCACCGGACATGGCGTAGTCGAAGTTGACCCAGTGGATACGGTCGTACAGGTCGTGCCGGACGTTCCGGAAGGGGATGGAGCTGCCGATCCCCGCGATGATCATGTCAGGGTCCAAGACGTGCTCGGCACCGAAGGTGACGCTGCCGAAGGGCTGCACGCCGACGAGGGTGACCTCCCGGCCCGCCTCGCGCAGATACGTGGCGATGGCGCCGGTGGACGCTCCGGTGCCGACCCCTCCGACGATGGACAGAGGTCCGTCCGGGACCTCCTTGCCGATCAGGTCGGCGACGTCGCGGTAGCCGAGGTAGTGGATCGAGTCGTGGTACTGCCGCATCCAGTGGTAGCCGGGGTTCTCGCGCAGCAGTTCACCGATGCGCTCCACGCGCAGGTTCTGGTCCAGGCGCAGGTTCTTGGACGGCCGGACCTGTTCGAGCGTGGCGCCCAGGATCTCCAGCTGGACGCGGAGTGTACGGTCCACCGTCGTCGACCCGACGACGTGGCAGTTCAGGCCGTAGCGGTGGCAGGCGAGGGCCAGTGCGTGGGCGTAGATGCCGCTGGAGCTGTCGACGAGCGTGTCACCGGGCTCGACCTGCCCGGTCTCCAGCAGGTGGCGTACGGCGCCGAGCGCCGAGTAGAGCTTCATGGTCTCGAAGCGCAGACAGACCGCTCCAGGAGGGACGGCCACCACGTCGGGCTCCTTGACGGCCTCCGCTATGTGCTCATGCATGTCTCTCTCCTCCTGGTCAGGCGGCAGGCCGACGGTTCAGCTTGAAGAAGTACGCCTGGCAGTTGTCGCCCTCCCAGGTCTGGCGGTGCAGGACCTCCGGCTGGAACCCGGCGTCGACGGCGTACGCGACGATGCGCTTGAGCTCCGAGGTGTTGGACACGACCAGGTAGATCTCGCCGTCGGGCGCGAGCAGGTCCCGGTCGACGATCTGGTCGAAGAAGCGGACGACGATCTCGGCGCCCACACAGACGTTGCGGACCACCGTCGGGTCGTCGCTGGTCCGCACGCTCACCGCGGGCGGGTTGAAGGTGATGACGTCTAGGCGGGCGGAGGAGGGGAACTCCTCGAAGAGGTTGGAGACCAGCGGACGGAAGGCGGTGCCGGGGCGGTCCCCGACGACGCGCTCGTAGTGGGCGGCGGCGGTGGCGACGCTGTCCGGGTGGACGTCGGCGGCGTAGATCTCGCGGGCGCCGGCCGTGCCGGCGATCACGGCCTCGACGCCGAGGCCGGCACCGATGGCCGCGTAGGCGCGGCCCTTGAGCGGGATGGTGCCGTCCAGCAGCCGGTCGTGGACGATACGGCTGGTGTCGCCTGGCTTGAAGACGCCGGGCGGCAGGTCGAACGTCCAGCCGTTGTACGCGTACGTGCGGTGCGTGTGGATGTCGGACTTGGAGCTGTTGATGGCGAGGATCTCGTCCTGCGGCAGCGTGTCGGGCAGCGCGTCGAGCAGTGCCCGGGCGTCGCCCCGCGCAGCCGGGTCGCCCGCTGCGGTCAGGTCGGTCATGTGTCCTCCGTGGTCGGGGGTGTGGTGGGTCGTGAGTCCTTCAGGCGCCGGAGACGGACGGGGCGGCCTGATCGGTGGCCTTGAGTGCCCTGCCGAGATCCATGGCGTGGACGAGCTGCCGGGTGAGGGCGGCCCGGGGGGCCCGCAGTACCTGCTGCGGCGTGCCGGTCTCGACGACGTGCCCGCTGTCGATGACGACGATGCGGTGGGCGACGGCGGCGAGGAGTTCCAGGTCGTGGCTGACCCAGAGCAGCGCGGTGCCGTGCCGTTCACGCAGGGCGGCGAGCTCGGCGAGGACGGCGTCGGTCGCGTCGGCGTCCAGGGCGGTGGTGATCTCGTCGCAGACGAGCACGTCGGGTTCGGCGAGTACGGCGCGGGCGAGCGCGGCACGTTGCAGCTCGCCCCCCGACAGGCCACCCGGTCGGCGTGCGACGGTGTCGGCGGCGAGCCCGAGACGGTCCAGCATCCGAAGGGCCGTGTGCCTCGCCTCGTCGGGTGTGAGTCCCCGCAGCCGTACGGCGGTCCGGGCGACCTGTTCGGCGACCGGGCGCCGCTCGTCGAAGGAGGAGCGCACTTCCTGCCAGACGTACTGCACCCGCCGCTTCTGCTCGGCGGTGCGGCGGCGCAGCACCGGCAGCCGGTCGCCGTCCAGCAGCACGTCGCCGCGGTGGCGTTCGTGGAGTCCGGCGGCGCAGCGGGCCAGCGTGGTCTTGCCGCTGCCGGACAGCCCGGCCACGCCGACGCAGGCCCCGGCGGGCAGTTGGAGGCCGACCCCGTGCAGCACGGGGCCCCGGCGGCGGCTGTGGAGGTGGGCGGAGAGGTTCCTCACGTCGAGGACCGGGGGGCCGTCGCCGTCGCGGGGGGCGTGTCGCGTGGTGGCCACCCCGCGCCGGGCGGGCAGGGCGTCGGCGGGGCCCCCCGACGCGGTCACCCGCCCCCGGTGCAGGACGACCACGTGGTCGGCCAGGGCCCGGACGAGGTCGTGGTCGTGGCTGAGGAGCAGGATCGCCAGGCCGGTGCGCGCGAGCTCCGCCAGCTCCCCGGCCAGCCTCAGCCGGGTCACCGTGTCCAGGCCGGTGCTCGGCTCGTCGAGGACGAGCACCCGGGGGCGGCACACCAGCGTCTGGGCGAGTGCCACACGCTGGCGCTGCCCGCCCGAGAACTGGTGCGGGAAGCGCCGCTCGGTGTCCCGTCCCGGCGGCAACTGGGCCGCGTCCAGCGCTTCGGCGACGGCCGCCGTAGCGGTGGAGGCGGAGTGGTGCAGACGGGCGAGCTCGGCGAGGACGGCTCCGGTGCGGCGGGCCGGGTTCAGGGCGCCGCCCGGGTGCTGGGGCATGTAAGCGACCACCCGCCCGCGCAGCCCGGCGGCGGCCTTCGTGATGCCGTCCTCAGCCACGACGGTCACGCCGTCGGCCGTCACCCCGCCGGTCAGGCGTACCCCCGGGCCCGCCTCACCGAGCAGGGCGAGGGCGGCCGTGGTCTTGCCGCTGCCGGACGGGCCGACGAGCGCGGTGACCCGGCCCTCGTACAGGTCGAGGTCGACCGCGTCGAGGAGCACGCTGTCCCCGGCGCGCGCGGTCAGTGACCGCACGGAGACGATCGGGGTCATCGGTCGGCCTCCTGCGAACGGCGGGAGCGGGCAAGCCGGCCATCGGCGAGCAGGTTGAGCCCCACGGTGAACATGACGAGCATCAGGGCGGGCGCCAGTACGGCCCACGGCTGGAGGAGCAGGCCCTCGCGGCTGCGAGAGATGCTCACCGCCCAGTCGGGAGCCGTCGGGTCAAGCCCCAGGCCGAGGAAGTTGGCCGAGCCCACGAGAAACACGGCGAGGGTGATGCGGGTGCCGATGTCGGCGGCGACCGGAGCGAGCACCGAGCGTGCCACGTAGTCCAGTTGGATACGGAGCCGGGACTCGCCCTGCACCCGCAGTGCCTCGGCCACGGGACTGCTCGCCGCGTCCAGGGCCGCGGCCCGCACCAGCCGTGCCACCGGCGGGACGTTGACAGCCGCGATCGCGAGAGTGATGGCGGCGGGCGAGCCGCGCCAGCCCACCGCGATCACACTGATCACGAGCAGCGTGGGCAGCGGCAGCAGCACATCGAGGGGACGGATCAGCAGCTCGTCGGCCCAGCGGCGGCGGGCCGTCGCGGCCAGCAGACCGATGAGTCCGCCTGCCAGGCAGGCGACGGCGACCGCGCCGAGCGCCATGCCGAGCGCGCTGCGCCCGCCGTGCAGGAGCAGGGCCAGCACGTCACGCCCCAACCCGTCCGTCCCCAGCGGGCTTTCGCCCCCGCCCGGGGCGTACGGGGCATACGCGCCCGGCACGGCGGGATCGGCGACGAGCGGTCCGAAGAGGGCGGCACCCAGCGGCAGCGCCAGCAGCAGCCCGCCGACCGACACCATGGGCTTGGCCGTGGCCTTCACCGAAGGACCTCCGTTCGCGGGACGAGTCGATGGCAGACCAGATCCGCCACCAGGCTGAACAGCAGGGCCGCCACCGCCACCACCAGGGCCAAGCCCTGCACGGTGGGCACATCGCGGGCTTCCACGGCACGGACGAGGGCGGTCGCCACACCGGGGATCGCGAATACCGCCTCGACGACCAGCACCCCGCCCACCAGGTTGTCGCCCACCCGGGCCAGTTCCTGGACCCCGGGCACAGCGGCGTTGGGCAGGACATGGCGCAGCAGCAGCGTCCGGCGCGGCACGCCGAGGCGCCGCGCCTGGACGACGTAGTCCGCCTTGAGGACCGTCACCATGCCCGCCCGCACCTGCCGCGACAGCAGGCAGACCATGCGGGCCGCCACCACCGTGACCGGCATGACCAGCAGCGCGGGCTCGACCAGGAGGTCCGCCGCGCCCACGCCGACCCAGGTGGCGGGCAGCCAGCCCAGCCTCAGCGACAGGCCGGCCACGAGCAGCAGCGCCAGCAGGAAGTCCGGTACGGCGTTGAGCGCGAGCGTCACGGACGTGACCGCCCGGTCGAGGCGCCCGCCCTCGCGCAGCCCGGAGGCGATGCCGAGCAGCACCGCGAGCGGCACGACGACAACGAGGGTCACCGCGGCCAGCACCAGCGTGGGGCCGGCCGAGTCGGTCAGGATGTCCAGCACCGGGCCGCCGCTCACCAGCGAGGTGCCCAGGTCGCCGGTGAGCAGGCCCTGGGCCCAGTCGGTGAAGCGTTCCAGGGCCGGCCGGTCCAGCCCGAGCTGCTCGCGCAGCGCCGCCACCCGCTCGGGCGTGGCGTCCTCGTTGTTGCGGACATCGGCCGCGTCACCGGGCAGCAGCGACGTCAACGCGAACACCAGCACCGCGAGCAGGGCCAGCTGGACGGCTCCGACGGCGAGTCGTTGCAGGGCGTACCCGCGCATCCTCAGGCCAGCCACACCTTGTCGAAGCGGGCGGAGTCCAGGGTGTTGGGAGGGGCGTCCTCGACGCCCCGCACCCGGGAGGAGACGGCGTTCAGCCAGTCCGGGTGACCCCAGACCAGCAGACCGCCCTCGTCGTGGACGGTCCGCTGGAGCTTTCCGTACAGCTCTGTTCGCTCGGCCTCGTCCGTCGTGGACCGGGCCTTGGCGAAGGTCGCGTCGAAGTCCTTGCGGCGCCAGCCGGAGGCGTTGAAGGCGGACTTCGTCAGCAGGCGGTCGTTGATGTAGGTGGGGACGGTCATGGCGCCCGAGCGGTGGCTGCCCATCACGCCCTTGGTGAGCTGGTCCCTGAAGTACGTCTCCGACGAACCGCGCGTGACCTTCACCCGCAGTCCGGCGTCGGCGGCCTGCTCGGCGAAGAGGGTCGCCGCCTCCACGAAACCGCTGGCGACGGAGGAGGTGTAGATGGACAGCGGCTTGTTGAGCACGCCGGCCTTCTTCAGCAGTGCACGGGCTTCCTCGACATCGCGCTTCCGCTGCGGAACGTCCTGCGGGTAGTACTGGTAGCCCTTGCCGAACATGTCGTTGCCGACCACACCCTGGCCCGCCAGGACGACTTCGACCAGCTTCTCCCGGTCGGCGAGCAGCTTGAAGGCCAGCGTCACGTCCGGGTCGGTGAACGGCTCCTGGTCGCACTTCATGACGATGGCATGGGCGGTACTGCCCTTGGCGGCGACGATCCGGACAGACTTGTCGGCCTGTGCGGTACGGGCGAAGGTCGGCGTCATCTCGTAGCCGTACTCCGCCTCGCCGGCGCGCAGGGCGTTGCCGCGCGCGTCGGCCTCGGCGGACAGGATCCGCAGCTCGTCCACGTAGGCCCCGCCGTCCCAGTGGTCGTCGAAGCGCTCGGCGACGAAGGAGCGGCCGGCCTCGAAGGACTTCAGGCGGAAGGCGCCGGTGCCGACCGGCTCGGCGGGGTCGGAGTAACGGGTGCTGACGATCGACGTGCCCAACGTGGCGAGCATGGAGGGCAGTTCGGCGTTCGGCCGGACCAGCTGGAGTTCGACGGTGTTCCTGCCGATGCCCCGGCTCTTCTTCAGGTCGATGACCGACAGCAGGCCCTGCGCGAAGTGGTTGGTCGCCTTGGGGTCGAGGATGCGGTCGAAGCTGAACAGGACGTCCTCGGGAGTGAGCTTCTTCCCGTCGTGGAACGTGGCGTCCCGCAGGGTGAAGCGCCACACCGTCGCGTCGGCGTCGGCCTCCCACTTCTCGGCCAGCCTCGGCACCGGCGCCATGTTCCCGTCCAGCTCCACGAGCCGGTCGAACAGCGCCTTCGTGCGCGCCATGTCGATGGCCAGGGCCTCGGCGTGCGGGTCGATCGTCTCCTGTTCGCCGCCTCCGGTGAACAGTGCCCGCAGCTGCCCGCCGCGCCTGGGCTCCGCCTTGCCGTCCACCGAGCCGCCACCGGAGCCGGAGCCGGCCCCGCAGCCGGTGAGGGCCAGGGCCCCGGCTGTACCGGCCGCGCCGGCCAGGGCGAGGAATTCTCGGCGGTTACGGAATGTCGACATGCTGCTCCCAGGAATCACGTGGCGTGGGCCCCGGGTTCCGGCCGCAGGACGGGGCGGCGGGTGCGGGGCTTCGCCAGCATCCTGTAAATGAAAATGATTGTCAACGTCGTGTCGTGGGTGCCTCACGTCAGTGATCGGGCGCGGGCGGGGGAGTTCTTCACGGCATCGCCGAGGGGCTCGGCGCCGCGATGTGCCGATTCCGCTGTCGGTCGGCCACTCCGCATGCCGTTGGGGCCGGTGCAACTCTGCTGACGCGAGCAGCTCTCGCCGGTTGCGGTCGTCCACAGTGTGATCACGATCATGGTTGACACCGGAACCGCGGCTGTATTCACTTGCAGCGCAAATCTGAACATCGAGTGGAGCTGGGGTGGGGGAGCATGCAAAAGCGCTGGTGGGGCAGGTCTGATGGGGGCAGAGGACGAAGACCGCGGGGGCGTGTCAGGGCATTCTCCGGAATCACCGCGGCAGCGCTGATGGCCGGGCTGCCCGCCTTTGAGGTCAGCGCACCGACCCCCGCGCAAGCAGCTGTCGCCGAGGACGCCACGGAGGTCGGTCATCTGACCGCCGCGCAGCGCGCGGCCGCCTCCGGTGATCCGGTCGAGGTGACTGCGGAGCGGACCGAGTACTCGACGACCACCGCGAACCCCGACGGAACGTACACGCTGGTCCAGTCCGCGGTCCCGCAGCGGGCGAAGGGCGTTGACGGCTCCTGGCGCGACGTCGATGCCACGCTGGAGCGCCGCTCCGACGGGTCCGTCGGGCCGAAGGCGGCTGTGGTCGACCTGTCCTTCTCCGGAGGCGGCGACGGCGACGGACTCATTCGCCTGGGCAGTGAGCAGGGCTCACTGCGGCTCGACTGGCCGGGCACGTTGCCCGAGCCCCGGCTCGACGGACCGAAGGCGATCTACCCGGACGTCCTCAAGGGCGTGGACCTGGAGCTCACCGCCACGGCCGAGGGCTACCGCGAAGTGCTCGTGGTCAAGTCCGCCGAGGCGGCCGCCGATCCGGCACTCGACCAGGTGAAGCTGGCCGCCTCCGGCTCGGAGCTGCGGATCGTGCCTGGCGCCGGTGGAGGGCTGCGGGCCGTCGACGACGACGGCAACACCGTGTTCAAGGGCCCCGCCGGGCAGATGTGGGACTCCGCAGGCGATGCGGGGCCGCGGACGCAGCTGGTCTCGGACGCCACCGAACCGGCCCCGGACGCGCCGTCCGACCCGGTGGAGGAGAGCACCCAGCCCGGCCCCGGCGACACGAGCGCCGTCATGCCGGTCCAGATCGAGGACGACGCCATCGCGGTCCGGCCCGACCTGGACCTGCTGCGCGGCAAGGACACCGTGTACCCCGTGTACATCGACCCGTCGGTCGGTCTGGGCGCGTCCGAACGAACCGTGCTGTCCTCCGATGGTGACAAGTTCTGGCAGTTCAACGGTGACTACGGAGTCGGGCGCTGCAGTGTCTCCGGCCCCTACTACTGCGGTAACAACTACACCAACCGCATGTACTTCGAGTTCTCGCCGTCGAAGCTGTCGGGCAAGCACGTGCTCGACGCCACCTTCCGCGCGTACGAGACCTGGTCGTTCAGCTGCAGCGCCAAGTGGGTCGACCTGGAGCGCACCAACAACATCTCCGAGGGCACCCGGTGGCCCGGGCCGACCCAGCTGGACCAGATGGGTGACCGCCATGTGTCGGCGGGCCGTGGCAGCCAGTGCAGCCCGGGTCAGCCGGACAAGTGGATCGAGTTCAACGACAACCCGGACGAGCCCGACGAGAACCTCACCCCCACGGTGCGCAAGTTCGCCGACGGCAAGATCTCCCGGCTGACGCTGATGCTCCGTGCCAAGGACGAGTCCGACCCGGCGGCCTGGAAGCGGTTCGACGACAACGCCGAGCTCAAGGTCGACTACGCCTTCAAACCGGGCGTGCCCACTGATGTCGGTGTGATCCCGGGCGACGGGACCACCGCGTACTGCAAGAAGTCGTCGTCCGACCCGCTGATCGTCACGCGCAAGGACCCGATGGTCCAGGCGCGGGTGCAGACGAAGGTCGAGCACAACATGGGCGACGCGGAGGGCTCGCTGCAGGCCGAGTTCGTCATCCAGCGCGGCGACGACGCCGACTGGCACCAGGTCTGGTCCGGCTACCGGCCCAGCAGCGGCTGGGACCCGGACGGCACCCTGGAGAAGATGCGCACCACCAACCGCGCCGACGGCGGCCTGTACCGGCTTAGGGCGCGTACCCAGTCGCACTGGTCCTACGGCGGGAAGTCCGGTGACCTGTGGTCGTCGTACTCGCCATGGTGCTACCTCAAGATCGACTCGACGGCACCCAAGGCGCCGCAGATCAGCGCCGGCTCCCCGTACACCGAGTGCACCACCAACCTGTGCGAAGGCCGGGGCGGCCCCGGCATGCCGGGCCGCTTCACCTTCAAGCCCAATGCCGCGGACACCGACATCACCGGCTACCGCTGGCGGCTGCTGACCACGTCCGCGAAGGACACCAGGACGGTGACGGGCTCCACGGTCACCGTTCCCGACATCACGCCCTCACTCGCCGGCACGCAGGTGCTGTCGGTGGAGGCCAAGGACGTACGCAACCGCTGGGGATCGCCGTCCGAGTTCACCTTCAAGGTGTCCCCGGCCGCCGGTGCGGTAGGCCGTTGGCACTTCGACGACGGCGCACCCAACTCCGGTGTGACCGTGGCCAAGGACACCGCCACTGAGGGCACTCGCCACGACGCCACTCTGCGGACCACCCATGCCGGCTGGTCCACGCTGGCGCGCCGCGGCGACGCCGACTACTCGCTGTGGCTCAACGACGGCAGTGCCGAGAGCGCCCGCGACGGCCATGCGGCGACCGCGTCCGCGGCGGTGAACACCAAGGACTCGTTCACCTTCTCGGCCTGGGCCTATCTGACGGATACGTCGCAGACCCGGGTGGTCCTCGCGGCGCCGGGCACGCACGGCTCGGCTTTCACGCTCTACTACTCGGCCTACTACAAGAAGTGGGTCTTCAACCGCACGGCCACGGACACCAAGGACAACCCGGTCTATCTGAGATCGCTGTCCGACACCGGTGCCCCGCCGCTGAAGGTGTGGACGCATCTGGCCGGCGTGTTCGACACCAAGGGCGACACCGACAAGACCAACGACACCATCCAGCTGTTCGTCAACGGCCGCCCGCAGGGCCAGCCAGTGGTGCTGAACTCGCTGTCGACCGCGTACACGCCATGGGTCTCCTCCGGCGGCCTGCAGTTCGGCCGATCGCTGGTCAAGGGGACGTACGGGGAACACTTCCGCGGTCGCCTCGATGAGGTGGCGGTCTGGCAGCGCGCGTTGACCGGTGACGAGATCATCCAGCAGGCGCAGCTCCTGGAGAACGGAGTCGCGGCCAACGAACTGGTCGCGCACTGGGACGCCACGGCCTCGACCGGCACCGCGGTCAGGGAACTCTCCTCGTACCCCGTGCCGGGCCTGAAGCTCTCGGCCGAGGGCGCGGTACTGGACGAGGAGAACAGCGCGCTGGTCCTCGACGGCACGGCAGGGTACGCCTCGGCGGCCGGTCCGGTGACCGACGAGAGCGGCTCATTCACCGTCTCCGCCCGGGTCCAGCTGGACTCCGCCAAGCTCGCGGCCAAACCCGTGGGCTACCAGGGCCAGGTGGCCGGGCAGCAGGCCTCCGCCGGGGAGTCCTCGTGGGCACTGTGGGTAGTGAAGGCCGCCGAGGGCGTCTACCAGTGGAAATTCACCCGGACCGCGGTCGGCGCCGACGGCAAGGTCACGCAGAGCGCCGAGGCACCGGGCGGCGACATCGCCGAGACCGACACCTGGGTGCAGGTCACGGGTGTCTTCGACGCCGGTGAGTCCTGGGAGTGGACCGACCCCGCGGACTCAGCCAAGACCGAGACGCGGTACGGCAAACTTCACCTGTTCGTAGGCGAGTTCGACCAGCCTGCCGAGGATGCGTCCGGGTTCTCGGCCGCCCAGCAGGGTACTGGCGTGGTCTCCGCGGGCCGAGGGAGCGCGAGCGGCGCTACCGGGCACCATCTGCCGGGCGCCCTGGAGGAACTGCGGGTGTGGACCGGTGCGATGAGCGCCGACCAGATCCGGTCGCAGATCCTGGGCAACGGCACGCTCTGACGATCCGTCACATCCGCCGCTGACACACGGCGGCCACCGGTCAGGGCCGGGCATGACCGCCCGGCCCTGACCGGCCACACTCCGATACAGCTCATACAGCTCAGACAAGGGCATTCGTGAGACACATACGTTCGGCCCGGCATGTGCCGGGCCGCTCACCGTCATCGCCACCTTCCTTCTCTCCCTGGATGCGTCGCGTTTCGCTGGCCGTCGGCCTCGCCATGCTCCCCGGCCTGCTGGCGCCCATGAGCGCGACCGCCGCTGACGACCCCCTGGGTAAGCCGAAGCTGTCGGCGGCGCGCGCGCAGCAGGTCTCTCCTTTCAAGGCCAAGGCGGACAGCGAAACCGCGAACACCATGAAGGAGGCCGCGGCCGCTGACCGCAAGGCGGCCCAGCGCGCCCGCGAGGACCAGGCGAAGAAGACCACCTGGCCGACCGAGGGTTCGGCCCGCTTGACCCTGCCCAAGAGCGGGGCCGCCGAGAAGACGCCTGGCTCACTGCCCGTCACACTGGCCGCTCCGCCCCCGGAGAAGGGGAAGCCCGCCAAGGAGACCCGGGCCGCCGAGTCCGTGACGGTCGACGTCCTCGGCCAGAAGGACGCCAGAGCACTTGGCGTCAAGGGCATCGTCCTCAAGGTGAGCGGCCCGAAGAACGGCGGCTCGGCCCGACTCGGCCTGGACTACTCGAAGTTCGCCTCGGCCTACGGCGGCGACTGGGCGGGCCGACTGCAAGTGATGCGGCTGCCCGACTGTGCCCTGCGGGACGCGAAGTCCGCCAAGTCGGCGAAGTGCCGCAAGCCCACCCCGATGGAGTTCACCAACGAGCGGTCCACGCAAACCCTCACGACGGACCTGGCCTTCGAATCCGCACCCGCCACGAGGTCGGCCACTACCGGGCAGACCATGACCCTGGCGGTCGCAGCGGGAACCGCGTCCAGTGGCGGCGACTACAAGGCGACGCCGCTAGCCGCCTCCTCCACCTGGGAGGCGGGCGGCAGCTCCGGCTCCTTCACCTGGTCGTACCCGCTCAAACCGCCGGCTCCGGCCGCGGGTGTGGGTCCCGAGCTGGCGATCTCGTACGACTCGGGAAGCGTGGACGGCCGTACGGCCACCACCAACAATCAGGGCACCATGGTCGGTGAGGGCTTCGACCTGACGTCGTCCTACGTTGAGCGCAAATACGGCTCGTGCACCGACGACGGCCACAGCGACAAGTACGACCTGTGCTGGAAGTACGACAACGCCTCACTCGTCCTCAACGGCAAGGCCACCGAGCTGGTCAAGGACGACACCACCGGTGAGTGGCGGCTGAAGAACGACGACGCCTCCAAGGTCACCCACTCCACCGGAGCGGACAACGGCGACGACAACGGCGAGTACTGGACCGTCGTCACCGGCGACGGCACCAAGTTCGTCTTCGGCCTGAACAAGCTCGATGGCGCGGCCGCCGGCGTCCGCACCAAGTCGGTGTGGACCGTGCCCGTCTTCGGTGACGACGCGGGCGAGCCCGGCTACTCCTCGGGCAGCTCCTTCTCGGGCCGTGACAAGAAGCAGGCCTGGCGCTGGAACCTCGACTATGTCGAGGACACCCACGACAACGCCATGACCTACTGGTACGAGGACGAGACCAACAACTACGACAAGCTCGGCGACGACAACACCGGCACCGGGTACACCCGCGGCGGCTACCTGAAGGAGATCCGCTACGGCCAGCGCGCCGGAGCCCTCTTCAGCGCCACCCCGGCCGCTTCGAACAAGGTCGTCCTCTCCTACGCCGAGCGATGCCTGGCCACCGGCACGGGCTGTGACTCGCTCACCGAGGACACCCGGGACAACTGGCCCGACGTACCCTTCGACGCCGTGTGCAAGGACGGCGCCAAGTGCACGTACAACACCAGCCCGTCGTTCTTCACCCGCAAGCGTCTGACCTCGGTCTCCACCTACGCCTGGAACGCCGCGGCGTCGTCCCCGGCCTTCTCGCCCGTCGACACGTGGAACTTCAAGCACCTCTACCTCGACCCGGGTGACACCGGCGACTCCACCGACCAGTCGCTGTGGCTGGACGAGATCGAGCACACCGGCAAGCGGGGCACCGATCTCTCTCTGGACCCGGTCAAGTTCGACCATGTCTTCCTGCCCAACCGGGTCGACAGCCCGAATGACGACATCCTGTCGTTCGAGCGCCCCCGTCTGAAGACGATCGTCTCCGAGACGGGCGCGCAGACGATCGTCGACTACATGGCGGCGGACTGCGTGGCCGGGCAGACCATGCCCAAGGTCGACACGAACACCAAGCGCTGCTACCCGGTGTACTGGTCGCCCTACGGCGAGAAGGAGCCGATCCTCGACTGGTTCCAGAAGTACCCGGTCAGCTCGGTGCGCACCACCGATCCGCACGGTGGTTCCGAGGCGGTGCAACACACGTACACCTACTCCGGTGGCGGCGCCTGGCACTACAACGACGACCCGATGACACCCGCCAAGCGGCGCACCTGGTCCGTCTGGCGCGGTTTCGGCAAGGTCACCCACCTCACGGGACCGCCCGAGGGGACTCAGACCAAGACGGTCACGGTGTACCTGCGCGGCATGAACGGCGACCGGGTCCTGGGCTCCGACGGCAAGACCCCCGATCCGGACCGGCGCAAGAGCGTCAAGGTCTCGGGCATCAAGGCCGCGGAGATCACCGACTCCGACCAGTACGCCGGCTTCAACCGCGAGACGGTCTCCTACAACGGCACGACCGAGGTGTCCGGCACCGTCAACGACCCCTGGTCGAAGCGGACGGCCACACAGCACAAGTCGTACGCGGACACCGAGGCGTACTACGTCCGTGTCGGCCAGTCCCATGCCCGTACCAACGTGACCAGCAAGGGCACCGCGTACGACCGCATCCGTACGACGAAGACCACGTACGACGACTACGGCATGCCCACCTCGGTCGAGGACCGGGGTGACAACTCCGTCACCGGCGACGAGAAGTGCACGCGTACCTGGTACGCCCGTAATGACGCGATCGGTTTGACCGCGCTCACGTCCCGGACCCGGGTCGTCGGGAAGGCCTGCTCCGTCGCCGACTCGGATCTGGATCTGCCTGGCGACTCCTCGCGTCCGGGCGATGTGGTGTCCGATCAGGCCACCGCCTTCGACACGACGACGTGGTCCGCCGACCAGAAGCCCACCAAGGGCGAAGCCCGTTGGGCCGGACGCGTGAAGTCCTACGGTGCAGACAACCAGCCCGACTGGCAGCAGACGAACATCACCGAGTACGACGTGCTCGGCCGTCCGACGGTGATGAAGGACACCAACTCGACCACCATCTCCACCACCACCTACACCCCGGCGGCGGCGGGCCCGCTGACCTCGACGACGGTGGCCAACGCCAAGGGCCACAAGAGCACCACCATCAAGGACTTCGCGCTGGGAGTGGATCTGAAGGTCACGGATCCGAACGGCAAGGTCACCGAGTCCCAGTACGACAGCCTTGGCCGCGTCACCAGCGTCTGGCTGCCGAACCGCTACCGGGTACTCGGAAAGTCCGCCAACTACGTCTACAAGTACAGCGTCAAGTCCTCGGCTCTGCCCTGGGTTTCGAGCGCCACGCTCAAGGGCGACGGCTCCGGCTACAACACCACCTACGAGATCTTCGACTCACTCCTGCGTACCCGCCAGATACAGGCGCCGTCGGCCGCGGGTGGGCGGATCATCGCGCAGACTCTGTACGACGGCCGCGGCCTCGCCGTGACCGCCCAGGCCGACATCTGGGACAACACGGCGGCACCTTCCGGGTCGATCGTGCAGATCGACGGTGGTCAGGCGCCCAAGCAGACGGACACGGTCCACGACGGCATGGGCCGGACGGTCAAGACGGTCACGAAGAGTTTCGGCGTGACCAAATGGTCGGTCGACGTGACCTACCAGGGCGACACAGTCCTCACCGGCGCCCCGGCCGGCGGCTCGGCCAACGCGCTGGTCACCAACGCACTCGGCCAGACAGTCGAGCGGCGCGACTACGCGGGGCCCAAGCCGACCGGCACCGAGTTCACGACCACCTCCTACACCTTCGACGCCGCGGACCGGCAGCAGTCGGTGACGGCCCCGGACAAGTCCAAGTGGTCCTACACCTACGACCTGTTCGGCCGGCAGCGGACCGTGAGCGACCCGGACAAGGGCACAACCACGACCGTCCACAACGATCTCGACCAGGCAGTGAAGTCCACCGACAGTCGTGGCGAAGAGCTGCTCTTCGCGTACGACATACTCGGCCGCAAGACCGGGATGTGGCAGACCTCCAAGACCGACGCCAACAAGCTCGCCGCCTGGACGTTCGATACTCTCGCCAAGGGGCAGCAGGACACCGCCGTGCGGTACGAGGGCGGTGTCGGCGGCAGGGCCTACACGCAGAAGGTCACCCGCTACGACAACCTGTACAAGGTCACCAACAACCAGCTGATCATGCCCTCCGACGATCCGCTGGTGGCCGCTGGCGTGCCCAGGACCCTGTCGTTCTCCACCGGGTACAACCTGGACGGCACGGTGAAGCAGGCGGCCGCGCCCGCGGTGGCCGGACTCCCCGCGGAGACGGTGTCGTACACCCACGACAGCCTCGGGCAGGTCAAGAGCTCCAAGGGCACCACGGGCTATCTGCAGGGGGTCACCTACTCGCCGCTCGGCGACGTGCGTCAGATGACGCTCGCCACCGACCCGACGAACGCCAAGAAGCTGTACGTCAACCACGACTACGAGGCCGGCACGCGCCGTCTCACCAGGTCCTACGTCACCGACGACGTGCATGGCTTCATGCTCCAGGAGCTGAAGTTCTCCCAGGACGCCGCGGGCAACGTCACCTCCGTCTTCGACGGCACCACCCTGGGCGGGGCCGGCAAGGCGGACTACCAGTGCTTCGACCATGACGGCTACCGTCGCCTGGCCGAGGCCTGGACTCCCAAGACCGCCGACTGCTCCGCTTCCGGCCGCACCACCGGCAACCTCGGGGGCGCCGCGCCGTACTGGACGAGCTACCGTTACAACGACTCCGGGCTGCGCACCGGGCAGACCGAGCACAGCACCTCGGGTGACACCTCCACCACATACACCTACGGCACGCCGAACGGGCAGCCGCACGCCCTCGCGAAGACGCAGAGCGGAGCAAAGACCGAGACCTACTCCTACGACGAGATCGGGAACACCACGTCCCGGCCCGGCACCCAGGGCACCCAGACCCTGGGCTGGAACGTCGAAGGCAGGCTGGCCAGCGTCGAAGAGCCCGCAGCGGGCAGCAAGCCGGCCGCCAAGACCGGCTACGTCTACGACGCCAGTGGGGAGCTGCTGATCCGCCGGGCCACCACCACGGACGGCGAGAGCGTGCTCTACCTGGGCGTGACCGAGGTCCGGCTCAAGGTGAGCGGCAACGGGGCCACCAAGGCCCTGTCCGGTGCGCGTTCGTACCGGGCCGGCGGCCAGACGATCGCCGTCCGGACATCCGCCGCCGGTGAGCCCGGCACGAAGCTGGCCTTCCTCGCGGGCGACCACCACGGCACTTCGAGCCTGGCGATCGCCGCCGACACGCTGGTCTTCGCCAAGCGGTACACGAAGCCGTTCGGCGCACCGCGCGGTTCCGAGACGACCGCGTGGCCGGACGACAAGGGCTTCCTCGGCAAGCCCGCGGACCGCAAGACCGGCCTCACCCACCTTGGCGCACGGGAGTACGACCCGGTCACGGGTCGGTTCCTCAGCGTGGACCCGCTCCTCGAACCGGACAAGCCGCAATCGCTGAACGGCTATGCCTACTCAGGAAACAGCCCCGTGACCAACTCCGACCCGACCGGCATGTCGGACGGGATCGGCGGTCTCCTCGGACTCATCGGTGCTGCGATCGGTGGTGTCGTGGGTGCCGTGGTCGGTGCGGTGGGCGCGGCGGTCGCCGCCGTCGGCTCGTTCGGCGGTGGCGGTGGCGGTGGCGGTGGCGGTGGCGGTGGTGGCGGCGGTGGCGGCGGTGGTGGCGGCACCGCTCCGACCGGCAACAACGGAACCACGTACAACCCGTTCAACGGATGGACTCCTGGGGCCACTTACAACCTCATCACCAAATCCTGGGACACACCGTTCAACCTGCCGGCCCGGAGTACGGAGGAGTGGCTGGCCATGGCGCCCGGCTGGGGCATCGTCAGTGACCCGAAGGCGGCCAACCGGTGGGAGACTTCGCGTTCGATGTTCTTCGGTTGGCTGTGGGGTGGCGGCTATCCGCTGCGTGATCACCAGGACTTCCGGGGCGGCGACGCGTTCACAGCGATCCTGGCGAGCGACGACACCATGTCCAAGTGGCGGTCCACCTTGGTGGGCCAGGCACGGGACAAGGGGCTGAAGGCGCCGTACGCGAAGGAAGCCGTCAGGTTCTCCTATCAGGACAAGGGCCCTGAGCCAGGAAGCCCCTGGTACAAGTTCAACTCCCTGCGTGGCGCGGCGAACGACCTCGCAGGCGTGTTGACCAACGGTGGTATCGGCACGGACAACCAGGCGGACGCGTTCCTCGGCAGTTACAGTGCTACCGGGAAGATCAAGTCGATCAACAAGAAGGAGCAGACAGTCACCCTGAAGTTCACGGCAACGAATATCTCCGACTGGCGATCCGCGACCCATGTCATCCCCAGGTCATGGAATCCAGCGTTCGAGGACACCTTCGGTGCGGCCGTGACACAGGACTTCTCCTGGGAGGAGAAGTGGCCGATTAGTCAGTGCGTGAACTATTCGGAATGGCTCGAATAGTTCCTACGCGCACGGCCCACTGATCAGCTGAGCGCCTGTGGGGTCGGGCCCGCCTGTCAGCCCGACCCCACAGGCGCCACTTTCACCTCTAGGATGAATTAGTGTTCAAGGCACTGCGGAATCCCGTCCATAGGACCGGTGTGGCCCTGTTGTCCCTTCTCCTGCTCGCCGCGTGCAGTACCGAAGACGCGGTGAAGGTCCCGGCAGACCGCATCATCGGCGACTGGAAGGGGCCGGACGGCGAGCAGCTGTCCTTCTCCATCGACCGGAAGTTCACGTCCTCCGGCCTCGACTCGAAGAATCTCGCCGCCATCCGGTGCCCCGGTAGCACAGCGGCCGGCAGCTGGGGCTTCTTCGTCGATGACGAGAACGGTAGCCATATGTCGAAGACGGCGAAGTCGGGCTCCCGGATCGGCCTCTCATTCCAGGACGTGCGCCAAGAAGACTGCATGATGGACCTCGCCGTCCTGGACGACGGGGAGACCCTCTGTGCCACCAACGACCCCGACGTACCCTGCGGCTTGGAGGTGCGTTTCTCCCGGGAGAAGTAGCACTCCTGAGACCGGCGAAGGCGGCCGCCCCGGTATGGGGCGGCCGCCTTTCGATGTAGCCGGAGGTCTGGATCAGGCCCAGGACGAACCAGAGGAGCTGGAGCAGAACCAGCGGGTGCGCTGGAAGAGCGGGAGGCGCGCTTCCTGAGCCTGTTCGAGGCCGACGCGTTCCATTGAGACCGTGGGCTGCGCCGGGGTCACGGCCTGGCGCCGCCCACGGCTCCGGACCGGGCGAGGTGCGCCGGGTCGTCGAACGCGCCTTCGCCTGGCTGCACCAGTTCAAACGCCTCCGCACCCGCTACGACCGACGTGCCGGCCTCCACCAGGGCCTGCTCGAACTGGCCTGCAGCCTCATACGCCTCCGCCGCCTCATTTATAAGCCATCTCATTTGGCGAGTCGGCGATAGCAGATGAGTGTGCAGGCGATGCTGGTGAAGGCGAGGAAGTGGTCGGCCTTGCGTTCGTAGGGGCGGTGGAGGCGGCGGCATCCGGCGAGCCAGGACATGGTGCGTTCCACGGTCCAGCGGTGGCGGCCCAGCCGTTGCGAGGACTCGACTCCCTTGCGGGCGATGCGGTGGGTGATGCCGCGCTCGCGTAACCATCGCCGCAGGTGGGCGTAGTCGTAGCCCTTGTCGGCGTGGAGTTTGCCGGGCTTGCGCCGTCGCCGGCCGCGGCGCGAGCGGATCGGCGGGATGCCCTTCACGAGCGGGATCAGGGCCTGGCTGTCGTGCAGGTTGGCCCCGGAGATGCCGATGGATATGGGCAGACCTGATCGTTCCGTGATCAGGTGGATCTTCGAGC
>NZ_NWVL01000030.1 GCF_002382885.1 Streptomyces sp. WZ.A104
GGAGGTGGACCTCGTAGGGCCAGTGCGCCGCGTACGGGACGTGGGCGATCCAGTGGTCGGTGGCGAGGACGACGCGGCTGCCGTCCTTCTCCTCGCGGGCGACCACGTCGTCGAAGAGGTTGCGGCCGGCCCCCTCGCGGTGGCGGGCGGCCGAGCGGAGCATCAGCTCGGTGCGCGGGGTGACGAAGGGGTAGCCGTAGATCTGGCCGTGCGGGTGGCCGAGGGTGACGCCGATCTCGGCGCCCCGGTTCTCGAAGCAGAAGACCTGGGTGACCTGGTCGAGGGCGCCCAGCTCGGCGGTGCGGTCGGTCCAGGCGGCGAGGACGAGGGCGGCCTGTTCCTCGGTGAGGTCGGCGAAGGACGCGTCGTGGTCGGAGGTGAAGCAGACGACCTCGCAGCGGCCGGAGTCCCCGGCGAGGGAGGGGAAGCGATTCTCGAAGACGGCGACGTCGTAGTGGCTGTCGGGGATCTCGCTGAGCCGCCCGTCCCGGGTGGGGCAGAGCGGGCAGGCGTCGGCGGGCGGGTGGTAGGTGCGGGCCTGCCGGTGCGAGGCGACGGCGACGGAGTCCCCGAGCAGCGGGTCGCGGCGGATCTCGGACGAGGTCGAGACGGCGTCGAGGGGGCGGCGGTCGACGGCGTCGCGGACGATGCCGTCGGCGGAGTCGTAGTAGATCAGCTCACGGCCGTCGGCGAGCGTCGTAACCGTCTTCTTCACCAGGGTCCTCCACCCACTCCCCCAACCAACATAAGCGCACACAACAAATCACAAGCAAACACCACGGTCAATGGTCCGGCGCTCCACGGAGGTCGCGCTCCCGCTCGGCGGGGCGCGACGGTCCCGGTCAGGGGTGCCTACGTCACCCGTCCCGCCCTGGGGCGCACGGCCCCTGCGGTGCGTAGCCGTTGCCCGCCGCCCGCTCCAGCAGGCCCGTACGGGCCGCGAGGGCGGCCGCCTCCAGCCGGGAGCCGACCCCCAGCTTCATCAGGACCCGCTGGACATGGGTGCGAGCGGTGCTCGGGGCGATGTCCATCCCGGCCGCGATCAGCCGGGTGTCCTCGCCATCGGCGACCCGGACCAGGACCTCCGCCTCGCGCGGGGTGAGCATCCGCAGCAGCCGCCGCCCCTCGTCGTCGGGCTGCTCCGCGGGGTTGAGCAGCTCGGCGAAGGCACCCCGCAGCAGTTGGGGGGCGATGGCGCTCTCCCCCGACCGCGCCTTGAGCATGGCGCGCTCCACGCCCTCGATGCGCTCGTCGTGCCGGACGTACCCGGCGGCCCCGGCGGCGAACGCGGCGGCGATGCCGCGCGGGCTGGGCACCGGCCCGAGGACCACCACCGCCACCTGCGGGCGCTCCTGGCCGATCCGCGCGATCGGGTCGAAGACGCCCGGGGCGGCGGGCGTGGCCGTACCGAAGAGGCAGACCTCCGGAGCCCGGCTGACCACCAGCTCCGCCGCCCCGGACGTGGGAGCGGCGGCGGCGATCACCCGGTGCCCGCGCAGTTTCAGCGCCGAGGCGAGTGCCTCGGCGAGCAGTCGGTGATCGTCGACCACCATGAGCCGCACGCCCATCGATCAAGCCCCCAAGTGCCCTTTTACGCCCCGGTCGGCGGCCCCCCGGCCTCCTGACCCGGCAAGCTACACGCTTGTTCGGCGCTGCGCGGCCCTTACCGGGGAGAAGCCCCCCAGAATGCCGAATTCTGCTCTATTCGGGGCCCGTTGACCGACTTCCGGCGATCACCACGAGGGCGGAAAACGATCGGCCCCGCCGGTCGATGATCGACCGGCGGGGCCCTGATCGGTGCGCCGCGCCCTCAGGAACGGCCGCGGGAGGGACGGGGTATCACTCCGCTCGGAAGGCGAGCACGAGGTAGAGCTTCCGGTCGAGGTCGCTGCCGCTGCGCTCGCTGATGAGCATCCTGGACTTGAAGAGCCGGCCCTGGGAGTAGAGGACCTCGGAGTGGTCGGTGGTGAACCGGCTCTCCGCGGACCGGACCGCCTCGTCGCTCGGGTTCTCCATCAGCAGCGTCTCCTTGAAGGTCTCGCCGTCGATGGAGACGATCTGGCCGCCCTTGTCGTACGGGGGCTCCTTGTACGCGATGATGTTGGTGCCGTCCATCCGGAGCGGGACCAGGGTGTAGCGGTCACCGGCGTCCGCACGGCCGCCCAGCAGCTTGCCGGTCTTCAGGTCGAAGGCGACGATCTCGTTGGTCTTGCCGTACTCCCCGGTGCCGTCGTGCTCCTCGGTCGGCAGGTAGAGCCTGTTGTTGCCGACGGCCATGTGCTGGCAGCTCTCGACGTCGGTGGCGCCGCAGCGCGCCGCGTACAGGTCCGCGTCGGCGGAGATGCGCACGATCAGCTTGCCGGTCGCCGCGTCGATCGAGAAGAAGTCGGAGATGCTGCTGCCGTCACCGGCGGTGTCGCCGACGTCGGCCGCGACCACCAGCGGCTTGGTGGAGACGATGGACGCGTAGTCGACGCCCTCGGGCATCTGGTACGAGGACAGCGGCGCACCGGTCGTCGGGTTCAGCGCCTGGATGGTGAGCTGCGGGCTGTCGTACGAGCCGCACTTGCGGACCACGGCGAGGGCCTCGCCGCCCGCGTAACCGGTGTCGTAGCAGCCGTCCGCGCCGACCTTCGGCTTCCAGAGCTCGGCGCCGTTGTCCAGCTTGAAGGCCGCGCCGCCACGGGTGCCGGCCGCGGCGACGGTGGTCCCGCTGATCGTCACCTCCTCGAAGCGGATCTCCTTGTCACCGCCGGTGGCGGCCGTGATGCCCTTGCTCCACAGCAGCTTGCCGGTGTTCAGGTCGATGACACCGACCTGGTTGCAGGAGGGGTACTTGTTCTCCTTGGTGGCTTTGGACTCCTCGAAGACGATGGCCGTCTTGTAGTCCTTGCTCATGTGCCGGGACGCGGCGCAGACCTCGCCCGCCAGCGGCAGGGTCCAGAGCTTGGTCCCCTTGTCCGCGTCGTAGGCGGTGACCTCGCTGACGCCGCTCTTGACGTACGCCTTGTCGGTGAGCCAGGAGCCCTTGACCGAGGTGACCTCGGTGACCTTCGGCTCGGGGACCTGGAAGGCGACCTTGGCCTTGGTGTTGGCGGGCGCCTTCTCGTCACCGCCCGCCAGGCCGCCGCCCTCGCCGCCCTTGCCTTCGCCGCCCTTGCCCTCACTGCCGGACGAGGAGGCCTGGTTGTTGCCGCCGTCCTTGTCGTCGCCGCCGGTGTTGGCGTAGATGAGGCCCGCGCCGATGATCAGCACCACGGCGACGGCCGCGGCGAGGATGATCTGCATCTGGGTGCTGAACTTCTTGCCGCCACCGCCGCTGCCGTCACCCGCGCCGGGCTGCGGGGCGCCGTACATGGGCTGGGTCGGGTAGCCGTAGCCCTGCTGCGGCATCCCGGGATGACCGGGCTGACCAGGATGGCCGGGCTGGCCGGGCTGGCCTCCAAGGCCTTGCGGGTAGCCGTAGCCGGGCTGCGGGGGCTGAGGCTCCTGCGGGTAGCCGTAGCCGTTGGGCTGCGGTGCGGGCGGGGTGGGGTAGCCGCCCTGCGGAGGCGGCTGCGGGGTGCCGTAGCCCCCGGCGGGCGCGGCCGGCGGCTGCTGCGGCTGCTTGGCGTACGGGTCCGCGGGCGGCGGGGTCGGCTCGCCGAACCCTCCGGGCGGCGGGTCCTGCGGCGCACCGAAACCACCGGCGGGCGGACCTGCGGGCGGCGCCGGGGGCGTGTTCGGCTGAGGCGGCTGGTTCGGTGTGTTCGAAGGCTCGTTGGGTGGCTGGGGCGGCTGGGGCGGCTGCGTCATGGCGTGCGTACCTCGGGAGAACAGGAGAAGCGGAAGGCGAGTGGAGTGGGGGCGTCCGGCCCTGAGGGGGGCCGGACGCGTTCAGATGCCGTTGCGGGCCGTCACTTGCTGAACACCAGCAGCGTCGTCTGCTCCAGCTCTTCCTTGTCGTTGCCGGCGCTCACGCGCTCGCTGAAGATGAAGGAGCGGCCGCCCTCGTAGGCGACCTTGGACGAGAAGAAACCGTTCTCGATCCGACCGGTCGACGTGGGGTGCTGAAGCAGCGTCTTGGGCTTGCCGCCGGTCGCCGCGAGCGTCACGACCGCCCCGCTCGCGTCGTACTTCGGCCGCATGTAGAGCACCAGCTCGCCGCCCTCCATGCGGAGCGGCTTCAGGACGCGCCCGGCCGGGGCCGGAGCCTCCCACTTGGGCTTGCCGGTGTTCAGGTCGAAGGCGATGACCTTGTTCGTCCGGGCGGACCCGCTGCCTTCGTCCTTCGTCGCCATGTAGAGGGTGTTGGCGTCGGCGGCGATGCCGCTGCACCCTTCGAGCTTCTTGCCGAAGACCGCGAAGCCGCTCCCGCAGTCGGCGGTGAGGGTGTCGCCCTTGGCGGGCGAGAGCTGGGAGCGGAGCTTGCCGCTGTCGGTGAGCGCGGCGATGGCCCACTGCTTCTTCTTGTCGTGGTCGAGCCTGACGACGAGCGGGTCGACCGAGTAGACCTTGCTGATCTCCCAGCCGCGCGGCGGCTGGTACGTCCACTTGGGCTTGCCGTTGGCCGGGGTCAGCTCCTGGACCTGCTGCTGCGGGTTCTTGACGTCGTCGGTGCGGCAGTTGACCGCGGCGATGAGCTTCGGCCCGCCGGCGAACGCGTAGGGCTTGCAGTTGCCTTCGGGGGTGCCGAAGAGCTCCTTGCCGTCGCTGACGCGGTAGGCGTTGGAGTTGCCGGTGCGCCCGACGGCGACGGTGTCCCCGCTGATCGCCAGACCGATGTCCGAGAGGAAGTCCCAGGTGCCGTTCTTCTTGATCTCCTTCTTCCAGCCGGCCTTGCCGGTGTTGAGGTCGATCATCTGGAGAAGCGAGCAGTTGGCCTTGTCCGTGGTGCCGTCCTTCACCCCGATGACGATCTTGCCGTCGGTGGTGGGCGCGTTCGGCGTCGCGCACACATCGGCGGGGAGCGGGAGGGTCCACTTCTGCTTGCCGTCGGCGACGGAGTAGGCGGAGACCCCCCGGTACATGGCCTTGACGATCAGGTCGCCGGTGAACCAGGGGCCGTGGACGGAGGAGCCGTTGCGCGGCAGGTCGATGTCGTTCTTCTGGAGCCAGGCGACCTTGGCCTCGCCCGGCTTGCGCCCGGCGTTGAGGTCGTCGTTCGCCTCCCGGCCGTCGCCGCTGCCGTCGCCCTCGTCGACCGTCGGGGACTCGCTGGGGGCCTTGGGGTCGGCGGGCCCGGTGCTCTGGCCCGCGACGGGCTTCTTGTCGTCGTCGCTGCCGCTCACCACGAACCAGACGCCCGCCCCGGCGGCCAGGACCACGGCGAGCGCCGCCGCGACCACGATGCCGGTCTTCCCCTTGAGGAAACCGCCGCCGGAGCCCGGACCGCCGGGAACGGGGGCGCCGGGGTACTGCTGCTGCGGGTAGCCGTAGCCGGGCTGCGTCGGCTGGCCGTACGGACCGGGGGCCTGCTGGCCGTACGGTCCGGGGGCTTCCTGGCCGTAGGGGCCGGGCTGCTGGCCGTACGGGCCCGGGGCCTGCTGGCCGTACGGTCCGGGCCCCTGGCCGGGCTGCTGCGGGTAGCCGTAACCGGGCTGGCCGCCCGGAGGCGTCTGCGGATAGCCGTACGCCGGGGGTGCGCCAGGGGGCGGGGTCTGCGGCGGCCCGGCCGGGGGCTGCGGGGCTCCGGCCGGAGGCTGCGGCGGCTGAGCGGGCGGCAGGTCCTGGGGCGGTGGCGGCTGAGGAGTCCCCTGCGGCTGCTCCTGCGGAGCCCCGAAGCCTCCCTGCGGCGGTTGCTGGCTGGGCGGCTGGCTCATCAGCGCGTCCCCCTTCGTGCGGTCCGGTGGTCGATTCGGTCTCCCCCGCGATTCCGAGAGGGTCAATTCCCCTCGGAAAGGAGCGAATCGGTCATGGATTCCGCAGTGTTACGACAGTCGAGCGGGGCTTCTTTCTACCACCCGCCCGCCATCGAACACCGGATCGGTCCACCCCCTGTTCCCAAGGGAGAACCGCGTCGTGATGCCCTCGTTACGCCCCGCCCGGGGTGACGGTCAGTCACCGAAGCCGAGCATCACCACCTGCTCCTGTTCCTGCTCGTCATCGGCCCGGCTGAGGAGTGGCTGGACGAGCACGGCCCGCCCGCCGGAGTAGGCGACCAGCGGCGGGGAGAAGGTGCGCTCGACCGTGCTCGCGGCGACCGGGTGCCGCAGCACCGGCTCCAGGTCCCCGCCGCCCGACGGGAGCGCGAGGATGCCGCCGCCCTTGCCCGTGCCCTCCTCCTTGGCCCGGGCCGGGCTCACGTACATCAGCAGCCTGCCGTCCTCGACCCGCAGGGGCATCAGGATCTGGCGGGCGGGGGCCTCGACCTTCCACTTCTGCTTGCCGGTCTCCAGGGCGAAGGCGGCGACGGCGTTGGAGATGTCACCGCCGTCCGCGACGGCTTCGGTGGCGATGTAGAACGTGTCGTCATCGGCGGCGACGCCCTGGCAGGCGTCGAGATTCCGACCGCGGTCCGCCTCTTGGAACCCGCAGGTCGGGGCGTAGTTGTCGGCTGCGGGGCCGCTCAGCGCGCTGCGGCGGGTGCCGTCGTCGCCGAGAATCAGGATGCCCCACTTCTCCCTCCCCTGCCGCAGGGAGACCACCGGCGGGTCCACGGAGTAGAACTGGTCGACCTTCCAGCCCTTCTTGACCTTGTACGACCACTGGATGCGGCCGGTGGCCGGGTCGATGCGCCGCACGTGCTGCACGGCGTGGTCGTTGGGCCCCTCCTCCTGGCAGCTGGTGGCGGCGAGCGGCACGGGGCCGCTGGCGAAGCCGAACGGCTGGCAGTTCCCGGGCAGTTCGTCCCACAGGTGCTTGCCGTCGCTGATCCGGAAGGCGTCGGTACGGCCGACGCGCCCGACGGTCAGGACATCGCCGTTGACGGCCATGTTGACCTTCGAGAGTCCGTCCCAGACGCCGATCCGCTGGAACCGGGCGCTCCAGCCCGCCTTGCCCGTCGCCAGGTCGACCATCTGGAGCCTGTCGCAGGTCGCGCCCTCCGAGGTGTCGCTTTGGAGCGCGAGGACGATCTTCCCGTCCGTGGTCGGCAGGGTGGGTGCGGCGCAGACGCTGGTGGCCAGGGGCAGGCTCCACTCCTCCGTCCCGTCCGCCACCGCATGGCCCGCCACCGTGCGGTACGCGGCCCTGGTCACGAGGTCCCCGGCGAACCACGGGCCGTACACCTCGGTCCCCCCGCCGGGCAGGTCCACTTCGTTCTTCTGGACGAAGAGAACCCGGCTGTCGCCCGGCTCGCGCTGCGCGTTGAGGTCGTCCGCTGTGGGGGCCCGGGTCACCGACCGTTCACCCGGGGGGCCCGACTCCCCGGGAGCGGCGGTCTCCTTCGCGGTGGTCTCCTTCGCGACGGGCTTCTTGTCGTCGGTGGAGCCACCGTCGCCCGCGGCGAACCAGACACCGGCCCCGACGACCAGCACCCCGGCGAGCACAGCGGCGACGAGCGCGGCGACCCGCCCCCGGGAGCGTCCCCCGGACCCGGACCCGGGCGCCTGGGGCATCGGCATCGTGGGGTCTCCGTAGACCCCCGGCTGCGGCTCATACGGGGCGCCGAACCCGCCTCGCCCTCCAGGGCTGCCCTGCGGCGGCTGCGACATCGGGTGTGGCCCTCTCGTTCTCACGTACGGTCGTTCTGCGGCTTGGGGCGACGATCAGTCACCGAAGGCGATCATGGTCTTCAGCTCCATCTCCTCCTTGTCGGAGGGCCCGGTGACGTAGCCGTGCATGAGGAGGGAGCGTCCGTCGGCGTAGTGGACCAGGGGGTCGTAGAAGGTGCGCTCGGCCGCCGCGGCGGACGCCGGGTGCCGCAGCACCGGCTGGAGGGGTCCGCCCTGCGGCCCGAGCGCCATGATGCCGCCGCCCGCACCCTTCACCCCGGCCGCGGGCGGGCTCAGGTACATCAGCACCTTGCCGCCCTCGACGCGCAACGGCAGCAGGGTCTGCGCGGCGGGCGCGTCGACCTTCCACTTCCGCTTGCCGGTGGTCCTGTCGAAGGCGACGACGGCGTTGGTCTTGTCGTCGCTGTCCTCCGGGGCCTTCGTGGCGAGGTAGAACGTGCTCGCGTCGGCCGCCGCCCCGATGCAGTGGTCCAGGTTCCCGCCCTCGTTGCGCAGGTCGTCGGCGCACCGGACGCCGTAGTCCTCGTTGCCCGCCTGGGGCTGGGCACGGTAGGTGCCGTCGCTGTCGAGCAGGACGACCGCCCACTCCGACTCCGCCCCGGACTTGCGCACGGAGACGACCGGCGGGTCCACGGAGTAGAACTGGTCGACCTTCCAGCCCTTCTTGACCTTGTACGTCCACACGGTCCGGCCGGTGGCCGGGTCGATGCGCCGCACCTCCTCCTCGGCCGGGTCGATCGGCTCCTTGCGGCAGTCGACTGCGGCGAGCGGGACGGCACCGCTGGTGAGGCCGTACGGCTGGCAGCTGCCGCCGGGGAGCTTGCCCCACAGGTGCTTGCCGTCGCTGATCCGGTAGGCGTCGGTGAGGCTGGTCCGCCCCACGGTCACGACGTCTCCGTTGATGGCCATGACGACGTCGGAGAGCGCGTCCTGGGTTTCCGAGCGGTCGTACGAAGCGGTCCAGCCTGCCTTTCCGGTGGCCAGATCGATCATCTGGAGTCTGTTGCAGAACGCCTCGTCCGTGGTGTCCGACATGAGTCCGATGACGATCTTCCCGTCGGCGGTCGGCCGTGTGGGTGCCGCGCAGACGTCGGAGGGCAGGCGCAGGCTCCACTCCTGCGCGCCGTCGGCCAGTGAATAGGCGGACGCGGTGCGGTACATGGCCTTGGCCACGGTGTCGCCGACGACCCAGGGCCCGAGGGCGGAGTCGCCGCCCTCGGGCAGGTCCACGCCGTTCTTCTGGATCCAGCGGACGGGGGCCTCGCCCTCTTTGCGGCCCTTGTTGAGCTCCGCGGCTCCGGGGTCGGGCGTCGCCTTCCGGCTCGGCGGGGTGTCCGACTGCTTCGGGGCGCCGCTCTCCGTGCCCTTGGCAACGGGCTTCCTGTCGTCGGCGTCGTCACCGCCGCCCACGACGAACCAGACACCGGCCCCGACGACCAGCACCCCGGCGAGCACCGCGGCGACGATCCCCGCGGCCCGGCCCCGGGACGGGCGGCCGGGTCCACCGGGTCCGCCGGACAGCAGGGGGGCCGGCTGCGTCGGCGGCTGCGGATAGCCGTACGGGCCGGGAGGCGGCGGCCCGTGCTGCGCCGGGTCTCCGTACACACCCGGCTGTGGTTCGTACGGGGCGCCGAAGCCGCCCTGCTCGCCCGGGCTGCCCTGCGGCGGCTGCGACATCGGTGTGGTCCCCCTCGAACATACGGTCCAGTCTCTGCTGTCCCGTTTCTACCACCCGGCCCACGAGCACCTGACACCCCACCAGCGCTGCTGGCCCCACCGACCCCAGCAGTGCCGGTCAGGCGTTCTCGGCCAGCTCCAGCCAGCGCATCTCCAGCTCGTCGCGCTCGGTGACGAGTTCGCGCAGTTCGGCGTCGAGCCCCGCGACCTTCTCGAAGTCGGTGGCGTTGTCCGCGATCTGCTTGTGCAGCGCGGTCTCCCGGGTGGAGAGCTTGTCGAGCTGCCGCTCGACCTTCTGCAGCTCCTTCTTCGCGGCCCGGGCCTCCTGCGCGGAGACGGCCGGGGCGGCCGCGGGGGCGGCGGACGTACGGGGGGCGGCAGCGGCGGAGGGGGTGGACTCCTCCTCCATCTTCTGCCTGCGCTCCAGGTACTCGTCGATTCCTCGCGGCAGCATCCGCAGGGCGCGGTCGCCGAGGAGGGCCATGACCCGGTCGGTGGTGCGCTCGATGAAGAACCGGTCGTGGGAGATCACGATCATCGACCCGGGCCAGCCGTCGAGGAGGTCCTCCAGCTGGGTCAGGGTCTCGATGTCGAGGTCGTTGGTGGGCTCGTCGAGGAAGAGGACGTTGGGCTCGTCCATCAGCAGCCGCAGGATCTGGAGGCGGCGGCGCTCACCGCCGGAGAGGTCGCCGACGGGCGTCCACTGCTTCTCCTTGGTGAAGCCGAACTGCTCGCAGAGCTGCCCCGCGGTCATCTCGCGGCCCTTGCCGAGGTCGACCCGGTCGCGCACCTGCTGGACGGCCTCCAGGACGCGGAGGTTCGGGTTCAGCTCGTGGACCTCCTGGGAGAGGTAGGCGAGCCTGACGGTCTTGCCGACGACGATCTTCCCGGCGGCGGGCTGCTCGTCGCCCTGGGTGCGGGCGGCCTCGGCCAGGGCGCGCAGCAGGGAGGTCTTGCCCGCGCCGTTGACGCCGACCAGGCCGACGCGGTCGCCGGGGCCGAGCTGCCAGGTGAGGTGGGTGAGCAGGGTCTTGGGCCCGGCCTGGACGGTCACGTCCTCCAGGTCGAACACGGTCTTGCCGAGGCGGGCGTTGGCGAACTTCATCAGCTCGCTGGTGTCGCGCGGGGGCGGCACGTCGGCGATGAGCTCGTTGGCGGCCTCGATGCGGTAGCGCGGCTTGGAGGTACGGGCGGGGGCGCCGCGGCGCAGCCAGGCCAGCTCCTTGCGCATGAGGTTCTGCCGCTTGGACTCCTCGGTGGCCGCGATGCGTTCGCGCTCGGCGCGGGCGAAGACGTAGTCGCTGTAACCGCCCTCGTACTCGTGGACGGTGCCGCGCTGGACGTCCCACATGCGGGTGCAGACCTGGTCCAGGAACCACCGGTCGTGGGTGACGCAGACGAGGGCCGAGCGGCGGGCGCGCAGATGTCTGGCCAGCCAGGAGATGCCCTCGACGTCGAGGTGGTTGGTGGGCTCGTCGAGGACGATCAGGTCCTGCTCGTCGATGAGGAGCTTGGCCAGGGCGATACGGCGGCGCTCGCCACCGGAGAGCGGGGCGATGACGGTGTCGAGCCCGTGCTCGAAGCCGGGCAGGGCGAGCCCGCCGAAGAGCCCGGTGAGCACGTCGCGGATCTTGGCGCTGCCCGCCCACTCGTGGTCGGCCAGATCGCCGATGACCTCCTGGCGGATGGTCTTCTTCGGGTCCAGGGAGTCGTGCTGGGTGAGGACGCCGAGGCGCAGTCCGCCGTTGTGGGTGACGCGGCCGGTGTCCGCCTCCTCCAGCTTGGCGAGCATCCGGATGAGAGTCGTCTTGCCGTCGCCGTTGCGGCCCACGACACCGATCCGGTCGCCCTCGGACACCCCGAGGGATACACCGTCGAGCAGGGCACGGGTGCCGTACACCTTGCTGACCTGCTCGACATTGACCAGATTGACGGCCATTTCACTCCTGTCCGGGGGGATCGATCGACCTTCCCAGGGTACGGCGCGGCGGAAGGTGCGAGGCGTGCGGTCTCACCAGCGGGCATGTGCAGTACAGTTTTCTGTACGTACAGGATGACGTACAGATGGAGGCGCAGTATGAGGACCATGACCTACACGGAGTCGAGGGCGAAGTACGCCGAGACCCTGAGCGCAGTCGTGGACGACCGTGAAGAGGTCGTGGTCACGCGCGCCGGCCACGAGCCCGTGGTGATAGTGGCGCTCGACGAGTACGAGTCCCTCAAGGAGACCGCGTACCAGCTCCGGAGCCCGGAGAACGCCCGTCGGCTGCTGGCTTCGATCGACCGTCTGGAAAGCGGCGGCGGCACGGTACAGGAGCTCGCGGAGTGAAGTTCGTGTGGGATCAGTCGTCGTGGGACGACTACGTCTGGTGGCAGAGCCAGGACCGCAAGATCCTCAAGAGGATCAACACACTGCTCCAGGACATCGCCCGGAACGGAAACGAAGGAATGGGCAAGCCGGAACCTCTGAAGCACGGCTTTCACGGGTACTGGTCCCGCCGCATCACCGACGAGCACCGGCTCATCTACAAGGTGGTCGACGACGAGGTCCGCATCGCCGCCTGCCGCTACCACTACGGCCGCTGACCCCTGCCCGGCCCCCGCCCCGCCCGCTCCACCAGCAGCCAGCCGCACAGGGTCATCGCGACGGCCCCCGGGGCGCTGACCGGGATCGCGATCAGCAGGGCCGTGCGGCCCTCCAGCAGGCCGCCGAAGCCGACCATGGACAGGCCCAGCACGCCGAGCAGGCAGAGTGTCGCGCCCAGGGCCGCGAGGGGACCGTGGCCTGCGGCGGGGGCGGTGGGGACCGGGCGCTCGAAGGTGCGGAAGGCGGCCACGAGACCGGCGGTGAGGGCCGCGGCGAGCGCGATCCGCAGGGGGGCCTGGGCCCACCAGGCGGCCGACGCGGGCTCGGGCAGCGGGGCGTCGAGGGCGAGCATCGCCCCGTACACCCCGAACATCGCCGTGAGGTGCCAGAGGAACGCGGTCATCGCCACCCCGTTGGCGGCCACCACCGTGCGCCAGGCCCGGGGGCGCTCCAGCAGGCGGGCGGCCGGGGCGCGGAGCAGTTCGACCGCGCCGACGAGCCAGAGGCCGTGGCAGAGCAGGGCGAGGGTGGGCGGGGCCATGTTGCTGACCTTCTCGCCGGGCATCCCGACCATGGACAGCGGGTACGGGCCGAACGCCACCAGCGCGGCGGCGGTGACCAGACCGCCACCGGCGAGCAGGGCGGGGCGGCGGAGGCGGAGGTGACCGTCGGCGCGCAGGAACCCGAGCTGGTGCACCGCCAGCCAGACGAACGCGAAGTTGAGGAACTCCACGTACGGGACTCCCGCCGCGAAGCGGAGGGCGTCCACAGCGGCGGCCGCCCCCGCCAGTGCGGCGAAGGCCCCCCAGCCGTACCGCTCGTGCAGCCTCAGCAGCGGCGGGGTGAACGCGACCATCGCCAGGTAGATCCCGATGAACCACAGCGGCTGGGTCACCATCCGCAGGGTGACGCCGCTCAGCCCGCCGCCCCCGCCGAGGAGCTGGACCAGCAGCGCCGCCGCGCCCCACACGAGGACGAAGACCATGGTGGGGCGCAGCAGCCGCTGGAGCCGGGCCCGCAGGAACGCCGAGTAGACGGAGTCCGTCGAGCCGCCGGGGCGCTTGCGGAGCAGGGAGCGGTAGGACAGCGCGTGCGAGAAGCCGCCGACGAAGAAGAACACCGGCATGACCTGGAGCAGCCAGGTCAGCGGCTGGAGCGCCGGAACGACCGCCAGCAGGTTGCCCACCCCGTCCGGGGTGACGGCTGCCATCAGCCAGTGGCCGAGGACGACCGCGGCGAGCGAGGCGACCCTCAGCAGGTCGACGTAGCGGTCCCGGGTGGCGGGCGTCGCCCCGGCCAGTTCACGAACACTTGATCCCATGGGGGTACGGTCGCGTGCGCGGGCCGGGGTGCGGCAGCGTCCTCGTACTCACTTGCTCGGTGAGTACGAGGGGCAGGAAGGTCCGAGGGGCGTCAGATCACGTGCGCGCCCGGCGCGGGCGACACCGCCACCCGTGCGCTGCGGCAGGTCCCGGACGTCAGCAGCGCGTCGGCCACCTTGAGGGCCACCGACTCGTCCTCGACCAGGAACGCCGTCGTCGGGCCCGAGCCGGAGACCAGGGCGGCCAGGGCCCCGGCCGCCGTGCCCGCCGCCAGGGTGTCCGCGAGGGAGGGGCGCAGGGAGAGCGCGGCGGGCTGGAGGTCGTTGCCCAGGGCGGCCGCGAGTGCGCCGGAGTCGCCCGAGCGCAGGGCGGCGAGCAGGGCGGGGGACGCGGTCGGCTCGGGGACCTCGGTGTCCGCCGTGAGGCGGTCGAACTCGCCGTACACCGCGGGCGTGGAGAGGCCGCCGTCCGCCATCGCGAAGACCCAGTGGAAGGTGCCCCCCACCTCGATCGGGGTCAGCTTCTCGCCGCGTCCGGTGCCGAGCGCGGCCCCGCCGACCAGGCTGAACGGCACGTCGCTGCCCAGGTCCGCGCAGATCGCGAGGAGTTCGTCGCGGCTCGCGCCGGTCCCCCACAGGGCGTCGCACGCGACCAGGGCGGCCGCCCCGTCGGCGCTGCCGCCCGCCATGCCGCCCGCGACCGGGATGTCCTTGGCGATGTTGAGGTGGACGGCGGGTTCGATGCCGTACCGCTCGGCCAGCGCGAGGGCGGCCCGGGCGGCGAGGTTGGTGGTGTCCAGCGGGACCTGGGCGGCGTCCGGGCCGGAGCAGGTGATGCGCAGTTCGTCGGCGGGGGTGGCGGTGACCTCGTCGTACAGGCCCACGGCGAGGAAGACGTTGGCCAGGTCGTGGAAGCCGTCGGGGCGGGCGGCGCCCACGGCGAGCTGGACGTTGACCTTGGCGGGGACACGGACGGTGACGCTCACTTGTCGCCCCCGGAAAGCTCGGACGCCTCCGGCTTGTTCTCCGCGATCGCCGCGAACTCCTCGACGGTCAGCGCCTCACCGCGCGCCTGCGGGGAGACCCCGGCGGCGACGAGCGCGGCCTCGGCGGCGGGCGCGGAGCCCGCCCAGCCGGACAGGGCCGCGCGCAGCGTCTTGCGGCGCTGGGCGAAGGCGGCGTCCACGACCGCGAAGACCTCGGCGCGGGACGCGGTGGTGGCGATGGGCTCGGTGCGCCGGACGAGCGAGACGAGGCCGGAGTCGACGTTCGGGGCGGGCCAGAACACGTTGCGGCCGATGGCCCCGGCGCGCTTGACGTCCGCGTACCAGTTGGCCTTCACCGACGGCACGCCGTAGACCTTGTTGCCGGGGCGGGCGGCGAGGCGGTCGGCGACCTCGGACTGGACCATGACGAGGGTGCGTTCGATGCTGGGGAAGCGCTCCAGGATGGTGAGCAGGACCGGCACGGCCACGTTGTACGGGAGGTTCGCCACCAGTGCGGTGGGCGCCGGGCCCGGCAGCTCGGTGACCAGCATCGCGTCCGAGTGGACGAGGGCGAAGCGGTCGGCGCGCTCCGGCATCCGGGCGTTCACCGTGGCGGGCAGGGCGGCCGCGAGGACGTCGTCGATCTCGACCGCGATCACCCGGTCCGCCGCCTCCAGCAGCGCCAGGGTCAGCGAGCCGAGCCCGGGGCCGACCTCGACGACGACGTCGTCCGGGCGGACCCCCGCCGTGCGCACGATGCGGCGGACGGTGTTGGCGTCGATGACGAAGTTCTGACCGCGCTGCTTGGTGGGGCGTACGCCCAGCTTCGCGGCCAGGTCGCGGATGTCTGCGGGGCCCAGGAGGGCGTCGGGCTCTGTGCTGCTCACCCGGTAAGCCTACGGCCGCAGTGCGGCCACGGACTCGCCCCCCGCTGTACGTACAGCTTCTTCGCCCGGTACGTCTGCTCGGCGGCGGGCGCGTCCTGGGGGCGTCCGCTGCCGCCGAGGGACTGCCAGGTCCGGGTGTCGAACTGGTACAGCCCCCCGTAGGTGCCGCTCGGGTCGACCGCCCCCGGCCGCCCGCCCGACTCGCAGGCGGCCAGCGCGCCCCAGTTCAGCCCGTCCGCCCCGGCGACCGAGTCGGGCCGCTGCCGGGTGCCGGTGCGGACGACGCGGCTGACCGGCCGGCGGACCAGCTCCTCGGCGGTCCTGCGGGGCTTCTGGCGGACCCCGTTGACGGTGCGGACGGTGTACGTGACCCGGCGCACCCCGTTGCGGCCCGCCCGCTCCACGACCTCGACGCCCCGGAACAGCTCGGGGTCCTCGCTGCGTTCGACGGCGTACGGGACCGTCTCCTCGCGCACCTCGCGGGTGTCGGTGATCCGCATGACGGAGATCGTCTGGCCGTCGCGCGGGAAGCTCGCGGGGTCCACGGAGGTGGTGTCCTGGCCGTGCAGCGTGATGCCCGCCTCGGCGACGGCCTCGCGGACGCTGGCCGCGTTGGTGCGCAGGGTGCGTTCCTGGCCGTCGGCCATGAAGGTCACGGTGCGTTCGGTGCGGACGGTGAGGGTCAGGCCGGTGCGGCCGATCGGTGCGGAGCGGGCGGTGGAGAGGTACGCCCCCTCCACGCGGACCCCGAATTCGCGCAGGGCCCCGGCCACGGTTCCGGCGGTCGTCCACGCCTGGTGGCGGACGCCGTCGAGGGTGAGGGTGATCGGCCGCCCGTAGCGGACGACGACCTCGTCGCCGTGGTCGAGGGCCGTGCCGGGGGCCGGGAAGACGGCGTCGTGCGCGCCGACGGTGACGCCCTCGTCCGCCAGGAGCTCGGTGACGTCGTCGGCGAAGGTGTGCAGGGTCCGGGGTGTGCCGTCGACGCTGAGGCGGACCGCCTTGTCGTTGGCGACGAACGCGGTGGTGCCGCCCGCCAGGAACGCGACGACGAGGGCCCGGGGGAGAAGGCGCCGCAGACTCTCGGGGTTCGCGACGAGCGTCCGGCGCCGCTTGGCCGCCCGCCGGGACCCGGACCCGGCCCCGGCGCGCGAGGGCGGCTGGCGCGGGACGGAGGGGGGCGGGGCCGGGAGGAGGGTGCCGGGGAGCGGGAAACCGGTGAGCGGGGTGTCCACCATGGTCGGGTCGTGCACCGCCCCGGCGGCCCAGGTCCCCTCGACGACGGTCAGCCGCTCGTGGAACCCGTCCGGCGCGGGCGGGGCGTACGGGGCCGGGGCGGGCGGCGGCGCGAGTGCCGTGCGCCCCCTCCGTCCGCCGCGCGCTGCCCGGTGACTGCCCTGTGAAGTGCTCACGCCGCTCCCGAAGTTCCACCCGCCGACCCCCCCAGGGCCACAGGGCCGCGCGGCCCTGGTGCGCCCGGGACGATAGCGGAGACATAGTGACTCTCCAAAGCGATACGGCTACTCAGGGTCGCCGTGTCGGGCGCGCCGGGAAGATCTCCGGGGCCCTCAGAAGTCGAACGCGCGTGCCGTGTTGTCGTAGATCGCGGCGGCCAGCGCGTCCTCGTCCAGCCCCTTCACCTCGGCCATGGCGCGCAGCGTGACCGGAATGAGGTAAGGCGCGTTGGGCCGTCCGCGGTACGGGGCGGGGGTGAGGAAGGGCGCGTCCGTCTCGACGAGGACCAGCTCGGCGGGGGCGACGGCGAGCGCGTCGCGCAGCGGCTGGGCGTTCTTGAAGGTCACGTTGCCCGCGAAGGACATGAAGTATCCGGCGCTCGCGCAGATCCGGGCCATGTCGGCGTCACCGGAGTAGCAGTGGAACACGGTCCGCTCGGGCGCGCCCGCGTCCGCCAGCACCCGCAGGACGTCCGCGTGCGCGTCGCGGTCGTGGATGACCAGCGCCTTGCCGTACCGCTTGGCGATCTCGATGTGGGCGCGGAACGACTCCTCCTGGGCGGCGACGCCCTCGGGACCCGTACGGAAGAAGTCCAGACCGGTCTCGCCGACCCCGCGCACGTGGTCGAGGGCGGCCAGCGCGTCGATCTCCGCGAGCGCCTCGTCCAGCGCCGCCTTGCCGCCGGGCTCCCGGGCGCCCTGCCGCGCGGTGCCCTCGACGTCCCCGTGGACGATGCGCGGGGCCTCGTTGGGGTGCAGGGCGACCGAGGCGTGGACGGCGGCGTGGGCGGCCGCGGTCTCGGCGGCCCAACGGGAGCCCGCCACGTCACAGCCCACCTGGACCACCGCCGTGACGTTCACCGCGGCGGCCCGGGCGAGGGCCTCCTCGACGGTGGCGTCCTGCATGTCCAGATGGGTGTGGGAGTCGGCGACCGGAACCCGCAGGGGCTCGGGCAGCGGCGGGGCTTCGGTACGGCTCATGCCGACGATCGTACGAGGGCCCGGCCCCCGTACGTCATCGGCGTCCGGCGCACCAGGGGGATGTCACCTGCGGTGGAACGGATGGAGGAGGTCCGACAGCCGCCAGTGGCGCTCCGGGGCGGCGGCGACGGACACCGCCCGGTCCTCCGCCTCGCGCGGCGCGGACTGCTTGCGCAGGAGCTCCTGGACACCGGCGACCCGCCCCGCCCGCATGATGCGCACCACGTGTCCGCCGCAGTTGGTGCAGGTGGGCGTGGAGAGCGGGGACGGCACACGCTCGCCGTCGGCCGTGTAGACGACGAAGTCGTGGCCGTGGACGTCCGTGTGGTGCTGTATCTCGTAGGACTGCTCCCAGCCGTATCCGCACCTCATGCAGGCGAAGGCGTACGCCTCATGGACGGTGGTCGCTGCGATCTCGCTCATACCCGCTCCTCCTGGCCGCCGGTCACGCGCTCCGGGGACGGCCGACCCGCCCGAGGGGTTCGAACAGGTGGCCCGTCCCTTCCAGTGGACACCTGGACGCGGATGGACGCACCAGCTCAGGGCCGATATTGGTGCGTTCTTGGCCTCCTTTTGCCGCCCTTTGCCCCCGCATGGCGCGGGAGAGATGCACGGCAGGACAGACCGTGACCACCGGGTCACCGAGCGCCCCCGTTCGCGCCGGGAGCCGGGCGTGAACGCGCCCGCGCACGACCCCCGTACCCACTCCTCCCCCTCCCCGAATTTCCGGCCTTTTATGCCGACCCCACCCCAGGAATTCATCATTCAATTGAATGCGTAATTTCCACGGATGTCGCAGCCCGATTTGCGGCACCCCCATTCCTGCTTTTCACTCATTACGTCCACCCCATTTCCCACAGGACGGGGAACAACCCATGTACACGACGGACACCACTGCCACTGACATCGAGCTCGATCTCGACGCGGCCCTCAACCCGGGCGAGGCCGAGGGGCTGTACCGGGACTCGCGCGAATGCGCGTACCTCGCGCTCCTCGCGGGCGGCGGCGCTCTGCTGCTCTCGCCCCCGACCCCGCGCCCGAAGAAGGGCTAGTCGTCGCCACATGGACCAGACACATGCCTCGTCCCCGCTGGCGGGCGCCGTGCATGACCTGGCAACGGAGGTGGTCCTCGCTCTGCGGAGCGGGGACCACCTCGCCACGGTGTGCGGCGCGGCGGGAATCGACGAGGAGAACCGGACCGGAATCGCCGCCGTGCGGGTCATCGGGGCCGACCTGCTGCTGCCCAGTGTTCTCCACGGACGTCATCCGCATCCGGGCGACGTCGCCGTGCTCGACCGGGCGGTACGGGAGTTCCCGCCCAAGCCCGACGCTCCGGCCGCCACGGCCTGGAGCCACTGGCACATGATCTCCACGCTCCAGCGGATCGCGCCCCCGTCCCCGGGCGCCCCCGGTGCGTACGAGGAGCCCGACGCCGCCTGGCTGGAGGAGGCCCCCTGGCAGGCGTTCACCCACCAGCTGTCCGTCCTGGCCCCGCTCGCCGTCCCGGCCTCCCCCTCAGCCGTCCAGCGGGCCGCGGCGAACCGTGCCGTCGACCTGTCGCGCGGCTTCGTCCGCGCGGTCCGGCGGCGCGACTGGCTCCAGGCGGCGGGCGCGGGCCGCTGGCTGGCGGCCGTCGGCGGCGAGCCGGCGACGCTGGGCCTGGAGCGCGGCCTGGACTTCGTCGAGCTGATGGGCGGCCACGACCCCCGCGTCACCCTCCAGGTGCGGGCCGCCCGGCTGATGGCCGAGGCGAGAGCACGATGACGGCGACCGCGACACAGGGCCCCCGGGGGCGCCCGGACCCCCGAAGCCGCTCGGGCCGGCCTCCCGGGGACCACGCCTCACCCGGCACCTCCCCCTCCACCGGCGCCGCGCTCGCCGTCCTGCCCCGCGTCCTGAGCCGGGCCCTCGCCTGGACCGACGCCCACCGGAGCCACTTCACGCTCCCCGACGACGTCCTGGAACCCCACACCCAGGTCAACGCCACCCTCAAACCCCTCGGTGAACTGGCCCAGCTCGGCTCCACGATCCGCCGCGCCACCGCCCCGGGCACCCCGGAACACGAGCTGGCCGGGGACCTCGTCACGTACGCCTGGCAGCAGGTCGCGCGAGGCGACCTCCTCCTGGAGCTGCTGCGCGCCGAGCCGTTCGCCGCGTACCCGTACGAGATCTACGCCGCCTTCGCCGGGTACGGGCTGCGCCACGAAGGCTTCGAGGCGCTCGCCCGCCCGCTCACCGCGACGCGCGCCTGGGCCCACACCGAGCAGCACGCCAACCGGCAGCTCGGCCTGGTCAACTCCGAGCGGCGGGTGGGGGTGGTGACCCATACGGACGCCGGCGGGGTCCTGTCCCGGACCTGGCTGGGCGGTCTCTCCGAACCGTGGATGTTCGAGGGCCCGTCCGGCTACGCGCTGACCCACACCGTCTTCCACCTCACCGACTGGGGCCGGATGCCGGACCGCGTGCCGGAGAGGATCGACGGCTATCTGCGGACCTGGCTGCCCGCATGGGCCGACGGCTGTCTGGAGAGCGGGCAGTGGGATCTGACCGGCGAGCTGCTGGCGGTGGCGGCCTCCCTGCCGGGGCCACCGCCGACGGCCCTGCTGGACGCGGTCTGGCCGGTGCTCGCCGACGTGCAGCACACGAGCGGCTGCGTCCCGGAGACGGGCGTACCGGTGCGCGAGGACGCGCCACCGGACCCGTACCCCTTCATCGACTGCTACCACTCCACGCTCGTCACGGCCTTCGCGGCGGCCCTGTCCCTGAGGTCGCTGCGGTCGCCGGGGCCGACGCGGCAGACGGACGAGGCCGGGCCCGGCCGGGAAAGGCACACCCCATGAGCAGCAGCGGCATCCAGCAGATCCACGACGTCGGGGCGAAGGCCCTGGGCTGGCTGTACGAGCACCGGGAAGGGTTCCGGCTGGAGGCCGACCCGGCCCCGGAGGCGGGGATGCTGGACCGGTTCAAGCCGCTGGGCGAGCTCGCGCTGATCGGCAAGGTCATCTTCCGCGAGGGCGTGGCGGGCTCCCAGCAGTCCGCGCTCGCCCACAAGCTGCTGGACCACGCCTGGCACGAGCTGCTGGGCTCCGGGGCGCGGCTGCTGGAGGGCCAGCGGCGCGAACCGCTCTCGCCGGTGCCGCTGGAGGTCTACGTACCGTTCCGGGAGCTCGGCTACCGGCAGCCCGACCTGGAGTCCGCGATCCGGCTCAACCACGGGCTGGCCAGCTGGGCGGCGCTGGAGGTGCTGCCGGTGCGGAGGCTCGGCCTGAGCGCGATCGAGCGGCGGTTCGGGGTGGAGCCGAGCGTCCCGGAGACGGCGGCGCTGGCCCGCACCTGGCTGGCGCGGCGGCCCGAGCCGTGGACGGTCGAGGGCCACATCGGCTACGACATCACGCACACGGTCTTCCACCTCACGGACTGGGGCGAGAAGCCCGCGGGCCTTCCCGCCGACATCGCCGACTACCTGGGGCTGTGGCTGCCCACCTGGCTGGACGACTGGCTGGACCTGAAACGCTGGGACCTGCTGGGCGAGCTGCTGGTGGTCGACGCCTGCCTGCCCTCCCCGACGCTGGACCCGGCGGCCTGGCAGGGGTTCGCGCAGGCCCAGCGGCCGGACGGGGCGATGCCGGTGGTGGGCGGGATGCCGGAGGGCGACGAGGAGACGGTGTTCGACCTCGTCTACCACCCGACGCTGGTCGCCGCGTTCGCCTCGGCGCTCGCGATGTCCCGCGCCCTGTCCGGCCTCAGCGCCGAACCGGCCCCGGCATGACGGACGCGACGAACATGACCGCGGTCCGCGTGGACGCCCCCGGCACCTCGGCCACCGCCCGCCTCCTCGCCGAGGCGGCCGACCGGATCGACGCCCCGGACGTGGTGCTCGCGATGAGCCGTGGCGGAGACCGTACGGTCCACACGGGCGGCAGCGCGGCGCCGGGCCCGGTCCCCCGGGAGCTGCTGACCTACGAGCTGGGCTCGGCGTCCAAGCCGTACGCGGGGCTGCTGCTGGCCCGGCTGGTCGCCCAGGGCCGGGTGCGGTACGAGGACCGGGCGGCGGACCTGCTGGCGCCGGGCCTCCCGGTGCACCCGGCGGTGCGCCGGATCACGCTGCGCCATCTGCTCACCCACACCTCGGGGCTGCCGGGCCTGCCCGCCGACTTCTACCCGCAGGCGGTGCCCCGCTGGTCGACCGGCCCGTACGGCGGCTATCCGGCCGACCGGGTGGTCCGGGCCTTCCTGCGGGCCCGTCCGCGCCGGCGCCCCGGCACCCGCTGGCGCTACTCGAACTTCGCCGTCTCGGTCCTCGGCCACACCCTGGCCGCGGCCACCGGCACCCCGTGGGAGGTCCTGCTGCACCAGCAGGTGCTGGCCCCGCTGGGGCTGGACGCGACCCGGGTGCGCCCGGGGCCGGACGGCACGGACGCGGTCGGCCGCCGCCGCGACGGGACGCCGGTGCCCGCGCTGGACACGGGCGGCTTCACGGCGGCGGGCGCGGTGCGGGCGACCCCGCTGGACCTGCTGACGTTCCTGGAGGCGCACGTGGGCGGGCCCGAGCCCCGGGACCCGGCGCTGAGCGCCGCGCTCACCGAGGTGACCCGCCCGCTGCTGCGGCGCGGCCTGCGGCACGCGCACACCCACACCCTCACGTGGTTCCAGCACCCGTCCCCGTACGGTCGGGTGCTCTTCCACGCGGGGGCGACGCTGGGCCAGCAGGCGTTCCTGGGCTTCCGCCCGGACTCGGGGCTCGCGGTGGCGGCGACGGCGACGCGGCGGGTGCACCGGGGGGACACGTTCGTGGCGACGGCGTACGGGCTGCTGACGGAAACGCCGTGAGCACCGCCGGCACGTACTAAGGCTTCTGCGGGGCCTTCTCCGCGTTCTTGGCGGCCACCACCGCGTCGAACACCTCCCGCTTGGGCAGCCCCGCTGCGGCGGCGACGGCGGCGATGGCCTCCTTGCGCCGCTCCCCCGCCTCCTCGCGCACGCGCACGCGCCGCACGAGCTCCTCCGCGTCCAGCCCCTCGTCGCCGGAGTCGGAGGCGCCTTCGACGACGACGGTGATCTCCCCGCGCACCCCGTCGGCCGCCCACACGGCCAGCTCTCCCAGCGGTCCGCGCTTGACCTCCTCGTACGTCTTTGTCAGCTCCCGGCACACGGCGGCGCGCCGTTCGGCGCCGAAGACCTCGGCCATCGCGGCGAGGGTGTCGTCCAGCCGGTGGGGGGCCTCGAAGAAGACCATCGTGCGCCGCTCGTCGGCGTTCTCGCGGAGCTTGGAGAGCCGCTCACCGGCCTTGCGCGGCAGAAACCCCTCGAAGCAGAACCGGTCCACGGGCAGCCCGGAGAGCGCGAGCGCGGTGAGCACTGCGGACGGTCCCGGCACGGCGGTGACGCGGATGTCCTTCTCCACGGCGGCGGCGACGAGCCGGTAGCCGGGGTCGGAGACGGACGGCATGCCCGCGTCCGTGACGAGGAGCACGCGCGCACCCCCCGTCAGGGCCTCCACCAGCTCCGGCGTACGGGCGGACTCGTTGCCCTCGAAGTAGGAGACGACACGCCCCGAGGTGTGGATGCCGAGCGCCTGGGTGAGCCGGCGCAGCCGCCGGGTGTCCTCGGCGGCGACGATGTCGGCCCGCTCCAGTTCGGCGGCCAGGCGGGGCGGGGCGTCCGCCACATCACCGATGGGGGTCCCTGCGAGCACGAGCGTTCCAGTCGTTCCAGTCACATCAGCCATCCTCGCAGCACGGGCAGCGCCCTTCGCACAGATGCGTTCCCTACGATGGCGCGGTGACGAGTACCGCACCCGAGACCCAGCGGGGCCAAGACGCCGGGAACCCGCTCGGCGAGCAGCCGACCTCCTGGCAACGGCGGCTGCGCCGTTTCGGCCATGTTCCCCGGGCGGAGACCTCCCTCCGCGACCGTCTGGACCCGCCGTACACCCGGCCGGGACGGCAGATGTGGTCGGTACTCGCGGTCCCGCCGCATATCGCCGACCGGCTGGTGCGTTGGTCCGCCTGGGGCGGCCCGCTGCTGGTGACGCTGGTCGCGGGCCTGCTGCGGTTCTGGAAGCTGGACCAGCCGCACGCGGTGATATTCGACGAGACGTACTACGCGAAGGACGCGTGGGCGCTGGTCAACCAGGGGTACGAGGGTTCCTGGCCCAAGGACGTCGACAAGCTGATCCTGAAGGACCCCTCGTCCGTCCCGGTCCCGACCGACCCGGGCTATGTGGTGCACCCGCCGGTCGGGAAGTGGATCATCGGGTTCGGTGAACAGCTGTTCGGCTTCACGCCGTTCGGCTGGCGGTTCATGGTGGCGGTGCTGGGCACGGTCTCCGTCCTCCTCCTCTGCCGGATCGGCCGCCGCCTGTTCCGCTCGACGTTCCTGGGCTGTCTGGCGGGGCTGCTGCTCGCGGTGGACGGGCTGCACTTCGTGATGAGCCGGACCGCGCTGCTCGACCTGATCGTCATGTTCTTCGTACTGGCCGCGTTCGGATGCCTGGTGGTCGACCGGGACCGTGCCCGCCGCCGACTGGCCGACGGGCTGCCGGTGGACGAGGAGGGGGTGCTGCGCCCGGACGCCAGGGTCGCGGAGACCCTGCGCCTGGGGTGGCGGCCGTGGCGTCTCGCGGCGGGCGTGCTGCTGGGCCTGGCCTTCGCCACGAAGTGGAACGGCCTCTACGTCCTGGCCGCGTTCGGCCTGATGACGGTTCTGTGGGACGTCGGCGCACGGCGCACGGCGGGCGCGGTGCGCCCGTACCAGGCGGTGCTGCGCCGGGATCTGGTGCCCGCCTTCGTCTCCACGGTGCCGGTGGCGATCGTGACGTACGTCGTCTCGTGGACCGGCTGGATCGTCACGGACAAGGGCTACTACCGCAACTGGGCGGCCACCGAGGGCAAGGACTCCGCCTGGAGCTGGCTGCCGGACTGGCTGCGCAGCCTGTGGCACTACGAGACCCAGGTGTACGACTTCCACGTCGGCCTGACCTCGGGCCACACGTACGACTCGAACCCCTGGAGCTGGCTGGTCCTCGGCCGCCCCGTCTCGTACTTCTACGAGGAGCAGGCGGGCTGCAAGGAGTCGGCGACCGGCAAGTGCGCCGCCGAGGTCCTCGCCATCGGCACCCCGCTGCTGTGGTGGGCGGCGTGCTTCGCCCTGGCGTACGTGGTGTGGCGCTGGTTCTTCCGCCGCGACTGGCGGGCGGGCGCGATCGCCTGCGGGGTGGCGGCGGGCTGGCTGCCCTGGTTCTTCTACCAGGAGCGGACGATCTTCCTCTTCTACGCGGTGGTCTTCGTGCCGTTCCTCTGTCTGGCCGTGACGATGATGATCGGCGCGATGCTGGGCCCGGCTGCGGGCACGGGGGCCAGAGCCGAACTGGGCCTGACCACCCACGACCCGACCGGTGAACGCCGCCGCACGCTGGGGGCGATCGCGGCGGGCGTGCTGGTGCTGCTGATCATCTGGAACTTCATCTACTTCTGGCCGCTGTACACGGGGACCTCGATCCCGGAGGACCTGTGGCGGGACCGGATGTGGCTGGACACCTGGGTGTAGCCGGAACCGGCGGGCCCGGCACCTGATGGTGCCGGGCCCGCCGGCACGTCGCCGGGTCGGTCATCGCCCGGGGCCCCTCCGTCCGGGTCACTCCGGGCTGCCACGCCCCGCCGTACGTCGCTGCCGCACCAGGAAGACCGCCGCCACGGCAGAAATGACCAGGAAGAACAGGGCGGCTCCGCCCGACAGCGCCGCCAGCACCACCGCCCCGCCGCCCCCGACGTCCGCTTCACGGGCGACTGTCCGAGGATCGTCCGCCTGGTACCGGACGACCAGTCGGGCCCCGGCCGACTGCTTACCGCCGCCGCTGCCCACCGGCAGGTCGGCGATGACCGTCCGCCCGTCGGCCTCGAACTCGACCCGGCACTGGCCCGCCATGCACGAACCGGCGGTGTGCAGCGTCGCCTGAGCCCGCTCGCCGCCCTGGAGGGAACGCAGGTGCTGGGCCGCCGGAACCATGACCAGTCCCGACAGCGCGCCCAGCAGCAGGCCGAGCACCAGCGACATCACGAGGGACGCACGCGGCCCCAACGTCTCTCCGCCCGGCGTCTGCTTGTGCGCGTCGGCGGTTCCCGCGTTCGTCGTACCGTTCGGACCCCTCGGCATCCGCTGCCTCCCGATTCGTCGGCGGTGCACCACGCCCTGCGCGGGCCGTGCCCCGCGTACCCCGTACCCCGCACCCGAGATGAGCAGCGTATGCGCACAGGGGTGGAGGCCGCCGGGGCGGCGGCGTGCCAGTCCAGGTGGCGGGCGGGTTCAGTCACCCCCGCAGCCCCCGCCCCCGCCCCCGCAGCTCGACCCGCAGCTGGGGCCGGACCCCCCGCAGCCGCCGCCGTCGGCCCGGCCGCTGCGGCCGTCACGGGTGCCTCCTCGGGACGGGGGCGAGCTGCGCCGTGGATTCCGGCGGCGCTCCTCGGCCTCGCGCGCCTGCTTCCTGCGGCGCTCCTCGGCCTCCGCGGCCTCCTGAAGCCGCTGTTGCTGACGGGCGGGGCCGTCCACCGGCTCCCACGGGCCCAGGCCGTGACGGCGGTCGGGGCGGAGCGGTGCCGCCAGGGTGGTCGCGTACATCCGCCCCATCTGCTGGTGGCGGTGGTACTCGGCGCAGGCGTACTCCAGAGCGACCTCGTCGCCCTCCGCGAGCGTGCCGTAGAGGACCGCCTCGAAGGGCTCGTGGTGCGGGTCGACGTCGTGGTGCCCGTTCCCCGCCCCGTACACCGAACCGCTGCCCAGCAGCCGTGTCATCGCCCGGGTGTCGCGCGGGAGGGATTCGTACGCGATCAGGGGCGGCGCCGAGGTGGTGCGGGCGTCCGCGTACACCCAGTACCGCACGCCCTCCCAGGGGTGCTGGGATGCCCCGAGGCGTCGGGGCTCTCCGGCGCGCACGCCCACGATCAGGGCGGGCTGCGGCTCCTCGTGCAGCCGCCGGGCCGCGCGGTAGGCGAGGTGGCCCCGGCCGTAGAGGGTCGTACCGGCCACCAGAAGCACCAGTCCGATGCGCTGCTGCCCGACGGCGTCGTACGCGGGCGCCGCCCCGGAGGCCGTCAGGTCGCCGAACAGGCCCTCGGCGAGGAACACGGCGGCGAGCAGACAGAGGGCCAGCCCGCCCAGGAATGCCTGGTGGCCCCGGTAGCCGTCGGACTCCGGAACGCCCTTGGGCAGCGGGAAGCGTCGTGTGCCCGCCGCGGCGAGGGTCAGGGCGCGCTGACGGCGCCGGGCCCGCAGCCGTAGGCAGCCCCCGGTGAACGCCAGGGCGCAGGCGGCGAGCACGACCGTGTACCCGGCCACGGCCGGGGTGTCGAGGCCGCCGGAGAGGGCCAGGGACAGGCCCGCCTCCACGGCGACGGCCAGGGCGGCGGTCACGGCCGCGACCGGAACGTACCGGTACCACAGCGGCAGGGCGGTCAGCAGGACCGCTCCCGGGTACCTGAGCCAGTCCGTGCCGTCCCCTTCTCCCGACCCGCCGTGCCAGCCCGCGCCCGCCGACGAGATCGCGAACAGCAGGACGTACGACACCGCCACCAGGGCGGCCAGGAGCCAGCCGCCCAGCACCGGGGCGAGGGCCGCCGGGACCCGCGCCTTCCGCCACCGCTCGGCGTCGGCCGCCGACCAGGTCGCGGCCCCGCCCTCGGGCAGCGCCGCGAACGGCAGTTGTTTGATCGGGTAGGCCGTCACCGGACCACCCCCGCGCACGCCCGTGCCCCCATGCTCCACGCCCCCCGACGCTCGCGCCCGCGTGCACTCCCCCGTGCACCCCCGTCCAGTCTTCCCAGCATGGCCCCAGCTCACACGGCTGCGGAGCGGAGAGCGCTTTCCAGCCAAGCATTCCGGTCCGGTAACAACACCCTCACCATCCGCCACCGCCGCCTAGGCTTCCTCAAGGATGCCCCTTGAACCTTTTTCGGGGCTCTCCTGGGGAGGGGGACTGCGGGATGCGCAGTGGAGCGAAGGTCGGCGTCGTCGGCGGTGTGTTCGTCCTGGTGGCGGGCGGTATCGGCTACGGGGCGTACAGCGTGCTCGGAGACACGGGCGACGGGGGCGGCGGTACGCGGAGCGCGTCCGAGTCCTCGAAGGTGAAGACGGGACCGCCGAGCGCGGAGGAGATAGCCGAGACGTCGAAGGGCTTCTTCGACGCCTGGGCGGCCGGGGACGCGGCGACCGCGGCCCTGCTCACCAACAACGAGGCGGGCGCGGAGCCGGTGCTCGCCTCGTACGGCGAGGACGCCCACATCGGCAAGGTGAAGATCACCCCGGGCCCGGCGGTCGGCACGAAGGTGCCCTACGAGGTCAAGGCCACCGTGTCGTACGACGGGAAGTCCAAGCCCCTGTCGTACGCCTCGGAGCTGACCGTCGTACGCGGCCTGACGACCGGGAAGGCCCTGGTCGACTGGGCGCCCACGGTCGTGCACCCGCAGCTGACGGAGGGCGCGACGCTGAAGACGGGCGAGTCCTCGACCCCGGCGATCGATGCCGTCGACCGCAACGGCACAGTGCTGACCAAGGAGAAGTACCCCTCGCTCGGGCCGATCCTGAACACGCTGCGCCAGAAGTACGGGGAGAGCGCCGGCGGTTCGGCCGGCATCGAGACCTGGATCGAGCCCGCCGACGAGTCCCAGCCGGAGATCAACCTGCTGACTCTGGCCAAGGGCAAGCCGGGCAAGGTGCAGACGACGCTCGACGCGGGCGCCCAGGCGGCGGCCGAGCGGGCGGTGAAGAAGTACTCGCAGGCGTCGGTGGTCGCGGTGAAGCCGTCCACGGGGGCGATCCGCGCGGTGGCCAACAACCCGGTGACCGAGTTCAACGTGGCGCTCCAGGGCAAGCAGGCGCCCGGCTCGACGCTGAAGATCGTGACGGCGGCGCTGCTGCTGGAGAAGGGGCTCGTCACCGCGAACGGGGCGGCGGAGTGCCCCAAGAACGCGATGTACTACGGGCGTTCGTTCCACAACCTCGACCACTTCGCGCTGCCGGACGGCTCCACCTTCACCCAGAGCTTCGCCAAGTCCTGCAACACCGCCTTCATCAAGCTCATCGACGACACGAAGGACGACGCCGCCCTCCCCAAGATCGCCCGGGACGTCTTCGGTATCGGCCTGGACTGGAAGACCGGCGTCGTCACGACCGACGGCAGCGTCCCGGCGGAGACAGGCGGTGAAGCGGCCGCCCAGTACATCGGCCAGGGCACCGTCCAGATGAACGTCCTCAACATGGCGTCCGTCACCGCCACCGCCCGCACCGGCACCTTCCGCCAGCCGGTCATCGTCCCCCAGTCCCTGGACAACCGGCCGTTGGCCACCGCCTCGCGCTCGCTGTCGCCCTCCGTCACCCAGCAGCTGACCACGATGATGCGCGCCACGGCGGCCTGGGGCACGGGCGCGAAGGCCATGGCGTCGGTGGGCGGCGACAAGGGCGCCAAGACCGGTTCGGCCGAGGTCGGCGGGCAGGAGACCTCGAACAGCTGGTTCACCGGCTTCAGCAACGACCTCGCCGCCGCGGCGGTCGTCCAGAGCGGCGGCCACGGCGGCGACGCGGCGGGCCCGGTGGTGGCGGAGGTGCTGCGCGCGGGCGGCTGAGGCCGGTCTCGATGCCGAAGCGACCTGCTGGTACTCACGTCCCTGGGGCGAGGGCGGAAGCACCCCCGCCCCAGGTCATCCGAGTAGACCCCTGCGGACAGGGCCCTGCGCGGCTAGGGCGCGAGCCTGATCGAGTTGATCGGGGTCAGGTCCACGTCCCAGAAGGTCCACGTGGGCATCTTCGCGCCGCAGCCGACCCCGTTGTACCCCGTGCACAGCTGGACGGTCGCCCCGCCTGTCTGGTTGTTGAACACCCGGTGGGTGCCGATCTGGTTGTTGAGGTTGTAGACGCCGTACCGGTAGTACGTCGCCTCCGGCCGGTTGCCGTTCCAGGACGCGCCCGGGTAGATGCAGACGTACCCGGACCGGCAGCCCGCGTAGGTGTCCTGGGCGTCCTGGGCGTCGGCCGAACCGGCCTGGGCCCCGGCCCCGGTCGTCAGTACGGCGCCTGCCGTGAACATGAGCAGTGCTGCCGCTCGTACGAACGTGCGCATGGTGTTCCTCCCTGCGCCGGGCCTCTGGGGCCCGGTGCTCCCCTGTGGGACGAGTGGGCGAGTGGTGTGACGGAAGAAGCGTGGCAGCGGAACGGGTACGCGCGCCGCACCCTTTCATCGGGATGAAAGGGTCACCTCCATCGAGAGGAGACCGTCCCCGTTCCCCGGGACGAGGCCGCCCCCTCCAGCAGCTGCCGCCCCAGCGGCGAAGGGTGGTGGAGCGTGCACCGGCCCTCCTTGCGGCAGGCCGCGAGGCCCGCCTCGCGCAGGATCGCCAGCTGCTGGCTGGTGTTGGGCAGCGAGCAGCCCACCGCACGGGCCAGCTCCGACGTCGTGGCGCAGCCGCGGGCCGTCACCTCGTGGAGGAGCGCGGCGCGCGTCGGCCCCAGCAGCCGGGCGAGCGAGGCGCCGGGGGAACCGGGGGCGGCGGCCAGGACCGGCTTCTCGACCGGGTAGACCAGCGTCGGCAGCAGCGCGCCGTCGACCAGCGTGAGCGGTTTGCGCCAGCAGAAGTACGACGGCATCAGGAGCAGTCCGCGCCCACCCAGGTGCATGTCCCGGTCGACCGGGTACGTCACCTCCAGCACGGGCGGGCTCCACCGGGCCATCGGGCGGAACGTCTCCAGCAGGGCCCGGGTGCCTCCGGCCGCCAGTTCGCGGCTCCGCCAGGCGAGGTCGGAGGCCACCGCCGCGTCGATCCACGGCCGGTACGGGGCGACGAACGCCGCGTCGTACGCGGTGAGCAGCCCGCCCAGCGCCCGCAGCGCCGCCGCGTCACCCCGCGCCAACTCCTCCCCCAGGAAGGGCCGCACCCCCGGCGCCGACTCCGCGAGCAGCGTGAGCTCCCTGCGCAGCCTGGTCCGGGGCGTCGACAGCACCCGGTCCACGCCCTGGCGCAGATCCGCGTTGCCACCGTCCACGGCGGGCGTCAGGAAGTCGGGGAAGTAGGGGCCGAACGGCACCAGGCTGCGCAGCGCCAGCGCGACGGCGCGGTCCGCTCCGCCGCCGGTCCCGCGCAGGCGGGGGACGACGGCCCGCCGCCAGGGGCCGAACGCGACCGGGCCCTCGTCGGTCTGGAGCCGGCAGATGCTGCACACGATCTCCCAGAGCGGGTCCGGGCGCCGGGCGAGGCGGACGTACTCCAGGTCCTGGGCGGTGAAGTGGATGCGGAGCACTATTTCCCCCTTGTCACACTTTCCTGCATATGTCGCCCTATCACTGTGGCGCGGGAAGGGGAGCCGCGATCAGCGCCCGCGACTTCCGGCCAGGGAAGGACCGAGGATTGGCCGGATGACCTGGCGAAAGGGCGCGAGGGCGCACGGGAGGGGTCGCAGAACCAGCAGCCGGAACCCCCTCGCGTGCCCCCTACAACGACCGCTAGCGTGCAGCCATGAGCACACCCGAGCCCCCGGCGACCGCCCCCGCCCCCGTCACCTCCCCCGCCCACCCCCGGTTCGCCGAGGCACTGGCCGAGCTGGGCCTCCAGGTCGAGGTACGACGCTTCCCGGACGCGACCCGTACGGCAGCGGAGGCCGCCGCCGCGGTCGGCTGCGAGCTGAGCGAGATCGTCAAGTCCCTGGTCTTCGCGGCGGACGGGGTCCCGGTCCTGGTCCTGATGGACGGCTCCTCGCGGGTGGACGTCGAGCTGGTACGGCGTGAGCTGGGCGCGCAGAAGGTCGAGCGGGCCGACGCGGGCCTGGTCCGGGAGACGACCGGGTACGCCATCGGGGGCGTACCGCCCTTCGGCCACGCGACCCGGACCCGAGTACTGGCGGACCGGCGGCTGCTGGACCACCCGGTGGTGTGGGCGGCGGCGGGCACCCCGCACACGGTGTTCCCGCTCGACCCGAAGACCCTGATCGCCCACGCGGGCGCGACGGTGGCGGACGTGCGCGAGTCTGCCAGGTGACCCCTCTGGTCGCGCTCGCGGTCCTCATAGCCGCAGTCACGCACGCCAGCTGGAACGCCATCGCCCACGCGATCAAGGACCAGCTGCTCTCCTTCACTCTGATCTCCGGCGGCGGCCTGCTGATCGGCGCGGCCCTCGCCCTCTTCGCCCCGTTCCCGGCGGCCGGGGCGTGGCCGTACCTCCTGGTCTCGGCCGCACTGCACGTGGCGTACATGCTGCTGCTGATGCGGTCGTTCACGCTCGGCGACTTCGGCCAGATGTACCCGATCGCCCGGGGCACGGCCCCGCTGGTGGTGACCGTCCTGGCGGCGGTCTTCGTCGGCGAGCACCCGGACGCGTGGGCGACGGCGGGCGTCGCGGTCGCCTCGGCCGGACTGGTCGGCCTGGCCCTCTGGGGCATCCACGGCTCCGGCACCCGCCCGCACTGGCCCGCGATCGTGGCTGCCCTGGGCACGGGCCTGGCCATCGCCGGGTACACGACGGTGGACGGCGTCGGCGTCCGGGCGTCGGGCACACCGCTCGGTTACGTCGCGTGGCTGATGATCCTGGAGGGCCTGGCGATCCCGGCGTACGCCTACTACCGCCGCCGTTCCGAACTGGCTTCCCAGCTGAAACCGTTCGCCGTACGGGGCCTGCTCGGCGCGGCCCTGTCGGTCGTCGCGTACGGCCTGGTGCTGTGGGCCCAGACCAGGGCCCCGCTCGCCCCGATCGCGGCGCTGCGGGAGTCCTCGATCATCGTGGGTGCGGCGATCGGCACGCTGTTCTTCAAGGAGCGCTTCGGGGCGCCGAGGATCGCGGCGGCGGGCCTGATGGCAGTGGGCATCGGCCTGATGCTGCACACGAGTTGAGGTCGGATCAGCGCCCTGTGGCGGCGTACGCGACGAAACCCTCCCAGGCGGCGGGGGTGACGGCGAGACGGGGGCCCTGGGCGTTCTTGGAGTCGCGGACGTGGACGGCGTCGGGGGCGGTCGCGACCTCGACGCAGTCGTTGGGGTTGCTGCTGTCGCTGTAGCTGCTCTTGAACCATCGCAGCTCAGACGCTTCCCCGGCAGAGGGCCTGTAGGTCATGACTCTCCCAGCACTTGCTCGATGAAGGCCTGGGACTCCTCCGGCGTGAGAGCCCGAGCCCGGATGATTCCAAACCCTAGCTCAAGGATACGGAGCTGCTTCGGGTGAGCGATGGGCCTTCCGGCGAACTCGTCATCGGCCCGTCCGACCGCCGAGCCGTCCGCGAACTTCAGCACTTGGATACGCCCGCCCGTTCCTGGGTGGTCCCACCGGGAGGTCGGCATCACCTGGATGTCCACGAAGGGCAACTCCCTCAGGCGGAGCAGGTTTTCGAGCTGTCGCCGCCACACCGCCAAGCCGCCGATCGGGCGGCGCAGCGAGGCCTCCTCCTGGACGAAACTGAGTTCGGGAGCGGGAGCTCGGTCGAAGATGGAGTGCCGCGCCACGCGAGCGGCCACTGCGCGCTCCAGCTCGTCCGGTGACAGAACAGGGCGCCGCGTACCGAGCAGAGCCCTGGCGTACTCCTCCGTCTGCAACAGACCGTGCAGGTTGTGGCTGCCGTACGCCGCCAGCTCGACGGCCCTGGCCTCCAACTTCGCCAAGTCCCGGATCTTCTTCGGATACCGCACCTCGGCGATGTCCGACTTCATCGCCGCGAGCTTCCCGCCCGCCCCCAGCGCCAGGTCCACCCCGTCCATGAACTCCGGGCGGGGGATGCGCCGTCCGCCCTCCACCTTGTAGATGAGGTCCTCCCCGTACCCCATCACCGACCCGAGCTCCCCCGCCCGCATCCCCGCCGCCTCACGCCACGCCCTGATCTGGCGCCCCACGGCGGCAACCACCGCGGCACCCGACTCGTCGTCCGGGTCGACGTCCCAGCCGGGCTCGTCCGCCCCGCCGTCTCCACGCTCCGTACCGTCATCAACCACGCTCATGCCAGCCCCACTTCCGACGTGCGTGCCGCTCTTCCCTCAACCCCGCCCGTTCCCCACGCGTCACGCCCGACAGCCCGGACAACACCGGACAAGCCCCGGACACTCACCGTACGCAAGGGCTCCGTCACTGGGCACGGTACGCAGAGACGGCCACGCTGAGTGACATGAACCAAGAAGTCGTGCCGCTCGCACAACACCCCGCCCCCACCCGCTCGTTCACCGTCCTGCTCTCACCCACCCGCCGGGGCGCCCGGCTCGCCCGGCTGCTCACCGTCGCCCATCTCGGCGCCTGGGGGCTCCCGTCGGAGTCGGCGGCCCACATCGTGGCCGAGCTGGCCGCGAACGCCACGGTGCATGGCCGCGTCAAGGGAAGGGACTTCCAACTCACTCTCACCGTCGACGCGAAGACCCTACGCATCGAAGTCACCGACACCCGGGGTGACCGCCTCCCGCCCGGCCCGGGAGCCGTGAAGGCACCCGAGGACGACGCGGAGAACGGGCGCGGGCTGCTCATCGTCGAGGCACTGGCCGACCACTGGGGCGTCACCCCCGGGCCCGTACCGCGCAAGACGGTATGGGCCGAAATCGGCCTCGTACGGTGACGGCCTCCACCGGGTCGCGCTCCACCGCGACCCGGTACGGCGCGACCGGATCGCGCTCGACCGCGACGCGGCGAAGCGCGACATCAACTACTTAAAGAACCAGGAGAAACAACCCCACCCCACCCGCCCCGGCCTCTACCCGACGGGCCCCAGGGGCTCGTCACCCACACGGGTGAGGTTTGCCAACTCAGCTGGATTTCGAGCCGGTTGGCGGGCATATGCTCACGCCAGCACCAACACCAGACACCGGACATACGTCGGCCCCCGACCGGGACTGCAATCCCGAACGAGGGCCTGACCACCAAGGAAGAAGAGACCTTCCCGATGGATACCCAGCAGAATACTGCGCTCATGCGCGCCCTGGCAGAGGTTCCCGGACCTCTCCCGGCCCGTGGCGTGATCCACATCGCCATCCCGCACACCGAGCGCTTCACGGTCGTCGGCAACCACCTCGCCCAGCACACCGCCCTCAGCGCCACCGCCCTGGGCGTCGCCGTACGCATCCAGTCGCTGCCCCGAGGTACCGAGGTCGGCGTCAAGGCCCTCGCCTCCCGCTTCCCCGAAGGCGAAAAACTCATCGCCACCGCCCTGCGCGAACTGGAAGCCCACGGCTACCTTCAACGCACCGTCGTCCGCCTCCCGAACGGCCGAATCGCCACCCGCACGGTCTACTGCAACCACCCCGAAGCACTGCTGCACCCCCGAGCGGCGCCCACGCCACAACTGCCGCCCGCCTCCCGGCAGCCCCGGACACAGGCGCAGCAGGCACAGGCACAGGCACCTGTGCCTGATCCCGCGCCGACCCCGCTGCCAGACCCTGGACCGGTGCCGGAACCCCCCACCCAGCCCGCCACCGAACCCAACACACCCACCGCACGCCTCGTACCGCCACCGACCGCACCCAAAGCCCCGCCCCGCCCCCTCCCCCGGCCCCGCGAACTCACCCCCGAACTCCGCCGGACTGCCGCCGCGCTCCTCACCGACCTACGACGACACACGCACGAACTGACGCTCACCGAGGACGCAGTCGAACGCCTCACCCCCGCCATGGCCGCCTGGCTGGAACGCGAAGCGCACCCCGACGCCATCCGCCACGCCCTGACGACCGACCTCCCGCAACCCGTCAACCACCCGGCGCAGTTCGTCAGACACCGCCTCATCGCGCTCCTGCCACCACCCCTCCCCGGCACTCAGGAGACCACCCCCGTACGTGCCGCCCTCGTCATCCCCATGCAGAACTGCGACGGCTGCGAACGCGGCTTCCGCGCCCGCACCCCCGGCCTCTGCCGCGCATGCAGAACCAACCACGAACAGACCGCCGCCTGAACCCGTCGCTCGGCCGCGGGCACTACGTGGCACCCGGCACATCGCGGGCGGCAGGCGGTCCGTCAGTGGGCGATGCCGTCGATCAGCTCCCTGGCCCCCTGCCGCAGCAGGCTGACCGCGACGGACGTGCCCAGGGTGGCCGGGTCGAGAGCTCCGGCCCATTCGTGGGCGTTGAGGACGGTCTTGCCGTCCGGGGTGAAGACCTTGGCCCGCAGCGACAGATCGCCGTTCCGTTCCACCTGGGCGTAACCGGCGATGGGGCTGTTGCAGTGCCCCTGAAGCACGTGCAGGAACATCCGCTCGGCGGTCGTCTCGCGGTGGGCCGCCGGGTCGCCGAGCCCGCTCACGGCGTCGATGAGGTCGGTGTCAACCTCCCGGCACTGGAGGGCCAGCACTCCGGCACCGATCGGCGGGCACATTACCTCGGGCGACAGGATCTCGGTGATCACGTCGGACCGGCCGATACGCTCCAGCCCGGACGCTGCCAGCAGCAGCGCGTCGGCCTCGCCTGCGGCAAGCTTCTCGAGGCGCCGGTTGGCGTTGCCGCGCATCGGTACGCAGAAGAGGTGGGGGTGGGATGCGGCGAGCTGGGCGGCACGGCGGACGGACGACGTCCCCATACGCGTCCCGGCGGGAAGCTCGTCGAGGCGCAGGCCGCCGGGGTGGATCAGTGCGTCACGGATGTCGTCGCGCCGGAGAAAAGCAGCGAAGACCGTACCCGCAGGCAGGGGCCTGTCCGCCGGGATGTCCTTGACGCAGTGCACCGCCAGGTCGGCTTCCCCGGCCAGGAGAGCGGCGTCCACCTCTTTGGTGAACGCGCCCTTGCCCTCCACCGCGCTGAGGTCGCCCATCCACTTGTCGCCCGTCGTCTTGACCGGGACGACCTCCGTACGGGTGCCGGGGTGGAGTACGGCCAGCTCGGCACGGACGCGCTCCACCTGGGCGAGTGCCATGGGCGAGTCGCGGGACACAATGCGGATCAGATCAGCGGACATGCCGTTCACGATAGTCCGTCAGATACGGGTTCCGACCAGAAGCCCCGACGCCCATGTCGCGAGCGTCCCAAGCAAGTTGGAGCGTTCGCTCAGACGTGCGAGAAAGTCGTCGACGCGGGTCTGGTGATCGCTGGGCCACGTGGGCTGCGGCAACAGATCGTCTACGACGTAGAGGCCGCCCGGCTCCAGCAGTTCGAGCAGATCGTCCAGCCGGAGAAACTTTCCGGGGCGGCAGTCCACATAGGCGAGTGAGAGGGGAGGACCGGTATAGCCGTCGAGCCAGGCGTCAGCATCTGCCGTCACGAAGGACACACGGGTGTCATGACCCAGATGCGCGGCGGCGACGGCCTGGCGCCCGGGGTCCGTCTCCATACTGGTCAGGTGGGCGTCGGGGCGCATGCCGTGGAGCAGCCAGGACGCCCCGGCGCCAACCCCCGTGCCCAGTTCGACGATATTCCCGGCGGGTTTGGACGCGGCAAGCGTCGCGAGCAGGGACCCGGTCCGGTCCTCGCAGGACATGGCGAACCCGAGACGGGTCGCGTCCGCGAGGATAGCGTCGAGGGCAGCCGGGCGGAAGTACGGGCGATCATCCACGGCTCTGCTCCAGGTATGCAGCCACCTGCCCGGCGGCGAACGTCAGCACGTGGTCCGCGCCCGCACGCCGGAGCATGGCGATGTATTCGGCCATTCCCTCGGCGCCCATCCCCCGCAGGGCAGGCCATTCACCGGAAGTGGAGTACGCGACGAGCGGCGCCTCCTGATCGGCCCGGAGTCGAACGAGGACATCGACTGCGGTCATGACCGGCTGGAGGGTGAGCGAGTCCGCCCCCTCGGCGATCCAACGCCTGGCTTGGACCACGGTGTCGCGCTGGGCACGGCCCGGTTCGAGCTGAAGGCCACGCCGGTGGCCGGCGGCCGGGTCAGTGGCCATCAACTCCTTGAAGGGGCCGTACAGCATCGTGTGGATAGCCAGGTTGGGGTTGACCCCGACATCGCGGAGCCCTCCGTCATCCAAGGCGGCACGGACGGCGCGCACCGAGCCGTCGAGCATCGCAGTGGGTGATACGACGTCGGCTCCGGCCTCAGCGTGCTGAACTGCCATGTCGCCCATCAGCCGGTAGGTCGCGTCGAGGTCGATACCTCCGGCGGACGTACGCAACACGCATTCCCCTCCGCTCGTCCAGGAGCAACCGCACACCTCTGTGGTCACAGCCAGGTCCGGTGCGGCCGCTTTGATCGCCGACACCGCCAGGACCATGCGGTTGCCCGCAGACACGGCGGCTGACCCGGCGCTGTCGCGGTCGTGGCCCAGGACGAATACCTTGACGCCGCGAATGCCGAGATCGCCCCACCGAGCCACGGTCCGCTGGACCTCTGCAAGGGGTACCGCGCCGGGGAGGCTTCCGGCCCCGGGATGCCCGTCGGGGAGGGCAAGGAGCGGAGCGCTGAGGTCTCCGGCGGTGAGCGCGGGACGGGTGTAGAGGGCACGCACGGCAGAGCGGGCCCGCGACGGGTTGACCCCGTCCGGACCGACGGCGGGTAGAGGCCGTCCGGTGAGTGTGGTCATGCGCTCAGTAGATACCGACAGCGCGTCGGCAAAATAGGGCGTGCGGGGTCAGATCAAGGAGCGCGTCCAGCGCACGACCACTCCTCCCGAATCAGTCGGCAGCCACCCGTCGCCCCCTCCCCGCCTCACCCCTTGACCGCCTCCACGATCCGTTCCGCGACCTGGGCGGGCGTGAGGTGTGTGGTGTCGATGACCTCGGCCTCGGCGTGCAGCCAGGTACGGGCGGCCTCGGCGTAGGGCTCCAGATGGGCGAAGCGGAACGGGGAGGGGCCGAGGTCCGTGTCGCCCTCGATGCGGCCGCGCAGGGTGTCCTGGTCGGCGTGGAGGACGAAGTGGCGGACCGGAATGCGGTGTTCGGCGAGGCCCGCGCTGATCTCGCGCCAGTACGGCTCGACCAGCACCGTCATGGGCATCACCAGGATGCCGCCCGTGTAGTCGAGTACGCGGCGGGCGGTCTCGACCACCAGCTGCCGCCAGGGCGGCCAGTGCTGGAAGTTGTCCGTACGGGACAGGACCGGCGTGATGTCCATGAGTGTCTCGCCGACCTTCTCGGCGTCGAACACCCGTGAATCCGGGAGCATTTGCCGCACGAGTGCGGCGGTCGTCGTCTTTCCCGCGCCGTGGGTGCCGTTGAGCCACACAATCATGGGCCCAAACCTAACGGCCGGGTCTCCCGGCGGGCGAGCGGCTTCTCCGGGAGGCACAGGTACGGAGGCCGGTGGTGTCAGACCTTGATCACAGTGACCCGCCCGCCGCACAGCGCGGTGAGGTCCTCGGGGTCGGAGGTGAGTACGGTGACGGGGCCAGGTGCTACGAGAGCTGTGGCGCAGAGCATGGCGTCAATGGCGCACTTGTACCCATGCAGCCCGGCATCGGCGCCGACCGTGTCACGCGGCGCTCTGGGCGTCGGCCTGCTGCTCACGGGCCCGTTGCAGCTGATCGCGCCTGGCCTGGATCTCTTCCTCACCGATCGGGCCATGATCGGCCTCGACCACGGCGATGAGCTGTTCAGGTTGTCCCACTCGATCTGGCGGGCGACAGCCGCCACGACGTAGGCGGAAAGGCCGCTACGCTGCCGAGCGGCTTCCGCGATACCGCGCGGCAGCGTGATCGAGTACTTGCCGGTGGCATCACTCATGCTACCTATCCTCCTGCACATCCCCCGAGGGCTGGTTCATCCACTCCGCGACCACCTCCCCGCCCTCCTCCACCCCCGTCAGGCGGAAGCCGAGCGCGGTGTACAGGCGGGCGGCGGCCTCGTTGGCCGGGGCGTAGGAGAGGCGGACCGCCGTGCGGCCGGGGCGGGCGGACAGCCAGGTCGCCAGGGTGCGTACGGCGGCCGCGCCGATGCCCCGGCCCTGGTGGGAGGCGTCGATCAGCACGCCGCCGATCCAGTACGAACCGTCCTCGTCCCGCCCCCACATGATGTGCCCGGCCACCTCGTCACCGGCCAGGACCGCCAAGGAGTGCCAGGTGTCCTCGCGGGCCGTCAGCACCAGGTAGCGGGCCGCCAGGGCAGGGACCCAGTCGCGCTGGTCGTCGCGGGGTGCGCAGTCGGCGACCGCCCGCCAGTTGTCCCCGTCGACCTCGTGGAGGGTGACGGGACGGCCCGCCCTGTCGGTGTGTTCGTACGTGATCATGCGGGGAGGGTAGGAGCGGCGGGTGGCGCCCCGCCAGGGGTTTTACTCCCGCCCCGACATCGCCTGGCGGAACCCCGTGTTCACCGCCAGGATTCCGCCGTCCACCCGCAGTGTCGTCCCCGTGATCCACGACGCGTCGGACGAGGCGAGGAAGGCGACGGCGGACGCGATGTCCTCGGGGGTGCCGACCCGGCCGAGGGGGTAGAGGGCGGCGGCACGCTCCAGTTCGGCGTCGCGGCCCGACCAGGCGGCCGTGCGGATCGTGCCGGGGGCCACCAGGTTGACCCGTACGCCGCGCGGGCCCGCGTGGCCCGCCAGCGTACGGGTCAGGCTGGCCAGGCCCGCCTTGGCCGCGCTGTACGCGTGGCCGCCGAAGTCCTGTTCGCCGTTGACCGAGCCGATGGTGACGATCGCACCCCGGCCCGAGGCCACCAGGTGCGGCAGGGCGGCGCGGGCGCAGCGGAAGGGGCCGGAGAGGGTGATGTCCAGGTCGCGGTCCCACTCCTCGTCCGGCTCGTCCTCGAAGAGACTCGCGTCCTCGCTCGCCGCGTACGCGTTGTTGACGAGGACGTCGAGGCGGCCGAAGGTCGCGGCCGCGTGGGCGACCGCCGCCTCCACCGCTGTCCGGTCCGCCACGTCGCAGGCCAAGGAGTCGGCCGTGCCGCCCGCCTCGCGTATCGCCGCCGCCGTGTCCGAGGCGCGCTCGGCGTCCAGGTCGGTGACGAGGACCGAGGCGCCTTCCGCCGCCAGGCGGTGGGCCGTTGCCGCGCCGATGCCCTGGCCGGCGGCGGTGATCAGGACGCTGTAGCCGTCGAAGCGGGCCCTTGCCCCACGCGTTGCAGGTGTCATAGCGCCGACCGTACTGCCCTGACCAGTGCCTGGGCACGGGGGTCCGCGGTGACTCCCTTCTGGAGGCCGTTGGTCACATAGCCGAGCGCGATGCCGGATTCGGGGTCGGCGAAGCCCAGCGAACCGCCCCGGCCCGGGTGGCCGAAGGAGCCGGGGCCCAGCAGGGGCGCCGCCGGGCCGTGCAGCATGTAGCCCAGGCCGAAGCGGGTGTTGACCACCAGGACCCGGTCGGGGCCCGCCGACTCCTCCGTGCGGGCCAGCGTCAGGGTCGCGGGGGCGAACAGGCGGCGGTGGCCGTCGACCGGGCCGATCATCGCGGCGTAGCAGCGGGCCAGGCCCCGGGCGGTCGCGATGCCGCCCGAGGCGGGGAGTTCGGCCGTACGGTAGGCGGCGTCGTTCTCGTCGGGGAACGGGTCGATCGCGCCGAACGCCCGCCGGGTGAGCGATTCCGGGTCGCGGTAGGCCTCGACCACCGAGCGTTTGGGGCGTACGCGCAGGGCGCCGGAGGCCGCGGTGGGGGCCGGGGGCTCCACGGAACCGATGCGGCCGATGCGGTGGGCCTCGTCGGCGGGGAGTCCGAACCAGAAGTCCAGGCCGAGCGGGCGCGCGATCTCCTCCGCGATCCAGCGGCCGATGGTGCGGCCGGTGGCGCGGCGGACCAGTTCGCCGATCAGCCAGCTGTAGGTCTGGGCGTGGTAGCCGTGGTCGGTGCCCGGCTCCCAGTACGGGCTCTGGGCCGCGACGGCCGCCGGGCCGGAGAGCCCGTCGGCGGCCTCGGCGGGGGTGAGGGTGCGGTCCAGGGCGGGCACCCCGGCCCGGTGGGCCAGGAGGTCGCGGACCAGGACGCGTTCCTTGCCGTTCGCCTTGAACTCCGGCCAGTACGTGGAGACCGGGGCGTCCAGGTCGACCTGTCCGCGCTGGTGGAGCAGGAGGGGGACGGCGGCGGCGATGCCCTTGCCCGCCGAGCGCACGATCTGGACGGTGTCGACCGCCCAGGGCTCGGTGCCGTCCACGTCTCTCGTACCGGCCCACAGGTCCACGACCTTGCGCCCGTCCCGGTAGACGGCGACGGCCGCGCCGCGCTCCCCCCGCTGCTCGAAGTTGCGGGCGAACGCGTCCGCGACCGCTTCGAACCCGGGTGCCACCGTGCCCCGTACGTCCACGTCCACGCCTGCTCCCGTACCCGCCGATGTGCCCGCGCCCTCGCTCATCCCCCCATGGTGCACGGCCGGGCGGGCACCATGGGCCCCGGGGCGTCGGCCCCTTCGGTCCGTCACGGTCTGTTCACGGAGACGGCACGGTCACGGAACGCGGGTCGAAGCCGAACGGGAGCTCCAGCCGGTGCGCACGCATCAACTCCGCGTCGCAGAGGAGGTCCTGTGTACGGCCGTCGGCGGCGATGACACCCTCGCTGAGGACGACCGCGCGCGGGCAGAGCTCCAGGGCGTACGGCAGGTCGTGGGTGACCATGAGTACGGTGACGTCCAAGGACCGCAGGATGTCGGCCAGTTCGCGGCGGGAGGCCGGGTCCAGGTTGGACGAGGGCTCGTCCAGGACGAGGATCTCCGGCTCCATCGCGAGGACGGTGGCCACGGCGACGCGGCGGCGCTGCCCGAAGGAGAGGTGGTGCGGCGGGCGGCCCGCGTACTCGTCCATGCCGACCTGCTTCAGGGCCCGCACGACCCGCTCCTCCAGCTCGGGGCCGCGCAGTCCGGCGGAGGCGGGCCCGAAGGCGACGTCCTCGCGGACGGTGGGCATGAACAGCTGGTCGTCCGGGTCCTGGAAGACGAGGCCGACCCGGCGGCGGATCTCGGCCAGATGCCGTTCGGCGACGGGGAGCCCGGCGACCCGGACCGTGCCGGAGCCCGCCTCCAGGATGCCGTTGAGGTGCAGGACGAGGGTGGTCTTGCCGGCGCCGTTGGGGCCGAGGACCGCGACGCGTTCGCCGCGCGCGACGGTGAGGTTCACCCCGAAGAGGGCCTGGTGGCCGTCGGGGTAGGCGTAGGCGAGGCCGCTGACGTCGAGCGAGAGCGGCGGCTCCTGGGCTGCGGAGGATGACGTCACAGGGTCCATCCCAGCAGACAGACCGCGAGGGCGAGTAGGGGAAGGGCCGCCGCGTACGCCCACTGGGTGCGGGTGGCCGTGGCCTGGTCGATGACCGGCATCGTGCCCCGGTAGCCCCGGCTGACCATCGCGAGGTGGACGCGCTCGCCGCGCTCGTACGAGCGGATGAACAGGGCTCCCGCCGAGGCGGCCAGCACCCGCCACTGGCGTACCCCGCGTGCCTCGAAGCCCCGGGAGCGGCGGGCGATCGACATGCGCCGCATCTCGTCGGTGATGACGTCCCCGTACCGGATCATGAACGAGGCGATCTGGACGAGCAGCGGGGGCAGCTTCAGGCGCTGGAGGCCGAGGAGCACGGAGCGCAGTTCGGTGGTGGCGGCCAGGATCACCGAGGCGGCGACGCCGAGGGTGGCCTTGGCGAGCACGTTCCAGGCGCCCCAGAGGCCGGGAACGCTGACCGGGACGCCGAGGATCTCGGTCTGCTCGCCGGGCACCACGAACGGCATGAGCAGCGCGAACGCGACGAACGGCACCTCGATGACGAGCCGTTTCAGCAGGAAGGCGGCGGGAATGCGGGCCAGGGCGGCGACGGCGGCCAGCAGCGCCGCGTACAGGCCGAAGGCCCACATCGCCTCGCGCGGGGTGGAGACGACGACGAGCACGAAGCCGAAGACGGCGGCCAGCTTGCAGTGCGGGGGCAGCCGGTGGACCGCCGAGTGTCCGTGCCGGTAGAGCTTGTGGGCGTGGCCCGCTCCCATGTCAGGCGTTCTCGTGGTCGCGCGGGTTGGTACGGGGTGCGCCCCGCTCGTCGTCCTTGCGGCGGCGGACCATCCAGAAGACGCCCGTGCCGACGACGACGGTGGCGCTGACGCCGATCACCCCGGCGAGGCCGCCGGAGAGCCGGGCGTTCTCGATGTCACCGACCCCGTAGTCGGCGAGCGGGGAGTCGGCGGCGCCGTGCTCCTCGGCCTTCTCGTCGATGCCCTTGTCGGCGGCGACCCGCTCCAGGCCGTCCGGGTCGGCGGAGGCGTAGAAGGAGACGACCCCGGCGAGGAGGAAGGCGGAGACCAGGCCGGTGATCCAGAACCCCCGGGTGGACCGGGCGGGGGCGGGCTCCGGCTCCCGGGTGGCGGCCGGGGCGTCGACCAGTTCGCCGTCGACCCGGAGCTTGAGGGGCGTGGCGGGGCCCTGGACGCCGTGGACGAGGTCGGGACGTACGGCGAGGACGGCGCCGACGGTCAGCGCGGTGATGACCGCTTCGCCGATGCCGATCAGGACGTGCACCCCGATCATGGCCGTGAAGACCGTGCCGATCGGGATGTCGGTGGTGCCGCCGATCCAGTAGAGCAGCGTGAACGCGGCGGCCGAGGCGGGCACGGAGACCAGGGCGGCGACGAACGCCGAGGCGGTCGCGGACCGGCGGTTGCGCGGCAGGAGGCCGGTCAGCAGCCGGAACAGCGCGTACGCGACGACGACGGTGACCACGCCCATGACGGTGATGTTCACGCCGAGCGCGGTGAGACCGCCGTCCGCGAAGAAGATGCCCTGCATCAGCAGCACCACGGACAGACAGAGCACCGCTGTACAGGGCCCGACCAGGATCGCGGCCAGCGCCCCTCCCATCAGGTGGCCGCTGGTACCGGCGGCCACCGGGAAGTTCAGCATCTGTACGGCGAAGATGAACGCGGCCACCAGCCCGGCGAGCGGCGCCGTGCGCTCGTCCAGTTCCCGGCGCGCGCCGCGGAGGCTGACGGCGAGGGCCCCGGCGGCGAACACCCCGGCGGCCACGGAGACAGGTGCATCGATGAATCCATCGGGTACATGCATGGGAGGCTCCGCTTCCTGCGGGGTCCGCGCGGCCTCCGCGCCCGTGCGGACGCGGTCCTGCGGGCGGGGTCATGAACCCGTCAATAATAGTGCTCTCCTGCGAACCATGCGCAAGAGCGGGACCCCGGCAGTATCGCTAACGATGCCCACCGGGCCGCCCCCTCGGGGCATCCACCGCGCCACCCCCGCGAAATATGGGACATTAGAGGACAGAGAGATGCATATAGGAGGAGCCGGCCCATGTCCCCTGTGATCGAAGAACATGCACGCGCCCGGCTCATCACGGACGGCCCCCTCACCCGCCCGGTCCCCGTCGAACTGCGCTACGACGCGGCCGACGACCCGCGCACCGTCCACATCACCCTGCCCGGCGGCACCGACTGGGCGTTCGGCCGCGACCTCCTGGAGCGCGGCCTGCGCACCCCGATCGAGCGCGGGGCCGTCCGGGTCTGGCCCTGCGGCCGTACGCAGCTGATCGTGGAGCTGCACTCGACGGACGGCGTCGAGGTGTTCCAGTTCGAGATCCGGACGCTGACCCGCTTCCTGGCCCGCACCCGCGCGCAGGCACCGGCCACGCCGTCGGACGACACCGGGCAGGTGCGCCCGCCGTCCCGCACCACCCGCCCGGAACGGGGCACCCAGCCGGCCCGCGGCTGAGCCGGCCACAGCGGGAGAGCCCCTGGGAAAGCCCCGGACCACCGCGGGAAAAGCCCCCGTGCGCGCGTCGCACGGGGGCTTTCTCTCCGCGCCCGGCCCCCCGTCCCCACAGGTGACCGGCGCTTCCGGGGCCGCGCTCCGCTCGGACGCGGCCCCGGGGCTCGATGAATCCGGACGGGGTCAGACGCGGGCGAGCTCGCGGTCGCTGTCGCCCTCTCCCGGCCCCTGCGGGGAACCGGACTCGTCGGTCAGCTGCTTCTGGAGCTTCTCGCCCTCCACGTCCACGTTGGGCAGGACCCGGTCCAGCCAGCGCGGCAGCCACCAGGCCCGCTTGCCGAGCAGGGCCAGCACGGCGGGCACGATCGCCATCCGCACCACGAAGGCGTCGAAGAAGACGGCGACGGCCAGCGAGAAGCCGATCATCTTGACCATCTGCTCGGAGGAGCCGATGAAGCCCGCGAAGACCGCCATCATGATCACGGCCGCCGCCGTGACCACCCGGGCGCCGTGCTTGAAGCCGGTCACGATGGCCTGCCCCGGGCTCTCGCCGTGGACGAACGCCTCGCGCATCCGGGTGACGAGGAAGACCTCGTAGTCCATCGCCAGACCGAAGACCACACCGACCATGAAGATCGGCATCATGCTCATGATCGGACCGGTCTGCTCGACCCCGAAGAGCGAGCCCAGCCAGCCCCACTGGAAGACCGCGACGACCGCGCCGAGGGCGGCGACCACCGAGAGCAGGAAGCCGAGGGCCGCCTTCAGCGGGACCAGGACCGAGCGGAAGACCAGCATCAGCAGCAGGAACGCGAGGCCCACGACGAGCGCCAGGTAGGGCAGCAGCGCGTCGTTCATCTTCTGCGAGAAGTCGATGTTCATCGCAGTGGCGCCGGTGACCAGTACCTCGGCCCCGGTGTCGGCCTTGACGCCCTCACCCGCGTCGCGGATGGCGTGGACGACGTTCTCCGTCTCGACGGAGGACGGCCGGTCCTTCGGGATGACCACGATCGTCGCGGTGTCACCGGCCTTGTTGAACTCGGCCGGGGCGACGGCGACCACGCCGATGGACTTGATCTCCTCGGAGACCCGCGCCACCGCGGCCTCGCCGTCCGCGCTGTTCTTGGTGTCGACGACCGTGACCAGCGGCCCGTTGAACCCGGGGCCGAAGCCTTCCGAGAGCATGTCGTACGCCTGGCGCTGCGTGGTCGACTTCGGCTGGGCGCCGTCGTCGGGCAAACCCATCTCCAGCGAGGCGGCCGGTACGGCGATGACGCCGAGGCCGAGGACGCCGACCAGCATGACCCAGACCGGCTTGCGCAGCACGAACCGCGCCCAGCGGGTGCCCATGTTCGGCTTGGCCTTGCCGAGGTCGGCCTTGCCCGCCGACTCGGCGGCCCTGCGCGCCTTGCGGCCCATGACCCGCTTGCCCGCGAAGCCCAGCAGGGCCGGGACGAGGGTGAGGGCGATGACGACGGCGATGGCGACCGTTCCGGCGGCGGCGAAGCCCATCTTCGTCAGCATCGGGATGTTGACGACGGCGAGGCCGACCAGGGCGATGACCACGGTCAGGCCCGCGAAGACGACCGCGGACCCGGCCGTTCCGACGGCCCGCCCGGCGGCTTCCTCGCGCTCCTTGCCCTCGGCCAGTTCGGCGCGGTAGCGGGAGACGATGAACAGCGCGTAGTCGATGCCGACCGCGAGGCCGATCATCATGGCGAGCGTCGAGGTGGTGGAGCCCAGGTCCAGGACGTTGGCCAGGGCGGTGATGAGCGAGACCCCGATGCCGACCCCGATGAGGGCGGTCACCAGCGGCAGCCCGGCGGCGATCAGCGAGCCGAAGGTGATGACCAGGACCACGGCGGCGATACCGACACCGATGATCTCGGCGGCCCCGCTGTGCGGCATGACCTGGAGCGCGTCACCGCCGATCTCCACCTTCATGTCACTCTTCTGCGCGTCCTTGCCCACGCCTTCCAGGGCGTCCCGGGTCGCGTCGGTCAGCTCCATGGAGTTGACCTTGTAGGCGACCGAGATGTACGCCGTCGAACCGTCCTGGCTCACGGCCTGCGCCTGGAACGGGTCGGCGACCGAGGCGATCTGGTCCGAGCCGGACTGGAGCTCCTTGACGAAGCCGGTGATCTCGCGCTTGTTGTCGGCGTCGGTCACCTTCTCGCCCGAGGGGGCCTTGAAGACGACCCGGGCGGTGGCGCCGTCGGCGCTGGAGCCGGGGTTGCGCTGTTCCAGCAGGTCGAAGGCGCGCTGCGCCTCCGTGCCCGGGATGGAGAAGGAGCTGGAGGTGGCGGTGGACGCGGAGGCCGCACCGAATCCGGCGAGCGCCAGCAGCGCCACCCATATCAGGGCGACGAAGCGGCGGCGGCGGAAGGTGAGCCGTCCGAGCTTGTAGAGGAAAGTGGCCACGGGGGCGTACTCCCGGTCAGGTCGTGTGTCTGGAAAACGGGCAGAGGAAACCAGCCCGACGACGAGAGCGGCGTGTCAGGTGGGGCGGGTCGGGGAGAGGGCCGTACGGAGGGGACGGGGACGTCAGACGCCGAGGGCGGGGAGAACCACGGAGTCCACGTAATCGATGAGGAACGCCTGGTCGACAGGCTGGTCCTCGATCAGCTGCCGGGCGGCCAGCGCGCCGACCAGCATGTGCGGGACGTACTTCAGCGCCGGATTGTCCGAGCGCAGCTCACCCCGGTCCACCGCCCGTTGCAGCAGCTGGTCGAGACCGGTCATCTCCGGTTCGATCAGCAGCTCGCGCAGGGCCTGGTGCAGCTCGGGGTACTCGTGGACGGCATGGCTCAGACCCCGCATCAGCGCGGCGTCCTTCTCCATCTGACAGTCGTCGGTCCGGCTCAGCGCGGCACGGAAGTCGCCGCGCAGCGAACCGGTGTCGATCTCGGCGAGGTTCACCGGCTTGTTGTGCCGCAGCGCCTTCACGACGAGCTCGGGCTTGGAGCCCCACTGGCGGTAGAGCGTGGCCTTGCTCGACCGGGTGCGGGCGGCGACGGCGTCCATGGTCAGGGCGTCGTAGCCGACCTCGCGGAGCAGGTCGAGAACGGCCTCGTACAGCTCGCCCTCACGCTCGGGAGTCAGCCTGCTGCGTGCCATGTGCCGACCTCCTTCGCCGTATCGCTCTTCGCGGTCCCGCAGCCTCGCTCAGCCTCGCCCGGGAATCGAACGAAACTGTTTCGTACACCTGAACCGTACCTCCAGCACCCAGCGAAACGAAATCGTTTCGCTTGTGTGCTGCACCACAAGTTGCCCCGGGCCCTTCGCGCGGAAAGCATTGGGGGGTGAGTGACGACGTCGCGTATCTCCGTTTCCCGCACCTCCACCAGGACTTGCTGTGCTTCGCGGCCGAGGACGACCTCTGGGTCGCCCCTCTCGCCGCCGCGGGGCACCGGCCGGGCCGGGCCTGGCGGGTGACCGTCGACCGGACCCGGGTCAGCCATCCGCGCTTCTCGCCCGACGGCACCTCCATCGCCTACACGACCTGGCGCACGCTGGACCCCGAGATCCACCTCGCCCCGGTCGACGGCGGCCCGGCCCGCCGCCTGACCTACTGGGGCTCGACCGACGCCCGGGTCTGCGGCTGGAGCCCCGACCCCGGAGCCACCTCGCAGATCCTCGCCGTGTCCTCGCACCAGCAGCCGTTCTCGTACTTCTCCTGGGCCTACAGCGTCCCCACCGACGGCAGCCCCGGCGGCAAACTCCCCTGGGGCCCGGTCTCCGACATCGCGGTCGCCGACATCGACGGCGAGCGCCGCACCCTGCTGCTCACCGGCACGCCCCCGCACGAACCGGCCGCCTGGAAGCGCTACCGGGGCGGGGCCATGGGCCGCCTGTGGCTGCACGGCGAACGCCTGCTCCCGGACATCGACGGCCACCTCGCCACCCCGATGTTCGTCGGCCGCCGCATCGCGTTCCTCTCCGACCACGAGGGCGTCGGCAACCTGTACTCCTGCCGGATGGACGGCACCGGTCTGCGCCGCCACACCGACCACGACGCCTACTACGCCCGCAACGCCTCCAGCGACGGCCACCGGGTGATCTACCAGTGCGCCGGGGACCTCTGGCTGGTCGAGGACCTCGAGTCGCCGGACGCCACCCCGCGCAAGCTGGAGGTACGCCTGGGCGGGCCGCGCACCGGCCGCCGCCACTACCAGGTCTCCGCCGCCAGCAACGTCGACTCGCTGTCCGTCGACGAGACGGGCCGGGCCAGCGCCGTCACCGTACGCGGCAGCCTCTACTGGCTCACCCACCGCGACGGCCCCGCCCGCACCATCGCCGACACCCCCGGCGTCCGGGTGCGGCAGCCGGAGATGCTCGGCAGCGGCGGCCGGGTCGCCTACGTGACCGACGCGGAGGGCGCGGACGCGGTCGAGATCGCCCACCTGCCGCGCGCCAGCGGCGACCGCCCCCCGCGCCTGCTGGCCTCCGGGCAGCTGGGCCGGGTGCAGGAGATGGTCTCCGCCCCGGACGGCGAGCGCCTCGCGATCGCCTCGAACGACGGCCGCCTGCTGCTCCTGGACACCGCGGAACCGGAGGCGGAGCCGGCGCCCGAGCCCCTGGCGGCCGAGGAGGCGGCCGAGGGGACGCCCGAAGAGGCGGCCGCGAGGGCCCCCGGCGGCTCCACCCGCGCCGACCTCTACGCTGCCACGGGCGCGGCGGTCCCGGCGAGCGTGCCGGCCGCCGAGCACCCGGGGCTCACCGAGGTGATCCGCTCGGTGAACGGCCCGGTCCGCGATCTGGCCTTCTCCCCCGACGGGGCCTGGCTGACCTGGTCGCACCCGGGAGTCGGCCGCTCGCTGCGGCAGATCAAGCTCGCCCGGATCTCCGGCCCCGGCGCCCCGGTGATCGTGGACGTCACCAACGGCCGCTTCGAGGACGAGAACCCGGTCTTCACGGAGGACGGCCGCTATCTGGCGTTCCTGTCCTGGCGCGGCTTCGACCCGGTCTACGACGTGCACACCGGCGACCTGTCCTTCCCGCTCGGCTGCCGCCCGTACCTGGTCCCGCTCTCCTCGGCCACGCCCTCCCCCTTCGCGCTCTCCCCGGACGGGCGCCCCGCGGCGGGCGGCCTGGACCCGGTGGACGTGCCGGACGGAGGTACGTCGGAGGGGTCGCCGGTGATGGTGGAGTTCGAGGGCCTGGAGAACCGGGTGACACCGTTCCCGGTCTCCGCCTCGAAGTACTCGGCGCTGGCCCCGGTGACCGGCGGCGGTCTGGTCTGGCTGCGCTGGCCGATCTCCGGTGCGCTGGGCGAGACGTTCGCGAACCCGGCCGACATGTCCGGGCGGCCGACCCTGGAGCACTTCAACATCGCGAAGGCCCGCAAGACGGAACTGGTCGACCACCTCGACTGGTTCGCGGTCAGCGGCGACTCGTCCCGGCTCGTGGTGATGGACGACGGCGAGCTGCGTGCCGTACCGGCGGCCGAACCGGGCGACACCGACTCCACGGTCTATCTGGACCTGCGCCGCATCCTGCACGAGGTCGACCCGGGGGCGGAGTGGCGGCAGGCGTACGGGGAGGCGGGCCGGATCATCCGCTCCTTCTTCTGGGAGCCGGACATGTGCGGCATCGACTGGGACGGGGTGCTGGAGCAGTACCGCCCGCTGGTCGAACGGGTCGCGTCCCCCGACGAGTTCGCGGACCTGCTGCGCGAGGTGCTGGGCGAGCTGGGCACCTCGCACGCGTACGTCTCCCCCGCCCGCCGCAACGAGGGCCCGCCGCACTACCAGCGGGCGATCGGCCTGCTCGGCGCCAACCTGGTCTGCCGGGACGGCTGCTGGGTCGTCCAGCGCATCCTGCCCGGCGACTCCTCGGACTCCAAGGCGCGCTCACCGCTGGCGGGTACGGGGATCAGGGAGGGCGCGGTCCTCACCCATGTGGACGGCCGCCCGGTGGACCCGGTGGCGGGCCCGTACCCGCTGCTGACCGCGGCAGGCGGCACCACGGTGGAGCTGACGTTCGCCCCGGCGGGCGGAGGTCCGTCCCGCCGGGTGGCGATCATGCCCCTGGTGGACGAGCGCCCGCTGCGCTACCAGGACTGGGTGGCCAAACGCCGCGACGTCGTAAGGGAGTTGAGCGGCGGCAAGTGCGGCTACCTGCACATCCCGGACATGGGCGGCTCGGGCTGGGCCCAGTTCAACCGGGACCTGCGCCTGGAGGTGTCCCGCCCGGCGCTGATCGTGGACGTACGGGGCAACGCGGGCGGCCACATCAGCGAGCTGGTCGTGGAGAAGCTCACCCGTACGATCCTCGGCTGGGACCTGACCCGCAACGCCCAGGCGGTCAGCTACGCCTCCAACGCGCCGCGCGGCCCGGTCGTCGCCCTGGCCGACGAGGCGACCTCCTCCGACGGCGACATGATCACCGCCGCGTTCCGGCTGCTGAAACTGGGCCCGGTGGTGGGCCAGCGCACCTGGGGCGGCGTGGTCGGCATGACCGGCCGTCACCGCCTGGGCGACGGCACGGTGATCACGGTGCCGATGAACGCGGCCTGGTTCGACACCTACGGCTGGTCGGTGGAGAACCACGGCGTGGAACCGGACGTGGAGGCCCTGCGCACCCCGCTCGACTGGGCGGAGGGCCGGTACGCCGTACTCGACGACGCGGTCCGCCTCGCCCTGGACCTCCTGGCCGCCCACCCGGCGGCCACCCCGCCCTCGTACGACACGGCCCCGAACCTGCGGCGGCCGCCGCTGCCGCCGCGGAGTTCCTGAGGGCGGGGCGGACGCACCTCCTGGGGCTCGCTCGACGGCCCGGGGACGCCCGGCGGTCAGCGCAGCGGCGTGCGCCGCTCGTAGACCGTCACCCGGCGGCCCCGGGCCACTTCGTCGGCCACGGCCGTGAAGTGCTCCTCCAGCACGGAGGTCTTGGCCTTGTCCCGGGCGGCGGTGACCGGCCGCGCCACCCGGGGCGCGTCCGTCACCAGCAGTATCCGCTTCTGGGCGAGCATCGCCGTGCGTATCCGGTCCGGCTCCGCCTCTATGCCTTTCAGCGTGCCGGATTTCTGCGGGCTCTGGGCCAGCGCTATGTCCGCGAGCCCGGAGAAGGCGTCCGGGGAGACCGGTTCGGTGTCCCGCCGGGCCGCCGGAATGAAGAGCACCGCGTTTCCGGGCCGCTTCAGAGGAGAGCCCGACGAGGCCGGCCTGCGGCAGCGCCAGCAGCGGCAGCCCGACGGACGCCGCCGGCAGCCGGCCCGCCCGCGGCCGGTCCGGCGGACGCTCCTCCCCCGGGGGCCTGGCCGACGGATACCCCTCCGCCCGGGGCCGGTCCAGCAGGGCGCCGACGCCGCCGATGGCCAGCAGGACCGCCGGGCCGATCAGCATGTGCCAGGTCAGCGGCGGTATCCAGGAAACCTGCGCGGACTGGCTCCGGCTGAACAGGATCAGGGGCAGCACACAGGCCACGGCGGCCAGGGCCGCGGCGGTCCAGCGTCTGCCGACGTCACGGCCCGCCCGGCTCCACAGCAGGGTCGTCAGGCGCGCCGGAAGAATCATCAGCGAGAGCCAGTTCAGCAGACCGCTCGGCGCGACCGTGCCGCCGTAGGCGACTCAGTGCACCGCCCGGCACCGCCCCTCCTGGAGGTAGAACTGCACGGCCGGGAGCAGCCCGAGGGCCAGCCCGCCCCCCAGCCCAGCCCACGGTCCGGCCAGCCGGTGGCCGAGGGCCGCCACACACTTTCCTGCCGCGACAGGCCCCACAGACCGAGCGCGAGCGTCCAGAGCGCCGGTACCGACCGGACGAGAAAACGGATACGCCTCGGGTCGGCCGGGGATGCCGGGGACGCGGTTCAGCTCCCCGGGGAACAGGGCGCCGAACGCGCTATATGCGCTGTGGACACGAAGAAAGGCTCCCCCGAGCGGCTGTCGTGCAGGGCGGGCGTCAGAGACGCGAAAGCCCATCATCGAACATGCATCCTACGCACCGCCGCACCCCGCGCGGTCGACAGCGCGGGCCCGGTACGGCCCGAACACAACATGGAGGAGGCGCACCCGGTCACCCGGATGCGCCTCCCGACGTAACGCGTACGCACGCGCACAGCGCAGCGCGCACGCGTCACACCTCAGCGACCGTCAACGGTCAAAGCGCTCGCGCGCCTGGTCCGACGCGTCCTGAGCACGGTCCTGGACGTCGTCCCGGCCCTGCCGGGCCCGCTCCTGGCCCTGCCGGCCGCGCTCCTGGGCCTGCTCCTTGGCCTCACCGGCCTTCTGCTTGGCCTGGTCGGCGAGCTCCTGCGCCTTGTCCTTGAACTGGTCTGCGATACCCATGCTGTTCACTCCTGTGGGATGCGTGCGGTACGTGGGGGGATGGCCCCCTGCGGGGCCTCGCCCAGCGTTGCATGACCCGACATCCCGCGCATTTCGGACAGCTACCTTCCGTTACGTACGGTCAGCGCGCTCCGCTCGCGCGTCCTGGTCCGCCGCGCCGCCGGCCCCCACCAGCCCTTTCGAAACGCCGTGGAGCCGGGGCTCGAAGCGCCGCATCTCGCGCGGCCCGCCCAGCGCGATGACGGAGGGCAGATAGCCGCGCACCGACTGCATCCCGCGCAGCCACCCCTGGGCGTACACATGCGCGGAGCGCCGCGCGATCCCGTCCACGATCCGTTCGACGGCCGGGCCGAGCGGATACGTACGGTTCATGGGCCACGGCAGCCGTTGGCGCAGCTCGCGCATCACGTCGTCCTGGTCCGCGCCGCGCACCATGTCGGTGTCGGTCCAGGAGAGGTAACCGACGCCCACCCGGACGCCCTTGTGGGCGACCTCCGCCCGCAGGCTGTGCGCGAAGGCCTCGACGCCCGACTTGGACGCGCAGTACGCGGTCATCATCGGGGCCGGGGTGATCGCGGCCAGCGACGCGATCTGGAGGAAGTAGCCGCGGCTCTCCGTCAGCACGGGCAGGAAGGCCCGCCCGGTGACCGCGCCGCCGATGAGGTTCACCTCGATGACCCGCCGCCAGGCGTCCGGGTCGGAGTCGGCGAACGGGCCGCCCGCGGCGACGCCCGCGTTGGCGACGACGACGTCGACCTTCCCGAAGCGCTCCTTGACCTCGCGCGCCACCTGCGCCATCGCCTCGTGGTCGGTGACATCGGCGAACCAGTGGCCGCTCTCGCCGTGCAGCCGCTCGGAGACCTCCTTCAGCGCGTCCGGCTCCAGACCGACCAGCGCGAGGGTCGCACCGCGTGCGGACAGCTTGCGGGCCAGCAGCTCGCCCACGCCCCGGGCCGCGCCGGTGACGACGACGACCTGGCCCTCCAGACTCCGCCTGCTGCTCATGCGACATCCTCCTTCTCGGCCGTTGCGGCCGACCGCTCGGTGACGTACCGGGTGACCAGCTCCCTGATTCTCGCCGTGACGGCCTCCGGGGCCTCGACCGGCGTCATGTGTCCCACGCCCGTCAGCTCGGTCAGCCCGAGGCCGAGGGGCAGGGCGGCCGCGATGGCCCGCGCGTGGACCGGCGGGGTCAGCCGGTCGTCCGTACCGGCGATCACCGCGGTCGGCACCCGCAGCTCGCGCACGCCCTCCGCGAGGTCCAGCCCGTCGAGCACGTGCCCCCACTCCACCCTCGCGCGGCGCGGGCAGGCGTGCACGATGCGGGCACAGGCCTCGACCCGGTCCGGAGCCGAACCGGCTCCCATCGTGGCGTACTTGAGGATCTTCTTCGAGACCGGGGTGACCGGCCCGAGCGGCGCCCGCGCCCCCAGCACGGCGCTGGTGAGCCGGGTCCGCAGCGCCCCCGGGCGGATCGGCAGGACGCGGGCCTCGGCGGTCAGCCGCGTACTGCCGGTGGAGCACAGCAGGACGGCGGCGGCGTGCGCACGCAGTCCGGGCCGGGCGGCCGCGGCCATCAGCGTCATCCCGCCCATGGAGTGCCCGGCGAGGACCGCCCGGCGGCCCGGGGCGAGTGTCGCGGCGAGGACCGCTTCGAGGTCGTCGGCGAGCGCGTTCGTGCTGTAGCCGCCGGGGCCGGGTGCGGGGGTGAGCCCGTGGCCGCGCTGGTCGTAGGCGATGACGCGGTGTTCGGCGGCCAGGTCCCGGATCTGGGCGTCCCAGAAGCGGGTGTTGCAGGTCCAGCCGTGGGCCAGGACGACGGCCGGGGCGTCCTCGGGACCGTGCAGTTCGACGTGGATGCGCGAGCCGTCGGCGGACCGCGCGGTCAGCTCGGCGGCGGGCACCGGCGGTACGGAGTCGCGGCGCAGGAGGCGGCTCATCGCGCGGCCTCCCCGGCGACGGTCTCCGAAGCGGCTGCCCCTGAAGCGGCCGCGCCCGAAGTCGCTGCCGCCGATGCCGCCGCGCTCCCCCCTGCCGTCACGGTCTCGCGCTCGGCGCGGCCGGGCTGTTCGGGTACGCGCCCGGCCCCGGCTGCCCGCTGCGCCCCGCCGCCCGTCGCCCCGGCCCGGACGACGTCGTACTCCGCGAGGTCCACCGTCCGCGTCTGCCGCCGGAACTCCCCCGTCGTGCCCGGCCAGACCGTCGTGTTGCGGCCCTCGGCGTCCAGGTACCAGCTGGTGCAGCCGCCGGTGTTCCACACGGTGCGCTTCATCCGCTCCTGGACCTTGTGGTTCCACGCGGTGACGGCGGCGGAGCGGGCGCCGAGCGCGGCGCGGCCGCCCAGGACGTCCAACTGGCGCAGATAGTCGGCCATGTAGTTCAGCTGGGACTCGATCATCAGGATCATCGAGGAGTTCCCGAGGCCCGTGTTGGGGCCGATGATCGTCATCCAGTTGGGGAACCCGGCGGCGGTGGCGCCGCGCAGCGAGTTCATCCCGTCCTTCCAGGACTCGGCGAGCGTGATGCCCTCCTCGCCGACGACCCGCTCCGCGATCGGCATGTCCGTCACATGGAAGCCGGTGCCGAAGATGATCGCGTCGACCTCGGCCTCGCTGCCGTCGGCGGCGACGACGGTGGAGCCGCGTATCTCGCTGAGCCCGGAGGCCACGACGTCCACATTGGGCTGGGCGAGCGCCGGGTAGTAGGTGCTGGAGAGCAGGATCCGCTTGCAGCCGATGCGGTAGTCCGGGGTCAGCTTGGCCCGCAGGGCCGGGTCCTTGATGGCCCGCGCCATGTTGGACTTGGCTATCTTCTCCACCAGGCCGAGCTGGTCGGGGTGCTTGGTGAAGGCGCTGACCTGCAACTCCCTTATGCCCCACAGAAGTCCACGGCGCGCTGTGCCGGTGGCGGGGACGGCCCGGTGCAGGGCGCGCTCGGCCTTGCTGATGGTGCGGTCCATGCGGGGCATGACCCAGGGCGGGGTGCGCTGGAACAGCGTGAGCTTCGCGGTCTTCGGCTGGATCGCCGGGACGATCTGGATGGCGGAGGCGCCCGTTCCGACCATCGCGACGCGCTTGCCGGCCAGGTCGTAGTCGTGGTCCCAGCGCGCGGAGTGGAAGACCTTGCCGGGGAAGGAGTCGAGCCCGGGTATGTCCGGCATCTTGGGGTCGGAGAGCGGACCGGTGGCGGAGACGACGACATCCGCGCGGAGGGTGGTGCCGTTGGCCGACTCGATCACCCAGTACAGGTTCTCCTTGTCCCAGCTCATCAGCTTCACCTCGTGGTTCAGCCGGATGTGCGGGCGCAGCCCGAAGGTGTCGGTGACCCGCTCCAGATAGGCCCGGATGTGCTCCTGGCCGGAGAAGGTGCGCGGCCAGTCGGGGTTGGGCGCGAAGGAGAAGGAGTAGAGGTGGGACGGTACGTCGCAGGCGCAGCCGGGATAGCTGTTGTCGCGCCAGGTGCCGCCCACCGAGTCGGCCCGCTCCAGGACGACGAAATCGGTGATGCCTTCGCGGCGCAGCCGGACGGCGGCCCCCAGGCCCCCGAATCCGGTACCGATCACCGCCACACGTACGTGTTCCTGCTGGGCCATGCTGCCGCCTCCCGCGGTACGTCACACGACTCTGCCAGCAATCACTGGCATTGTTCGGAGAGTAGAGCAGGGCCGTACTGATGGGTAGAGGTCGGACCGAGGAAAGTTACTGGCGGTACAACATAGGGTGCCCCTGTGGCTGAAGGACGCGAGCACCGCGAATACCGCATGGAGGAGCTGGCCGAGGCGGCCGGTATCACCGTGCGGACCCTGCGCTTCTACCGGGAGCGCGGCCTGATCCCGCCGCCCCGCCGCGAGGGCCGGATCGCCTGGTACGACGACCACCACCTGGCCCGTCTGCGGACCATCGCGGGCCTGCTGGAGCGCGGCCACACCCTCAACGGCATCGCGGACCTGGCCGCCACCTTCGAGAGCGGCCGGAACGTCGCCGAGGTACTGGGTCTGGGCGAGCCGACCGAGGAGACCCCGGTCCGCCTCACCCCCGAACAGCTCGCCGACTACTTCGAGGGCGAGGTGACCCCGGAGAACCTGGCCGCCGCGCTGGACCTGGGCTATCTCGCCACCGACGGCGACGAGATCGTCCACATCAGCCGCCGCCTCCTGGAGGTCTCGGCGGAGCTCGTACGGGAAGGGGTGCCGCTCGCCACGGTGCTCTCCTCGGGCCGGCGCGTCCGCGAGCACGCGGAGGCGCTCGCCGAGATCTTCGTACGCGTACTGCATGCCCACACCGCGGAGACCGAACCCGCCCAGCTGCGCCCGCTGGCCCGGGCGGTGGTGGACGCGGAGCTGTCCATGGCCCTGGACCGCAGGCTGCGCCACGAGGACGGCACCCGGCCGCCGAAGGCGGATTGAGCCGAGCCGCAGGCGCTACCGCTCGTAGACGACCGTCACCGGCGCATGGTCGCTCCACCGCTCGTCGTGCGTGGCGGCCCGCTCGACCCACGCCTTGACCGCGCGCTCGGCGAGCCCCGGGGTCGCCATCTGGTAGTCGATCCGCCAGCCGGAGTCGTTGTCGAAGGCGCGCCCCCGGTAGGACCACCAGCTGTACGGCCCAGCGACATCCGGGTGCAGCTGCCGTACGACGTCCACGTACGCGGCCTCCTCCAGGACCCGGGTGAGCCAGGCGCGCTCCTCGGGCAGGAAGCCGGAGCTCTTGCGGTTGGCCTTCCAGTTCTTCAGGTCGGCCTCCTGATGGGCGATGTTCCAGTCACCGCAGACCACGACCTCGCGACCGTCCGCCGCCGCCCGCTCCTTCAGCCCCTGAAGGTAGGGCAGGAAGGCGGCCATGAAGCGCTCCTTCTCGTCCTGCCGCTCGGTGCCGACCTCGCCGGAGGGCAGGTACAGGCTCGCGACGGTCACGCCGGGAAGGTCGATCTCCGCATACCGGCCGCTCGCGTCGAACTCCTCGGCACCCGGGACCCCGAACCCGCCGAAGCCGATCTGGACCCGCTCCGGCGCCTGCCGGGAGTAGAGGGAGACCCCGGCGCGCCCCTTGGCGGCGGCGGGCGCGTGCACGGTGTGCCAGCCCTCGGGGGTACCCACCCCTTCGGGCAGCTGGGCGAGCTCGGCCCGCACTTCCTGGAGGCAGACCACGTCGGCGTCGGTCCCCGCCAGCCACTCGACGAAACCCTTCTTGGCGGCGGCGCGGAGCCCATTAACATTCACGGAGGTCACTGTGAGCATCCCGAAACAGTACCCACCCCACGCCTGTGCATAGATGTACGATACTTGGCATGCTTATTCACCCTCGGCCGTTCGACCACCCCGACGCCGTCAAACTCAACGACCAGGTGCAGCTCGAATACGCCGAGCGCTACGGCGACGAGGGCGACATCACACCGCTCGACCCCTCGATGTTCCTGCCGCCACACGGTCTGTATCTGCTCGCCTACGACGAGCAGGACCGCCCGGTGGCGACCGGCGGCTGGCGGACCCAGAACCGCAACGCGGAGGGTTACGAGGACGGAGACGCCGAGATAAAGCGGATGTTCGTGATCCCCGAGGGCCGCGGCCGGGGCCTGGCCCGACGGATGCTGGCCGCCCTGGAGGAGGACGCCCGGGCCGCGGGCCGGACCAGGATGGTCCTGGAGACCGGCGACCAGCAGCCCGAGGCCGTCGCGCTGTACACCTCGTGCGGCTACACGGTCTGCGAGGAGAAGTTCGGCCACTACCGGACGTACGACAGCAGCATCTGCATGGCCAAGCCGCTCACGCGTCCCTGAGCAGGGCAGGGCGGCCGACGGCTGCTCGCGCGCCCGCTGCTCACGCGCCCGCCGGCCCGGATGCTCACCGCGGGGTGGCCAGCACCTGGGTCCAGTAGGGGCCGCGCGGGGAGTCGGCGATGCCCACGCCCACGTGGACGAAGTCGCAGTTGAAGATGTCGTTGTCGCGGCCCGGACTGTTCCGCCACTGTTCGACGGCCGCAGCCGGGTCGCTCATGCCGGTGGCGATGGTCTCGCCGACGGCCGACCACTCGTAGCCCACGGCCGTCACCCGGTCGCCCGCGCCCAGGCCCGAGGAGTCGGTGTGGCCGAAGTAGTTCTGTGCGGCCATGTCCTCGGAGTGCCGCTGGGCCACCTCGGTGAGCCGGGGATCGGTACGCAGGTCCGGGCAGCCGTTCTCGGCGCGCAGGGTGTTGACCTGGGTGACCACGCGCGTCTCCGGGGCGGGGCGCGGCTTCGGGGGCGTGGGCGAGGCGGCCGGCTCCGGGGCGGCGGGGGACGGTGTCCGGGAGGCGGAGGCGGAGGCGGTGGGACTCGGGGCGGGTGAGGCGGTGGTGGGCGTGGGGACCGGCTCGGCGGGGGCGGCGGCCGAGGGTGGCAGGGGCGCGGGGCTGTGCGTGGCTCCCTCGGCCCGGGGCACGGGCGGAGCGGGCTCGGAGGGCCAGAAGAAGACGGCGAGGGAGGTCACGGCTGTCGCGGCGGCCATGAGCCCCGCCGCTTTCCCGGCCGAGAGCACGCCGGAGGCGGCGGGAGCCCCGGCCGAGGCGGCGGGAGCGGCAGGCGCGGCGGAGGACACGGCCGCCGGGACCGCCTGGGTTACGGCCACCGCCGCCTGCTGTCCGGTGTCGTAGATCGGCAGCACCAGCGCGAGACCGGAGAGCAGGCCCTCCGGCGGGACCAGGCCCGCGCTGCCGTCGGAGCAGGAGGCGCAACCCCGTACATGGCGGGCGATCCGCTTGCGCCACAGGGGCGTCGGCGTGCCGTCCCAGTCGCCCAGCAGCTCCGCCAGGGCCGGGCAGCGGGGGTCGGCCGCCAGGGCCCGGACGACGGCGCGGCCGACGTCGAGCTGGTTCTTCACCCGCTGGACGCGTACGGCGGCGTGCTGCGGGGTGAGGCCGAGCGCCTCGGCCAGTTCGGCCCGGGTCAGCTCGCCGGTGGTTTCCAGCCACCACAGGGACAGCACATCGCGCTCGGAGTCGTCCAGCCAGCGGGTCGCCTCGGCCGTCTCGCGTCGCTGGCCGGAGAGTTCGAGGCGCCAGATGGTCAGGTCGACGAAGTCGGCGGCCGGGTCGGCGGGGTCCTCGGTCGCGTCCAGCGGGGCGGGCCGGTGGCCCAGACCGGACCAGCGGGTGCGGACCTGGTTCATGGCGATGGCGACGAGCCAGGAGCGGAAGCGGGCCGGATCGCGCAGGGAGGGCAGGCCGGACAGCGCCCGGAGCATGGTCTCCTGCACGACGTCGTCCACGTCCGGATGGCCGTTCAGCGCGCGACCGACGACGTTGTAGACGAGCGGCAGGTACTGGGCGGCCAGGCGTTCCCCGGCGGCCCGGTCGCCGTTCCTCGCCGCGACGACCAGAGCGGTGCTGTCCACGCCGTTCACGCCCTTCGTTCGGTTCGCCACCGGAGTGTGGGACAGGTCACCCCTGGGGGATTTGTTATCCGTCCCCCGTCCGGTGGTCAACCAGTATGCGGGGACACGCAAGCGGCCCCGCAGGGAGAGCACCGGAACGGGGAGGGCCATGTCGAGCGGAACGGACACCGACTTCGGACTGCCGGAGGCGGCGGGCGGCGGCACGTCCGGGACCGCCCCCGACGCCGCACCCCGTACGGCCGGGGCCCCGCAGGGCGCTGAGGCCCCGCAGGCCGCCGAGGCCCACACCACCGCGGCCCGCACGGGCGAGGCCATCGCCGCCTCGGACCTGCACGCGGCGGCCACGGGCGCCGACACCTTCCCCGGGGCCCTGCGGGAGGCGTTGAACCGCCGCGGCCTCTCGCTGGAGCGGGTGAGCGAACGGCTCAGGGTGCGCGGCATCACCATCAGCCAGGCCACCCTCAGCAGCTGGCAGCGCGGCCGCAGCCAGCCCGAACGGGCGCGTTCGCTGCGGGCGGTGGACGTGCTGGAGGAGATCCTGGAGCTGCCCTCCGGGGCCCTGCGCTCGCTGCTCGGCCCGCGCCGCCCCCGTGGCCGTATCACACCGGTCGGCGCTGAGGGCACCGCACTCCAGATCCTCGGCGAGGACTCGGTCGTGGAGAAGGCGCTCGGCGCGCGGTTCCGACACTTCAACCAGGAGACGGGGTCGCTGATGGTCCACGACGTCGTGACGGTCGGCGAGAGCGGCACGCTGAGCGGGATCACCACCACCAACGTGCTGCGGGCGAGCCGGGCGGGGGCCGACCGCGCGGTGTTCGTACACAGCTTCGACGACGAGGCCGCCGAGCCCGTCGACATCCGGGTCACCTGCGGACGCCTGGTGGAAGCCACGTACCTGAAGGGGCTCAAGTCCCTGGTGCTGGAGATCCACTTCGGCCGGGAGCTGGCCAAACTGGACACGACGGTGGTGAGTTACGCGATCGAGGTCAGTCCGTCCGAGACACCGGCCACGCACTACGAGCGCTGGACGCGGACGAACCTCCACGAATACCTCCAACAGGTCTTCTTCCACCCCGGCGCCCTGCCGACGGACTGCCACCGCTACGTCCGGGAGAAGGTCGGGGCCCCGCCCCGGGCCAAGCGGCGCATCCCGCTGAACGACACGCACAACGTCCATGTACTGACCTCGCGGTGCAAGCCCGGTGTCCACGGGGTGGCGTGGGACTGCGCCCCCGGAGCGGGAACAACGGGAACGGGAACGACTGGAACGGGAACTACTGGAACGGGAGACCGCCCAGGATGAGTGGACGGTCTCCCGCGTTCGGGGGGTGGCCTTGGCCGGTCGGGACTACTTGGTGTTGAGAGTCAGCCCGTAGTACGCGAGGGCGTCGTTGAGCGGCTGGAAGTAGGAGGAGCCGGGCGAGTTGACCTGGCCGGTGCAGCGCTGGTTCATCGGTCCGCCGGAGGTGAGGCCCTGGGCCTGGTCCCCGGAGACGTACGCGCCACCGCTGTCCCCGCCCTGCGTGCAGACGCTGGAGCTGGCCAGTCCGGTCACCACGGTGTCCGGGCCGCCGTTCTGGTCGGTGTAGGTGACGCTGACGTTGTACGAGCCGACCTTGCCGCAGGTCCAGCCGGTGGTCTGGCCGGACTTGCACAGCGCCGCTCCGGAGGGGGCCCGCTTGCTGCCCTTGACCGGGACGGTGCCCGCCCTGCCGTAGGTGGTGATGTCGAGGCCGATCGAGTGGCCGGCGTCGACGGTCGCGATGCCCATGTCGACGCTGCGGGTGCCCAGCGCGAACCGGGTGTGGGTGCCCTTGGCGAACCGGGTGCCGTTGTAGGCCAGTGCGGGCAGGTCCTCGATGCAGTGCCCGGCGGTCACGAGCACCTGCCTGCCGCTGCGGTCCTTGGCGCCGTAACCGACTGAGCAGAGGTAGCCGTTGAAGGTCATCCGGCTGCCGGGCGGAACGACGGCCTGGGTCTCCAGCTTCTCCTGCCCCTTGATGACGCGTACGGCGTCGCCGTTGCTCTTCGCCGCCTTGAGGAAGCTGCGGGTGGCGGCGTCCGATGCCCCGTTGACCTCGACGGTCACGGTGTCGGACGCGAGGTCGACGGACCACGCCGACACCCCTGCCGGGGCGCTCTTGAGGGCCTTGGCGTCCAGCTGGGCCTTGATGCGGTCGAGCTCGTCCTCCCCGCGTTCGGGGACCCGGGCCTTGAGACCCGCCGCCCTGACCTCCTTGGCCGCCCCGGCGTCGGCGGCGTTGACGACCAGGGAACCGTCGGCGGTGAAGAAGGCCCCGAGCGTGTCGACCCGGTGCTTCCGCAGCTCCGCGAACCGGTCCCGCTCCCGGGCCTCCCGGTCCAGCCGCTCGACGGCGGCCTTCTCACTGACACCCAGCGTCTCGGCGAGGGCCTGCACCATCTCCGGCTGATACGCCGGCGCCGAGGGCTCCGCCGCCGTACCGGCGTAGGCCCCTGTGGCGACTCCGGCCGACAGGAGGGCGCCGATGGAGGCGGCCACGACATACCTGCGCGCGTTCTTCTTTCCGTGCTTCACGGGATTCCTTCCGCTACACGGGCGAGCGTCCAGACAATGGGGGGGGTGGCCACACCTCGCTTGGGGACGCGCGATGTGTTCCATGGACACTGCCCGGCGGCGATGACATGTTCCTGTCGCCGCGCCCCGAACTCTGGCGCAGCCGCAACTGCCGCGACAAGAAGCGGAGATGGGGCTCTTTTCTACAGAACTGGCCGAGAACTGTAGAGAGACCGCCCGAAACACGTGGTCAGACCGGCACGGGGCGCAGCCCGCCCCTCCGCGCCTATCGCCGTATCGCCCTCGCGGCCTCAAGCGACTATGCGAAGGCGGACGGCAACGAAGGCACCGCACAAAAGCACCGCACAAGATGAATACAAGGGGGCAGCGCGAGGACGGCCGGGAAGTGGAGTTGTTCCCCCGAATCCGATGAGGGGTGGGAGCAGTTCCTCCGCGAATCAGCCGAGGGAGTCACCAGGGAATCACCGACGAGCCTGAGGAGCTATCAGCCCGCGCCCGACAGGAAACCCGCACCGGTCGGCGCACGCCAAGGGGCGGGCTGGTGCTGGCTGATGCGGGCTGATGCGGGCTGATGCGGGCTGATGCGGGCTGATGCGGGCTGATGCGGGCTGATGCGGGCCAAGGTACTCAAACACCCGTCAAAGCCCGGGAGCCGGGGCACCCTGGTTCAAGCCGGTGGCGCCGACGCCCCCAGGAGTTCGCCGACGAGCTTGCCCACCCGCACCTCCAAGGTGTCCCGTACGGCCCGAGCGCTCTCGATGTCCAGGCCGCTCAGGTCCGGCAGGTCCCAGTCGATGTAGCGGCGTCCCGGTCGTACGGGGCACGCATCGCCGCAGCCGAGCGTGACGACCACGTCCGCTGCCGCCACCACCTCCGCCGTCAGCGGCTTGGGGAAATCGTCGGCCGCCTCCATTCCCTGCTCGGCGAGGAGCCGGCGCACCACCGGAGCGATATCGGGGGCGGGGGCGGAGCCCGCCGTCATGACGAAGACCGCGCCCGCCGCGCGCCGCCTCATCAGGGCGGCGGCCAGCTGGGAGCGGCCGGCGTTCTCCGTGCACACGAAAAGGACCTCGGAAACGCGCTTGGGGCGGATGCCCGACCCGCGCGCCAGGGCGCCGAGCCGCTGATCCGCGAAGCGCTCGACGAGCGCCGGGAGGTGCGTGCCCACCCGGGCCCGGCCGCCCAGCAGACCGGCGCACTCGGTCACGTACCGCTCGACCGTCTCGTACGAGAACGACGTCCGGTGGCGCGCCGCCAAGCGGCGGGTGATGCGGCCGAGCAGGGCGCTCGTGTCCCGCAAGGGCGGTACCGGACGCCCGAGATGAGCCGACTCGTCCACCGCGGACCTCCCTGATGCGTACGGGCCAGGCACCGTCCGGTCCGGGTCAGACCGTGGCCGTGGCCATGGCCGGGGTCTTGTCCGCCAGGGCGGCGAGGTAGCGCTCGGCGTCGAGCCCTGCCGCGGCGCCGGTTCCGGCGGCGGTGACGGCCTGGCGGTAGGTGTGGTCGACGACGTCACCGGCGGCGAAGACGCCGGGGAGGTTCGTACGGGTGGAGGGGGACTCCACCCTGATGTAGCCCTCGTCGTCCAGGTCGAGCTGGCCGGTGAAGAGTTCGGTGCGGGGGTCGTGCCCGATGGCGATGAAGAGGCCCGTGGCCGCCAGTTCGCGGGTACGGCCCGTGAGCGTGTCGCGCAGGGCCACTCCGCCGAGCATGCCGTTCTCCTCCTTGATCTCGACGATCTCGCTGTCGAACGCGAAGGAGATCCTGTCGTCGGCGAAGGCGCGGTTCCGCATGACCTGGGAGGCGCGCAGGGTGGAGCGGCGGTGGACGACGGTGACGGAGCGGGCGAAGCGGGTGAGGAAGGTGGCCTCTTCCATGGCGGTGTCACCGCCGCCGACCACGACGATGTCGCGGTCACGGAAGAAGAATCCGTCACAGGTGGCACACCATGAGACGCCACGTCCGGACAGCTTCTCCTCGTTCGGGAGGCCGAGCTTGCGGTATCCGGATCCGGTGGCGATGATCACCGTCTTGGCGCGGTGGACCGTGCCCTCGGAGTCCGTGAGTTCCTTGATCTCGCCGGTGAGGTCGACGGAGACGATGTCGTCGTCGATCATCTCGGCGCCGAACTGCTCGGCCTGGGCCCGCATGTTCTCCATGAGGACCGGCCCGTGGACACCGTCCGGGAAGCCGGGGAAGTTCTCGACCTCGGTCGTCGTGGTCAGCGAACCGCCCACGAAGATCGAGCTGCCGAACAACAGGGGCTTCAGCTGGGCACGGGCGGCATAGAGAGCGGCGGTGTATCCGGCGGGGCCGGATCCGATGACGACGACCTCGCGGATCTCGCTCATGCGGTCCGCTCCGGGTTCACCGGGGCGATCTCCTCGACCAGGTTCTCGACGAGCTTCTTGATCTGGTCGCGGATCGGGCGGACGGCCTCGACGCCCCGGCCCGCCGGGTCCTCAAGCGTCCAGTCGAGGTAGCGCTTGCCGGGGAAGACGGGGCAGGTGTCGCCGCAGCCCATGGTGATGCAGACGTCGGAGGCCTTGACCGCGTCGATGGTGAGGATCTTGGGGGTCTCGGCGGCGATGTTGATACCGACCTCGCGCATGGCCTCGACGGCGGCGGGGTTGACCTGGTCGGCGGGGGCGGAACCGGCGGAGCGGACCTCGACGCGGTCCCCGGCCAGGTGCGACAGCCACGCGGCGGCCATCTGGGAACGGCCGGCGTTGTGGACGCAGACGAACAGGACGGAAGGCTTCTCGGACACGACTGGTCTCACTTGTCTCACGGCGAAGTCAGGCACGAAGGACATCAGCACCCGGTGGTGTCAGCGACCACTGATGTGAGAGTATCAGCCCATGATGACGTCAGTCGACACTGAACTGATCCGGGTCCTGGGTGATCCCCTGCGCCTGCAGATCGTGACCCTGCTCGCCCGCGAGACCCTGTGCACCACTCACCTCGTCGAGGAGACCGGTGCCCGGCAGACCAATCTCTCCAACCATCTGAGAGTGCTGCGCGAGGCCGGAGTCGTGGAGACCGAGCCCTGCGGCCGCTTCACCTACTACAAGCTCCGTCCGGACGTCATCGCCCAGCTCGCCGGCCAGTTCGCCGACCTGGCCGAGTCCGCGCGTACCGCCGTCAAGAACAAGAGGGCCTGTCCGTGACCCCCACCCAAGCGCCCGCGACCACCGAGGAACCCTCGGTGGTCGCGAAGCTTTCCACGCTCGACCGCTTCCTCGCCGTCTGGATCCTCCTGGCCATGGGCCTGGGGCTGGGTCTGGGCCGGCTGATCCCCGGGCTGAACGACGCGCTGGCCAAGGTCGAGATCGGCGGCATCTCGCTCCCGATCGCCGCGGGCCTGCTGATCATGATGTACCCGGTTCTCGCCAAGGTCCGTTACGACAAGCTCGACGCCGTCACCGGCGACCGCAAGCTGATGGCCTCCTCGCTGGTCGTCAACTGGGTCCTCGGCCCGGCACTCATGTTCGCGCTGGCCTGGATCTTCCTGCCGGACCTGCCCGAATACCGCACCGGCCTGATCATCGTCGGCCTGGCCCGCTGCATCGCCATGGTCATCATCTGGAACGACCTCGCCTGCGGCGACCGCGAGGCCGCCGCCGTCCTCGTCGCCCTGAACTCCGTCTTCCAGGTCATCGCCTTCGGCGTCCTGGGCTGGTTCTACCTCGACCTGCTGCCCGGATGGCTCGGCCTCGGCGACGGCGAGCACCTCGACATCTCCATGTGGAAGATCGCGTTGAACGTCGTCATCTTCCTCGGAGTCCCCCTGGTCGCGGGCTTCCTGACCCGCCGCATCGGCGAGAAGAAGATGGGCCGCGAGTCCTACGAGCAGAAGTTCCTGCCGAAGATCGGCCCGTGGGCCCTCTACGGCCTGCTCTTCACGATCGTCGTCCTCTTCGCTCTCCAGGGGAAGACCATCACCTCACAGCCGCTGGACGTCGTCCGCATCGCGCTCCCGCTCCTCGTCTACTTCGCGGTGATGTGGTTCGGCACGTTTCTGCTCGGCAAGGCCATCGGCCTGAACTACGACCGCACCGCCACGCTCGCCTTCACGGCCGCCGGGAACAACTTCGAGCTCGCCATCGCGGTCGCCATCGCCACCTTCGGCGTCACTTCCGGCCAGGCCCTCTCCGGCGTCGTCGGTCCGCTGATCGAGGTTCCGGTGCTGGTCGCGCTGGTGTACGTATCGCTCGCCTGGCGCAAGAAGTTCACTGCGGCACAGGTGAGGTAGGCCGCCGCGAAGCATCGTCCGGCCGCCCCGCCCCACGCGGCGGGGCGGCCGTGTCGGAAACCGATCGGCGCAGTCCGGCTTCGCGATCGGCACGGCCCGCCTCCACGGAGGACACCACCCCGAAGCAGCCGCGCTCACACCTCGGCGCTGCGGCGTTCGACAAGGACGGTGTCGCGCCAGCGCCCTCGGTGGCGGCCGATGCGCTCGCGGGTGCCGATGACCCGGAATCCGGCCCGCTCATGGACGGCGAGGCTGGCTGTGTTCTCCGGGAAGATGCCGGCTTGGACGGTCCAGATCCCGGCCGCCTCGGTGGAGTCGACCAGCGCCTTCAGCAGCGCCGAGGCGACGCCTCGGCCCCGGGCGCCGGGATGCACGTAGACGGAGTGCTCGACGACGCCCGCGTACGCGCAGCGGTCGGAGACCTGGGCGGCGGCGACCCAGCCCAGGACCCGCCCGCTCCCGTCGAGCGCGGCGAAGCGGTGCTCGGGCAGTTTGCCGGTGTCGAACTCCTCCCAGGTCGGTGCGGTGGTCTCGAACGTGGCGTTGCCCTCGTCGATGCCGGCCTGGTAGATCGCGACGACCGCGTCGGCGTGCTCGGCGCTCAGCGGAACGACGAGGACGGAGGCGGTCACGCGCCGGAGGCCTTGGTGAGCAGCTGCCCCATCGCCGCGAGGACGGCCGGTTCGACGCGGTAGTAGACCCAGGTGCCGCGCCGCTCGGAGGAGAGCAGCCCGGCCTCCTTGAGCTTCTTGAGGTGGTGGGACACCGTGGGCTGGGAGACGCCGACGTCGGAGATGTCGCAGACGCATGCCTCGCCTCCCTCGTGCGAGGCGACGGCGGAGAACAGCCGCAGCCGGACCGGATCACCCAGCGCCTTGAACATCCTGGCGGTCCGCTCGGCTTCCTCCGCCGTCAGAGGCCGTTCGTCCAGCGGCGGACAGCAGGGCTCGACGGTGGGCTCCAGCAGAGGCAGCACCTTCGCATTCGACATGCATCTATGTTGACATATGTCGAACCAAGCGCCCAGGCCCGGCCCGGCGCAGCGGCCGGGCCGGACCGTCCGGCGCCGTTGAGGCTACGTCGACGCACTCCAGAGCCAGCCCCATGATTCGACAAGCATCTATGTTGATATCCATCGATACAGATGCCATGCTGGGATCTCAGGAGATCGACGGATGTCGAAACAAAAGGGGAATCGCCATGAACGCCACCGCCACCGCCACCGCCGAACAGCTGCCCGTCGTGGTCGTCGGGGCTGGTCCCGTCGGCCTGGCCGCGGCCGCCCATCTCGTCGACCGGGGCCTTCAGCCGCTGGTCCTGGAAGCGGGCTCCCGGGCGGGTGCGGCGGTGTGCGAGTGGTCACACGTACGACTCTTCTCCACCTGGGGCGAGCTCACCGACCCGGCCGCCGAGAAGCTCCTCGCCCCCACCGGCTGGACCAAGCCCGACACCGGGACCTACCCGACCGGCGGCGACTGGGCGGAACGGTACCTTCAGCCGCTCGCCGACGCCCTCGGCGACAGGGTGCGCCTCGGCGCCCGGGTCACCGGGGTCTCCCGCGTCGGCCGTGACCGGATCGTCGACGCCGACCGAGAGGCCCAGCCCTTCTCCGTCCATGTCACGTACACCGACGGCCGCGAGGAGAAGGTCCTCGCCCGCTCGGTCATCGATGCTTCCGGCACCTGGGCCACCCCCGGCCCGGCCGGCGGGGACGGACTGTCGGCCCCGGGCGAGCGCGCGGCGGCCGACCGGATCTCCTACCGCGTCCCCGACCTCAAGGACCCCGCCGTACGGGCCCGTTACGCAGGCAGGCGCACGGCCGTCATCGGCTCCGGCGCCTCCGCCTTCACGGCGCTCGCCTCCCTGGCCGACCTCGCGAGGTCCGAGGCCGACACGGGAACGGGCACCGGCACGGGACCGGGAACAGGGACAGGCGCCGGTGCGGGCACGGGCAGGGGGACCGGCACCGGCACGCACGCCACCTGGGTCCTGCGCCGCGGCATCTCGGGTTCCACCTTCGGCGGCGGCACCGCCGACCAGCTGCCCGCCCGCGGCGCACTCGGCCTCGCCGCGAAGGCCGCCGTCGACGAGGGCCACGCGGACGCGGTCACAGGCTTCCGGACGGAGGCGTTCGAGAAGGCGGGCGACCAGGTGATCCTCGTCGCCGAGGACGGCCGCCGTCTGGACCCCGTGGACGAGGTCATCGTCCTCACCGGCCTGCGCCCGGACCTGTCCTTCGTCTCCGAACTCCGCCTCGGCCTCGACGAGCGCCTCCAGGCCCCCGTCGGACTCGCCCCGCTCATCGACCCGAACCAGCACTCCTGCGGCACGGTCTACCCGCACGGAGCCAAGGAGCTCTCCCACCCCGAGAAGGACGTCTACCTCGTCGGCATGAAGTCCTACGGCCGGGCACCCACCTTCCTCGCCATGACCGGCTACGAACAGGTCCGCTCCGTCGCCGCCGCCATCGCCGGCGACCAGGAAGCCGCCGAGCGGGTCGAACTCACCCTGCCCGAGACCGGCGTCTGCGGCGGAGCCGGCCTCTTCGACGAATCCGAGGCGAACCAGACCGAGAGCGACGGCTGCTGCGCCGCCCCCGCCACCCTGACGGTCGGCATCGCCGCCTCCGCCACCCCGACCGTCGGCACCGCCGCCTCCGGCGGCTGCTGACCACGGCGCCCGGCACCCGGCACCCGGGCCCCGATGGCCGCGACCGGAACGGGGGTCCGGTCGCGGCCACACGCCGCACTGCCCGCCCGCGGCGCCACACAGATCACCTGCCGGGAAATCGTCTACTACGCCTTCCCCCCTCGCCACCTCCCCCGGCGGCCGTGAACCTGTCGCGGGCCGCCACGAAGGCTCCACCGTCACCAACGGCCTCAACGGCCAGCGTCTGCTGCGCGGCGAGGCCTGGGATCGCCCTCTCAGGGGCGAGGTCGTACGGTCAGCGGCCGAGATGCTGGGCTTTGTGCGCGGCCCAGCGCTCCATCAGCGACCCCAACTCCTTGTCCAGGAACTGGAAGAACTCCAGCGTGTCGTTGATCCTGCGCCCCTGGGGGGTTTCGAGCCCGAAGTGGCTCACGCCCTCCCGCAACGTCGCCTGCCAGCTCCTCAGCATGGCGTCGCGCTCCATCAGGGCGCTGTACCACTGATCGCCCTGCACACGGTAACGCTCACGCCGCGAACCCGGCTCCCTCTCACGGCTGACCATGTTGACCTGGGCGAGATAGCGAACGGCTCCTGATACGGCTGCCGGACTGATCTTGAGGCGCTCCCCCAGTTCGGCGGAGGTCAGGTCCCCCCGCTCGGAGGAGAGCAACGCGGCGAAGACCCTGGCCGGCATACGGGCCATCCCGGCCTCGACCAGCTGGGCGGCGAAGCGCTCGACGAACCGTGAGGCGGCCTCGCCGTCGGCGACCTCCCGACCACCGTTCGAACGACTGTCGCTCGAACGACTGCCGCTCGAACGGCCGTCGTCCACACGGCCGTCTTCTCGCCGCCGCTCACTCATGCCCTGACCCCAGTCCTTGCGATTCGGCGCCCTGACGCCCCCGACGCCCCCGACGCCCGGCGGAAGTCTACCGAGTGATTCATACGGTTCCTTAACTTCACATACTTCTGAAGGAAGCGTACGTTCGGCACCATGACGAAGGCAATCAATGTGGCCGGACTGCATAAATCGTTCGGCCGGACGCACGCCCTCGACGGCATGGACCTCTCCGTCGACACCGGCGAGGTGCACGGCTTCCTCGGCCCCAATGGAGCAGGCAAGTCCACCACCATCCGTGTCCTGCTCGGGCTGTTGCGCGGCGACTCCGGCTCCGCGCAGCTCCTGGGCAAGGACCCGTGGAAGGACGCCGTCGAACTGCACCGGCGGCTGGCCTACGTACCCGGCGACGTCGAGCTGTGGCCCAATCTCACCGGCGGGGAAGCCATCGACCTGCTCTCCAAGCTGCGCGGCGGCCTCGACCGGCAGCGGCTCGACGAGCTCGTCGAGCGGTTCGACCTCGACCCGACCAAGAAAGGCCGCGCCTACTCCAAGGGCAACCGGCAGAAGGTCGCCATCGTCGCCGCACTCGCCTCCGACGCCGAACTGCTGCTCCTGGACGAGCCCACGGCGGGCCTCGACCCCTTGATGGAGGTCGTCTTCCAGGACGTCATCCTTCAGGCGAAGGCCGCGGGCAGGACCGTGCTGCTCTCCAGTCACATCCTGGCCCAGGTCGAGAAGCTCTGTGACCGCGTGAGCATCATCCGGCAGGGCCGCAACGTGCAGTCGGGCACGCTGAGCGAGATGCGCCACCTGACGCGCACGACGGTGGAGGCCGAGACCGAGCACCCGGCCACCGGACTCGATACCCTGCCCGGCGTCCACGGGGTTCGAGCGAAGAACCACCGGGTGAGTTTCGCCGTCGACGGCGCACACCTCGACGCCGTCATCCGCAGGCTCGGCGAGTTCGGCATCCGCAGTCTGATCAGCCATCCGCCCACGCTGGAGGAGTTGATGCTGCGTCACTACGGCGACGAGCTCACCGCCAACGGCGGTTCAGGGCGCACCGACGACTCCGCGGGCCCAGGGGGTACGGGCCCCGACGCGGTCACTCCGGTCCACGGCGGCGAGGGGACGGCCCGATGACCGCCACCGCGGCAGCGCCCGGGACCCACAGCTCCGCCGGACCCGGTGCAGGCGCCTTCGCCGGCACCGCGACCCTCATCCGGTTCGCCCTGCGCAGGGACCGTGTCCGCCTATCGGTCTGGCTGCTCGCGCTCGCCCTGGGCACGCTCGCCACAGCGAGCGAATACGCGACCCTGTACGCCACCGCGGAGGAACGGGCCGGGGTCGCCGCCACCATGGACAGTCCTGCCGCGCTCGCCATGACCGGCCCGCGCCACTACCTCTCCGACTACGACATCGGTGCGATGCTCGGCCACCAACTGCTCGGGTTCATGGCGGTCCTGGTCGGCCTGATGAGCGTCTTGACCGTCACCCGGCACACGCGGAACGAGGAGGAGACCGGCCGGGCCGAGCTGGTGCGCTCCACCGTCGTCGGACACCACGCCCAACTGGCCTCCGCGCTGGCGGTCGCCGCCGCCGCCAACGTAGCCCTCGCCGTCCTCGTGGCCCTGGCCCTCGTCTCGGCGCGCATCGACGGCATCGGCACCGGCGAGGCACTGCTGTACGGGCTCACGCACACCGTGATCGGCCTCGTCTTCGCCGGCATCGCCGCCGTCACCGCGCAGGTGACCGCGCATGGTCGCGGTGCTGCCGGCATGGCACTCGCGCTGATCGGTGTCGCCTACGTGCTCCGCGCCTCCGGCGACGTCGGCAACGACGCCCTGTCCTGGCTCAGCCCGATCGGCTGGATCCAGCGCACCTACGTGTTCGTCGACAACCGCTGGTGGCCCCTGCTGCTCTGCCTGGCGTCGGCCGCACTCACCGCCGCCGCCGGCTTCGTGCTGAGCACCCGACGCGATGTCGGCGCCGGTCTCCGCCCGGCCCGGCCCGGCCGCCGCACCACGTCCGAAGCCCTCACCCGGCCCTTCGGCTTCGCCCTGCGGCTGCACCGGGCGACCCTGCTGGGCTTCGGCGCCGGACTGTTCCTGATGGGCGTCATGTACGGCTCCATCCTCGGCGACGCCGCCGACATGGTGAAGGACATCGAACAGGTCCGGGAGGCGCTGGCGGAGATCGGCGGCAGCTCCGTCGCCGAGTCGTTCGCGTCGATGGTGATGGTCGTCATCGCGGTCGTCGCCGCTGTGTACGTGGTGATGGCCGGCCTGCGACCGCGAGCCGAGGAGAGCGCAGGCCGCGCCGAACCCCTGTTGGCCACCGGCCTCTCCCGCCACCGCTGGCTCGGCAGCCATGTCGCCGTCGCGCTGGCCGGCGGCACGGCGCTGCTGCTCGCGGCCGGGCTGGGATTCGGCGTCGCGGGCGCCGCGTCCACCGGGGACGCCGCCCTCGTGGGGGAGTTGCTCGGGGCCGCGGCCGTGTACGCGCCCGCGCTGTGGGTGACCGGGGGCGTGGCGGTCGTGCTCTTCGGCTGGTGTCCGCGCGCCGCGTCGGCGGCCTGGATCGTGCCCGTGTACGCGTTCCTCGTCGGGTACCTCGGCGCGATTCTCCGGTTCCCCGACTGGATGAACAACCTCTCGCCCTTCGGCCACGCTCCCCGGCTCCCCGCCGCCCAGATGAACTGGACCCCTGTCCTTGTCCTCACCGCCCTCGCAGCCGGTCTGGTCCTGCTCGGGCTGGCGGGCTTCCGCCGCCGGGATCTGGAGACGAAATAGCGGGCAAGCGAGCGGACCTGACCTCGGGGCGGGACGCGACAGGGGCGCGGGCCCTGCTCCTGCGGTGGCACGCACCAGCTGTCCGGCCCGCCCTCCGGGCGTCACTGCGCCCCATGAGCCCTGAGGAATTCCTCCACCACCCCGCAGACCTCCACGGGCGCCTCGTCCAGGAGCAGGTGCCCCGAGCCTTCGACCACCCTGAGCCCCACCCCCAAACGACGCTGTGCGGCCGGCCCCAGGACTCTCGGCGGCAGCAAGAGGTCGAACCGCCCCGTAGCGACCAGCACCGGGGCGGCCCGGGATCGTTCCAGCAGGGCGGGCGGCAGCGGCGCCGGGGCGAGGCTGGTGCGGCAGCAGCGCGCGACCAGATCCATCCATGCGCTCAGGTGTCCGGGTACCGCGCGCCCCGGAGCGGACATGTGGCGCAGCAACTCCTCCGCTCGTGGCACCGAAGGGCGCAGGAGCCAGGGGACGGTGGCAGACACCAGAGGAACGGGGACCCGCAGGCGCGTGACGCCGGCACTGGAGAGCAGCACCCGACCGGCGATGAGAGGAGAGTCGCCGGCGAGCGCCACCGCGCCGCCCAGGGAATGCCCCACCACCACGGCCGGCTCCCGTACCACCAGAGGCAGGACCTCGCTCAGCCACCTCCCGTACCAATCCGTGCGCCCGGCGCGGGGCCGCCGACCCGAGCTGAGCCCCGGCTGGCCGGGCAGGTCCAGGATCACCACACGGTGTTCGCGGGCCAGCGCCTCGGCGATGGCCGGACACAGGGCGGCGTTCATGTTCGTACCCGGCAGCAGAACGACGGCCTGGGCTCCGCCCCGCGGTTCGGGGCCCAGGGTTACGACGCTGGTGGGCCCGGCCGATGTCGCCACCTCGCGGCGGACATGGGCCACGTGCCACGCGTCCAGCCGGCTCAGGCACCAGCGCCGGACCTCCTGCTGAGCCGCGGTACTCCTGTAGACAGAGGGCACGTACCCGTCCTTCGTGATCGGCGTCGGCGGATGAGTGACGGCAGGTTCAGAGCTTCCGATCGGGCCAGTTGAGGATGCGCGCTCCGATGACCGCGGTCTGCAGGGCGTACCGGTGCCGGGGGTTGGTCGGGTCTGATCCGGTGAGCTGGTGGATGCGCTCCAGCCGGTAGGTGAGTGCGCGGACGCTCAGGGAGAGGTTCCGGGCCGCGTGGGTGGTGACGCATCCCGCGTCGAAATAGGCGGTGAGGGTGTCCAGATGGGGCTGCGGGCCGTTACGGGCGCCGAGCAGCGGGCCGAGCGTGGTTCGGACGAGGTCGGCCATGGCCTGGCGGTCGCGGGTCAGCACCGGATACACGAGAAGTTCCGCCGCGTGCAGCACCGGATCATCGAGTCCCAGCCGGACCGCCAGGTCCAGGGCCTGAAGGGCCTCCTCGTAGGAGTGGACCACGCCGCCCGCACCCGGGTGCGGGCGTCCGACGGCGGCCTTTCCACCGTCGGTCGCGGCATGGGCCTGCTTGGCGAAGTGGATGAGGACGTCTCGCTGGTCGCCGGGGGCGATACAGATCATCCGGCCGTCCTTGGTGGTGAGCAGGACGCTGCGGTCGCCGAAGCGTCCGGTCACCGCCCGCTCCACGAGGCGAGGTACGGCCTCGCCTTCGAGGTAGGGGTCGGGGCCTTCGGCGACGGCGACGGCATGGGCGTGGGAGAGCCTCAGCCCGAACTGCTCCGCACGCTCCACCAGGCGCCCCAGGTCGCCACGCCCGTACAGCAGGTCGTCGATGAACTCGCGGCGCCGTGACTCCTCCTGTCGGAAGGCGAGTTGCTGGGCCCTCTCGTAGCCCTCGCAGAGTGCCTCGACGGCGATCTGCACCGTGGCGAGCACGCGGTCCGCGCCGACGGTCCCGGTGGGCCAGGCGGCACGGGCCCGTGCGAGGTGGTGCACGACCAGGGCGCGCAGCGTGATGCCGTCGGCGGCCGCCTGCTCCCCGAAGACCCGGAGGCGCTCCAACTCGGCCTCGTCGGGCTCCTGCCCCACCGCCGCAGCCGAGGCCAGCAGGGTTTCGTATCCGGTGCACGTCTGCATCCCGTAGTCCTGTCTCAGGGTTCCGCCTGTACGGCCGCGGGGTCGCCGATGCCTTCGGGCTCGACGCTCCGGCTCAGGCGGGGCGGTCGTCGGCGTGGGTGACGAGCTTGCCGGCTCCGGCCCGGCGAAGGGCCTCGCAAGCCCCGGGAGCGGCTCCGCTGTTGAGGTCAGCCCGCGCGGTGCCCAGCACCTGCCGACTGCCCGGGGACAGCTTCATCGACGACCGGCACACCGGAACCTCCCCCGGGCGAACAGATCCGGGGATCCCGTGCGGTGGTGCAGTCGTTCGTACACGGCGGGCAGCCTTCCGGGGTCGCGACGGACGGAGGGACGGCTGCCCCCGTCGCCGACCAGACTTCCCGGCACACCAGCGCCCGTGACGGCGCGTTTCGCACATCCTAGTGGCGAGCCCCTGCGGAGGACATGGTGCGCCGACCGCCCTGGGAATCCGCTCAAGCTCAGCAACGGTACGGGAAGCCCGGCCCCGGGCACCCGGTGCCTGTGCGACACCTGGACTTGCCCCTGCTACGTGATCGCGTACCGGCCGACCTGGCGGGCCCGTACGGCAGACATGAGGACGACCGCCGCGCCCGCCCGCCTACATGGTCCGGGTACGGGCGACCTCGCGGGACACCGCCGTGGGAATCACAACCACACAGCCATCGGCGCGCCGCAGGACCACCCGAGTCCTGCGGCCGCTTCGCCAAGCCCGCACAGCCACAGCCAGCTCCGCTCACCGTGCCCACGGCACCGAACCGGGCTTCCCCGGCCGGCATCCGCGTCGTCCCAGCCTGAGAACCACGAAATCCCGCCCAGTTGAAGTAACTGGACGGGATTTCGTGAACCCTTCACGAGCTAACTCGTGAACGGCCCGTCTGTGGACCTGTGGGGATTTGAACCCCAGACCCCCTCGATGCGAACGAGGTGCGCTACCAGACTGCGCCACAGGCCCTTGCGACGTGTGAAACTCTAGCACCCTCATGGGGGTGCTTGGAAATCCGTTCCTCCGCTGGTCAGCGAGTCGTGGATCTCCGAGGCCCTGCGGCTCACTCATTGGCCGCACGCGGCCGGCCCTCGTCGTCGTACTGGTCGAAGAGCGGGGTCCTGCCGCGGTCGCGGGAGCGGCGGGACTGGTTGGTGCGCTGGCGCGGTGCGGGGTCGACCGTGGGGGTGGCCGGGTGCGACGTGCCGGTCTGGTGGGTGGGCTCGGCGGTGCTGGAGCGGGCCGCGCTCCAGGTCTCCGGGTCGCCGACCTCCACGCCGCCGGTGGCCCGGGGGGCGACGGGTGCGGTGACGTAGGTGGGCAGCGGTACGGGAACGGGCTCCCAGCTGTCGCCCTGGACGCGGCCGCGCTCGCGCTGCTGGTCCACCCACTCCGCGTGGTCCGTCTGCTCGACGAGGGCGCGGCGGCCCGCCTCCTGGGGGGAAACCGTGGGGGTGGGGTCAGGCTCCGCGTGGTGGGCCTCGGCGTCGTCGTCGGGCTCGGCGGGGGCGGGGACCGCGGGCTGGTGCCTTCGGGGGCGGTTCTCGCGCAACCGCTGCGCCGCGACCTCGGCCCGGCGCCGGTCCATGGTGAAGGCGAACCGCCGTCGCTCCTGGGCGCGCAGATGCACGATGTACGTGCTCAGCAGCACGGCGGGGACCGCGGGCGCCCACAGGAAGCCGAGGCCGCCGACCGCCGCGACGATCGCGCCGAGGGTGAAGGCGAGGAAGAGGACGACGGTGGTCCGCCTGCGCCGTGCCAGGACCTGGGAGCGCTGGGCGCGCCGAGCGCGCTCGGCGTCGGCCGCGCCGGATCGAGGACGGGGCGGGGAGCCGGGCCCCGGCGCCCCGGACCGCTCGCCGGGCCGGCGCTCGGGCGCCTGACGGTCCGGCAGCTGGTGGTCCGGCGCCCGGTCCCTTTGGTCGTGCGCCGGGCGGCCGGGAGCCGGGCGGCCCGGGGCACGCTCGGGCGCGTGCGCCGGGTCGTGCAACCTGGCTTCCGTATGCGCCGGAGGCGCGGCAAAGGCCCGGACGTCCACGGATTCCATACGGTCCGTTTCCCGGTCCGGGTCGACGTCGGGCCCCGCCTCCTCGGCGGTGCGCTCCCGCAGCTCCTTGGCGTACCGGCGCTCCATCGCCGCCCGTCCGGACAGCAGCCGGATGGCCGTGCTGAAGCGTTCCGTCGGACGAGCCTCGTTGAGCTCGTCCTGCCTGCGGAGCCACATCGGCACCAAGTAGGCGGCCCAGGCCCCGACGATGACTGCGTAGATGAGGCCGCTGCTGCTCACGCTCACACCGTAGAGGGGTTTGCACGGGAGGATCCGCCAATTGGCCCGGTGTGTCGCACGATCCGGCTGATATCACGGACTTTTTTGTGATTGATCGGATCAGCAGATGTCGAAAGCGTGGCCCATTGTCGCCACCCGGCGATCAAATTCGAACACCTATTTCATTTCGTCGGAGGGTCCGGGGCCCCGACGCGTCACCGGCCGCGACCGGCGCCAGCGCCGGAGCATGCCCTCGGGCACTTCCTCGGCGGTGAGGGCGAAGATCAGATGATCCCGCCAGGCCCCGTCGATGTGCAGATAGCGCGGGCGTACGCCCTCCGAACGGAATCCGAGTTTCTCCACGACCCTGCGGCTGGGCGCGTTCTCCGGGCGAATGCAGACTTCGATGCGGTGCAGGCCGACCGTGCGGAAGCAGTGGTCCACCGCGAGAGCCACGGCCGTCGGCATGACCCCGCGGCCCGCGACGCCCTGGTCGACCCAGTAGCCGATATGACCCGAGCACATCGAGCCCCAGGTGATCCCGGCGATGGTGAGCTGGCCGACCAGCCGGCCCTCGTATTCGATGGCGAACGGCAGCATCCGCCCCGCGTTCGCCTCGGCCCGCAGATGGCGGACCATCTGCCGGTACGTGGGGCGCTGCGCGACCGGGCCGCCGGGGGCGGGCGGCGGAACGGTCGCTTCCCAGGGGCGCAGCCAGTCGCGGTTGCGCCGGTTGACCTCACGCCACACCCGCTGGTCACGCATCTTTATCGGGCGCAGGACGATCTCGCCGTCGGTCAGCGTCACCGGCCAGGTCGCGATGTTCAGCTCGGGCTCCCCGGTCGGGGGTGGTCGCCGCCGCGCAGCTGGTCGACGGCGTGCACCAGGAGCCTGCCGAGAACCGCGAGCCCGTCCTTCACCCCACCGGTGGAGCCGGGCAGGTTGACGACCAGGGTGCGTCCCGCGACGCCCGCGAGCCCCCGGGAGAGCGCGGCGGTCGGGACCTTGGCCAGCCCCTCGGCCCGGATCGCCTCGGGGATGCCGGGAATCTCGTGGTCGAGGACGCGGCGGGTGGCTTCGGGCGTCGCGTCGGTGGGCGAGATGCCCGTACCGCCGGTGGTGACGATCACGTCGTACCCGGCGGCCACCCCGGCACGCAGGGCCGCCTCGACCGGGTCGCCGTCGGGGACGACCTGCGGCCCGTCGACCGTGAAGCCGAGCCCGGTGAGCGCTTCGGCGATGAGCGGGCCGCCCTTGTCCGCGTACACCCCGGCCGAGGCCCGGTTGGAGGCGGTGACGACGAGCGCGCGGTACGCGGCTGCGGCCGGAGCGGCAGCGGTGGGCTCGGGCGGCGTCACGGGGCCGTTCCCTCCGGTTCGGTGCGCCGGTAGTCGCCGGACTTTCCGCCCGACTTCTCCTCGACCCGTACGTCGGTGATGACCGCGCTCTTGTCGACGGCCTTGATCATGTCGACCACCGTCAGGGCCGCCACCGACACCGCGGTCAGGGCTTCCATCTCGACGCCCGTGCGGTCCGTCGTCTTCACGGTGGCCGTGATCTCCACCGCGTCGTCGGCCACGCTCAGGTCGACCTTCACGCCGGAGACGGCCAGCGGATGGCAGAGCGGGATCAGGTCCGGGGTGCGCTTGGCGCCCATGATCCCGGCGATCCGCGCGGTGGCGAGGGCGTCACCCTTGGGGACTCCCTCACCGCGCAGCAGCTCGATCACGCGCGGGGACACGAGCACCCGGCCGCCGGCCCGGGCGACGCGGGTGGTGACGTCCTTCTCCGACACGTCGACCATGCGGGCCGCGCCCGCCTCGTCGATGTGCGTCAGCCTGTTCTGCGTACTCAACTCACTCCGCCTTGCGGTAGGGGCGCCGGTGGGCCTCGGGGAACCGGAGGGGGTCCCCCGGAAGGCACAGCGGCAGATACCGTACCGCCACCGCGCGGCGGTCAGCGGAGCAGGATCACGTCCGTCTCCGTGCCGGGCTCCACCGAGGTGATGCTCTCGGGCACCACGATCAGCGCGTCCGCCTGGGCGAGCGCGGCGATCAGATGCGATCCGGAACCGCCCACGGGGGTGACCGTGCCCGCCTCCGCGTCGTACGTACCGCGCAGGAACTGGCGGCGGCCGTCCGGGGAGGTGAGTGCCTTCCCGGCGCTCAGCACCGCTCGGGCCGTGGGGCGGTGCACGTCGGGCAGACCCATCAGGGCCCGGATGGCGGGGCGGACGAACAGCTCGAAGGAGACGTAGCTGGAGACCGGATTGCCCGGCAGGGCCAGCAGCGGGGTGTGGTCCGGGCCGATCGAGCCGAAGCCCTGGGGCTTGCCCGGCTGCATGGCCAGCTTGCGGAACTCGACCCCGCCGCCCGCCTCGTCCTCGTCCCCGACGGAGGACAGCGCCTCCTTGACCACGTCGTACGCACCGACGCTGACGCCGCCCGTGGTGACGACGATGTCCGCACGGATCAACTGGTCCTCGATGGTGGCGCGCAGCGTCTCGGCGTCGTCGGCCACCGCGCCGACCCGGTAGGCGATGGCCCCGGCGTCCCGGGCGGCGGCGGTCAGCGCGAAGCTGTTGGAGTCGTAGATCTGGCCGCTCGTCAGCTCCTCGCCGGGCTGGACCAGTTCGCTGCCGGTGGAGAGCACGACCACGCGCGGGCGGGGCCGTACGAGCACGGTGGAGCAGCCGATCGCCGCGAGCAGCCCGATCTGCGGCGGGCCGACGACAGACCCGGCCCGCAGGGCCAGATCGCCCGGACGGACGTCGCTGCCGCGCTCGCGGACATGGGCGCCCGCCGTGACGGGACGGTGGACGCGGACCTCGCCGGTGGCGCCCTCCGGGGCGTCGGAGTGGGCGCGCATGGCGGCGGCGGGGCCCTCGCCCGTACCCCCGTCCGTCCACTCGACCGGGACCACGGCCTCCGCACCGGCGGGCAGCGGGGCGCCCGTCATGATGCGGGCGGCCTGTCCCGGTCCCACGACCTGGTCGTCGGCGAGCCCTGCGCTGCCCGCGGCCACGTCACCGATGACGGTGAGCACCGCGGGGAACTCCTCGCTGGCGCCCTCGACATCGGCGATCCGGACCGCGTAGCCGTCCATGGAGCTGTTGTCGAAGGGCGGCAGGGCCACCTCCACCACGACGTCCTTCACCAGGACGCAGCCCTGGGCGTCGGGCAGCTGGAGCTCGATGGGTTCGAGCGGCCTCACCGAGGCGAGGATGTCGTCCAGATGCTCGTCGACCGACCAGATCGTGCTGCTCACGGGGTTACATCTCCTCGGTGACGTACTTACGCAGCCAGGTCCGGAAGTCCGGCCCCAGGTCTTCACGTTCGCACGCCAGTCTGACAATGGCACGCAGGTAGTCACTGCGGTCGCCGGTGTCATAGCGGCGGCCCTTGAAGACGACGCCGTGCACGGGGCCGCCGATCTTCTCGTCCGCGGCGAGCAGCTGGAGCGCGTCGGTGAGCTGGATCTCGCCGCCGCGGCCCGGCTCGGTGTGTCGCAGTATGTCGAAGACCGCGGGGTCCAGGACGTACCGGCCGATGATGGCGAGGTTACTGGGGGCGTCGGCCGGGTCCGGCTTCTCGACCAGGCCGGTGACGCGGACGACGTCGCCGTCGACGGTCGCGTCCGCGGCCGCGCAGCCGTACAGATGGATCTGCGCGGGGTCGACCTCCATCAGCGCCACGACACTGCCGCCCTCGCGCTCCTGGACCTCCACCATCCGGGCGAGGAGTGCATCGCGCGGGTCGATCAGGTCGTCGCCGAGGAGCACCGCGAAGGGCTGGTCGCCCACGTGCGGGGCGGCGCAGAGCACGGCGTGGCCGAGGCCGCGCGGGTCGCCCTGACGCACGTAGTGCATGGTGGCCAGGTCGCTGGACTCCTGGACCTTGGCGAGGCGTTCGGCGTCTCCCTTGCGGGTGAGCGCGGACTCCAGCTCGTAGTTGCGGTCGAAGTGGTCCTCAAGGGGCCGCTTGTTACGGCCGGTGATCATCAGGACGTCGGAGAGCCCCGCCGCGACGGCCTCCTCGACGACATACTGGATGGCCGGCTTGTCGACGACAGGCAGCATCTCCTTGGGAGTGGCCTTCGTGGCGGGCAGGAACCGGGTACCGAGACCTGCTGCCGGGATGACGGCCTTGCTGATCCTGGAGGGCGACTGATTCATGTGCAGACCTTAACGGCTGCACCCCACCAGAAGCTGATCTTCCGGTTAACTTTGCCCTTAAATATGCCCATACGAGAACCGTGCGAGTCTCTATTGAACACCGACAAACCCGGAAAGACGTCCGCGAAGGCCGCCCTGCGGCGCGAACTGCTCGACGCGCGGGCCCTCCTGACGAAGGAGGACGTCACCCGGGCCGCCGCGGTTCTCGCCGCCTGCGCCCTGGACCTGCCCCAACTGGCCGACGCCCGGACGGTCGCCGCGTACGTCTCCGTGGGACGCGAACCGGGCACCCGCGCCCTGCTGGACGCGCTGCGCGAGCGCGGCGTACGGGTGCTGCTGCCGGTGCTCCTGGCCGACAACGACCTGGACTGGGCGGCCTACGAGGGCGCGGAGCACCTGCTGCCCGCCGGACGGGGGCTCCTGGAGCCGGACGGCAGCCGCCTGGGACCGGACGCCGTCCTGGACGCCGACGCGGTGCTGCTGCCCGGCCTGGCCGTGGACGGGGCCGGGATGCGGCTGGGGCGGGGCGGCGGCAGCTACGACCGGGTGCTGGCCCGGCTGACGGCCGCCGGGGCGCACCCGGCGCTCGTCGTGCTCCTGTACGACGACGAGGTGGTCGCGCGGGTCCCCTCGGAACCGCACGACCACCCCGTGGACGCCGTGGTCACTCCGGCCGGAGCGCGGCGCTTCGGCCGGTGAGCTGCTTCGGCCGGTGCCCCTCTTGTCGTTCACACGCCCTCTTGCCGTTCCGGCGCGCCCGTCCTGTCGTTCAAGCGGCCCCTTTATGGCTCACGCGTGAGCCATAAAGGGGCCGCCGATCCCAGAGGATGCCGCTGATTCCCTACGGCTTCAGCGTCAGCGTGTCGACGGTGCCCTCGCTCACCGCGTTCGGCCGGAAGGACCAGTCGAGCAGTTCACCGTCGACCCACTTGTCGGTCTGGTCGGTGTAGTGCGTGTTGAACGCGTGCCCGGAGGCGCCGGTGAGGTTGATCCAGCGGGACTTGTCCCAGTCCCCCACGTTGACGACCATCCGCATCGACGGCACCCAGATGACCTCGTAGCCGCTTGCCGCGTTCCAGCCGGTGGCGTTCACCGCCGCCTCGCCGCCGCCGAGGTTCCAGGGGCCCCGGTTGAGCGCCCGCTGGAGCAGGCCGGGCCCCTCGGTGCCGAGGGTCTGGTTCTTCAGCATCAGGCGGTGCAGCCGGCCCCAGCTCCAGGTGGAGATGTCCTTGCCGAGCTTGGCGGTCAGCTCCCAGCGGGCGTCCTCCATCGCCTGGGCGAAGAGGTCGTCACGGCCCTCCAGCGCGCCCTCGCGGCCCCGGGCGGGCGCCTTCCACCACTCGTTGTCCCGGTCGTCCACGATGTCGCGGACCACCTGGAACCAGCGGTCGCCGCCGTCCGGCTGCGCCGAGTCGCCGTCGCGCTGGCCGCATTCGCGGACGAGCTTCTTCTGCTCGTCGAGGGGACCGCTGTTCTTGGCCGGGGGCACGTTGATGCAGTCGCCCTTGACCCGCAGCTCCTTGGGAAGCTTGTTGCCGAAGGCGAGCTTGAGGATGTTGCGCCAGACGCCGTTGAAGTACGCGGCGGCCGCTGAGTCGGGTTCCTGGGTGTAGTCCCAGCCGTCCAGCAGCTTCTGCGCCTCGCGCACGCTCGGGTCGGAGATGTTGATCTTCTGCAGTTCGGGCACCAGCAGCGCGGCGATCTCGCTGAAGTTGTCCATCTGCATCTTCTGCATGTCGTCGGTCGAGATCTTCTCACCGCCCTTGATCTTCTGGGCGATGAGGTCGTCGATCCGCTGGCTGCGGGCGCCGTAGCCCCAGTCCTTGGTCAGGAGGTGGGGGTACTTGCCCTCGTCGATGACGGCCTGGTTGGCGGTGACGATGTAGCCGCGCTTCGGGTTGTACTCGTAGGGCAGCTCGTCGAAGGGGACGGGCTCCTTCTCCCAGCCGTACTCCGAGCTCCAGCCGGGGCTCGGCAGCGTGCCGTCGCCCTTGAGGCGGACCGGGATCGTGCCCGGGGCCTGATAGCCGATGTTGCCCTCGGTGTCGGCGTAGATGAGGTTCTGCGAGGGGACCTCGAAGTCCTCGGCGGCCGCCCGGAAGGTGGTGAAGTCCTTGGCCCGGTTGAGTGCGAAGACCGCGTCCATGGACCTGCCGGGCTGGAGCGCCGTCCACTTCAGCGCGACCGCGTAGCCGTCGGCGCGGTCCGGGGCGACGTTGGTGACGGGCGCTTTCTGGCCGACCTTCTCCAGCTCCTTGCTGCGGTCGGAGACGAGCGGCCCGTTGTCCGTCTCACGGACGGTGATCTTCCGGTCCCGGCCGCCGGCGACCTTGATGGTCTCCTCGCGGATCTTGAACGGCTTGACCTTGCCGTCGTACAGGTAGCCGTCGCCGGAGACCTTCTCCAGGAAGAGGTCGGTGACGTCGGCGCCCAGGTTGGTGAGGCCCCAGGCGATGTCCTGGTTGTGACCGATGATCACACCGGGCATCCCGGAGAACGTGTAGCCCGCGGTGTCGTACTGGCAGTTCTTGGACAGCTCCCGGCAGTGCAGGCCCATCTGGTACCAGAGGGAGGGCAGCATCGGCGCCAGGTGCGGGTCGTTGGCCAGCAGTGGCTTGCCGGTCGTCGTGTACTCACCGGAGACCACCCAGGAGTTGGACCCGATGCCGTTGCCGTTCGGGCCGAGCAGCGCCGGGATCTCGTCAAGGGTGTCGGAGAGGGCGGCGAGCTGGGTGTTCAGGCCTTCGGTCGCGCCCTGGGCGGTGGCCGACCCGATGTTGTCGGACGGAGTCGCCTCCGGGTCGAACTTCCCGGTGACCGGGGAGACCGCACCCTGCCTCACGATCGGCTTGTGCTTCTTGTACGGGTAGCCGGGGTACAGGTCCTCGATCTGGTCCTTGTCGAGACGGCTGGTCAGCAGCGAACGGTCGATCTCGTCCTGCATGTTGCCGCGCAGGTCCCAGGCCATCGCCTTGAGCCAGGCGACCGAGTCCACCGGGGTCCACTTGCCGGGCTTGTAGTCGTTGGTCAGCCCCAGAGCCGCGTACTCGACCGAGATGTCCCGGCCTTCCTTGCCCTTCAGATACGCGTTGACGCCCTCCGCGTAGGACTGGAGGTTCTTCTTGGTGCTCTCGTCCAGGACCTCGTCGTATTCCTTCTGCGCCACCTGCCGCCAGCCGAGCGTGCGCAGGAAGGAATCGGTCTCCACCTGTCCGGAACCGAACATCTCGGAGAGCCGGCCGGACGTCATGTGCCGCCGGACGTCCATTTCCCAGAAACGGTCCTGAGCCTGTACGAAGCCCTGGGCGCGGAAGAGGTCGGCGTCGGTGTCCGCGTAGATCTGCGGAATTCCGTACGCGTCACGTTTGACTTCGACGTCGCCGCCAAGGCCGTCGAGCGTGATCGACCCGGTGGTCTGCGGGTACGAGGCCCGCACGGTGGACACGGACCAGTACGCCCCGAAACCGACACCCGCGACGAGCGCCAGCACCAGGACGAGCACGATCAGGCGGGCGCGTCGCCCCTTCTTCCTGCCGGGCTTCTTCTCGTCGGAAGGGCCGGAAGAGGCGGTTGTATTGGCGGGCATCGCTGTCCTTCGAGGGGCAGGGTGGTCCTGGGAGTGCAGGAGCAACCATAGGCGCAGCGGAGAAGCCACTCGGACGCGGTATAGGGATGCATCCATTTGCGTCTTCCTCGTACGAACACTCGAAGCCGTCAAGGAAGCGTTAAAGATTAGGTAAGGTAACGAAGTACCGGGCTGCCGGAGGACGATCCGGCAGGCGCACGCAGGGAAGGAACGGACCCTGACTGTCCACGCGCTCAACGAACTCCTGCTCGTCTGCTCGCTCGTCCTGCTCGTCGCCGTGGTGGCGGTACGGATCTCCTCGCGCAGCGGGCTGCCCAGTCTGCTGCTGTATCTCGGCATCGGGATCGCCCTGGGGCAGGACGGCATCTTCGACGTCAAGTTCGACAACGCCGAGCTGACACAGGTGATCGGCTATGCCGCGCTGGTCGTCATCCTGGCCGAGGGTGGACTCGGTGCGAAGTGGAAAGAGGTCCGCCCCGTCCTGCCCGCGGCCGCGGTGGTCTCCACCCTCGGCGTCGCCATCAGCGTGGCTGTCACCGCCTCCGCCGCGCACTACCTCGTGGGTCTCGACTGGCGTCAGGCCCTGATCATCGGCGCGGTCGTCTCCTCGACCGACGCCGCGGCCGTCTTCTCCGTCCTGCGCAGAGTGCCGCTGCCGCCCCGGGTCACCGGTGTCCTGGAGGCCGAGTCCGGCTTCAACGACGCTCCCGTCGTCATCCTGGTCGTCGCGTTCTCCGCGGTCGGACCGGTCGAGCACTGGTACGTCCTGGTCGGAGAGATCGCCCTGGAGCTGGCCATCGGCGCCGCCATCGGCGTCACGGTGGGCTGGCTGGGGTCGCTCGGACTGCGGCACGTGGCGCTGCCCGCCTCCGGCCTCTACCCGATCGCCGTGATGGCCATCGCCGTCTCCGCGTACGCCGCGGGCGCCATGGCCCACGGCAGCGGCTTCCTCGCCGTCTACCTGGCCGCGATGATCCTCGGCAACTCCAAGCTGCCGCACTGGCCCGCCACCCGCGGTTTCGCCGACGGGCTCGGCTGGCTGGCCCAGATCGGCATGTTCGTGCTGCTCGGCCTGCTGGTCACCCCGCACGACCTGGTCGACGACTTCTGGCCCGCCGTCGTCGTGGGCCTCGTGCTGACCATGGTGGCGCGGCCGCTGTCGGTGTTCCTGAGCCTCGCGCCGTTCCGGCTGCCGGCCCGCGAGAAGGCGCTCATGTCCTGGGCGGGGCTGCGCGGGGCGGTGCCCATCGTCCTGGCGACCATTCCGATGGTGTCCGGGGTGGAGGGCAGCACCCGGATCTTCAACATCGTCTTCGTCCTGGTCATCGTCTACACCCTGGTACAGGGCCCGACGCTGCCCTGGGTCGCGGCCAAACTGAAGATCGCCGACGCCCAGGCCGAGCCCGACGACCTGGGCGTCGAGTCCGCCCCGCTGGAGCGGCTGCGCGGGCATCTGCTGTCGGTCGCCGTCCCTCCGCAGTCGAAGATGCACGGCGTCGAGGTCGGCGAGCTGCGGCTCCCGGCGGGCGCGGCCGTCACCCTGGTGGTCCGGGACGGCAAGAGCTTTGTCCCCACACCGACGACCGTCCTTCGACGCGGGGACGAACTGCTGGTGGTGGCCACCGACCCGGTGCGCGACACGACGGAGGCCCGACTGCGCGCGGTCGGCGAGGGCGGCAAGCTGGCGGGCTGGCTGGGCACGGGCGGAGCGGGCAGCTCCGGTACGTCGCGGGCGTCGGCCGCTCCGGGCCCCCAGGGCGAATCCGGCATCCCCCAGGCGATGAAGCTGACCAAGAAGCTCGGCGGCGGCAGCGATACGAAGACACGCCCCTGAGTCACGGACGGCGCGAACCATAGGGTGACACCGCAGGTGATTCACTGCGGACGCGTCGCAGATCACAGGCCGATACCGTAGCCCTGGACGCAATCACAGGCGCACAAGGTTTCCTGCCTGTACCATAAAGGCAAGCATGATCGACCAACCCTGATCGACCAACTCTGTCTGAAGCAGAGCTGGCGCGACCGTATGGCGGTCGTGGTGTCTCTTGGCCCGGCGCTTCTCCGCCGATGGCAGCGAGCCGCCCGGCATCTACCGCAGTTCCGCGCGAAGAGGACAGCTCTCGGCCGCTTCCGTCCGGCCCGCCCCACAAGGGCGCCGGGAAGCAGGGCTACCAGGCGGCAGAAAGGCAAGGACCGTGGCACCCACGGTCTCCGACCGCCCCGGATACGGGCAACTGCTGCGCACCCCCGGTGCGTGGACCTTCCTCCTCCCGGGCTTCGCCGCACGGCAGCCCTTCGCGATGCTCACCATCAGCATCGTGCTTCTCGTGCAGCACACCACCGGCTCCTACGGCAGCGCGGGCGCCGTGGCGGCCGTCTCCGGCGTCTCCATGGCGCTGTTCGCCCCGCAGAGCGGCAAGCTCGCCGACCGTTTCGGCCAGCGCTCCGTGCTGCTGCCCGGGGTCCTCCTCCACGCCGTCTCCGTGAGCACCCTGACCGTGCTGGCGCTGGCGGACGCCCCCCTGTGGGCACTGTTCGCCGCCGCCGTGCCGACGGGTGCCTCGATCCCGCAGATCGGCCCGATGGTTCGGGCCCGCTGGGCGGCGATGCTGGGCGCGACCCCCGACCGCCCCGCTTCTCCCCTGATGTCCACCGCGGCCGCGTTCGAGTCGGTGACGGACGAGTTCACGTTCGTCCTGGGCCCGGTCATCGCCACCGCGCTGTGCACCGGCGTGCACCCCGCCGCGGGCCTGGTCACCGAGGCGGCCCTCACCCTGATCGGCGGCCTGCTCTTCGCCGCTCAGCGGGCCACCCAGCCCGCACCCCGCGCCGCCGCGACCGCGGCCGAACCGCACGCCTCGGCACTCTCCGTACCGGGCGTGCGCGTCCTGGCGATCTCCTTCCTGGGCATCGGCGCGGTCTTCGGCGGGATGCAGGTCTCCCTGACCGCATTCTCCGAGGAGATCGGCCACCCCGGGGTGAACGGCCTGCTCTACGGGATCTTCGCGGCGGGCAACATGCTGGCCGGCATCGCCTGCGGCGCGATCGCCTGGAAGAGCAGCCCGCGCCGCCGGCTGATCATCGGGTACGTGGCACTCACCCTGACCGCGTCCGGCCTGTGGGCCGTGCACTCGGTGCCGCTGCTGGCCGGGCTCGGCCTGCTGGTGGGCCTGTGCATCGCTCCGGCGCTGATCAGCGGCTACACCCTCGTCGAGGCGCTGGTTCCCGCCACCGCCCGCACGGAGGCCTTCACCTGGCTGACGGGCGCTGTGGCGCTCGGCCAGGCGGCGGCCGTGACCGTGGCCGGACAGCTCGCCGACGGCCACGGCGCGAGCACCGGATTCCTGGTGCCGCTGGCCGGTACCGCACTCGCCCTGATGACGCTGCTGGCCCTGCGCTCGCGGCTGACACCGAGGTCCCCGGGACGCACCGTGGCACGTGGGATCGGTCACCGCGAGCCCGTCACAGTGGACTGATTCAAAGGAATACGTCAGTATGGAGCGTCGTTAGCACTCATTGAGTGAGAGTGCCAGGAGGAGCAAGTGCCGACCTATCAGTACCAGTGCACCGAGTGCGGCGAGGGCCTTGAGGCGGTGCAGAAGTTCACCGATGACGCCCTGACCGTATGCCCGAGCTGCGACGGACGCCTGAAGAAGGTGTTCTCTGCGGTCGGCATCGTCTTCAAGGGTTCCGGTTTCTACCGGAACGACAGCCGCGGCTCGTCGTCGAGCAGCACACCGGCGTCGTCGTCCTCGAAGCCGTCCGACTCCGCTTCGTCCGCGAAGTCGGGTTCGGAGACCAAGGCGAGCGCTTCGTCGTCGCCCTCCTCCTCGTCGTCGGCCTCCGCGTCGGCCTCGTCGAGCGGTACGTCGGCCGCCTGAGCCCACGTACGCCCCACACACGCTTCACCGGACCCCGCCGATCCACTCGGCGGGGTCCGAGCGTTTTCCCCGGGCGGAACTTCCCCGCACACGGCACCCGGATACGGTGACCGCATGGTGAACGCACATACGGATACGAGCTCCGGTACGGACACGGGCACGGCGGGCGCGTCGGGTTCCGAGGCGGCCGCGGAGATCGGTGTCATCGGCGGCTCGGGCTTCTACTCCTTCATGGACGACGTCACCGAGGTCTCCGTGGACACCCCTTACGGGAAGCCCAGCGACTCGGTGTTCCTCGGCGAGATCGGCGGCCGCAGGGTGGCCTTCCTGCCCCGCCACGGACGCGGCCACCACCTGCCGCCGCACCGCATCAACTACCGGGCCAATCTCTGGGCCCTGCGTTCCGTCGGGGTCCGTCAGGTACTGGGACCGTGCGCGGTCGGCGGACTGCGGCCGGAGTTCGGGCCGGGCACCCTTCTCGTCCCGGACCAGCTGGTGGACCGCACCAAGACCCGGGTGCAGACGTATTACGACGGTGAGACCCGGGCCGACGGGGCCGTGCCGAACGTCGTCCACCTGGGCTTCGCCGACCCCTACTGCCCCGAGGGCCGCAAGGCCGCGCTCGCCGCGGCGCGCGGACACGGCTGGGACCCGGTGGACGGCGGCACCCTGGTGGTCGTCGAAGGCCCCCGCTTCTCGACCCGCGCGGAATCGCGCTGGCACGCGGCGATGGGCTGGTCGGTCGTGGGCATGACCGGGCACCCCGAAGCGGTACTCGCCCGCGAACTGGGCCTCTGCTACACGACGATGACCCTGGTCACCGACCTGGACGCGGGAGCCGAAGCCGGTGAGGGCGTCTCGCACGAGGAGGTCCTCCGGGTATTCGCGGCCAATGTGGACCGGCTGCGCACGGTGCTGTTCGACGCGGTGGCCGGGCTGCCGAAGACGGAGATCCGCAACTGCACCTGCGCCCACGCGCTGGACGGGATCGACACGGGCATCGCGCTTCCCTGACAGGTGACGGAGTTATCCACAGTGCGGGCGCTGTCCACAGGGGTCAGCGGGATCTGCGCGGACGGGGGAAAGTGAGGGGAGCTCGGCCGGATCACCCGGGCCGGACTCCCCTTTTCCTTTGCGTTCGTTCGCCCGATTCCAGGTGGTGCCATGTCCACGCCCACGTCCGCGTCCCTGCCTGCGTCCGCGTCCATCACGTCCAGGCCCGCGCCTACGTCCACGCCCATGCCCACATGCACGTCCACGCACTCCGGACACCACAACCACACCCACACTCACACCCCCACAGGCCGGGTGAAACCGCCGCCCGGGCCCCCGGCACCGGTGCCCGCCCCCTGCCGGGTGGGGCCGTTCGCTCCGCTGCGTGTGCGGGGCGGCGGTGCGGACCGGCTGCGGCGCATGCTGCGCAGGCAGCGACGGGCGGCGGCCGCGGGGCTCGCCCTGGCGGGTGCCGCGCT
>NZ_NWVL01000031.1 GCF_002382885.1 Streptomyces sp. WZ.A104
GGGCCGGGCCGGCACCGGGGTCCGGGAGCGCCGGGGCGGCGCGGACGGCGGGCGGCCCGGGGCGGGCGGCGGCGGTGTGGGACACGCGCCGTAGATCTCCGCGGCCGTCCCCGCCAGCCGCAGACACGCCGGGCCGTCGAGAGCGGTGTGGTGCACGGTGAACAGCAGCACACAGCCCTCCCGGTCCGGCTCCCGGACCACTTCGAGCCGCAGCGGCGGCGAGGCCGTCAGCGCCGGGGCCCGCTCCAGTGCCCCGGCCCGCGCCCGCTCCAGTGCCCCGGGAGCGCACGGCGGGAAGGAGACCGGGTCCGTGTCCGGGCTCTCGGTCAGCTCCCACTCGTAACGCCGGGCGAACAGGCCCCGGGGCCGCTCCCGCATCAGCGCCCGGGGGTGCCGGGCGAGCGAGGCGGCGAACGCGGAGCGCAGCCGCTCCTCGTCGACCAGGCCCGGCAGCTGGATCTCGATGAGCACCGTGCTCGGCTCGGCGTCCTGCGCACAGTGCCGGGCCACCTCGTCGACGACCGGGAACGGCACCCGGGCGAGCCTCCCGGGCGGCTGCCCGCCGCCCGGGACCCGCTGGTGCTGCGTGGCCGCCATCAGGTGTCCCCTCCCTTCGCCGGGTGCTTGCCGTCGGCGGACAGCGTCCGGCCCGAGGGCGGTGCGGGCTGCGCCGGAAGCTGGAGCGTCCGCCCGTCCCCGGCGGCCGGGTCCGGCTCACCGCCGCCCCGGCCGACCCGGACCGCCCGCCTGCCGAGCGGCTCCCGGCCCACCGTGACCAGTGCGGCGAACAACGCGATCAGGGCGAGCAGTTGAGCGGTGGCACCGAACGCGCCCGCGCCCATTGCCGTACTCTCCCCGGTGCCCACCGCCGCGACGATCCCCGCGGCGGCCATCGCCGTGAACGCGACCGGCGCGAGCAGTCTCGGCCGGAAGTGCGCGAGCACGGCGAGGAGCGGAACAGCCACGGCGAGGGGACCCGCGATCACCACCCCCACCAGGGTGAGGGCGACCGTGCCCAGGACCAGCCCCGGCCCCGGCGGGACCGGCTGCTCCTCGGCCTCGTACGGTCCGGAGCCCCGGCGCGGTACGAAAGCGAGCGCCACGAGCGCCAGGAACAGCACACCCGCACCGATCAGACCCGCCCGGTAGATCTCGGCCGGTTCGTACTCCAGGGTGACCGTGCCACCCTCGCCCTCGGGCACCAGCCAGGCCTGCTGCCAGCCGTCGATCCGCAGCGGCGTCAGCTCCTTGCCGTCCAGGGTGGCCTTCCAGCCCTCGTTGTGGTTCTCGTGGATCTGGAGGTACGAGGCCTCGCCCGCACCGACGGAGACCGTGCGCCGGTCGCCTTCGCCCTGCTCGACATCCACCGTCCGCGGTGCCGCCGCCGCGGCCGCGGTGCTTCCGTTGCTCAGGGTGACGTCGGTGATGGCCAACGGGCCCGTGTCGCCCGCCTGGACCGTGGTGGACGAGGCGGCCAGCTCCACCTTGCTGTCCTTGGTGCACAGCGAGACCTGGATGGGCCGGCGCTGGGTCAGATCCCGCACCCGCCCTTCGGCCCGGGTCTCCAGATACGTACCGCCGACGGAGAGGACCGGACCCCTGCCGCACGGCAGGCTGAACTTCTGATCCGGCTTCGGCTGCGGCGAACGGAACTCCTCCAGCGCCGGGATGTAGACCTCGCTCAGCCCGACCGGCAGCTGCAACTGGCCGTCGGCCACCGGGTTGTGCACGGTCAGCGGCGCCTGGCGCGAGATGGTGATGTCCATCCGGTCGGTGTTGACGGGCGAGAAGCGGGCCATCCCGTTCTCGTCCACCGAGGCCACCGCCGTACCGTCCGGCGAACTGATCTGCACCTGCTCGGGCCGGGTGGACAGCCCCCCGGCCGCCGCGAAGACGATCTCGCCGACCGGCCTCTTCTCCGGCCAGGTCAGATGCAGTACGGGGCGTTCGCCCGCGATCCACGCCGTGGTCAGATCACCGTCGGTCAGGTTGCGGGGGCTGAGGTTCGTACCGAGCCGTGCCGTGGAGTCGGCACTCACCTCGATCCTGTCCCGCTCCCCGGTCAGCTCGAACAGCAGCTTGTCGAGCGCCTCGCCGGGCACCGGCAGCGCGCTCGCCGAGACCGTGTACTCGCCCGCCTCCTGTGCGGTGAACTGCCGGCTCAGCCCGACCTCGGCGGCCACGGACGACAGACCGCCCGGGTCACTGCCCCGCCGCAGTGAGAACATCGTCGAGTCCGCACCCTCGCGCGGCGCGTCGTTCGGCAGCTCCAGCATCCGGGTCACCTGTACGCCGGGGATGGCGATGTCGGTGAACCCGGCGCCGCTGAGTCCGGGGCGCCCCTGCTGGGAATCCAGGATCGTCACCTTCAGCCAGGCCGCCTGCCCGGCGGGAGCGGCCACCTGCTGCGCCGAGCCGTCCGGCCGCAGCGGGCTGTCCTTGAAGCCCCGGTCGGTCTGCACCCGGATCACGGTCGCCGCGGCCCGCATGTTCCCGCTGGGCAGCGGAGTCACCTGGAGGGAGCTCGGCAGCTCCGTCGGGGTGGCGAAGTCGACCCGCACCCACTCACCCTCGGGAGAGCCGGGGGACCCCTCCGCCCAGCCGGTCTCCGGATTGCCATCGAACGCGTTGACCGGGTCGTACTGCGGCAGATGGAACAGCCAGTTGCCCACCGACGACGCACTGACCGACTTCGCGCCCCGGAGTACCGCCGTCGTCTGGTGCTTCGCCCCGGAGGTCGGCAGGATCTGCCGGGGTTCGCGGCCCGGATCCTGCACCGCGCCCACGGCGTTGCGCTCATCGACGGTGTACGTGTACGAGGTGTTGGAGTTGACCAGACCGAACCGGGTGTCGGCGCGGCGCAGCCCGTCGCCCGCCGCGTACAACGACGGCCGTCCCAGGCCCGGGTGCGCGTCACCGGCCAGCACGGCCGGCCGGCCGTCCAGCGCACCGGTCGCCGACAGCGGCAGCAGCGACTCGGGGCCGCCGCTCACCACGGCCGTCGAGGCGACCGGGGTCGCTTCCGCCCGTCCCGGACGCTCGGTCCCGGCGGGCGGCCGGTAGATCTCCACCGCCTGCTGCCGCGGATACAGGCCCTCGATCTGCACGGGGGTGTCCGCCGCGATCCGGCCGCCGGTCATCACCGGCCCGTAGCCCTTCACCCGCCGGTAGCCGGACGCCTCCAGGGTGCGCTTCACCGTAGTGGTGGGGACGTACCCCAACTGGTCCGGGTCCAGGTCGTTGCGGACCACCACATAGTGCAGCCCGGCCCGGTTCAGGTACCCGCTCAGCCCGGGAACCTCGCCCCCGGAGGTCAGCGCCTGCTCGACGGCGTCCATCGCCCGCCGGTTGCCGGGCGTGCCGAAGGGGACGTAATCCCGTTGCGCGTAGGGCGAGTTCGCCAGCACGTCCAGTGGCTGGTCGATGGGGGAGCCCCAGGTGTAGATGCCGTGCGCGGTCGCCGGGACGACCAGGGCGCGGTCATGGGGCGAATTGTCCTTGAGCCAACCACCGGTCTTCTTCCAGTAGTCGGGCAGCTCCTTGAACGAACCCGGTTGCAGGATGGAGCCGTTGACGTACGGCCAGGCCAGACCGGGCAGCACGATCACGGCGGCGATCACCGGCGCGAGGCGGCGCATCCGGGCCGGGTCGCGGTCCCGGCGGGCGGCCGCCAGAGCGGCGACGGCGGTGATGTGCGTCAGGCCCAGGGCCAGCGCCAGCGCCAGACCCGTCTGGAACTTGTAGATGTTCCTGAAGGGCACCAGCCAGGTGTCCAGCCAGTCCTGCACGGTTCCGTGGAACAGCCCGCCCAGCGCACCGCCGTACCCGGCGAGCGTGATGAGCGCGACGGACAGGACGGTCAGCACCAGCCAGCGGCGTTCGGGCAGATCCCGCCGGGCAAGACCCGCGAGTCCCAGGGCGGCGGCGAGCGCCGAGCACAGGACGGTGAGGGTCGCGGTCGCGACGGTCCACCCGGCCGGGAGCCAGGCCTCGCCGAAGTTCAGATAGCCCACCCAGTTGCCGGCGCCGCGCAGCGCTTCGGTCGCCGACATGGTGGTCGTGGTGGTGTACGAGGACTCCACGTACGGCATGAAGTTCTCGCCGAAGGTCCCCAGCAGCAGCAGTGGAACGATCCACCAGGCGGTCGCCATGACCACGCCCGGTATCCACCAGGCGAGCAGTGCGCGCTTGCGTGGTCCGGGGGGCCGGGACAGCAGATACAGCCCGACCGGCAGCAGCGAGGCCAGTGTGGAGGCGGCGTTTACCCCGCCCATCAGCGGGATCAGCAGCGCGGACCGGGCCGCCGCGATCCTCGGCGCCAGGCGCGGGTCCGTCAGCGGCAGCAGCACCCACGGCAGCAGGGCGCCCGGCAGCGCGGCCGCGGACGTCGAACCCACGACGATGGTGTACGTCGGCCACAGCGCGTAGACGACGGCGCCCAGCAGCCGGGTGGCCGAGGAGCCCACCCGCAGCCGCTCCGCCAGCCGCAGCGCACCCCAGAAGGCGGTCGCCACGATCAGCGACAGCCACAGCCGCTCCGCGAGCCAGGTGGGCACCTTCAGCAGGTCGGCGGCCCCGTAGTACGGCAGCATCGGGACGAGATAGCCGATGTACTGGTCGGCGATGCCGCCGAACCCGGCCCGGCTGTGCCACAGCTCGCCCAGGTCACCGAGGAACCGGCGGGGGGCCGTGACGACGCCGAGCTTGGTGTCGAACGTCATCCGCCCGGGCGACACCGCCAGGAACGCCAGGAAGACGACGGCCCAGAACCCCAGGAGCCAGCGCCGCGACCGCGGCTGCGGCAGGCCGCCAGCAGGGACGGAGGGCTCGGGACCCGGGCCGTCCGGGGCGGCGGGCCGGGGTGGGTGGACAGCGCTGGTCATGAACACCGCCGGAGGATGAGGAGGAGGTTCCAGGTGGCGAATTCCCGCAGTACGGGGACCCGCGGCACGAGCTGGGGAAGGACGGGCCAGTAGCGCGAGCGTGCGGAGACGACGGACACATCGGTACGGGCCCGGACATGGCGCAGCGTCTCGCCGACGCCGATCCGGAAGAGGTTCTCGCCGAGCCGGTGCTTGGCGGGGGAGCCGGTGCGCCGCTCGTAGCGGCCACGGGCGCGCTCGGCGCCGAGATAGTGCCAGGGCGCCCACTCATGGCCGCCCCAGGGGGAGAGCCAGTTGGTGAACGACACGTAGATCAGCCCGCCGGGACGTGTCACCCGCGCCATCTCGCTGAGAAAGGTGTGCGGATCGGCGACGTGCTCCAGCACATTGGAGGAGAAGCAGACGTCGGCCGCGCCGTCGGCGAGCGGCAGCAGATAGCCGTCGGCGACGACGGTGTCCGCGCGCTGCCCCGGGCCGAGCTCCGAGGCGTCCGGCTCGAAGAGATAGCCGTGCGCACCGCGCCGCCGGAACTCCCGGGTGAAGTAGCCGTCGCCGCCGCCGATGTCCACGACGACCTTGCCCCGGAGCGGACCGTGCCGCTCCACCTGGTCCGCCGCATCGCGGGCCAGCAGGGTGTACGCCGTCGCCGGGTCGCCCTGTTCCCGCAGGAAGGCGCGGAACAGGGCGGCCGAGCGCCGGAAGGAAGGGTCTTTCACGCGCTCGCACCGATCGCCGGGGTGCTCGCGCCGCTGGTCGCCTCGGCGGCGACCGCCATGAACTGGCGCACGCTGGAGGTCCACCGGAACGCGGCCGCGCGTTCCCGGGCCGCCTTCCCCATCGCCTCGCGCCGCTCGTCGTCCAGCGCCAGCGCGCACCAGGCCGCGGCGAAGGAGGACGCACCCCGGGCCAGGATGCCGGTGACCCCGTCCTCGACGGAGTCGCGCAGCCCCGGCACGTCGAAGCCCAGCGTCGGGGTGGAGCGCGCACCGGCCTCCGTGACGACCAGCCCCCACCCCTCCACGGCCGCCGGATGCAGCAGCATCCACGCGGCGCAGAGCAGCCGGTGCTTCTCGGCCTCGGTGACATGACCGGCGAACTCCACCCCCGGTCCGGCCAGCCGTTCCAGCCGGGCGCGCTCGGGGCCGTCGCCCACGATGACGAGACGGCCGCCGGTGACCGGCCGGACCCGTTCCCACAGCTGGAGCAGCAGGTCGATGCGCTTGTAGTCGACGAGCCGGCCCAGCGCCAGGAAGAGCGGGGTCCCGGACCGGTCGCTCTGCGGGCTCGGCTCCTCGACACCGTTGTGCACCACCCGTATCCGCCGGTCGGGCACGCCCAGCTCGCGCAGGGCGCCCGCCGTGGACGGGGACACGGCGATCATCAGGTGGTCGCGGTAGGCGCGGGACAGCGCCCAGTGCTCCAGCCGCCGCCCGGCACGGGCCACCGGCGTGGGGAAACGCATGTCCCACAGGTCGGTGTGCACATGGTTGACGAGGCACACGGTGGGCCCGCGATGCCACAGGGGGGCCAGATACGGCATGCCGTTGCAGACCTCGACCAGCAGATCGCAGTCGCCGACCTGACGGGCGAACGCGGAACGCGCACCGAGGTAGTGCCCCAGCGTGCTGCCCGCCGAGACGACCCGGTAGGGCCTGCGGGCGGCCTGGCCGCCGCACAGGAGCGTCACGTCATGGCCCTCCTCGGTGAGGCCCAGGGCAAGCCGGTCGATCAGCAGCTCGGAGCCGCCGGCGGCCGGATTGCCCAGGTCGCGGTGGGCGAGGAACACGATGCGTCTGGGAGCGGCCGGGACCCTGGAGGACGTCGGGCCCTGACCCTGGCGCGTGGCTGCGTCGAGCAGTGGGGGAGGTACGTGCTGGGGCATGGGCGCTCCAACTCGGCTCTGGGTGCGGGGACTCGGGGATGAGCGGTACGAGGGGGGAGGGGAACCGCGGAAAGAGGGGAGAAGCGGCGGAGGGGCGAACCGGAGAGGGCGGGGAAGGAAGGGGTGGTGTACGCGAACGACGGAACGGAAGGGCGAGACCGGGGGGCCGTGCTCTGGTGGGGATAGACAGTTTTCGGCACGGGTTACCGCCCGGCTACTCACCGGCGCAACAACTTGCGAGTAACTCAGGTGCGCATACTCGTCATCATGTGAGTGCTCGGGGCCTCCGGCTCCGTCCGCCGCCCCCGCACGACGAGGACGACCCCCGCCGCCGTGAGTACGCCCCCGAGCCCGGCCGCCCCGATCGGCACGGTCTCACCGAGCATCGCCAGCCGGTCGCTGTCCGCCGAGGCGAGCGCGACCTGCTTCTCCTGGGTCTCCTTGGTGAACTCCACCCGCATGCTCTCCAGCAGCACCACGGCGTCCCTCTCCGAGCCCGGTGCGCGCAGCGTCTTCTTCGGCCCGATCGCCGCGTTGATGATGCGGCCGGTACGCCGGTCCACGACCAGCTCGATGCCGCTGTTGGAATACCACTCCTCGGCCAGCACCTGGGGCGTCTTCTTCCGGCCCACGAGCACGCCGGGCACCTGGCGCACCCCGGTCCTGGTGGGCTCGACCCGGCCCTTGAAGAGGTAGCCCGAGTAGCCCTGGACCTCCTGCTCACCCGCGTAGGAGAGCCGCACCACCCCGCCGAGCGTGCTGTCCCACCAGCGGTAGGCGCGCTTCTCGACGTCGAAGGGAAACTTCAGGTACGCCTCCCCGTCGAATGTCGGGGACTCCTCGCAGCAGTGCACCGGCTCGTTCGTCGTCCGGTTGGTCACCCAGCGTTCCAGCGTCCACTGGAGGGCGTCGCGGGGATCGGCGGCGGGCAGCGTCCCGTCGTGGTCCACGGAGGTGGACACGTCCCAGACGGCGTTGCCGCTCTTCTCGCTGTCGGCCACGTCCCCGCGCACCTGCCGGGTGATCGTGATCGTCTCGCCGTCGACCGTCTCCACCTCGCCGGTGTCGAAAAAGCTGCCGGTCCCGGTGAAGACGGTGGTGGTGTCGATGTCGATCGGGGTGCGCTTGGCCTGCGGCTGGACGTACCAGACGAGCAGCGGCGCGAGCACGAGCAGGAAGACCCCCGCCCCCAGCAGGACGAGCGAGAGGGGTGAAGTATTGCGGCGCATCCGGGCACTCCTGGGTCGAATCTCTTCGCGGAGGTGCACGGGCCCCGGGCCGGTCAGCCCTTGATTGGCGTGAACAGTAGGCAAGGCCTTGACGAGATGTCAATGACCTGTCGACACTGTGTGCCAGCCGGAGGGGCCCGGCTCACGGGGTGGGGATCGCCTCCAGCAAGGAGCTGACCCGACTATGCGCAGACTCATCGCCGCTCTTGTCACCGCTCTGGCGGCCGCGGCGCTCGCCGTAGGTGCGGCGGTCGGTGTCGTGGCACTGCTCGACGCCACCCCCGACCAGCCCAATACACCGCTGATCAGCTACGACACCGCACCGGCCGCCCCATGACGCGCACGGCCTGGCAGGAGGTGCCCCGGCCGAAACTGGACCGTTTCGCCGCCATCGCCCTGTCCGAGGCCCCGGAACTCGCGCAGACGATCCTGCACGCGATCCGCCGGGACTACCCCTATCTCCACCTGGTCGAGGACGAGTCCGGGGAGCCCCTGGCCCTGGTCGGCATCCGCCGCGCCATCGAGGGCTTCGTCCACAACCTCACCTCCGGTGCGCACCCCCGGGTGCCGCCGGAGATGTTCCAGGAGTTCGGGCGGGGCGAAGGGCTTGAGGGCCGCAGCCTCGACTCGCTCCAGGCCATCTACCGCCTCGGCGTGAGGCTCACCTGGCGCAGGTTCGCCGAGATCGGACAGCAGATCGACATCGCCGCACCCGCCATGTACGAGCTCGCCGAATCGGGATTCGAGTATCTGGACGGACTCGTGGAACAGTCGGTACGGGGCTACGCCGAGGCGGCGGCCCGGCGCGCCAGCGAACGCCTCCGCCTCCAGCGCCAGCTGATCGAGATGCTGCTCATGGAGCACCGGGCCGAATCGACCCGGACCCTGGCCGAGCGGGCCGCCCGGATCGGCTGGGAGCTTCCCGAGACGATCGCGGTGGGCGTCCTCATCCGCCCCGCCCGGGAAGCGGTGGCCCCGGCGGTCGGCCAGGGCATCCTGCTGGACATGGAGAGCGAGCAGCCGCGCATCGTCATCCCGGACCCGGACACGGCGGGCCGCGCGGAGACCCTGCGACGGGCCACGGCCGGCTGGTCAGGGGCGATCGGGCCGCCGGTCCCGCTGGCGTCCGCGGCGACGTCGTTGCGCTGGGCGGAGACGGCGGTCCAGCTGATCAAGAAGGACCTGCTGCCGCAGGGGGAGGTGCTGCACTGCACCGAGCGCACGGAGGAGCTGGTGCTGCTGCCCGCCCAGGAGCTGACCGACGCGTCCGCCCGCCGCTGCCTCGCCCCGCTGGACGGCCTCAGCCCGACCCAGACCCGGCGCCTGGCCGAGACCCTGCTCGCCTGGATCGAGACCTCCGGCGGCGCACCCGAGGTGGCCACCCGGCTCGGCATCCACCCCCAGACGGCCCGCTACCGGCTCCGGCAGATCCGTGAGCTGTGGGGCGACGCGATCGACGAACCGGACCAGCGCTTCGAGATGCTCCTCGTGCTCCGCTCCCAGCGGCTGCGGGGCGATCTGGCACCCGTCCAGGGCTGAGACCGCAACCGCCGCGGCCCCCGCGTCCGGGGCCGCGGGCGCCCCGGTGTGCCCGCGGGGGCTCGGGCCCGGGCTCAGACCGGGGTGACGTACGCCCCGGCGATCCCCCCGTCGACCAGGAAGTCCGTGGCGTTCACGAACGAGGAGTCGTCGCTCGCCAGGAAGGCGACGGCGGCGGCGATCTCGGTCGGCTCGGCGAACCGGCCCACCGGAATGTGCACAAGACGCCGCGCGGCTCGCTCCGGGTCCTTGGCGAACAGCTCCTGGAGCAGCGGGGTGTTGACCGGCCCCGGGCAGAGCGCGTTGACGCGGATGCCGTCGCGCGCGAACTGCACCCCCAGCTCGCGCGACATCGCCAGCACCCCGCCCTTGGACGCGGTGTAGGAGATCTGCGAGGTGGCCGCACCCATCCGGGCCACGAACGAGGCCGTGTTGATGATGGAACCCCTGCCCTGGGCCCGCATGTAGGGGATGGCCGCCTTGCAGCAGAGGTAGACGGAGGTCAGGTTGACCTCCTGCACCCGCCGCCAGGCCTCAAGACCGGTCTCCAGGATCGAGTCGTCCTCCGGCGGGGAGATCCCCGCGTTGTTGAACGCGATGTCCACCGAGCCGTAGGTGTCGAACGCCGCCTTGAACAGGGCGTCCACCTGCTCGGCGTCGGTGACGTCCGTACGGACGAAGAGCCCGGCGGCCTCCTCGGCGGCGGCCTTGCCGCGCTCCTCGTCCACGTCGGCGCAGACGACATGGGCGCCCTCGGCGGCCAGTCGCCGCACGGTGGCCAGTCCGATGCCGCTGCCGGCTCCGGTGACGACGGCGGTGCGGCCGACCAGGCGGCGGCAGACAGAAGACGTGTCGGTCATGGTGCTCAGGCCTCCGTGCTGATGAAGACGTTCTTGGTTTCGGTGAAGGCGGCCAGGGCGTCGGGGCCGAGCTCACGGCCCAGACCCGACTGCTTGTAACCGCCGAAAGGGGTCGAATAGCGCACGCTGGAGTGCGAGTTGACGGACAGGTTGCCCGCCCGCAGACCCTGGCCGACGCGGAGCGCGCGGCCGATGTCCCGGGTCCAGACCGAGCCCGCCAGCCCGTAGTCGGTCGCGTTGGCGAGGCGCACGGCGTCCTGTTCGTCCTCGAACGGCAGGACCACCGCGACCGGCCCGAAGACCTCCTCGACGGCCACCGGCGCATCGGGCGAGACCCCGGCGAGGACGGTCGGCGGATACCAGAACCCGGGCCCCTCGGGCGCCTTGCCGAGGAAGGTACGTACGCCGTCGGCGCCCCGGCCGCCGTCGACGAACCCCGCCACCCGGTCCCGCTGGACGGCCGAGATCAGCGGGCCCATCTGGGTCCTCTCGTCGGCCGGGTCGCCCACCACGACGGCGGCCACGGCGGGGACGAGCAGGTCGAGGAAGCGGTCGTACACGGACCGCTCGACCAGGATGCGGGTGCGGGCACAGCAGTCCTGGCCCGCGTTGTCCAGGAAGGACAGGGGGGCGGCGGCCGCCGCGGCCGCCACGTCGGCGTCCGCGAAGACGAGGTTGGGACTCTTGCCGCCCAGCTCCAGGGTGAGCCGCTTCACGCGCTCGGCGCACCGGGTCATGATGTGCTTCCCGGTCCGGGTGGAGCCGGTGAAGACGATCTTCGCGACGCCTGGGTGCTCGACCAGGGCGCTCCCGGCCACCGGCCCCTCGCCGGGCAGCACCTGGAAGAGACCCTCGGGAAGACCTGCCTCCAGGGCGAGTTCGGCCAGCCGGAGAGCGGTCAGCGGGGTCGTCTCGGCGGGCTTGAGGAGGACGGCGTTGCCCGCGGCGAGCGCCGGGGCCAGCCCCCAGGCGGCGATCGGCATCGGGAAGTTCCACGGGGCGATCACACCGATGACGCCGAGCGGCTCCAGGACCGTGAAGTCGATGCCACCCGCCACCGGGATCTGCCGGCCGAGCAGCCGCTCCGCCCCGCCCGCGCTGTAGTCGAGGAGATCGCGGACGTTGCCCGCCTCCCAACGGGCGTTGCCGATGGTGTGGCCCGCCTCGCGGACCTCCAACTGGGCCAGTTCCTCGATGTGTTCGTCGACGACGGCGGCGAAGCGGCGTAGCAGCCGGGCCCGGTCGGCGGGCGCGGCGGCCGCCCAGGGGCGCTGGGCGGCGGCGGCGCGGGTGACGGCCGCGTCCACGTCGGCGGCGGAGGCGGCGGGGACGGTGGCGATGAGCTCGGCGGTCGCCGGGTTGAGGACATCCAGGGTGGGCTGGGACACGTACGGACCTCGATCGGGAGTGGTCGTGGTGACGGGCGGGTCAGAGGCGTTCGAAGGAGCGGCGCAGCTCCCAGTCGGTCACCGCCGCGTCGTACGCGGCGAGTTCGACGCGGGCCATGTTGAGGTAGTGCGCCACGACCTCCTCGCCGAACGCCTCCTTGGCGATGGGGCTGGCCTCCCACAGCTCGGCCGCCTCGCGCAGGGTCGTCGGCACCTGGTCGTAGTCCCCGGTGTACGCGTTGCCCGTGCAGGCCTCGGGGAGCGGCAGCCGTTGCTGGACCCCGTACAGGCCGGCGGCGACCAGTCCGGCCACCGCGAGGTGCGGGTTGACGTCGCCGCCGGGCAGCCGGTTCTCGAAGCGCGTCGAGCGCCCGTGGCCGACGACCCGTAGGGCGCAGGTGCGGTTGTCGACGCCCCAGGCGACGGCGGTGGGGGCGAAGGAGCCGGGCTGGAAGCGTTTGTAGGAGTTGATGTTGGGCGCGTAGAGGAGGGAGAAGTCCCGCAGGGCGGCCAGCTGACCGGCCAGGAAGTGGCGCATCAGCTCCGACATGCCGTCCGGGCCGTCCCCCGCCATCGCGTTCTCGCCGTTCTCGTCGGTGAGCGAGAGGTGGATGTGGCAGGAGTTGCCCTCGCGCTCGTCGTACTTGGCCATGAAGGTCAGCGACACGCCTTCCTGGGCCGCGATCTCCTTGGCGCCCGTCTTGTAGACGGCGTGCTGGTCGCAGGTGGTCAGCGCCTCGTCGTAACGGAAGACGATCTCGTGCTGGCCCGGATTGCACTCGCCCTTGGCGGACTCGACGGTCAGCCCGGCCTCCTGCATCTCGTTGCGGATGCGGCGCAGCAGCGGCTCGATGCGGCCGGTGCCGAGGATCGAGTAGTCGATGTTGTACTGGTTGGCCGGGGTGAGTCCGCGGTAGTCGCGGTCCCAGGCCTCCTCGTAGCTGTCCCGGAAGACGATGAACTCCAGCTCCGTGCCGACCTGCGCCGTGTAGCCGAGCTCCGCCAGCCGGTCGAGCTGGCGGCGCAGGATCTGGCGCGGCGCGGCCACGACCGGGCTGCCGTCGTGCCAGGCCAGATCCGCGATCAGCAGGGCCGTGCCCTCGTGCCAGGGGACGGGGCGCAGGGTGGCGGCGTCCGGGACCATGCCGAAGTCGCCGTAGCCGTTCTCCCACGAGGACATCGCATAGCCGTCGACGGTCCGCATCTCGGTGTCCACTGCCAGCAGGTAGTTGCAGCCCTCGGTACCGTGCTCCAGCACCTCGTCCAGGAAGAACCCGGCCGCGAACCGCTTCCCCTGGAGCCGCCCCTGCATGTCCGGGAAGGCCAGCACCACGGTGTCTATCGACCCGTCCGCGACGCGTGAGCGGAGCTCGTCGACGCCGAGCGGGGGTGTGCGGTCTGCCACGGGATGCCTCCTTGGGTGAACCGGGAGCCATAAGGTATGACAGAGAACCATTGCTTGGGAAGGGGATTCGCCAGTGGTCACCAGAAGGAGAACCGACGGCACCCGTCCGGCGGTCGAGGAGGGCGCTCCCGGTGCCGGCGGAGCGGTGGCGGGCGGGGGAGCGGCCAAGGGCGGCTCCGGCCCGCTGGCCTCCGTCCTGCGGCCCGTGCGCGCGGGCAACGGCTTCGAGGAGACCCTTGAGCAGGTCCTGCAACTGCTCCGCCTCGGCCTCGTCCCGCCCGGCGGCCGGCTGCCCGCCGAGCGCGAACTCGCCCAGCACCTGGGCGTCAGCCGGGTAACCCTGCGCGAGGTGCTCAAGGTCCTCCAGGACCAGGGCATGGTGGAGAGCCGGCGCGGCCGCTACGGCGGGACGTTCGTCCTGCCGCGCACCAGTGGCGCCGACGGCAGCGACGAACTGCGGCGCCGGGTGGCGGCCGTCGACGTGGAGGACACCCTGCGCTTCCGCGAGGTCCTGGAGACCGGGGCCGCCGGGCTCTGCGCCGACGGCCTCGCGGCGGACGGGGCCGCCCGGCTGCGGGCGGCCCTGGAAGCCACCCAGGGTGCCCGGCTGGATGACTACCGCCGTCAGGACACCCTGCTCCACCTCACCCTCGCCGAGCTCTCCGGCTCCCGCTCGCTCGCGGCCCGGTACGCCTCCGTCCGGGCGACCCTCAACGAACTGCTCGACTGCATCCCCCTGCTGGTGCGCAACCTGGAGCACTCCCAGCAGCAGCACGCGGCCGTCGTCGAGGCGGTGCTCGACCGGGACGCGGAGGCGGCCCGCGAGATGATGCGCGAGCACTGCGGCGGTACGGCGGCGCTGCTGCGCGGCTTCCTGGCCTGAGACCCGGGAAGCGAATCCGTAACCGCTCTTTGACGCACGCCCCTTGCCATGCGTCCCGATGTTCCACAAAGGTGTGCCGACGAACCTTTGATCGACGCAGTTCCACCGGTGAAGTCGACACACATCTGGAGCACCTGATGGCTCAGGAAACCGAAACACCCGCAGGTCCACCCGGCGACGCGAGTACGGGAACGGCCGACGCCTCCGGCACCACCGCGTATCTCCACCGCCGGACCCTGCGCCGGGGCAGCGCCGGGTGGCTGCTGCTGACCGGGCTCGGCGTCGCCTATGTCGTCTCCGGCGACTTCTCCGGCTGGAACATCGGCCTCTCCAAGGGAGGCTTCGGCGGACTCGCCGTCGCCACACTCCTCATGGGCGTCATGTACGCCTGCCTCGTCTTCGCCCTGGCCGAACTCTCCGCCATCCTCCCCACGGCGGGCGGCGGCTACGGATTCGCCCGGCGCGCGCTCGGCACCTGGGGCGGCTTCCTCACCGGCACGGCCATCCTCATCGAGTACATCCTCGCCCCGGCCGCCATCTCCCTCTTCATCGGCGACTACGTCGAGTCGCTCGGCCTGTTCGGGCTCACCTCCGGCTGGCCCGTCTACCTCGCCTGTTTCGCGATCTTCATCGGCATCCACCTCTGGGGCGTCGGCGAGGCACTGCGCTTCAGCCTGGTGGTGACCGCCATCGCGGTGGCGGCCCTCCTCATCTTCGCCGTCGGCGCGTTCACCGAGTTCGACGCGGGACGCCTCAACGACATCCCGGCGGACGCCTCCGCCTTCGGCTCCTCCTCGTGGCTGCCGTACGGACTCCTCGGCATCTGGGCCGCCTTCCCCTTCGGCATGTGGTTCTTCCTCGGCGTGGAGGGCGTGCCGCTCGCGGCCGAGGAGGCCAAGGACCCGGTCCGCTCGATGCCGAAGGCTCTGGCCATCTCGCTCGCCGTGCTGGTCTTCCTCGCCCTCATCACCTTCGTCTCCGCCACCGGCGCCCAGGGCGCCAACGCCATCAAGGAGGCCGGGAACCCGCTGGTGGTCGCGCTCCAGGGCAGCGGCGAGCCGACCGTCCTGAGCCGCTTCGTCAACTACGCGGGCCTCGCGGGCCTGGTCGCCTCCTTCTTCTCCCTGATCTTCGCGGGCTCCCGTCAGCTGTTCGCCCTCTCCCGGGCGGGCTACCTCCCCCGCTTCCTCTCCCTGACCAACCACCGCAAGTCCCCCTACCTCGGGCTGCTGATCCCCGGAGCCATCGGGTTCACGCTCGCCGCCTGGAGCGGCAACGGCGGCCGGATGCTGAACGTCGCCGTCTTCGGTGCCACCATCAGCTACGCCCTCATGGCCCTCTCCCATATCGTGCTGCGCCGCCGCGAACCGGACCTGCCACGCCCCTACCGCACCCCCGGCGGCGCCCTCACCTCCTCGGTCGCCTTCGTTCTGGCATGCTCGGCGCTGGTGGCGACCTTCCTGGTGGACCGCGACGCGGCCTTCATCGCGCTCGGTGTGTACGCGGTGGCGCTCGCCTACTTCGCCTTCTACAGCCGCCACCGCCTGGTCGCCGGAGCGCCGGAGGAGGAGTTCGCCGCCCTCGCGGCGGCCGAGGCGGAACTCGCCCGCCACTGAACCCGTCCGCACCCTTGCGGCCGTCGACGCGATCCCCCCGACCCGAAGGAGTACGTTCCATGTCCCGGCCCGTCATCGGCATCAGCACCTACCAGGACCCGGCCCGCTGGGGTGTGTGGGAGATGCCCGCGGTGCTGCTGCCCGCCGCTTATCCGCGCCTCGTCCGGGCGGCGGGCGGCCTCGCGGTCCTGCTCCCGCCCGATGACGCGGCGGACGCGGCCCGGGAGACCGTCGCGGCCCTGGACGGACTGGTCATCGCGGGCGGCGCGGACGTCGAACCGGCCCGCTACGGCGCGGCCCCCGACCCCCGTACCGGCCCCCCGGCCCGCGAACGCGACGCCTGGGAACTGGCCCTGATCGGGGCCGCGATCGAGCAGCGCATCCCGCTGCTCGGCATCTGCCGCGGTATGCAGCTGCTGAACGTCGCCCGCGGCGGCACCCTGCACCAGCACCTCGACGACCACACCGGCGGCCCCGGCGTCTTCGGCCGCCACCCGGTGACCCCGGTACCCGGTACGGCGTACGCGGACGCCGTACCGGAGACGGCCGTGGTGCCCGCGTACCACCACCAGGCGGTCGACCGCCTGGGCGCGGGCCTGACTGCCTCCGCCCACGCCCCGGACGGAACGGTGGAGGCCCTGGAGCTCCCCGGCCACGAAAGCCTGGTGCTCGGCGTCCAGTGGCACCCCGAGATGGGCGAGGACACCCGGGTCATGACGGCCCTGGTCGAGGCGGCCCGCCGCGGCTCGCGCACACCGGGTGCCGGAGCACCCGCCGATGTGGCGGTCGCCGTCTCCTGACGCGACCGGTCAGCGGCGGGTGTCGGGGAGGTACGGGGAGGGGGCCGCCTCGGTCAACTCCCCGACGAGGAACGGCCGGATGCCCTTGTCCCGCAGGGCGTCCAGCCAGGCTTCGCGGGCACGGTCCAGGGTGTCCGCCCGGAGGGGAGCGGCCGACGGCCCGTCCGCCGACTGCCTCGCCGCCGTGCGGTAGAGGGCGACGATACTGATCAGGGACGCGGCCGCCGCGACCGAAAGGCTGATCCAGCCGACGCCGACGAGGGTGCCGGACAGCGCGGGCAGGCTCTCGGCGAAGCGCAGCGCGTAACCGAGGAGCAGGAACGTGGCCGCGGCGACGGCGGCGAGCACCGGCGTCAGCACCCCGAGCACCGCCAGCACCCCGGCCCCCGGCCGCTCCTGGTCACCCGGCCCGGACAGCGGCGCCGCCCTGACGCCGTGCCGGGCGCCCAGGGTCTCCTGCCGCAGGACCGCGTAACGGCGGTACTCGGTGTCCGCGGCGGCGGCCGTGCGCGGGGCGGCCTCCAGCGCCAGGGTGCGCAGCCGGCCGACGGGCACTCCTGACCGTTCGAGCAGCTGCTGGATCTCGGGACCGTTGATGACCTCGTCGAGCGCGCTCGTGTAGTCGGATCTGTCCTCGTCCTCGAAGTCCCCGGACCGGGAAGGCCTGCGCATACTGTCCCTCAGTCGATACATCGATACGTCGCTGTACAGCGGTGCGCCGACCCGGTGGCTGCCCTCCGGGCCGGCGCGGTGAAGCCGGTGGAACTACAGGTGCTGTGCGACCGCGGGCATGAGGTCCTGGAACGTGCGCCCGTCCGCCGCCGCTCCGATGGCGGTCATCTGCCAGCCCGCGCCCGCCCGCTGGACCTTGGCCATGATCTGCGCGGTGTGCCGTCCGCCCCCGGTCAGGGTGTAGCGGGCCAGCTCCTGTCCGTTGCTCTCGTCGACCAGTCGGCAGAAGGCGGCCTCGACCTCCTCGAAGGTCTGGCCGGTGAACGAGTTCACCGTGAAGACGATCTGGTCCACATGGGCGGGCACACGCCGCAGGTCGACGACGATGGACTCGTCGTCGCCGCCCTCGCCCGCCCCGCCCACCCGGTTGTCCCCGGTGTGCTGGACCGAACCGTCATCGCTGGTCAGGTGCTGGAAGAAGACCACGTCCTGCGGCTGACCGCCCGCGAAGAGCACCGCCGAGGCATCCAGATCGATGTCGCGGGCGGTCAGCCGGGCCAGGAACCCCTTGCGGGGAGCGGACTTCCAGCCCAGACCCATCCGCACGACGCCGAGTTCGCCGCCGCCGGACTTGGTGAGACTGACCTGCTGGCCCTTGGTGAGGTTGATCGTCATGGTTCCGCCTTCGGTGCCTGGTGCTGATGCCTGTGTTGCTGGACTTCGTGTGGTGTGCGTGTCCGGAGCCCGGCGGCTCAGAGACTGACCCCGAAGTCGGCGACGATGCCGCTGAGCCCGGAGGCGTAACCCTGCCCGACCGCACGGAACTTCCACTCCGCGCCGTGCCGGTACAGCTCGCCGAAGACCATGGCGGTCTCGGTGGAGGCGTCCTCGCTCAGGTCGTAGCGGGCGATCTCCGCGCCGCCCGCCTGGTTCACCACGCGGATGTAGGCGTTGCGGACCTGGCCGAAGCTCTGCCCGCGGCCCTCCGCCTCGTGGATGGAGACCGGGAACACGATCTTCGCGACGGTCGCGGGCACCGCGGAGAGGTCGACCTTGACGATCTCGTCGTCGCCCTCGCCCTCACCGGTGAGGTTGTCCCCGGTGTGCTCGACCGAGCCGTCGGGGCTCTTCAGGTTGTTGTAGAAGATGAAGTGCTCGTTCGACAGGACCTTGCCGGCCTCGTCGCAGAGCAGCGCGCTCGCGTCCAGGTCGTAGTCCGTGCCGGTCGTGGTGCGGACGTCCCAGCCGAGACCGACGAGGATCGCGGTCAGACCGGGGGCTTCCTTGCTCAGCGAGACATTTCCGCCCTTGGCCAGACTCACGCCCATGATGTTCTCCCTTGTACGGTGACGGGTGGTCAAATCTACAGCACTGTAGATTTGCCGTGCCGGAAGACGGACGATTCCCGCCGCTCCCGGCCGGTGGCCGCTCCTCCCGGTGGCTGGATACGATTTCCCGATGCCCGGCCGGTGAACGGCCGGAACCGGGCCGGACGGAAACAGGGGGTCGGGCCGTGGAAGCCGAAGGAGCCGGTGGCGAGCGGGAAGTGCCTGTCCGCAGACGGGGCCAGGGCGAGCTGGAGGCCCAGGTGCTGTCGGTGCTGGGCGAGGCCGGCGAGCCGGTGAACGCGGCCTGGGTGCTGGAACGGCTCGGCGGCGGCCTGTCGTACAGCACTGTCATCACCATCCTCACCCGGCTGCACGCCAAGCAGGCAGTCACCCGCACCGGGCCCAAACGCCCCGTCCTGTGGCAGCCCGTGGCGAACGAGGCGGGCCTCGCCGCGCTGCGCATGCGCCGACTGCTCGACAAGCAGAGCGACCGCGACGCGGTGCTCTCCAGCTTCGTCTCCGTCCTGTCCTCCCACGACGAGGAGCTGCTGCGGTCCCTGCTCGCCGAGAGCGGTCCCGGCCACCCCCACGCGCCCACGGACCGGCCGGAGCGCTGACGATGGGTGTCTTCGTCTTCCTGCCTCTCGTTCTCCCGCTGACCGCCCTGCCGATCGCGCGGCTCGCCGAACAGCACCTCCACCCCCGCAGGGCCGCGCGGCTGCTGGCCACCGCCGCCGTGATCCTCGCCTCGTGCAGCCTGGTCTGCCTCGGGCTGCTGGTGGTCGTCGGCACGGCCCAGCTGCCCGGCAATCCGCTGCCCGATGGCTGGTCCGACGACGAGGTCCGCGACGCCGTGCCCCACGACGCGTTCGCCGGCAAGGCCGCCATCGTCGCGCTCGTCGCCGTGGCCGTGTCCTGCGGTTTCACCGTCCACCGCCACTACCTCTTCCGGGCCCGGGCGCACCGGGCGCTGGCCGGTCTGCCGGGCGGCGACCTCGCCGTGCTCCCCGATGACGTGCCGTACGCCTACGCGCTTCCCGGTTCCCCGGGTCGGGTGCTGGTCTCCACCGCGATGCTCGCCTCCCTGGAGCCGGCGGAGCGCCGGGCGCTGTTCGCCCACGAGCAGGCCCACCTGGCGGGGCGTCACCACCGGCTGCTGCTCGCGACCCGGCTGGCTGGATGCGTCAACCCCCTCCTGCGGCCCCTGATCGCGGCCCTGGTCTACAGCACGGAGCGCTGGGCGGACGAGGAGGCGGCCCGGGTCACGGGCGACCGCAGGCTGACCGCTCGCGCGGTCGGCAAGGCGGCGCTCGTCTCCCGTCCGGCCCCCGGCCGCCCGGCCTTCGCCGCGTTCGCCGCGACGGGACCGGTGCCCCGCCGGGTGGCCGCGCTCCTCGGTCCCGTGCCGCCGGACCGGGGATGGCCGCCCGCCCTCACCCCGGCCGGGGCCGCCGCGTTCGTCGCCGCGGCCGGGACGACCGTCTCGGCACTGTCGGCGCTCAACGCGGCCGTGGCGCTGTTCCTCGTCCTGGAAGCGGCGACACCTCTCTAAGGGCTGTCCCGCGATCCCTGGTGGATCAGGGACAGCCCTTAGGGCAGGCGCGGTGCGGCCCGCCGGAGGAGCCCGGCGGGCCGCACCGGAGCCCGTCAGGCCCGGCCGACGTCGAGCGCGGCGAGGGCCTGGGCCCAGCGGGCGTACTTCAGGTTGGCCAGATCTGCCACCGTCTTGACGTTGAACGCCTCCTGGAGCAGCTCGCCGTCGCGGTCCGAGACGCCCTTCAGCGCCGAGACCGGGGCCGCCAGAATCGTGCTGAGGTCCTTGTCCGCGTAAGCCTTGTCGAGCACCTTGTCCAGGTCGATCTGGGCCACTGCTGCCTCCTGGGAGCATGTCGCCCCGCCTTGACGGCGGGTGGCCCCGGTCGGGGCCGACAGCACAACCGCGGAGGGCGTCCGGTCAGTTCCCGGCCGTGCCCGGCACCGAAAGGTTCTCGCCACGGAGGCCGCCCCGATCTCCGGTCTACTCCGCTGTAGAGTTCGTGGACCGCAGTCCCATCGTGGGCGCCGCCGGAAACGCACCGGCAGCGGCGGAGCGGGCGCTGCCCCTCCATACGTTGGCTGGACCCCCAGCCGGACAGGAGCCATGCGTTGTATGCCAGTCCGGGCCCTTCGGGGCCTGACCTCCGCCCTGCGGGGCCTGACTTCCACCGCGCCCGGTCCGCCACCGCGGCCCCGGACCGGGTGGGCCACCGCTCCTGTGGGGCGAGTGCCCGATGACCGCCGCGCTGCTCGGCCTCCTGGCCGTCTTCGTCCTCACCGCCGGGACCGGCTACTTCGTCGCCCAGGAGTTCGCCTACGTCTCCGCCGATCGCCTCACCCTCTCCCGGGAGGCCGCGGCGGGTGACAAGCGGGCCGCCCGCGCCGTGAACGTCCTGGAACGGCTCTCGTTCATGCTGTCCGGCGCGCAGCTGGGCATCACCGTCACGGGGCTGATCGTCGGCTTCCTCGCCGAACCGTCCGTCTCCACCCTGCTGCGGCCCGCCCTGAGCGGCACAGGTGTGCCCGACGGAGTGGTGTCGGGCATCTCCGTGGCACTCTCCTTCGTGGTGGCGACCGTCATCCAGATGGTCCTGGGCGAACTCGCCCCGAAGAACCTCGCCCTCGCCATCCCCGAGCGGATGGCGAAGTCCCTGGCCGCCTCCACCCTGATCTACCTCCGAGCCGTCGGCCCGGTGATCCGCGTCTTCGACAGCGCCGCCAACCGGCTGCTGCGTCGGATCGGCATCGAACCCGTCGAGGAGCTCCACCACGGCGCCACGCTGGAGGAGCTCGGCCATCTGATCGGCGAATCCCACGAGCAGGGCCAGCTGCCGGCCGCGACCGCCGAGCTGATCGACCACGCCCTGGAGTTCTCCGAGCGCACCCTCGGCGAGGTGATGATCCCGCGCGCCGATGTCGCCTTCGTCCGCCGGGACGCCATGGCCGCCGAGGCCGTCGAGCTGATCGCCCGCCACGGACACTCCAACTACCCCGTGCTCGGGGACCACCCCGACGACCCCGCCGGAGTCCTGGGCGTACGGGAGCTGATGCGCCTCTCGACCGCCGAGGTCGGCCGCACCACCGTGGGCACCCTGGCACGCCGCCCCCTCCTGCTGCCCGAGCTTCTGAGACTCCCCGCGGCCGTCGCGCAGATGCGGGAGCGTGACGACGAGTTCGCCGTCGTCCTGGACGAGCACGGCGGCCTCGCCGGGATCGTCACCTACGAGGACATCGCCGAGGAGCTCGTCGGGGACATCGCGGACGAGAGTGACACCGTCGTCGAACTCGCGGTGGCCGACGGGGCCGGCTGGATCGTCGACGCGGGGCGCCGCCCCGACGAGATCCAGGAGGCCACCGGCGTCGAACTGCCCCAGGAGAGCGACGACTACGACACCCTGGCCGGACTGATCATCGACCGGCTCGGCCGCTTCCCGACGGTGGGGGACCGGCTGACCACCGGCAGCGCCCGGATCGAGGTCCGTACGCTCGACCGGCATGTCGCCGAGTACGTGCGCATCGAAAGCACCCAAGGCACCGGACGCACCGAACAGGAGCCGCAGGCATGAGTTTCCCTCTGGCCCTCTTCGTGACCGTCCTGCTGCTGATCGGCAGCGGATTCTTCGTCGCCGCCGAATTCGCCCTGGTCGCCTCCAAGCGCCACCGCATGGAACAGGCCGCCGCCCGGGGGCAGCGCGGGGCGAAGGCGGCGCTCGCCGGAATGCGCGAGCTGTCCCTGATGCTCGCGGGTGCCCAGCTCGGCATCACCATCTGCACCCTGGGCCTCGGCTCCGTGTCCAAGCCCGCGATCTCGCACGAGCTGGACCCGCTGCTGGAGCGGCTCGGACTGCCCGCCGCCCTCAGCTACGGAATCGCCTTCGCGCTGGCGATGATGGTCGTCGTCTTCCTGCACATGGTCGTCGGCGAAATGGCACCCAAGTCCTGGGCCATCGCCCACCCGGAGCGCTCCGCGATGCTCCTGAGCCCGCCCTTCCGCGCGCTGGTCAACGCCGTACGCCCGCTGATCCGGCTGCTGAACGCGATCAGCAACGCCCTGGTACGGCTCTGCAAGGTGACCCCGCGCGACGAACTCACCTCGGTGCACAACCGGGACCAGCTCACCCACCTCATCGAGGAGTCGGAGCGGCTCGGCCTGATCAGCAAGGGCGACTCCGGGCTGATGACTCGGTCCCTGACCGAGCCGCAGGCCCCGGTGTCCACCCTCCAGATCCCCGCCGAACGGATCGCGACCGTCCCCGCGGACGCCGGACTCGACCGGATCCTGGCCACCGCGGCCGAGGCCGACCGCACCCGCCTGCTGGTACGGGACGGGGAACGGGTCCTCGGATCGGTGCACGCCCGCGACGCCCTGGTCGCCCGCGCCGGCGGCAGGGCCGTCCTCGCCCGCGACCTGGCCCGCCCGGTCCCGGAGCTGGCGCCGGAGGAGACCGCCGCCCACGCCGTGGAGCGGCTGCGCGATCGGCGCGCCACGATCGCCGTGGTCCGCGACGCGGAGGGCGGGCTTACCGGACTGGTCAGCCTGGACGATCTCCTCGCCCGCCTGCTGCACCCGCCGACGGCCGCCTGAGGGACCGCCGGGGCCGCGAGCGGGCTACAGGTCCTTGCGCTCGGTCGCCTCCCCGCGGATCACGCGAGGGGACGGCCGGGCGTCGTCGTCCGGGGCCGCCCCGCCGGGCGCCGCCCCGGCCTGCGGGACGCTCTGCGGGTCGGTGTGCGGGGTGTCCTGGTCCTTGAGGGCCCGCTTCTCGCTCTTGAGGATGCGCGCGGCCTTGCCGGCCGAACGCATCAGGTCCGGCAGCCTTTTGATGCTCAGGACCACCACGATCACGAGAAGAAGAAGGGTGAGCTCACCGAACCCCAACATGGCTGCTGCTTTCTCTCGTGCGATCTGCGTCGGTAGATAATCTACAGGGCTGTAGAGTATCCGTTCGCGGGTTCCATGATCAGGCTGCCCGGAGCAACCTCCTTTCAGGCCAGTCGTGTTCGGTGGCCGCGGACGACCAGGGAAGCAGGATGACGGACCCAGCGGCGCAGACCCCGCGCCGGCGGCGGGCGGTGGCCGGGCGGTGCAGGGAGATCACGGAAGCCCGCTGGTTCGCCGCCCTGGTCTTCTGCCTCATCCTCGCGAACGCGGCGGTCCTCGGCGTCGAGACGTACTCCGGACTGGCCGAGCGCTGGCATCTGGCCCTGCGCACGGTCGAGTACAGCTTCCTCGCCGCGTTCACCGTGGAGATCCTGTTACGCGCGGGAGCCCACGCCGAACGGCCCGCGGCCTTCTTCCGCGACCCGTGGAACCTCTTCGACCTCACCGTCGTCCTCTTCGCCTTCCTGCCGTTCCTCCGCGAGAACGGCACCGTGCTGCGCCTCCTGCGCCTCGCCCGGGTGCTGCGCGCGGCACGCTTCCTGCCCCAGCTGCGCGTCGTCCTGGTCGCGGTCGGCAGAAGCCTTCCCGGCACCGTCAGCTTCCTGCTCGTCGGCGGTCTGCTGCTCTACCTCTACGCCATGGTCGGCTGGATCTGCTTCTCCGACAGCGACCCGGAACACTTCGGCTCCCTGGGCCGCGCGATCCTCACCCTGTTCCTGCTGATGACCCTGGACGGACTGGGTGACGCGGTGCGCGCGGGCCTGGAGATCTCCCGCTGGAGCATCCTCTACTACGCCTCGTACGTCCTGTTCGCCTCTTTCGTCCTGGTAAATGTCCTTATCGGGGTCGTCATCACCTCGCTCGACGAGGCCCGTTCGATGGAGGAGTCGGCGGAATCACCGGAGCCCGCCCGCCCCGCCCCGGCCGACGCACCCCTGCCCACCGCCGACGCCATCGTGCTGCGCGAACGCGTCGCCGCGGCCCGCCGGGCCCTGGACGACCTCGAACGAGCCCTGGCGGCGGCCCCGGTGGAGCACACGGCCACCCCACTCGCACCCGCGTCCCGTACGCGTACCGACTGATCCGGGTCCGTCTGCGGACACCGCTGTCCGCCCTCCACCGGGCGGAGACGATACTGGCTGTCCTATCAGCGGTCATATCGGCAGTTCAGGCCTGTCGGCCGGCCGGTGGAGAGGCAGGGGCGCGCGTGAGTTCCACGAAGGATCGGGAGGGGACGGCGATCGCTCTCCCGGCCACCGCGAGAGCCGTCGCCCGCTACCGGAGACGGGCGGGCACATGGTGTGCTGCCGGGGGCGGGGCTCTCGTGGCCGGTCCGGCGGCGGCCCTCCTGGCGGGGAGCGGCGGGGCCCGTCGGGGCTGGGCCATGCCGCTCGCGGCGTGGCTGTCCGTGGCGGGCCTCATCGCTCTCCTCGTCGGCCTGGTCCTCGTCCTCAACGCCCGCCGCATGCACGGGCGGCTGTCCGCGGCCCCCTGGACGGCCTGCGTCGCCCGGTCGACGATCTCGGCCATGACCGGCGCACCGCGCCTGGTGCTCCGCGACCCCCGCACCGGTGACCTCGTGTGCCTCGGCGCCGTCGTCGCGCAGGCCAACGCCCGCCTCGCCGAAACCGGGTGGGACGGCATCCTGTGGTGGTGCGGCGACCCGGTGCGCGGCGGTGTCGCGTCACGGCCCGGCGGGGAAGGCCTGTTCTGGGCCCGCCCGGAGACCGGTGCCAAGGGGAGCCGGCTCATCGAGTGGGCGCGGGAGACGGGCATCGACGGCCGCCCCGACCCTGAGCGGATCCCCGGACAGCGGCCGCAGGCGGGGCCGGGCACAGCCGAGCACAGGGCCCCGGCGGCGGTGCCACGCCGGCGGCCGTGCTGGCGCTGGGTCCTGCTCGTGGGTTGTGCGGTCCTGGGGCTGGGCATCGCCGCGTCCCTGGCGGCCATGGACGACCCGAAGGCCGAGCTGACCGTGATCAGCGAGTCGGCCGACGGCGACTGCACCGTGCGCTGGGCCGACCCCTGGAGCGGCGAGCGGCGGGAAGGCCCGTTCCGCTGCGACCCCGACCGGGCCCCGATCCTGCACGACCGGGAGGTCGGCTGGGTGGTGTCCTACGGCCCGTGGAAGGGCGACCTGTACAACGCCGACTGGGAGGGCACCCCGGCCAACGAGGTGAACGATGTGGTGTTCCTGGCGGGCGTGCTGCTGATCCTCGGCTCCCTGATCGGCGGCGCCATCCGCGTCGTACGCCGGATGCGGGACCGCCGTTCCTTCGCGCACCGCCCGGCCCACGCCTCCCTCGTGACGCCGCCGCGCCCTCGTGTGTCCCTGGTCAAAGGCGCCCCGGCGGAACAGGGCCCCGACCTCTCCTGCGCGGTGATGTCCGCGGCGGCCGAGCGCCGGGCCCCGCACGTCACGGAACCACTGCCGCCCCTCCCGCCCGGAGCCCTGGAGCGGCCCTGGTGGCGGATCGGGCCGCTGCTGGAGCTCTCGGCGACGCTCGGGACCCTGCGCTCCCTGGCCGTGTCGCTGGCCGCGACCGCCTTGTGGTTGTGGCTGGACGAACCGGCGCCCCTGCTGGTCGGCGGCCTCGCGGCCTGCAATGCCGTACGGCTGGGCTACCGCGCCCTGCGCCACGGGATACCGAACGTCCGCGGACTGGTCCGTGCAACCCGCCACCCCGGACCCGTACGCAAGCGGTACGCCCTGCTGCGCAGCCACGACGACACGATGGTCCTGATCTTCTTCCCGCTGGACGGCGGACCGGAGGCGCAGGCGGAAAGCTCCCTGGAGGTATTCCCGCCGGGCACGTCACGCAAGCCGTGGCGTGGCCTGCCCGCCCCCACCGGCGTCGCGGAGCTGTACGGGGACGCCGACGGCACGCCGACGACGGACGGCGGACGGACGGGCGCCCTGCCGGACGACGCGGAGCGCCCCTTGCTCGTGCCGTGGATCGACGGACGCCCGCTGTGGCCGCTGCACGGATACGACGCCGTGCGACCCGAGGACGTACGGGACCGGGAGTACTTCGCCGGGCTCCTCTCCTGAGCCGCCCGGACACGATTTTGGGGGCCGGGGCATGGGCCGCGCGCGACCGCCCGTTCCGCGTCGTGCCGCGAGGGCCGATCGAGGGCGCACGCCGTGCCCCGATGGCGGAGGAAGGGGCCGGGCCCGTCAGCGTGAACGCGCGCCGCTGCCGCGAGCGCCCGGCTTCGGGGACGGGACCAGGCGGAACGCGGTGTTGAGCAGATGGTCGACGACATCGCGCGAGGGCGTGTCCGTGAGGTTGGTGAGCAGCCGGGCCAGTGTGTTGAGGAGAAACGGCGAGCCCATGACGTACCGGTTGAGCACCGGCTGGAAGCCCGACCGGCTGAAGACCAGGTCGGCGGCGGTGTTGCCCAGCCGGTAGTAGCGGCCCCAGCGGCGGTTCATCTCCACCGGGTAGCCGCGCAGCACCTGTTCGCGGCGCGGGCCCTCGGGATGGGCCAGGGCCAGCGCCGCGCTCTCGGCGGCGACCTCGCCCGCCTCCATGGCCTGGGCGATGCCCTCACCGTTCCAGGGGCTGACCATTCCGCCGGAGTCACCGACGAGCAGCAGCCCCCGCGCGTACAGCGGATGCCGGTTGAAGCCGAGGGGGAGCGCGGCGCTGCGGACCGGGCCCTCCGCGTTCTCCTCGCGCAGCCCCCACTCCTCGGGGGTACGGGCCAGCCACTGGTCCAGCGTGGCGCGCAGGTCCGCCTTGCCGTGCCGCCGGTGGGGGAGCGCCCCGAGCCCGACGTTGACCCGGCCGTCGCCCATCGGGAAGATCCAGCCGTACCCCGGAAGATACGGGCCGCCGTCCGGGAAGCGAAGGTCGGCCCACAGCTCCAGATAGTCCTCCCGGGAGCGCTCCGGGCTGCGGTAGTAACGGCGGGCCGCAGTCGCGATCTGCCGCCGGGGGTCCCGCTCCAGGCCCATCGCCAGGGCGAGCCGCGCGGAGGCCCCGTCGGCGGCGACGACGACCGGCGCGCGGAAGTCGACCGGTTCCGGCAGGTCCGGGGAGTCCGAAGTCGCGGCGACCCCGATGACCCGGCCCGCCCGGTCGGTCAGCGGCCGCTCCGCCTTCCAGCCGCTGTACAGCCGGGCCCCGGCCGCCACGGCGTGCCGCGCGAGAATGTCGTCGAAGTCGTGCCGGCTGCGGGAGAGACCGAAGTCCGGGTAGCGGCCGAGCGCGGGCCAGTCGATGTGCACCCGGTGCTCCCCGGCGACCCAGCGCATACCGCGCGAACGCGTCCAGCCCGGCGCGGAGACGTCGACGCCCATCCGGATCAGCTGATGCACCGCGTGCGGGGTCAGACCGTCCCCGCACACCTTCTCCCGGGGGAAGCGGGCCTTCTCCAGCAGGATCACGTCGACCCCGGCCCGGGCCAGGTGGTAGGCGGCCGACGAGCCCGCCGGTCCCGCCCCCACCACGATCACCCGGGCGTCCTCCCCCGAGCGGGACACCTCCCGTACGTCCGTCGTCGCCAGGTCCGGTGGTGAGAGATCCCGCATCGCAGTCCCTTCCTTCCGCGGCCGTTGCTCCTGCCGGGGCGGTGGGGCCCCGGGCCACATCATCGACCAGGACGGGCGGCAGCGATACCCGGCCCAGTGGGTGGGAGAGCCGACCGCCCGTCCACGATCCCCGGCCCAGGGGGTGGGAGACCGGACCGTCCGTCCACGATCCCGGCCCAGGGGGTGGGAGACCCGACCGCCCGTCTACGATCCCCGGATGGCCACCCCACCGGACGCGCTGATCGACGACGCCCTCGACCGCGCCGACGCCGGACTCCTCGCCCGGCACCTCGACGCCCGGACCTGCCCGCCGGAGCTGCTCGCCCGGCTGCTCCGGCACCCCGCCCCTCGGCTGCGCCACCTCGGCCTCCTGCTCCTCACCGAACGCACGGCCACCCCGGCGGCAGCGGGCGGCGGGGCGGATCAACAGGATGTCCTGGCACGCCTGTTGCCCGCATCGCCGGGCACGTCCCCCGAGGAGTCCCTGCTGCTCGCGGAGCTCCACGCGCGGCTCGGCGCGCAGCGGCCGGGGCACCGGCTGCCGGACTGGCGTACGGCGGAGCTGCCCGCGCGGGTACGGATCGCCTGGCTGCGGGCCGAACTCCTCGGTGACCCGGCCGCCGTCCGTACGGAACCGCCGGGCGAACTCCTTTACCGGGCCGTCGGCGCGATCGCCGCCGCCGTCGTGCACCGGCCCGACCGCCTCGACCGGCTCGTGGCCGAACTCATCGGCAGCCGGGACCCGGTCCTGGGGGCCGAAGCGCTGCGGCTGGCCCGGGAGGGGCTGCACGCCGGGCTGCTCGCGCCCGCGTCCGCCCGCGCTCATCTGATCCGGCTGCTCGACGCGCCCGACGGCGAGGTCGTCACCGGGGCGCTGCGCGAACTCGCCGAGCCCTGGGCGGCGGTGACGCCCCTGGAACTGCTGCCGCTGTCCCGCCTGGTGGGCGGGCCGGGGACGCCGGGGAGGAGGGAAGGGGCCACGGCGGTCGCCGACGCCGCTCTCCTCGCGGCGGCCCGCCACGGCCGTCAGGAGCTGCTGTGGAGGACGGCGGAGGACGCGGCCTCGCCCCCCGCCCTGCGCCGACGGGCGCTGGAACTGCTGGGCGACTCGGCCGAACGCACGGACACTGGCCGCCTGTTGGCGGTAGCCGCGCCGGACCCCCTGCTGCTCGCGGGGCCCGTACTGGCCGCTCTGCTCGGACTGCACCGGCGCGGCCACTTCCCCACCGGCCCGGACGTCCGGCCGCTTCTCGCCCTGGCCCTGGGGGACCACACGCTCCCGGCGGACGATGTCGCCACGGTCCTGTACACCTGCCGCCGGTACCTCTTCGACGCCCTCGTGGACGCACCGCCCACCGCCCCGGACTGGCCGCGCCGTCTGGAGCTGCTCGTCGCGCTGGCGGGGCAGGGCGCCACCGACGTGCCGATCGGTGAGGCGGTCACCCGGCTCCTTCCCACAGCTCCGGCCGCGCGCCCGTTTCTCGACGCGATCCGTGCTCTGCGCCCGCCGGACGCCGAGGAGGCCGTGCTCGCCCTGCTGCCGAGGGCGCCGGGCGCCGCACTGGCCGCGCTGGAGGCCGTCGGCGGGGCCCGTACGCGGGAGGCGCTCGCCCAGGGCCTGGGCGTGGCGGACCCTACGGCGGTCCCCGGTGCCGCCCCCGCCGGTGCGCCCGCGCCCGCCATCGCACCCGAGCTGCGCCCCGTACGCGACCGGGCCCTGGAACTCCTCTGGCACCTCACCGACGAGCCCGTCCAGCGGCGGCGGCTCCTCTCGCGGCTCGACCCCAAAGACCTTCCGGGAGCCGTCGAGGCCGACCTCGGGGCCCCGGACGAACGGGAACTGGCCGTTCTGCGCTCCCGGGTGGACGTCGACGACCCGGTGGGCGCACTGTGCCGGATCGCGGGGAACGCCGGAAGACGAACACCGCCCCTCGTCGCCGACCTGATCCTGCGCATCGTGCGCGATCTCGCCGCGCCCCGGGAGCCCGGCCCCGAACCGGAGCTGCCACAGGAGGCGTTGAGCGCCGTGCGGGCCCTCGGCCGCCGACTCCGCGGACGTGCGCGGATCAGGCCCGTCTGCCTGCTGGGCACCACCGACGGCACCGCGGCGGGCCACGCTCTGCTGTCCACGACGCTGCTCGACCTGCTGGAGCGCCCGGGTCTCTCCGGCGGCGAACAGGCCGTGCTGCTCAAGGCGTTGACGCAGACCACCGCCACCCCCGCCACCCGCGCCCGCGTGCACCGGCTGCTGCGCAGCCGCGACCCGCAGGTGCGCAAGCACGTCATCGCCCTGCTGGCCCATGACACTTCGGGACGCGACGCCCGGGCCCTGTCGGCGACGCTCGTCCCCCTGACGGCCGACCCGGACATCCGGACCGTACGACAGGCCCTGCTGGCCCTCGGAGCGGCGCGGGCGTTCTGGGCGGGCGAGGCGGTCGCCGCGTGCCTCGACCACCCGAACATGAACGTCAGGAAGACAGCGGCGGCGACACTGGTCCACGCGGGCGCACCCGCCTCCGTCCCCCGTATCCTCGGACGGCTCGGCCGCGACGACAATCCGGGACTGCGGGCCGCGCTGACCCGGGCGCTGCGGGCCGTCGTGGGCCCTGCCTACGCCGCCACCCTCCTCGCCGCCGCCGAGGCGGGCCAGGAGGCGCGCGGCCGCCGCCTGCTGCTGAGCGCGCTCGACGGCGAGCTGACCGCGCGTGCGGTGCTCGCCTTCGACGCGCAGGCTTCGCCGGTCGTCCCCCTCCTCCTGACGCTCGTGGCGGACGGCGGCGTCCGCCTCGCCGACGGTTCCGTCGAGGACCTGGCGGAACCACTGGCCCGGCACGGAGTTCCGGCGCCCCCGGTCGCCCCGAACCCGTCACCGTGCGTGCCCGATCCGGAGGTCGCGGCCCTGCTGCGGTCGGGCTGGGACCCGGCGCTCGCCCTGCGGATCGCCCGTCGGGCCACGCCCCCGGACCTCACCGACGTGACGGCCGCCGCCCTACGCGAACACCCGCGAGCTCGGGCGCAGTTGGAGAAGTGGCTCGTCCTGGCCGAGAGCACCCGCGAGGCCGGACTCCCAAGCCGTCTCCTGCGGTGCGCGCTGCGCCTGTGCCCGGCGCCCTGGTCCGCCGACGAGACGGCGCTCCTCGCCCGGTACGCCGGCACGGTGGCCGACGCGTTCGACGAGGCGACGGGGGTCGGCGAGGCATCGTTCGCGGGGGAGCTGACCGGCGTACTGCACGCCGTCGCACCGGAGTTGTCCGGTGTCCAGCGCTTCATGGTCGTCGAGGGGCTGCGCACCCTGCCGCCCGGTGCTGGTGAAGCGCCCGACGGGTACGGGCCCCCGGCGCTGGCGGCCGCTGCCACCCTGACCCTGCTCCGGGAGCTGGGTGCGGTGCTGGTCCGCGCCGATCTCGACCGGGCCCTGGACTCCGCCCACCTGGGCGCCGACCCCTGGCAGGCCGCGCCCGCCGTGCTCGGTGAGGCGTTCGGCGTAGCGGGACCGCGGGAGGTGTCCGGGGCGGCGCCGGAGGAGGACGCCGGGGGCGGCGTATCGGAGGCGTGGCGTGCGGAGTTGAGGGAAGCGGTACGGACGCCCGGGGCGCTGGCGGAGCTCCGGGGGCGCGGCACCAGTGGTGCGGCCGGGTCCAGGGATCTGCTGGCCGCCCTCGTCACCGCGTACCCGGCGGCCGGACCGGACGTACGGGGGCCGCTCGTCGACTGGATGGCCGAGCTCCAGCCGCTCGACGCGCCGCCGTGGAACGTCGCTGAGACCAGGACGGTGGTACGGGCCGCCGCCGCGCCACCGCGTCCGGTGCGGGCGGACGATCTCGACCAGCCCCGGTCGGCCGCGCAGCGAGCCCGCTTGCTGGCCATGCTGGAGGCCCCGGAGCCGGAACGCCGGAACACCGCCGTGCGGGCCCTGCGGACCTGGCCCGAGCCGGAAGTGTCGCTCGCCCTGCTCCGGGCTTTCCTGCACGGTCGCGTCGACCTCCTCCCCGCCGACCTGATCGGGCCGGCGGCTCGCGCGGGGCAGACCCGTCTCGCGGGGCAGACCGCCGACCAGGTCCTGGCCGCTGAGGGGGTACTGCCCGAACGGGCCCTGCGCTGGACGGGCCTGCTCCCCGAGGACGACCTGCCTCCGCTCGTCCCCCTGCTCCTGAAGTGGTGGGAACACGGCCCGCCCGCCGTGCGAGAGGCCGCCCGCACCGCGTAGCGGCGGGTACCCGCCGACGCCCTCGCCCACCTGCTGGCACCCCGTATCGACGCGGGCGACCTCGGGCTCGTGGACCTGCTGACCGGTCGCCCCCTGCTTCGGACCCCGACGCTGACCCGGGCCCTGGGCCGACTGCGCACCGAAGGCCGCGACAGCGTCGCAGACGGCCTCAGGCTCGTCGACGGTCCGTTGCGCGCACCCGGGACCGACAGCGAGGACGCCGCCGTGCTGGACGTCCTGCGCGCCCCGTCCCCCGCCCCTGCGGTTGTGGCGCCCCGCCCGTCACTGCCGGAGCTGCTCGACCTCGCCCGTACGGGAACGCCCGAGCAGACCCGCCGTACGCTCACCCGCCTCGTCGAGGAGCACGCACCGCCGCCCGGGGCGGAACCGGACGAGGCCCTGCGCGAGCTGGTCGAGGAGCTGCTCCGCCACCCGCGTGCCGGGGTCCGGCTCCACGCCCACCGCACCTCGCGGGCCCTGTTCGACCGGGCCACCCACGCCCGGCTCACCGGGCTCCTGCTGTCCGACCCGCTGCCGGACGTGGTGCGCATGGCCGTCCGGACGCTCGGCCGCGCCGCCTGGGAACCGGCGCTGCCGGACCTCGTCCGGCTCCTCGGCCATGCCAGGCCCGTGGTCCGGGGTGCGGCCCGGGAGGCTGTCGTCGGGTTCGGGGCGACGGCGGTTCCCGTCCTGCGCCGGGCCGAGGCGCACGCCCGGCCCGACCGGCGGTCGCTCTACACCGACGTCCTCACCGAGATCACGGACTCGGGCCCCGGCCCTGATCGGCGCGACGGGCCCTGAGGGCTGTCCCGTCGTCCCTGGCGGATCAGCACACGGCGTCAGATGCGGCGTATCCCACGGCGGAGGGGCGTCCGCATAGCAGACGTGTCCGGGCCTTCCGGCAACGCGGCCGGCTGCCGTGGCTGTCGTCCTGCGCCCGCCAGGGATCACGGGACAGCCCTCGGCTCAGCCCGCGTCTCCCCGCGCCGCCGCCGCGACCTGGTGCAGCGTGCGTCCCGTACGGGCGGACCGGGCGTGGTACGGGTCCGGTGAGCCGGGTCTGCCGCGTACGGCGAGCCGGTCGTTGGCCTTGATCAGCAGCCAGGCCTCGTGGCCGCCGCTGTCCGGCTCGTCGCCCTTCCGGATGCGGGTGAGCGCGAACTCCCCGTGCAGCTTCTTCCCGTACAACCAGAACGTCGCATGCCCGAGGCCGAGCGACTGGGCGAAGGGGACGGAGCCGCCCTGCCCGTCGTGTCCGAGCGGCCGGTAGGTTCCCTGGTCCCAGACGATGACCGTGCCGCTGCCGGACTCGCCCCGGGGAATGACCCCCTCGAACTCGCGGTACTCCAGCGGATGATCCTCCGTGGGCACGGCGAGCCGGCGGTCGCTGGGGTTCTCCGAGGGGCCGCGGGGCACCGCCCACGACTTGAGTACGCCTTCGACCTCCAGCCGGAAGTCGAAGTGCATACGGCGTGCGTCATGGATCTGCACGACGAAATGCGGCCGTGCCGTCTCGTCGCTCTCCGTCCCCACCGCTCTGCTCCCTCCGTCGGCCCGGACGTGTCACAGGTGCGTGTCTCCACTCTGCCGCCGTCCCGGGGGAATCGCGCGTCGGACCCGCTGCCTTCAGGTGCATATGCGCAACGACTGTGCCGTGAGGGCCGGTGGCGCGGGCCGTCGTCTTCGAGGACCGGTTCGACGCTCCGGCCGGCTCCGCCGTGGGCGGCGGCAGCGGTGCTCCTGCCGCTGTTCGCTCCCGCGGCTGCCCGCCACCCCTGCCGCTACGGGGCGGAGCGGAATAGCATGATCTTCATGGAGCAACGCACACTGGGCAGGACCGGCCGTGACGTGTCGGCCGTCGGACTGGGCACCTGGCAGCTGGGGGCCGACTGGGGCGAGGTCGCGGAGAGCGACGCCCTCGACATCCTCGACGCGTCGGTCGAATCCGGCGTCACCTTCTTCGACACGGCGGACATGTACGGAGACGGCCGGAGCGAACAGCTCATCGGCCGCTACCTCACGAGCCGTCCCGACGCGGACGTCTTCGTCGCCACCAAGATGGGCCGGCGCGCCGAACAGGTGCCGGAGAACTACGTCCTGGACAACTTCCGCGCCTGGAACGACCGTTCCCGGGCCAACCTGGGCACCGACACGCTCGACCTCGTACAGCTGCACTGTCCGCCCACCGGCGTCTACTCCTCCGACGCGGTCTACGACGCGCTGGACACCCTGGTCGCCGAGCAGCGGATCGCGGCCTACGCGGTGAGCGTGGAGACCTGCGCCGAGGCCCTCACGGCCATCGCGCGCCCCGGCGTCGCGAGCGTGCAGATCATCCTGAACCCGTTCCGGCTCAAGCCCCTGGACGAGGTGCTCCCGGCGGCGGCCGCCGCGGGCGTCGGGATCATCGCGAGGGTCCCGCTGGCCTCAGGTCTGCTCTCCGGCAGGTACACCAAGGACACCGTCTTCGCGCCCGAGGACCACCGTACGTACAACCGCCACGGCGAGGCCTTCGACCAGGGCGAGACGTTCTCCGGTGTCGACTACGCGACCGGTCTCGCCGCTGCCGCCGAGTTCGCCGAGCTTGCCCCCGAGGGTGCCACCCCGGCCCAGGCCGCGCTGCGCTGGATCATCCAGCAGCCCGGCGTGACCACCGTCATCCCCGGCGCGCGCACGTCCGAACAGGCGCGGGCCAACGCGGCGGCCGCATCCCTGCCGCAGCTGCCGCAGAGCACGCTGGACGCCGTACGGGAGCTGTACGACCGGTCTGTCCGCGCGGACGTGCACGGCCGATGGTGAGCGGCTGCCTCTGAACGACCGCCGCTGAACGGGCCGCCGCCGAACAGCCGTGCGACGAGCGGGAGTCAGTCGTCCCGCTCGTCGTCCTCGTCGTCCCGGTCCCCGTTCTGGTTCGTATCCTGATCTCGGCCCTGGTTCGGGTCGCTGCCCTGTCGGCCGCCCGGCTGGTCCTGTTGCTGATCCCGCTCCCGGCCGGGCTGCTGTTCACCGCCGTTGCCGCCGTCGCCGACGTTCTCCGCCGGGCCGGAGGACGTCGGCGACGGGCCCGGCGTGCCGGCGGAGCTGGAGTCCGGGGAGAAGAGGATCATCCCCAGATACACGGCGGCCAGGAACGTCGCCGTTCCCGCGATGGCGCTGGCCACCCTCGGGCGGCGACGGATCGCCTCGCGCGTGCTGCGGCGGCGGGCGGGGGCGGACCGGGATGAGGTGTTGCGCCTTCGGCCCGTCGGCTGCGGCAGCCGGTACGTCGTGGGGCCCACGGGGGCGGCGGCGGAGGCGGGAGGCGCCGCCGGGAGGGACGTCGAGGGTGCGGGGGCCGGGCCGGAGGCGCGGTGGGACGCGGGTGTCTGCATCGGGAGGGGCTCGGGCCGCCCCCGCCAGGCGTCGGTGCGGAACCAGTCGGAGACCTGCTGTGCGGTGGGCCGCTCCTCGGGCTGCTTGGCCAGCAGGCCCAGGAGATACGCGTCGAAGGCGGCGGAGATCTCCACGCCCCGCTGCCGCAGCGGGACCGGTGGGGTGTCGACGTGCTGATAGAGCGTCGCGGTCGCTGTGTCGGAACGGAACGGCGGTTGTCCGGCCAGCAGTTGGTAGATGACGCAGCCCAGGGAGTACATGTCGGAGGCGGAGTCGGCGGTGCGGCCGAGGGCGCGCTCGGGGGCCAAGTAGAGGCTGGTGCCCACGATCTGACCGGCCGTCGTCAGAGCGGTCGAGGGATCGTCGACGAACTGGGCGATGCCGAAGTCGCCGATCTTCACCGAACCGTCCGCGTCCAGCATCAGGTTGCCCGGTTTGATGTCCCGGTGGACGATGCCCTGCCGGTGCGCGGCGGCGAGCCCGGCGGCCGCCTGCCCCGCGATCTGCGCGACCTGCTCGGGGTGGACGCGTTCCTGGGCGGCCAGCAGGTCCCCGAGGCTCTGCCCCTCGACCAGCTCCATCACCAGGAAGAACCGGTCCTCCCAGGCGCCGAAGTCGAACACGGCCACCAGGTGCGGGTGGCTGAGCCGGGCAGCGGTCTGCGCCTCCAGCCGGAAGCGGGCGGTCGACGAGGCGTCCGCCTGGTCCCCGAGCAGCAGTTTCACGGCCACGGCCCGGCCCAGCACCTCGTCCGCGGCGCGCCAGACCTCGCCCATGCCGCCACGCCCGATGGGGGACACCAATCGGTACCGACCAGCTACCAGCACCTGTACACCTATCTCGAAGGGCGGCCCGTACCGGCTGTCGGCCCACCTGGGGCCTGGGGTGTCCGGGGCGGTGGGGCGAACGACATGATCAGGATATCCGTCCGGGGACCCCGGATGCCCCCGACGGCCCCTTCGCCGGGCACGGCTGACGGACCGGCACACCCCCGGGGCCCGGCGCGGCTGCCGCCGGCCCGGGTCAGCCGATCAGCCAGGTGTGCGCGGCCTCGGCCGTGAAGGCAGACTGCCCGCCCGTGAACAGCAGGTCGGCGGCCTCGAAGGCCGGGTCGGACGCGGTCTTCGGCACGTAGGGCACGGCGATGCACCGCATGCCCGCCGCGTGCGCGGCCGCCGCCCCCGGCGGGGCGTCCTCCAGCACCACGCAGTCGGCGGGTTCCGCCCCCATCCTGCGTGCCGTCTCCAGGAACACGTCCGGCTCGGGCTTGCCGCGGGGGACCTCCTCGGCGGAGACGTACAGCGGGATGTACGCGTCCAGCCCGGTGACCGCGAGCACCGCACCGATCGCGGCCCGGGACGATCCGGAGGCCACCGCCATCGGAACCCCGGCGGCGTGCAGGCGTTCCACGAACGCCCGCATCTGCGGGAAGACGTCCGTCGAGGCCCCGGCGAGCTCCAGATACAGGGCGTTCTTCCCGGCGAGCAGTTCGTCGACCGGGGCGTCGATCCCGTACTCCGCGCGCAGGGCGGTCAGGGTCTCGCGGGTGCCGATCCCGATGAACCGGGTGTGCTCCTCCCAGCCGAAGTCCCGCACCCCGTACCGGGCGAGCAGCCGCCGACCCGCCTCGTAGTAGTTCGGCTCGCTGTCGACCAGCGTCCCGTCGAGATCGAAGACCACGTGGACGGGGGCGGGGGAGGCGGGAACGGCCGCACGGCCGGCGGAGGGGTGCGAGGTCATGACCCCAGCATCCCGCAGCAGGGACGGGCGGCCGGGCCGGTCACTCGCGAGGGGCCCCCGGGCGCCCCTGGCTGCCGCCCGCCGCGCGTCCCACGGACTCCACCAGTGGCAGCACCCGGTGTGCCACCCGCTCGCGCAGCGCCACTTCCGTCCGCGTCCTGACGACGCCCGGCAACTGGATCAGTCGCTGGATCACGTCCTCCAGGTGTCCGTTGTCCCGGGCGACGACACGGGTCAGGAGATCACCGCCGCCCGTCGTCGAGAACGCCTCGATGATCTCGGGCACGGCCGCCAGCGCGTCGCCCACCTCCACCAGATGCCCCTGGGTGACCTCCAGGTGGACGAAGGCGAGCACCGGGTGGCCGAGGGCGGCGGGGGAGAGGGTCGGGCCCGTACCGGTGATCACACCGTCCCGCTCCAGCCGCTCCAGCCGCGCCTGGAGCGTGCCGCGGGCCACACCGAGGATGCGCGCGTACTCCCGGACGCTGGTGCGCGGCTGCTCGATCAGCAGCCGCAGGATCCGGGTGTCGAGCGCGTCCACCGCCATGATCCGCATATCCCTTCCGGCCCGTCCCCGTCGGCTTCAGCCGTTTCGACCCGACTGTACCCAGGTCACCCGCATCGCGCCGCGGTCCGGCCCTCCCCGCCGACCGCCGTCCACGCGTAGTCGCCAGGGATGTGGTCGTCCTTCCTTCCGGGTGGTCCGTTGGTCTGCTGATGGCCGACCATTCGGGTCGTGTGGTGGGCCATTGGTGCAGCGTTTTCCGCCTCGTTTGATCCATGGGTCCGGAGGATGCTCTTATATCTACGTCGATGGCGCTGCGGATCTCCGCGGCGCCTTTTTCATGCGAGCTCTGTGGCGACGCGGAAGGGGCAGAAGCGTGCTGAAGAGGGTGTTCGTGGCGCCGGACCCGGGGCGGGTGCGGCTGCGCTTCGCCGCCCGGGCGGTGCTCGGGATCGGCCTCGCGGTCGCGCTGTGCGGCCTCGCCGGTCTCTCGCTCGCCGCGGCCATCACGGGTGGCCTCGCGGCGCTTCTCGCCCTCTTCACCGTGACCGACCCGACGGTGCGCGGGCAGGCGGCCACCACGGCGCTGCTCCCCCTCGTCGGCCTGCCCCTCCTCGCCGTGGCCGCCGTGCTGCACGACCAGCCGGTCGCCCGTGACCTGGCCTTCCTCACCGTGATGGGCGTGGGCGTGTACGCCCGGCGCTGGGGGCCGCGCGGGCACGCGCTGGGCGTCTTCGCGTTCATGACGTTCTTCGCCGCCCAGTTCCTGCACACCGTCCCCGAGCAGCTGCCCGAGCTGTACGTGGCCGTTGTGCTGTCCCTGTGCGTCTCGTCCGCCGTGCGGTTCGGGCTGTGGTGCTACGAGCGGCGGCTGCCCGTCGCGGCGGCGCCCGCACCCCCGGAGGGCCGCGGACTGGCCCGGATCACCACCCGGCAGGCCGTGCAGGCCACACTGGGCGGGGCCTTCGCGCTGGGGCTCGGGCAGGTGCTGTCGGACCAGCGGTGGTACTGGGCCGTCGGCGCCACCTGGTGGGTCTTCGTCAACACCACCTCGCGCGGGGAGACGCTCGTACGGGGATTCCGGCGGGTCCTGGGAACGGTCATCGGCATCGTCGCCGGATTCGCCGTGGCCATTCCCCTCGACGGCGCGGGTGCCCCGACCGCTGCCATCGTCGCGGTCTGCGTCTTCGGGATCTTCTACACGGCGGCGGTCTCGTACAGCTGGATGATGTTCTTCGTGACGGTGATGGTGGGCATGCTCTACGGCGTCCTGGGCGTGCTGGACGCCTCGCTGCTGTGGCTGCGCGTCGCGGAGACCGCCGTCGGGTCGCTCGGCGCGGTGATCGCCGTGCTGCTCGTCCTGCCCGTCACGACCCATGCCATCACCGACGCGTGGATCCAGAAGGCCCTGCGGTGCGTGCACACCTGCACGGCCGAGGCCGCCGACCGCCTCGCCGGTTCGACGGTCGCCGACCCCGGGCCCCGCATCGCTGAGCTTGAACTTCTGCTGGGGCGGGTACGGCTCTCCCTCGCGCCCCTGGTTCACCCACTCAACCCACTTCGCGCCCGCAAGGCTCGCGCCCGCAAGGTCCTGGCTCTCCTCGACGACTGCGCCCGCGAGGTCCGCGGCCTGGCCCTCGTCGCGGCCGACCCGGACGCCTCGCACGACGACCGCCTCACGGCTGCCTGCTGGCGGGTCCAGTCCGCGGTCGAGGTTCTCACCTCACCCCGGCCCGGCGCGATCCCGGCCGCACTTGCCCACGCGCACCGCTGCACCGCGGCGGATCCCGCCCTTGCCCACCTCCACGACCTGGAACGCGCCCTCACCGAACTCGTCAGCCCGCTCAGCCACGCCCCTTACACGACGTCGATGAACACCTGAAGTCCGCAGTGGCATATCGCCGGACCGTCGGCAGTGGACCATCATGAAGACGGGCGGGGAGGCTGGCCCCACGGATCGAGGAGCAGTACGCGCGGGCCAAGGGACGTATCCGCCGCCGCGCGTGAACGCTTGAAGCAGGCCGCTGCTGCGATCCCTCCGCGCATGTCCGCTCAGCCGTCCGTCGGCACGCTGGCCGAGTTGGTCCAGGCGCGGCCGACACCACCGGCTTTGTGGTCCTGCACCGCTCGGCGGAGATCCTGGAAGGCCGCTTTCTGCCGTTCTCCCGATCCGGACCGCGTCACCGAGTAGTGCCTTGCCCAGCGGTTCCCGATCAGTGGGACTCCCAGGCCCGTCAACCTCGCTCTGCCCGCAGCCAGTGCCTGTCTCTACGGCATCGTCCATGCCGCCCCCACAGGAGCAGGGCGCCCCCAGTGGTGGATGCCGGGTCGGCTCCCTCGTACGCGGTGATTCCGGACTCTTCGGCCTCGGGGGAGGGCACCGGGACTTCGCACCGCTTCGGCGAATGGCCGGTGGGGCCCAGCAGTAGTCCGCTGCGCCCGTGCCGGCATGTGGCGTCCCGCATCCGTATGTCCGACCCACCCAAACCCCTGCCTCCCCGCATCTCTTGTACCGCCGCGCCGCGCGGTCTGGAGGGTGACCAGCGTCATGCGCGGGTGTGTACGTAGGTCCAATGTCTTCGCGGATCCAGCGTGTTTGGATCTTGCCTGGATCGCGGGTCGTGGATAAGGGGAACGGCCAACCGGATTGGTTCCGAGCCATTCTGAATGGCCATCGGGAGACGAGACGCCTGCCCGGCGGGACACCCGGCAGCCGCCGCCACCGTCCGCGCAGTCGCGAAGAGATCTCTGGAGAGAAAGTGGCTCGATGATCGACATCCAGCAGCAGGTACCGCACACCGGGGCGCCCGCACACTGCCTGAACGACCTGTTCGCCGTGCACGCGGCGGCGGTTCCAGGGGCTCCCGCCGTCACGCAGGCCGACCAGACCCTGACCTACGGCGAACTGCGCGACCGAGCGCTCCGGCTGGGCGCCCGCCTGCGTGGTCGTGGTGTTGGTCCCGACGTCGTGGTGGGTCTCCACGTCGAACGCTCCCTCGACATGATCGTCGGCATGCTCGGCATCCTTGAGGCCGGTGGCGCTTACCTGCCGCTGCGCACCGATGATCCCGTCGAGCGGGTGGCGGGCATCCTCAAGGACTCCGGGGCCGCGTCCGTGATCACCTCGGCTGCCACCCACGAGCGGCTGGCAGCCTTCGGTGACGCGCGGGTCAGGGTGGACGTCGCGTATCCGGCCCCGGCGCCCGGTGCCTTCCACGGGCCGCGGCCCACCGCGGAGAACCTGGCGTACGTCATTTACACCTCGGGGACCACGGGCGCTCCCAAGGGCGTCGCCGTCCCGCACCGGGCCGCCGAGCGCATCGTCCGCACCGGCGTCTACGCCGACTTCGGGTCGCAGGAGACGTTCCTGCAGATCTGCCCGCTCTCCTTCGACGCCCACGTACTCGAGGTCTGGGGCTCGCTCGCCAACGGCGGGCACCTGGTCCTGCACCCGAACAGCCGGGTGTCGGCCGAATCGGTCATGGAGACCGTGCGCGCCCACAGCGTCACCGCCCTGTGGCTCACGCCGACCGTGTTCAACCAGGTCGTCGACGAGGGCCTGTTCGAGGGATCCGGGCTCCGCCAGGTCGTCATCGGCGGCGAGGTGGTGTCGACGCCGCACCTCGCCCGGGCGATGCAGACGACGGACATCCGCTTCTCCAACGGTTACGGGCCCACCGAGGCAGGCGTGTTCACCTGCTGCCGCGTGTTCGAGGAGGCCGACCTGGCGTACTCGCCGCCCCCGGTCGGAGCACCGCTGCCCGGCACCCGGGTCTGGGTCGTGGACGCCGAGGGGAAGCAGGTGCCGGAAGGGGAACTCGGCGAGCTGTACATCGGCGGTGACGCGCTCGCGCACGGCTACCACGGGCGGCCCGACCTGACCGGGAAGAGCTTCATCCCCGACCCGTTCGGCGGCGCCCCGGATGAGCGGGTCTACAAGTCTGGGGATCTGGCCCGGGCGCTGCCGGGCGGCCTGATCCAGGTCATCGGCCGCATCGACAGTCAGGTCAAGATCCGGGGCAACCGGGTCGAACTGACCGAGGTCGAATCGGCGCTGCTGGCGGCGCCCGGGGTGCGGCAGGCCGCCGTGGTCGACAAGCCGCAGGGCGGTGAGCGGGTACTCGCCGCCTACATCGTCCCCGCGGAGGGCGCGGCACCGACCGTGGCCGAGCTGCGCGGCCTGCTCGCCGAGCGGCTGCCCGACTACATGATCCCGTCGGAGCTGTTCCGGCTGGACCGGATCCCGCTGACGAGCAACGGCAAGGCGGACCGCAGCGCATTGCGCCAGGGCACCGACGGCACACGCCTGGAACTGGGGGTCGCCTTCCGCCCGGCGGCCACGGACCTGGAGGGCACGCTCAGCGCCATCTGGGCCGAGGTGCTGACAACCCCATCCGTCGGCGTCGACGACAACTACTTCGACCTGGGCGGTACGTCGATCTCCATCAAGCAGGCGCACCAGCGCATCCAGGACGAGCTGGGGATCCGGCTGTCCCTCGTTTCGATGTTCGAGTACCCCACCGTGCGGCTCCTGGCCGAAGCGATCGCCAACTCTGAGGTGTAGAAAAGTGACCACTCCTTCGAACACGGGCCGCCCGGACATCGCGGTCGTCGGCATGGCCGCCGTCTTGCCCGGGGCCCCCGACCTCGACGCCTTCTGGTCCCTCGTACGCGAGGGCCGTGAGGCCGTCACACACGGCTCGCCCCGTGTCGTCGAAGACGGGACGGGACGCCGCTGGGTGCGGGCCCGCGGTGTCATGGACGGTGTGAAGGACTTCGATGCGGAGTTCTTCGGCATACCGAAGCGCGAGGCGGAGGTGCTCGATCCGCAGCACCGCCACTTCCTGCAGTGTGCGTGGAACGCCATGGAGGACGCGGGCTACGACCCGTACCGGATCGGTGAGGACGTCGCCGTCTACTCCTCGGTGGGCCCCAACACCTACTACGAGAGCCGGGACTTCGGGCCCCGCTCGGCGGCCGAGCGCATGCTCATCCAGCTCTCCAACGGCCCGGACACCCTGCCGACGCGCATCTCCTACAAGCTCGGTCTGACCGGCGAGAGCGTCAACGTCCAGTCGGCCTGCTCCTCGGCCGCCGTCGCCGTGCACCTGGCCTGCGAGGCGCTGCGCGAGGGCCGGGCGGGCACCGCACTCGTCGGCGCGGCCAGCATTGGCACCGCCGACACCCTGGCCTACGAGCACCAGGACGGGTTCATCCTGTCGGCGGACGGCAGCACCCGTGCATACGACAGCAAGGGGTCCGGCTACGTCGAGGGGGACGGTGTGGGCGTCCTGGTCCTGCGGCGCCTGGCGGACGCGCAGCGTGACGGCGACCACATCCACGCCGTCATCAAGGGCAGCGCGGTCAACAACGACGGCCGCGCCAAGGCGGGCTTCTCCGCTCCCAGCATCGAGGGCCAGTCGCGAGTGATCCGTACCGCACTGGAGGCATCCGGGGTGCAGGCCGAGTCCATCGGTCTGCTGGAAGGACACGGCACCGGCACGCTCGTCGGCGACCCGATCGAGGTCCGCGGCCTGACACGCGCCTACAAGTCGTTCACCTCGAAGACCGGTTACGTCTCGCTCGGTTCGGTGAAGGCGAACATCGGCCACCTCTGCTTCGCGTCCGGCATCGCAGGGCTCCTCAAGGCGATCCTGTGCCTCAAGCACGCCGAACTCCCGCCCATGGCCGTGCTCGACGAGATCAACCCGGACATCGACCTCGACGCCACCCCCTTCTACATCAACCGCACGCTGAGGCCGTGGGAAGCCGAGGTCAGGCGCGCCGGGGTGAGCTGCTTCGGCATGGGCGGCACCAACGCCCACTTCGTGCTGGAGCAGGCCCCCGAGCCGCAGCCGCGCGCGGAAACGGCCGACACCGACGGCCCGTACGCGGTTCTGCTGTCCGGCCGCACCGAGCAGGCGCTGCGTCAGGTCAAGGAGCGGATGCGCGAGTTCGTCGCCGCCCGCCCGGATACCGACCTGGCCGACCTCGCCTTCACCCTCGCCGCGGGCCGCCGTCCGCTGGCCCACCGGTGGGCCGCCGCCGTGGCTTCGACGGCCGAACTGGAGCAGGCGCTCACCGGCCCGGAGAACGATGCCGCCGCCGGGAGCACTGAGGGGGGCGGCACGGCCGCGGCCGTCGCGGGCGAGTGGGCCGCCGGGGGGAACCCGGACTGGAAGGCCGCCTTCGCGGCCCGCAGGCCCCGTCGCATCGCTCTGCCCACCTACCCCTGGCAGGGCGAACGGCTGTGGATCGAACCGTCGGCCGGGGAGAGCGCGAGCGGTGCCCTGTTGGAGCCCGAGGAGCAGGCGCCGCTCGCCGACTGGCTGTACCGGCCGGTGTGGACCAGGACCTCGCTGCCCCGCCCGTACCACCGGGGCGATCTGCCCGGCACCGACGGGGCCGCCCTCGTGATCGGCGACGGCCGCCCGATGACCGAGTCCGTCCGCGACGAGCTGGACGCCGCCGGCCTGACCTGCGTACTGGTCGAGCCGGGCACCGAGTTCGAGGCGGACCGGGAGCGCCGCCGGGTACGAGTGCGGCCTGCGCACGCCGAGGACGCGGCCCGCCTGGTGGAATGGGCGGTCGCCGAGGGCGGCCCCGTCCGCAAGGTCGTGCACCTGAGCTCGTACGGCGGCCGGGCCGCCGACAGCCAGGAGGGCATTGCCCTGGGTGCGCTCAGCATGCTCAACCTGGTCCGGGCGCTCACCGGCGCGGCCCAGACTCCCGAGATCTGGGTGGTCACCGAGAACGCGCAGCCCGCCCAGGGCGAGCCAACCGCCCTGGACCTGGAGGCCGCCGCACTACTCGGGCTGTGCCGGGTCGTCCCGCAGGAGCACAGCGGGATCAGCTGCCACTGCGTGGACTTCTCGGCCGGGAGCCTGCCGACCGACGTGGTCCCGCGTCTGCTGGCCGAGATGTCCACGGGCCAGCAGGAGCTGGAGGTCGTCTACCGGGGTGAAGACCGCCTGATCAGCACGGTGGAGCGGGTCGAGGCCGAGCCCGGCCTGCCCGCCCCGTTGCAGACCGACGGGGTCTACCTGATTACCGGTGGCCTCGGCCGGATCGGCCTCACCATCGCCGAGCAGTTCGCCCGCACCACCCGGGTCCGGCTGGCCCTGGTCTCGCGTGGCGGACTTGACCCGGCCGACACCGGAGGCCGCGGGCAGGCCGTGCGCGCGCTGCGGGAACTCGGCGCCGAGGTAAGGGTGTTCGCCGCCGACGTGGCGGACGAGCAGCAGATGGAACAGGTAGTCGAGCAGGTCACCGAGGAGTGGGGACCAGTCAACGGTGTGGTCCACTCGGCCGGCATCGAGGAAGGCCGTAACTTCTCCCTGCTCGCCGACACGACCACCGAGCGGGCAATCGAGGCCCTGCGCCCGAAGGTGCCGGGCATCGCCGCCCTCGACCGGGCCACCCGGGCCCAGCCGCTCGACTTCTGTCTCGTCTGTTCCAGCCTCGACACCCTGCTCGGCGGCATCGCCTTCGGTATCTACACCGCGGCCAACCGCTACCTGGACAGCTACGCCCACTGGAGGCGCGCCCACGGTGCCCCGTGGGTCAGCGTCGACTGGGACTCATGGCGCTTCGACGACAGCGGCAGCGCCCGAATCGGTGCCGCCGCCGCCCGTACCGCGATCCGCCGTGAACAGGGCGGTCGGTTGCTGGGCGCGATCCTCGCCTTGGGCGAGGCCCAGGTCGTGGTCTCGACCGTCCCGCTGGCCGAGCGGATCGAGCGGATCCGTCTTACGTTCGAGCCCAAGAACGACGCCTGGGACCCCGGCGCGGCGGGCCACACGACGAAGGACGAGGTGGGCGCCCTCATCCGGCAGATCATCGCCGAGGTCGCCGAGGTGGACGAGATCGCCGATGAGGACGAACTGCTCGCGGTCGGCTGCGACTCGCTCGCACTCCTGGAGGTGGTTTCCCGCGTTGAGCAGGCACTCCAGGCCAAGCTGCCCCTCGCGGAGTTCTGGGGGTGCACCACCGTCGGCGAGCTCGTGGAGGTCGGCTGGGGCAGCGTGCCCCGGCAGCCCGAGGGGGAGACCGACGCGGGACAGGAGGCACTGCGCCATCTCGCCGGTTAGCCCTCGTGCCCACGGACGCCAGCAGACTTGGAATGAAGATGTACGAGAATCTTGATCTCGCCAGGGCACGTGCCGAAACGCCCGGGGTCAACCACGTGGTCCACCTCAACAACGCCGGCGCCAGCCTCGCCCCCCTGCCCGTACTCGATGTGATGACGGCGTACCTGCGTCTTGAAGGCAGGGTGGGCCCGTACGAGGCGGCGGAGCGTTCCGAGCCTGCCATCGGCAACGCCCACGCGGCGCTCGCCTCCCTGCTCAACTGCAGCCGCCAGGAGATCGCCATCCTGGACAGCGCGACCCGGGCCTGGGGCCTGGCGATGTCCTCCCTGCCGCTCCGGGCCGGCGACCGGGTGATCATCTCCGCGGTCGAGTACGGCAGCAACTACCTTTCGCTCCTGCACCTCGCGCAGCGTCTGGAGCTGTCCCTCGAAGTGGCGCCCGTCGACGCGAACGGCGTGGTCGACGTGGCCGCGCTGGAGGCGATGCTGGACGAGCGGGTCGGGCTGATCGCCATGGTTCATGTCCCCATGCATGACGCCCTGGTCAACCCGGTGGCCGAGATTGGAATGGTGGCCCGCCGGCACGGCATCCCCTACCTGGTCGACGCATGCCAGTCGGTGGGGCAGCTGCCTGTCGACGTCGCGGAGATCGGCTGCGACCTCCTGGTCGGCACGGGACGCAAGTTCCTGCGTGGACCACGGGGAACTGGATTCCTCTATGTGCGTCAGGACATCGCCCACCGTCTTGTACCGCCCCTCGTCGGCCTGGACGGCGTCGAATGGCTCTCGGGTACCTACCGGCTGGCGCCCGGTGCCCGCCGCTTCGAGACCTGGGAGACCAACGCGGCCGCCCGCATCGGCCTCGGCGTCGCCGTCGACTACGCGCTGGGCTGGGGGGTCGAGCGTACGTACGGGCGGATGCAGCGGCTCGCGGCGGATCTGCGTGGGGAACTCGCCGGCTTGCCCGGCGTGGTCCTCCACGACCGCGGCCGTGAGCAGTGCGGCACCATCGCGATGTCCTTCGAGGGCTGGGGCGAATTCGAGGTGCGCAATGCCCTGAAGGACGCGGGGATCAACACATGGGTCTGCCTGGAGAACGCGGCCTGTGTCGACATGCAGCAGCGGGGGCTGAGCACTCTGCTCCGGGTCTCACCCCACTACTACAACTCGGAGCAGGAGCTGGAACGGTTCTGCAGCGTGCTTGAAGACGTACTCGTCGGCACCCGCCGAGAAAGGGTGTTCGCATGACCACGACGACGGCCTCCCCCTGGATCAAACGCCCGCGCGTGCTGCCCGAGGCGCGCGCCCGCCTCTTCTGCGTGCCCCACGGCGGCGGCGGCCCGTCCTCCTTCGCTCGCTGGGTGCCCGGACTGGCCCCGGAAGTGGAGGTGTGCCTGATCCATCTCCCCGGGCGGGAGAGCCGGCTGCGCGAAGAGCCGCTCACTGACCTGAGGCTCATCGCCGCTCATATCGCCGAGGCCATGGCCCCCCTGCTCGACCGGCCGTTCGCCCTGCTCGGGCACAGCATGGGCGCGATCATCGGGTACGAAGCCGCCCTGCTGCTGCCCGCGGCGCCGAGCCATGTGTTCGCCTCCGCCTCCCCGCCGCCCCACGGCGTGGAGGAGGAACCGCCGGTCTCACACCTGCCCGACGCCGAGTTCCTGGCCGAGGTACGCCGCTCCTACGACGGCATACCGGACGTCGTCTGGAACGACGCGGACCTGATGGCGCTCATGCTGCCCTCGCTGCGCTCGGACTTCGCGGCGTACGAGGAATACCGGTGGCGGCCGAGCGAGCCGCTGCCTTGCCCCGTCACCGTCCTGGGTGGCAAGGACGACCCGCTGGCACCGGTCGGAACGCTCTCGGACTGGTCCCGGCTCACCTCGGGGATCTGCCGGACGCTGCTGTTCGACGGCGGGCACTTCTACCTGAACGAGGCCCGCCCGCAGGTGCAGGACCTGGTGCGCGAGGCCCTGACGACACCGGCACCAGCACCGGCAGCGACGAAAGGGCTCGGGTGAAGATGGCCGTACGCACCTACGGGACGATGGCGGAGGCCCGTGAAGCGGGTTGGGACGAGCTGTCCCCATCCTGGGACCTTTTCCATTCCGCGGACTGGCTTTCCCTGGAGAGCGAGCAGACCAACCTCCCGCCCCGGTTCCACCTGGCGGGCGAGGAGGGCTGCCGCCCGGAGGCCGCCTTGGCGGGCTTTCCACTCGACGAGGCCTCCGAACCCTGGCCCTTCATGCGGGTCGACCGCACGTTGGCCATGCTTGCGGACCGGTACGGAATCCCGGCGCCGGACGGTGCCCTGGCACCCGAGCGGCTCCTGCCCTCCTACCTGTGCGGCAGCCGCCGGGTGCCGGACACCCTGCTGCTCACCGCCGGGTACGGCGGTACCGACCGGCGGCGGGCCCACACCGGGGAACTCGTCGCGGCAGCCGAGGAGGAGGCGCGCACCCAGGGCTCCCGCAGCGTGGCCTTCCTCTACGTCGGCGAGGCAGATCCGCTGCGTGAAGTGCTGCGCGAGCGCGGCTATGCGGAGTTCCCCACGGCCCGCTACGCCACCCTGCACCTGCCGAAGCCCGGATTCGACGCCTACCTCAAGACCCTGCCCGGTGTGCGCCGCCGCAAGGTTGTGAAGGAGCGCCGGCTGCTGGACGGATCGGGCCTCGAGTACGCGGTACGCCCGCTGACCGGCGATCTCATCCCCGAGCTGGTCCCACTGATGATCAAGCACGGCGCCAAGTACGGTCACGCATATACAGAGGAGCAACTCACCCGCACTCTCGAACTGCACGTCAGGCATTGCGGCAGCATGCTGCACGCCTGTACGGCACGTAGTGCGGACGGTGTGCTGCGCGGGTTCTCGGCCTTCGTGCAGCGGGGCTCCCGCCTCTATCTGCGGCAGACCGGCTACGACTACGACTGGCTCGGGAAACTGCCGCTCTACTTCGAGCTCATCTTCTACCGGCCGATCGAGTACGCGGCCGGGGCGGGTGTCACGGCCGTCGACTACGCCGTGGAGTCCGAGCAGACGAAGCTCTCCCGCGGCTGCACTCTCGAACAGCGCTACGGCTACCTCAAGCTCTTCGACGCGTCTCGGCAGGCGGAGCTGGAGCCGCTGCTGGAGGGAATCCGCAGCATCCAACAGCCATCACCTTCCTAGGAGTTCCATGTCCCGCCGTCTGTTCACCTCGGAGTCTGTGACCGAGGGCCATCCGGACAAGATCGCAGACCAGATCAGCGACACGATCCTCGACGCACTCCTCACCGAGGACCCGACCTCCCGCGTTGCCGTGGAGACCCTGATCACGACCGGTTTGGTCCACATCGCGGGCGAGGTGACGACCAAGGCGTACGCACCGATCGCCTCCCTGGTCCGCGACAAGATCCTGGAGATCGGCTACGACTCCTCGGCGAAGGGCTTCGACGGCGCCTCCTGCGGAGTCTCGGTGTCCATCGGCGCGCAGTCCCCGGACATCGCGCAGGGCGTCGACGCCGCCTACGAGAAGCGAGTCGAGGGTGCCGCCGGAGGCGCAGAGGGCGACGACCTCGACAGGCAGGGCGCCGGCGACCAGGGCCTGATGTTCGGCTACGCCTGCGACGAGACGCCCAGCCTGATGCCGCTGCCGATCGAGCTGGCCCACCGGCTCTCGCGGCGCCTGTCCGAGGTGCGAAAGAACGGGACCATCCCGTACCTGCGCCCGGACGGGAAGACCCAGGTCACCGTCGAGTACGACGGCGACAAGGCAATCCGCCTCGACACGGTCGTCGTCTCCTCGCAGCACGCCCCGGACATCGACTTGGAGCTGCTCGCTCCCGACATTCGTGAGTTCGTCGTCGGGCACGTGCTCAAGCAGCTGGCCGAGGACGGCATCGGCCTGGAGACGGACAGTTACCGGCTGCTGGTGAATCCGACCGGCCGCTTCGAGATCGGCGGCCCGATGGGCGACGCCGGTCTCACCGGCCGCAAGATCATTATCGACACGTACGGCGGTATGGCCCGTCACGGTGGCGGCGCCTTCTCCGGCAAGGACCCGTCGAAGGTCGACCGCTCCGCCGCCTACGCGATGCGCTGGGTGGCTAAGAACGTCGTGGCCGCTGGTCTGGCCTCGCGCTGCGAGGTCCAGGTCGCGTACGCGATCGGCAAGGCCGAGCCCGTGGGCCTCTTCGTCGAGACCTTCGGCACCGCCAAGGTGGAGCTCCAGAAGATCGAGGACGCGATCGGTGAGGTCTTCGACCTGCGCCCGGCCGCGATCATCCGCGACCTGGACCTGCTGCGCCCGATCTACGCCCGGACCGCCACCTACGGTCACTTCGGCCGCGAACTGCCGGACTTCACCTGGGAACGCACCGACCGCGTCGACGCCCTGCGCAAGGCGGTGCGGGCGTGAACGCGCGCCTGCCCGCAGCGTCGCCGGAGGTCTCCCTCTCCTGGTCGGACGGCGCGATCGTCACCGTCGACCAGCGTGCCCTGCCGCGCGAGCGCCGCGTCCTGCGGATGACCGAGGTCGACCACGTCGTCGACGCCATCGCCACGCTGGCCGTGCGCGGGGCACCTGCCATCGGTCTGGCCGGCGCGCTGGGCGTCGCGCTCAGCGCATACGCCCACACCCACGGGGACACCCTCGACGAGGAGGCCGTACGCGCGGACGCCGAGCGACTGGCCGCGGCCCGCCCCACGGCGGTGAACCTGGCCTGGGCCGTGGGGCGTGTGCTGGCCCGCCTGAGTGGGGGCGCCGACGCGGTGCTCGCGGAGGGGCTGGAGATGCTGGCCGAGGACGTGGCGGTGAACACCGCCATGGTGCTGCGCGCGGCCGACCTGGTCGAAACGCTCACCCCTGACCGCCCCTTGCGGCTGCTGACCCATTGCAACACCGGCCGGCTGGCCACGGCCGCGGTCGGGACGGCGCTCGGGACGATCCTCGAACTCTCCCGCCGGGGCAGGGTCGCCGAGGTGCTCGTCGACGAGACCCGTCCGCTCCTGCAGGGAGCCCGGTTGACTGCCTGGGAACTCGGGGAGGCGCACGTGCCCTACCGGGTGTGCGTGGACTCGGCCGCCGCCGCGGCGATGTCTCAGGGGCTGGTGGACTGCGTCCTGGTCGGAGCCGACCGCATCACGGCGAACGGGGACACCGCGAACAAGATCGGGACCTACGGTCTCGCGGTCGCCGCGGCCCGGCATGGCATCCCGTTCATCGTGGTCGCCCCCGAGTCCACGTGGGACGAACTCCTTTCAGACGGCTCGCAGATCGTGGTCGAGGAACGCTCCCCGCGAGAGGTGGTGGAGTTCGCGGGTACGCCGACCGCGCCCGACGGTGCCGCCGTGTTCAACCCCGCCTTCGACGTCACACCGGCCGAGCTGATCACCGCCGTTGTCACCGAGCGGCGGACCTTCGACGGCGGCCGAGCCGTGCCGTCCGCCGCCGCGGTGCCCGCCGAGCGGATAGCCGGCCTCCTGGAGGAGTTCCCCGACCATCCCGCCCCCGGGGTGGTCTTCCGGGACCTGTCGCGCGTCTACGCCGAGCCGGGCCTCCTTGACGCGCTGGCCGCCCAAGTGGTCGAGGAGACAGGCGGGTCGTTCGACCAAGTGCTGGCCGTGGAGTCCCGGGGCTTCGTGCTCGGAGCGGCCGTCGCGGCCCGCGCGGGGCTGCCGCTCACTCTGGTCCGCAAGCCCGGGAAGCTGCCGGGAAAGGTGCGCTCGGCAGCGTACGCGCTGGAGTACGGTGAGGACCGGCTGGAGATCCGTACCGACTCCCTCGCCCCGGGTGAACGGGTGCTGTGCGTCGACGACGTGCTGGCCACCGGCGGGACCCTGGGCGCCGCCGCCCGGCTCGTGGAGGCCTGCGGAGCGAAGGTGGCGGGCCTCGTGGTCCTCGTCGAGCTGACCGGACTGGGCGGCCGGACCGCCCTGGCCGACCATCCGCTGACAGCACTGTGCGAGGTGGCGGTATGACGCTGAGTCAGGATGATTCCCTGACGGCCGCACATCAGACGGAGGCGGCGGAACTGGCCCGCTTCTCGCGGCTGTTCTACGAGCGAGGCTGGATGCCCGGCACCTCGGGGAACCTCTCCGTGCGGCTGCCCGGCGAGGCCGCGGACACCGCGCTGATCACGGCCAGCGGCCGCGACAAGGGCGAGCTCACCGCCCAGGACATGGTCGCGGTGCGCGCCGAGACCGGCGAGGTGCTGCGCCCCGGGGGGTTGCGAGCCTCGGCCGAGACCTCCATCCATGCCGCGGTCTACCGGACCACACCGGCGGGCGCGGTGATCCACGTGCACTCCCCGTATGCGACGGTGATGGCCTGCCGGGCGGCGGACCGCGAGCGCCTGGCCACCCTGGAACTCACCCGGTTCGAGCTGCTGAAGGGGCTGGGCCTGGACGCGGGGGAGCGGACCGAGGTGCCGGTCTTCCCCAACTGGCCCCACGTACCGCGGATCGCCGACGAGGTGGCCGACCACCTGAGCCGTGCGCGGGAATGTCCGCCCGGGCTGCTGATCGCCGACCACGGCATCACCGTCTGGGGGAGCGACCTCGCCCAGGCCCGCAACCGTCTGGAGTGTTTCGAGGCGATCTGCCAGTTGCTCGCCATCGGCGTGGGCTGACCGCCGGCGCCGCTCGGGAACACCCGTCACACGTATTCAGGAGGAATCCCATGGCAGACATCGCCGTCATCGGCGGCAGCGGCTTCTACGAGCTGCTGGACGACGCGGAACGTATCGAGGTCGACACCCCGTTCGGGGCGCCGTCGGACGAGATCACCGTGGGCACGGTCGGCGGCCGCGACGTCGCGTTCCTGCCCCGGCACGGGAAGGACCACCGGTTCCCCGCCCACCGGATCAACTACCGCGCCAACCTGTGGGCCCTGCGCTCGCTCGGAGTCCGGCAGATCCTCGCGCCCTGCGCGGTCGGTTCGCTGCGGCGCGAGCTGGGCCCGGGCTCGATCGTCGTCCCCGACCAGATCGTGGACCGGACCACCGGCCGGATCCAGACCTTCTACGACCGGGGCGCGGTGCACGTGTCCTTCGCCGACCCGTACTGCCCGCACGGGCGGACCGCCGCGCTCAAGGCCGCGGCCGCCTCGGCCACCCCTGCGACCGACGGCGGCGCGATGGTAGTCATCGACGGGCCGCGCTTCTCGACCCGGGCGGAATCGCAGTGGTACGCGTCGGCCGGCTGGTCGCTGGTGAACATGACCGGGCACCCGGAAGCCGTCCTCGCCCGCGAACTCGCCCTCTGCTACACCTCGGTGGCGCTCGTTACGGACCTCGACGCCGGCATCAGCGCAGAGGAGAGCGTCTCCCAGGAAGAGGTCTTCAAGGTGTTCGCGCAGAACGTCCGGCGGCTGCGGGAGATCATCCTGGAGACCGTCAAGGAACTGTCCGTGGCACGCACCTGCGGCTGCTCCGAGGTCCTCGACGGCATGACCGTGCCGCTGGACCTGCCGTGACGGCACGTGCGGGCCATGCGGTGGAACACCGGCTGAGCGCCTTCGGCACCACTGTCTTCGCCGAGATGTCCGAACTTGCCGCCCGGACCCGGTCGGTCAACCTGGGGCAGGGATTCCCCGACACCGACGGGCCCGCGGAGATCGTGGAGGCTGCGGTGCGCGCGCTGCGCGACGGCCGCGGCAACCAGTACCCGCCGGGGGCCGGTGTCCCCGAGCTGCGCGAGGCCGTCGCGGAGCACCAGCGACGCTGGTACGGCCTGACGTACGACCCGGACACCGAGGTGCTGGTGACGGCGGGTGCGACAGAGGCGATCGCCGCCACGCTGCTGGCGCTGGTCCGCCCCGGTGACGAGGTGATCGCGCTGGAGCCGTACTACGACTCCTACGCCGCGTGCATCGAACTGGCCGGCGGCACCCGCGTGCCGGTGACCCTGCGGCCTCACGGGGGAGAGTTCCGGCTCGACCTCGACGAGCTGCGGGACGCGGTCACCGAGCGCACCCGGCTGCTGCTGATCAACACGCCCCACAACCCCACCGGGACCGTGCTCACGCGGGCCGAGCTGGCCACGATCGCGGAGCTCGCCGTCGAGCGCGATCTCCTCGTCGTGATGGACGAGGTGTACGAGCACCTGGTCTTCGGCGGTGTCCATGTGCCTGCCGCCACCCTCCCGGGGATGCGCGAGCGCACCATCTCCATCGGGTCGGCGGGCAAGACCTTCTCCTTCACCGGGTGGAAGGTGGGCTGGGTCACGGCGCGACCGGAGCTGGTCGCGGTGGTGAGGAGCGCCAAGCAGTACCTGACGTACGTCTCCTCCGGCCCCTTCCAGTACGCGGTGGCCGAGGCGCTGCGGCTGCCCGACGACTATTTCACGTCATTCCGCGAGGACCTGCGAGGCAAGCGGAATCTCCTGGTCTCCGGCCTGGAGTCGGTGGGGTTCGAGGTCTACGCGCCGGCGGGCACATACTTCGCCACCGTCGATATTCGGCCACTGGGGGAGAGTGACGGAGTTGCCTTCTGCCGCAGTCTGCCTGACCGGGTGGGCGTGGTAGCCATTCCGAATCAGGTTTTTTATGACGTACCTGAGCGGGGCGCCCCCTTTGTCCGATTCGCTTTTTGCAAGCAGATTTCGGTTCTGGAAGAGGCCATCGCGCGTCTGCGGGGTGTGAAGTTTCTCGCGTGACGAGAATACGGGCGGCCGGCGCGGCCGCGTGTAATTGGCCGGTCCGGACGATCTTCCTTCTGTTACGCTGAGAACGATGGCATGTCCAAGAAAACTCGCACCACTATGCGAGGCCGCCGAACGGACGCCGACACAATTGGCTTAAGGCCTCTTGAGCCCGCTGGCAGGAGGAATATGACTGTCGCGCAACGGGGAACCAACCACAGGGCAGAAGGGAGTGTTTCACAACCAGACAATGCGTGGAGCCGGATCAAGTCGCTGATCGGGGACGTCGAAGCCGACTGGTCCGAGGCTTCCGTCCGCCGCATCCGGGATCTGACGGACCGGGAGTTCGAAGTCTTCATCCTTCTCGGCCGAGGCCTGTCCAACCAGGCCATCTCGCGTCTACTGCTCGTCACCGAGCGCACCGTCAAGGCCCATGTGACGCGCGTTCTCGCAAAGCTCCAGCTGGAGTCGCGCCTGCAAGCCGGTCTCGTTGCGCAGTCCTACACGCGCACGGCCGCGCCGTATTCCTGCAGAGGCATCGCGAGCTGAATCGGCACATCATTTTCACACGCCCACAATAGGATTGCCATCAGGGGGATAGAAGTGACCTTGCTGACTACCTGGCCTGACTCCGACCCCGGCGTCGTCATCCGCCGCACTTCGGACGTCGCGGAGATCGCCGGGGCTCTCGCCCCGATCGGGGTGCGCTACGAGCAGTGGCCGGTTCGCGACGACGTGCCCGCCGGAGCGCCCGCCGAAGTCGTGCTTGAGGCGTACCGCGAGGAGATCGACAAGCTCAACGCGGAGGAGGACTTCTCCACGGTGGACGTGGTTTCGCTGCACCCGGCGGATTCCCCGGACTGGGCGGAGACCGCGAAGGCCGCTCGCCAGAAGTTCCTCCGTGAGCACACCCACGACGACGACGACGAGGTCCGGTTCTTCGTCGCCGGCGCAGGAATCTTCTATTTGCATGTGAACGGTGAAATCCACGCGGTCTACTGCGAAAAGGGCGATCTGCTGGGGGTCCCCAGGGGCACCACCCACTGGTTCGACATGGGAACCTCGCCCTCCTTCACTGCCATCCGCTTCTTCCACGAGGAGGACGGCTGGATCGGCAACTTCACGGGCAGTGACATCTCCCTCCGTTTCCCCGACTTCGACCGGATCCACGCCGAGTACGCCGGGCGGTCGGTGTGACCCTGTGCTTCGACGTCGAGGCCGTGGTCCTGGACATCGAAGGCACCACGAGTGCCACGGGTTTCGTAGTCGACGTCCTCTACCCCTACTCGCGCGCGGCGTTCGGCGCGCTCCTGGCGGAGGGCGCCGATGAGCCCGAGGTCCGGCGTGCCGTCGACCAGATCCGGGTACTGATCGGGGAACCGGAGGCCAGTGCCGCCCGCGTCGAGGAAGCCCTGAACTCCTGGCTCGACGAGGACCGCAAGGTCACTCCGCTCAAGACGCTCCAGGGAATCGTGTGGGCGCGCGGCTTCGCGGCCGGTGAGCTGGTATCCCACTTCTACGACGACGTGGTGCCGGCGCTGCGCCGGTGGCACGGCGGCGGAGTGGGGCTGCACGTCTACTCCTCGGGCTCTGTGGCCGCCCAGCGCGCCTGGTTCGGCCACACTCCGGAGGGCGACCTGCTGCCCTTGGTGGACGGCATGTTCGACACCGAGAACGCGGGGCCGAAGCAGGAGACCGCCTCGTACCGGACCATCGCCGCGGCCCTGGGCGTCCCGGCCGGGCGGATCCTCTTCCTGAGCGACCGCACGGCGGAGCTGATCGCGGCCCGGGCCGCCGGATGGCACACGGCCGGGCTGCGACGGCCCGGCGAGCCGTACGTGGCGGAGGACCCCGAGGGGATCCCCTCCGCGCGGTCGTTTACCGAGATCACCGTGGTGCCCCCGGCCGACCGGTCCGCCCCCGGCCACTGATCCCGAACACGAAGACCTCGGGTGCATCCGCGGTCCCGCGGGTGCACCCGAGCTTTGGTTCGTTCTCATGCGTTCAGGGGTTCTCGTCCCGTACGGCGCAGGCGGCGAAGAAACCGTCCGGGGCGGCGACGTCAGTCAGGGTCCAGTCCGTCAGCGCCGCGGCCTCGCCGCCGGCACCTACGTAATCGAGGTGTGGGCCCCTGGCCAGACCGATCCCGAGCCCCTTGAGGTACGCCTCCTTGCGCGCCCAGCAGGCGGTGAAGGCCGACGGCCGCTCGCCGGCCGGCAGCGCGGCGAGTTCGGCACGCTCCCGCTTGTGCAGGCAGGGGACGAGATGGCTCAGAGCGTCCTGGGCAGGGGGCTTCTCGACGTCGACCCCGATCGGCGTCCCCGCGAACCCGAGCAGCGCCACGCCCTCGCCATGCGAGAGGGAGAAGTGCACAGGGGACCCGGCCACCGCGGGCCGACCGTGCGGCCCGCCGCACCTCGGGCAGTCCTCCCGTACGAAGCGCACCGCCGCGGGGTCCTGCGCCAGGTAGGCGCCGAGCAGCATCCGCAGTGCGATGTGCGCGGCGACGTATATTCGACGGTGCTCCTCGCGCCGGTACGCGGCCGCCCGCGCGCGCTCCCGGGCATCCAGCACCGCCTCGCAGCCGGGTCCCCAGGTCCTGTTGCTGCGGCTGTCGACGAGCCACAGGACCGGCCCCGCGTGCGGCCCCGGCCAGAGGTCCGGCGTGACACCGGCTTCGTACCGGAAGGGGAGTGCGGCGGTGGGCGCCCCGTTCACCGTGGCCGCCGTCACGCGGCCGGGCCGTCGGTGGGCTCGACCACGAAGCGCACCGACTCCACCAGGCGGCCCACGAGTTCCTCGGCCTCCCGCACGGTGTTCGCCCCGACGGCAAGCGCGCCGATCCGCTCCTCCGAGTGCCGGTACGGCGCTATGACGTCGCCCGGTGCCACCCGCAGCTCTGCCGCCACCACGGCGGGGTGGCTCGAGGCCTCCGCCCAGCCTTCGACGGCGATGAGCCGGCCGGCGGGCGGCGTGAAGAAGCGGGAGGCGCCCGCGCGGGTGCACACGAGATCCGCGGTGGCCCGCGGCCTGCCCAGCGCATCGTCGAAGACGGCGCCGAACATCTCAAGCCCTGGTACGGCGTACGCGAGCATGCGGTGGATGTAGCCGCCCGCCAGCCGGGCGTGCACCTCGCCCAGGACGATGCCCTCGGCGGTGAGCCAGAACTCGACGTGGAACAGCCCGAACCGGAGCTTGAGCGCCTTGAGCGCTTCGGTGACGGTCTCCGTCACCTCTTCCGTGACCCCATGCGGCAAGGCCGCGGGCAGGGAGTGGCCCACCTCCACGAAGTACGGCGGCGGCAGTTTGCGTTTGGCCGTGACGGCCAGCACGTGGGGCGAGCCGTCGAGGAACAGCCCCTCTACGCTGAACTCCTCGCCCTCGACGAACTCCTCGACGAGGAAAGGCTCCTTGTTGGGGAGCAGACTGAGCGCCCCGGACAGCTCCGCGGGGCTCGTCACCTTGCTCACGCCCAGGCTCCCGCCGCCGACCCGGGGCTTGACCACCCAGGGACCGCGGGTCCCCCGCAGTGCCTGCTCGGCCTCCTGCCGGTCCCGGCAGAGGCGGACGGCCGGCTGGCGGAACCCCGCGCGGGCCAGGAACTCCCGGCAGGCGTCCTTGTTCTGCACGATCTCCACCGACCGCGGGGGATTGCCCGCCACTCCGAGCTCCTCCGCCATCCGGGCGGCGGGACCCAGCGCGGGCTCACGGCCGGTGAACACCACACGGGGCCGGGGGTCCACGCGGGCGTGCTCCACGGCCCATGCGACCGCGGCGGCGGCGTCGGTGAACTCGACCGCGTGGACGTCGTCGGCGAGGTCGCCGGCCCGCCGGGTGTGCGGGATGTCGGCGGCGTGGCTCAGGAGCCTGGTGGCCAGGCCGCGAGACCGGGCCTGTTCGAGGGCCGTGGTGACCACGTCGATGCTCAGGGGAGCTTGTCCGGCTCCTCCGACGAAAAGAACTTCAGGAGCTGATTCCTGCTGCGTCATTTCATTTCCCGGGATTTTCGATTGGAATGTTGCGGATCGTTCGCAGCGGCGAGAACAAGAGGAAGAGGGGGCTCGCCCACATGCCGAGAACACAGACGGTCAGGGCTGTTCTGATGCCGAAGGCAGAGGCCACGGCGCCGCCGAAGAGAGCGCCGAAGGGAATCACGCCGAATGCGACCCACAGTACCGACGCATTCGTGCGGGCGAGCAGTTCCGGCGGGCAGACCTGCTGCCGGTACGAGGTTTCCGCCGTGTTGTAGAGAACCTGGCTTATCGAAATGACGGTGAGTCCGATGGCGAAGAGTGATATCCCCCAGCCGGGTCGCGCGAAGGGTATCGGTAGACACAGCGGGCCGGCCGCCAGGAGAGACACCCAGGCGATGCGCGCTGTGCCGATCCGGCGGGCGATACGGCCAGCGAATATTCCGGCCACCGCGCCGCCGGCCATGCCCAGACTGAAGACCACGCCGACCATCGAAGGGGAGGCTTCCAGGTCGTCCACCAGATAGACGACCTGGAGTCCCGTCATCGCCATGAAGAAGAAATTGATGGCGCTGCTGCAGGCCAGCAGGGGGCGGAGCACCGGATGCCGCACGACGAAGCCGAGGCCTTCGCGGACCGCGGCCGTGAAGGTGGGCCGAGGGGCCGCCCCGGTGGCCGTGGGATGCTGTTCCGGGGTCCGGATCAGCCCCAGCAGGCAGGCACTGACCAGGAAAGCAGCACCATTGGCCAGTACGGTCCGCAGCGCGCCGATCGCCCCCGCGAGTACACCGCCGGCGGCCGGGCCCACCAGTTTCGCGACCGATTGACCCATGCTCAGATGGCCGTTTCCCTCCACCAGTTGCGTGTCCTCGACGATGCCCGGCAGTTGGGTGCGGAACGCCACATTGAAGAACACCGTGAGAATTCCGGTGGCCGTCACCACCACATACACCTGGGTCAGTGTTGCCGCTCCGAACAGCGCGCCGATCGGAAGGGAGGCGATGAGCGCCATACGGGCGAGATCGCAGAAGATCATCAGCCTGCGCCTGGGGAGGCGGTCGACTACGACCCCGGCCGGCAGAGAGAAGACGAGGAAAGGAAGCCAGGTGAGTGCCGTGATCGCCGATACCTCGAAGGTGGAGGCCCCGAGCTGACTCGTCGCAAGCAGGGGAATGGCCACCCCGGAAATTCGGGCTCCAGTCTCGTTGACGGTCTGAGATCCCCACAGCAGGAGGAAATTCTGGTTCCGCCACACCGAAACGGTGTGCTGCTTCGGTGCGTTGTCGGTGGCGGTGCTCTTCATGTGCTATTCCCTCCCCACAGGTGCGTCGCATTGTGCCACACCGTCAAGTCGACGCAATGGCTCCTGAGTTGCCTGCCAATAGTGGTTTCGATCACGTGTACTTTCGTCCACTGAGCTCTTTCCGGCCTGACGTCTGCGTCGGGGTGTTGACGAGTGAGGGCTGTACGGAACGACGAAGCTATGCTTGTCCACCCGTCCTCGATCGATCTGTCTAACCGCACCCTGAGGCCCCTGAACAGGCAACCCGCCGCTCGGCGGCGAGAGTTCGGGACACGGTGGCGTCGGCTGTCGGTCGGCCGACAGGCTCTACTGGTCCTGGCCCACCTGCGGTCGGCGATACGTACGCCCAGCTCGCCGCGGGGTTCGGCATCGGAGTCGCGACCGTGTTCCGCGACATGCACGAGGCTGTCGAGGCGCTGGCCGCCCTCGCGCTGACCCTGGACGAGGCCATGAAGGTGGTCTGGGCGAAGGCATTCGTCATCCTGGACGGCACCCTGCTGACGGTCGACCGGATCGCAGCCGACACTCCGTACCGCTCCGGTGAGCACAAGCGGCACGGCATGAACGTGAAGGTCCTGACCGGCCCTTTCGGGCGACTGTTGTGGGCCGCGCCCCCGCTGTCCGGAGCCACCCACGATCCGACCGCCGCCCGAACCCACGGAATCATCGACGCCCCCGCTGCCGCCGGGCTGTAGTGCTGGGCGGACAAGGCGTATCAAGGCATCGGCCGCCTCGTGTGAGTGCCCTTCCGGGGCCGACGCCTCAAGAGGTGGAGGCGGCGCCACAACAGCACCCACGCCAAGATCCGCTGCCTCGGCGAGCAGGCCATGGCCACCCTGAAGGGCTGGTGCCTGCTACGGAAACTCCGCTTGCAGCACCAACCGGATCACTGGCATCGCGAAGGCCGTCCCGGTCCTTCACCACCGCCCCTCGGCGGGTTGCAACGGGAACCTCGCGGTAGGGTCGTTTGAAGATCGTTGGAGGGAAGGGGTTCGTGCGTGAGCACGTCTGTCGGGGCAGGGGCAGGTACTTCGGGGCTCGACACCGAGGAGATCCGGGCGGACTTCCCGATCCTCCGGCGGGTGCTGCGCAGCGGTGCGCCGTTGATCTACCTCGATTCGGCGGCCACGACCCAGAAGCCGCTCCAAGTCCTGGATGCCGAACGTGATTTCTACCTGAACCACAATGCCGCCGTGCACCGGGGCGCCCACCAGCTCGCCGAGGAGGCGACCGAAGCGTACGAGGACGCCAGGGCGGCCGTGGCCGGGTTCATCGGTGCCCGGCAGGAGGAGATCGTCTTCACGAAGAACGCCACTGAGGGCATCAATCTCGTGGCGTATGCCCTGGGCAACGGCGGCCAGGTCAAGGCCGGGGACACGATCGTGGTCACCGAGATGGAGCACCACGCCAATCTCGTGCCGTGGCAGGAGCTCGCACGGCGTACCGGCGCGAAGTTGAAGTGGTTCCCGCTCACCGACGACGGACGGCTCGACCTGGCGGCCGTCGATGACCTGATCACCGACCGCACTGCCGTCGTCGCCCTCACCCACCAGTCCAATGTGCTCGGTACCCTCAACCCGGTGGCCGAGATCGTGGAGCGGGCCCGGCAGGCGGGAGCGCTGGTGCTGGTGGACGCGGCACAGTCGGTACCGCACCGGCCGGTCGACGTCGCCGCCCTCGGCGCAGATTTCCTGGTCTTCTCCGGACACAAGATGCTTGCGCCCGGCGGGATCGGTGTCCTGTGGGGACGCTACGGGCTCCTTGAGGACCTGCCGCCCTTCCTGACCGGCGGTTCGATGATCGAGATCGTCACCATGGAGCACTCCACGTACCTTCCTCCGCCGCAGCGCTTCGAAGCCGGCGTGCCCATGACTGCGCAGGCGGTCGGACTGGGTGCGGCCGTCAGATACCTCCAGGCGCTCGGCATGAACCGGGTGCAGAGGCACGAGGAGGCCCTCACGGAGCAGGCCCTCGGACTGCTGTCCGAGATTCCGGGGGTCACGGTGATCGGCCCGGCCGGGCTGGAGGACCGCGGGTCCACCATTTCGTTCGCGGTGGACGGCATCCACCCGCACGACGTGGGACAGGTCCTCGACCACCAAGGCGTGGCCGTCCGCGTCGGCCACCACTGCGCCCGCCCTCTCATGCGGCGCTACGGGGTGCAGGCGACCACGCGGGCGAGCTTCTACGTGTACAACACGGCAGACGAGGTCGAGGCCCTGGCGCGCGGGATTCGCGCGGCCCAGAAGTATTTCGGCTGACGGGCCCGCCCCGGCGTCCCCCGGGGCGCCGGTCTCACACGCACCTGCCCCGCTGTTCGGCGGCGGCCTCGATACTGGCGAGCGGGCCGCTGGTCTCCGCAGCCGAGGTGTGCAGTCGGCTCAGCGCGACCGCGGCGCCGCGGAGGTCTGGCGTCGCCGAGCGCTGCCACCACTCGGAAGGCCATAGGCGCTTCGAAGGCGGAGCCATCCCGGTGCCGATGTTCCCGCGTGGAGGCCCGCCGTCGAGGCGCTCACCGCGTCGGCGGGCCGGCGGCGACGGGCCTTCCGCCCGGCCGAGCTGCCCGGCGGCGCCGCGGACCCCGCCCTCGCCCACCTGTACGGCCTGGAACGCGCGCTCGCCGCACTGGCGGCACGCCCGGCGGGCGCGGCGGCCGGGTGCCGATCGTGGGCGCCTGAACCCAACCGGGTTCCGTCGGGGGCCGGAGCCGGAGTCCGCTGCTCCTTCATTTCTCCGGGTCTTCCGGCCTTCTGACCTCTTCCGGCCGTTCCGTGACCGGCACGAGATTGCCCCGAAGCGGCCCGAGACTGGCCCGGAACCGGCCCGATCCGTCTGCCGCGTACGCCCGGTCCTCCCGGCGGCGCGTTGGTCTAGACCGCAAAGGGCTGCCTGCTACCGTCGGCCGGGAAGATCGCGGCGACGGTGAAGAGGGGTAGCGCCATGAGCGGCAACAGCGCCGGGCGGGCATTCATAGGGTCGTTCACCTCGGCGGGCGGCAGAGGAATCACCGCCGCCGCCGTGGACCGCGACACCGGCGCGCTGACCGTGCTCGGGTCCACGGACGCCGTGCCCGATCCCTCGTTCCTCGCGCTCGCCCCCGCGGGGGCCCCTGCGGCCCTGTACGCGGTCGGGGAGAGCGCCCCGGGCGTCGCCGCCGCCTTCGATATCAGCGGCGACGTACCGACCCTCCTGGGCCCCGTCCGGCCCGTCGAGGCCGACGCGCCCACCCACCTCGCCCTGGCGTCGGGCCACCTCATCACCGCCAACTACGGCTCCGGCAGCGTCACCGCCCTGCCGGTCCGCGCCGACGGGACGCTCGGTGCGGTCTCCTCGGTGCTCCGCCACGAGGGCAGCGGCCCGGACACCGCCCGCCAGGAGGCACCGCACGCCCATCAGGTCCTCGCCGACCCCTCCGGGCGCTGGGTGGTGGGCGTGGACCTCGGCACCGACTCGGTACGGGTCTGCGCCCTCGACCCCGCCACCGGCGCCTTGCGGCCGCACACGGAGACCGCGCTGCGCCCGGGCACCGGACCGCGCCACCTGGCCTTCCATCCCTCGGGCCGGCTCGCCTACGTCCTGGGCGAGCTGGAGGCGACCCTCGACGTCTGCCGCTGGGACGCGGCCAGGGGCCGGCTCGACGTACTCGGGGAGACGCCCGTGCTGCCCGAGCACGAGGACGGGCACGAGCGCGCAGGCGACGCGGTGCGCACCTACCCCTCCGAGGTGGTCGTCGCGCCCGACGGACGCTTCCTGTGGACCGCCAACCGGGGCCACGACAGCATCTCGGTGCTGACCCTCGACGAGACCGGCGAGAAGGCCTCCCTGGTGGCCACCGTGGGCTGCGGCGGCCGCTGGCCCCGCGATCTGACCCTCGACCCGAGCGGCCAGTGGCTGTACGCGGCCAATGAGCACTCCGGAAACGTCAGCTGGTTCGCCGTGGACGCCGAGACGGGCGTCCCGCAGCACGCGGGCTCCGTCGAGATCCCGGCGGCCTCCTGCGTCGTCCTGACCTGACCGGGGGTGTCCGGACCCGGACACGGAGAGCCGGACAGCACAGTGGGCCCGAACCGGTGGCAATCGCCCCGGTACGGGCCCACTGTGCTGTCCGGCTTCCCGGGCCGCCGCGAGGGCGACAGCCCCCGGTCAGTGAGCCTGAGCGCCCTGCGTCCCCTGCGGCGTCGCGGGCGTGATGCCCAGCGCCGTGGCGTACAGGGACAGCACGAGCTTGCCGATCGCCGGGTACGCGCCCAGCGGCTCGGCCGTCGCGCAGCCCGCCTCCTTCGCGGCGGCGTCCAGCAGACCGGGGTCGATCTCCGGGCCCACCAGATACGGCGCCAGCGCGAGCTGCGCCGAGCCGGAGGCCTGGAGCTGCTCCGCGATCGAGGCGACCGAGCCCTCCACATCCAGCGCGGCGGCCATCACCGGCACGGCGAGGCGGGCGGCCAGCAGCATGCCGGTGATCCCGGCCGCCTGTACGGCCTCCTCACCGCCCACCGTGGCCAGCACGATGCCGTCGGCAGCGGTCGCGACGGTGAACAGCCGGGCGCGGTCGGCGCGCGCGAGGCCCGCCTCCGACAGCCGCACGTGCAGCGCCTCGGCGAGCAGCGGGTGCGGGCCGAGCACGTCGGTCAGCTCGACCTGTGTACCGCTGTCCGCCACGGCCTGCCGTATCCGTTGGATCAGCGCGTTGTCGGGACCCGCGAGCAGCGGGACCACGACGGCGGACGGACCTGCGGGCTCGGGGACCTCGCGACCGGCGGCGGTGGCCTGCTCGTAGCGCGCGACGCGCTCGGCGGCGGTGTGGGTGAGAACGGTGGCGAGGGTCGGGTACTCGGCGTCGTCGCCGTCGAGGTAACCGATCCGGGCATTGAGCCCGGGCAGCTCGGAACGGGCGATGCTGATCACTTCTTCGGCCAGACTGCGCGTGGCCGGAGAAGGCGTACCGGGAACGGCGAGAACGAGCGCGGCAGCGCCCTCAGGTGCGACCACCGGCTCCGGGCGGCGGTGCCGTCCGGACTGGCGAGGTCGCGGCATTCGTACAGGCAGGCCGGAAGCGGGCCCAGTGGGGGTGCTCATGGCGCCGCATGCTACTGGTTTTGCCTGCCCCACGGTTCGGGGAGGGTCCGGTCGAGCGTTAACTATCCGCTTATGTCCGATGAGTGATGTACCGCCGAAGTGTCCCTGTCTGTCGCCTCGTTCTTCGGGCCTTCCGATGTCTCCGTGGGCACCCGGAGCATCGCCGGATGGCGCGGCAGCCGCAGATCGTCCGCGGCCAGGGCGCGCGCGATCCGGAGTGCGCCGGTGAGCGGGTCACCCGTCCCCGTATCCACCCGGGCCCGGGGGAGCAGCTGGGCCAACTCCTCGCGCAGCGGTGCGAGCAGGGGCTCGCCCATCCGGAACAGGCCTCCGGTCAGGGCCACTTCACTCCGGCCGCCGCTCCTGCTGCCACTAGTGGCGCCACCCCTGTCGTCCTCTCCGTCATCTTCCTCCCGGCCTGCGCCCCCGCCTCTCGGGCACACGGCCGCGGCCGCCTCGGCGATATGGCGGGCGGCCTCGCGCAGAATGCCCGCCGCAACCGGATCCGCTCCGGCGCACGCCGCCACCTCCGGGGCGAACGAGGCCAGTACGGCGGGCCGGTCGTAGCGGGGGTAGAGCAGCCCCGGCAGATCCTCGGCCGGACCGAACACGGACACCAGCCGGGCCAGCAGCGCGGGCGAACCGCCCCGCCGTCCGTCGTGCGCGCGCATCGCCGCGTCCAGCCCGGCCCGGCCGATCCACGCGCCGCCGCCGTTGTCACCCAGAAGATGGCCCCAGCCGTCCGCCCTGCGCCAGGACGCCAGGTCCGTACCGAGGGCGATCATGCCCGTGCCGCCCGCGACGACCACCCCGGGACGCTGTCCGACCGCGCCCGCGTACGCCGTCACCGCGTCGGCGGCCAGCGCCAGCCTGCGCACGCCCAGCGCATCCGCGAGCGCACCGGGAAGCTCCGCCCGCAACCGCCCGCCCAGCGTGGCCATCCCCGCGGCCCCGATCGCCACCGCGGCGATCTCTCCGGCGGCCGCAGTGCCGGGCGTCTCCGTGCCGGGAGCTGCCGTGCCGGGCGCCGCCGCCCGGGCCAGCAACTCCCGGGCCGCAGGCAGCAGCTGGTCCAGCAGATGTACGGCGTCGATACCGCCGGGACCCGTCCGTACGGGTTCGGCGCAGACCATCGTCGACACCGGCCCGGCCGGATCCACCCGACCGAGTGCCACGCGCAGTCCGGAACCCCCGGAGTCGACCCCGAGGACGTACGCGTCCGGGTGGGCCGGGGCGGTCGCCGCCGGGGGATGCGTCACGGAAGCCGCCAGTCCACCGGCTGCGCCCCCTGGCGCTCCAGCAGTTCATTGACGCGGCTGAACGGACGCGAGCCGAAGAAGCCCCGGTCCGCGGACATGGGGGAGGGGTGCGAGGACTCGATCGCGGGGAAGTCGCCCAACTGCGGGCGCAGGTTGCGGGCATCGCGTCCCCACAGCACCGACACCAGCGGTGTGCCCCGGGCCACCAGTGCCTTGATGGCCTGCTCGGTCACCTCCTCCCACCCCTTGCCCCGATGGGCGGCGGGTCGCCGGGGCGCGGTGGTCAGCGCCCGGTTCAGCAGGAGCACACCCTGCCGGGTCCACGGCGTGAGATCACCGTTGGACGGCCTCGGCAGACCGAGATCCGCGTTGAGCTCCCGGAAGATGTTCTCCAGACTGCCCGGCAGTGGCCGGACATCGGGGGCCACAGCGAAGCTCAGCCCGATCGCGTGTCCCGGGGTGGGGTACGGGTCCTGGCCGACGACCAGCACCCGCACCTCCTCGAACGGCTGCTGAAACGCCCGCAGCACATTCGGCCCCGAGGGCAGATAGGTACGTCCCGCCGCGATCTCCGCGCGGAGGAAGTCGCCCATAGCGGCGATGCGTTCGGCGACGGGTTCGAGGGCGTCGGCCCACCCCGGCTCGATGATCTCTTTCAACGGTCGTGCTGCCACGGCCCGCACTCTACTGGTGATACGACCACTCCGATCAACTGCCGTCAGTCGAGCACCACCGCCCGCACGCACAGGACGTCCGGCAGATGCGAGGCGAGCTGCTGCCAGGTGTCCCCGTCGTCCGCGCTCGCGTACAACTCCCCGTTGCGGTTGCCGAAGTAGACGCCGGCGGGATCGGAGTCGTCCGTGCACAGGGCGTCCCGCAGCACCGTGCCGTAGTGCGCGCCGTCCGGCAGGCCCGCGGTGAGCGGCTCCCAGGTGCGCCCCGCGTCGGTCGTCCTGAACACCCGGCAACGGTGCTCCGCCGGGACCCGGTCGGCGTCGGCGTTGATCGGGAAGACGTACGCCGTGTCGCCGCGGTGCGGGTGCGCGGCCGCGGCGAACCCGAAGTCGGAGGGCAGGCCCGCGCCGATGTCGCTCCAGTGACCGCCCCCGTCGTCGCTGCGGAAGACGCCCCAGTGGTTCTGCAGATAGAGCCGGTCCGGGTCGGCCGCGTCCCGGGTGACCTTGTGGACGCACTGGCCGAACTCCGGGTCCGGATCGGGGAGGAAGACCGCGGAGACGCCCTTGTTCGACGGGGCCCAGGTCGCTCCGCCGTCCTTCGTCCGGAACACCCCCGCCGTCGATACGGCGACGGTCACCGCCTTGGCGTCCCTCGGGTCGGTCAGGACGGTGTGCAGCCCCTCGCCCCCGCCGCCCGGCTCCCACCGCGACCGGGTCGGATGCTCCCAGAGCGGACGCACCAGCTCGAAGGACTCGCCCCGGTCCTCGGAACGGAACAGCGCGGCCGGTTCGGTGCCCGCGTAGACCACGTCCGGAGCCTCCGGGCCCGCCGGGTGCAGCTGCCAGACGCGCTCCAGGGACGCCCCGGTGGACTTCGGGAACTTCACCGCGGGCTGCTGCGGCTCGACCCAGGACTCGCCCAGGTCGTCGGAGTGGAAGACGGACGGCCCCCAGTGCGCGCTGTCCCCGCCCACCAGAAGTCTCGGGCTGTCCCCGCGGGTGTCGATGCCGACCGAGTAGATCGCCTGCGCGTTGAAGTGCGGGCCCGTGAGCTCCCAGGTCCCGCCGCGTCTGCGGCCGATGAAGAGGCCCTTGCGGGTGCCTGCGGTGAGGAGTACGTCGGTCATGGTCCAGACCTCCCGATACGCCGTTGTGCCGGAACAGTGCCAGTCTGCACCCGGCCACTGACAGTGGCCCGCTCACACGCTGGACGGCCCGGTCACGCCCGCACCCGAGCCGCTCGGCCCGCACCTGCACCTGCGCCGTCTGTGCCGCTTGGGACCGGGCCGCCCGCGGCCCGCTCGCGTAGCCCGCCGCCGGGGCTGGCATGCTGGGCAAGGGCCCCGACCGAAGCCGTACCGAGCCGTACCGGGTCGGACAGGAGTCGTACTGGGGCCGGACAGGGGCCGGGACGGGTAGCGGACACCGAGGAGACGACCATGGGCAGTGGGATCACGGACGCCGAGGGCCGCGAGGTGCGGGCCACGGTCATCCCCGTGCCGCCCGGCGGGTATCCCCGCGTCGCCGTCCGGCTCTCGTACCGGGCAGGCGGAGCCGTCGAGCCCTCGGCCCCGGCAGGAGAGCTCGCCTGGTCCTGCACCCCCGAGGCGGCCCGCGAGCTGGCCGCGTCACTCGTACGGGCGGCCGAGGAGGCCGAGAACGCGCCCGGCGAGCAGCCCGTCACCGTCGAGGCGGGCGCACTGCGCCGGGGCGACGTGCGCGACGGCGACCGCGCCATGACCGTCGAGAACGTACGGACCGACGGCTCCACAGTCCACGTCACCTGGAGGTCCGGGGCCGGACGCACCTGGACCCAGGCGTACGGCGCCGATGTCGCCATCACCCTCAAGCGACGCCTTCCCGAGGGCCGTTGACGCGGGTCGCGGGTGGCGGAAGCGCCTGCCGGGCGTCCCCGCGTCGGTAGGCTGGTCCGTGATGTTCACCAAACATGGCCCCACCGTGCGCGAACTGGCCGTTCAGGCGCTCTCCTCGACAGAGCGCGGATACGATCTCCTCGCCCCGAAGTTCGACGAGACGCCCTACCGCACCCCGGACCGCGTGCTCGACGCCGTCACCCGGGCGCTGCGTCCGCTGGGCCCCTTCGACACCGGACTCGACGTCTGCTGCGGCACCGGCGCGGGCGTCGGAGTGCTGCGTCGGGTGTGCCGGGAACGCGTGACCGGGGTGGACTTCAGCGCGGGCATGCTCGCCGAGGCCCGCGCCGCGTTCCCGGACCGCGCGGCGTACCCGGCCGGGGGCGAAGGCCCGGCGGTTGCCGGGGGCGGCGGGCCTTCGGTGCACTGGGTGCGGGCCGACGCCCGCGCCCTGCCCTTCGCGCCCGCCTTCGATGTCGCCCTGAGCTTCGGCGCGTTCGGGCACTTCCTGCCCGAGGAGCGCTTCGGGCTCTTCGCCGAGGTGTACGGATCGCTCCGCCCGGGCGGCCAGTTCGTCTTCCCGCTCGGCGCACCGCCCCCGGTGGGCTCGCGCGCCTACTGGTCGCTGTTCGGGTTCGACGCGGCGATGCGGCTGCGCAACGCCCTGTGGCGCCCGAAGTTCATCATGTACTACCGCACGTTCCGGCTCGGCGATGTGCTGGAGGACCTGACGCAGGCCGGCTTCGTCGTGCGGCTGCTGCCGTTGACCGAGCTGGGCCTGCGTCCAGACGGCAGCCCCCGGGCACGCCTGGTGGTGGCGACCCGGGAGTGAGACCGGCAAGGCTCACCGCTCACCGGTCCCTGTCCCGTTCCGTGCCGCTGCCAGCAGCCCGGGCCAGTCGGGAATCTTCACCGGCCCGCGCCCCAGCGACCGGCCGAGCTCCGCCTCCGCGCGCTCGATCGACAGCCAGCCGTCCCACTCCACCGGCCGCAGCCCCCACCCCCTCAGCACCGCCAACGGGTCCGCCGCCGCCGTACGCGACTCCAGCAGGGGCGCGTCCTCCAGCAGCGAGGCCACGGTCTCCTTGGCGCACGAGCGGTTCGAGCCGATCACGCCGGTCGGCCCCCGCTTGATCCACCCGGCGACGTACTCACCCGGCGACGGCACCCCGTCCCGAACCACCCGCCCCGCCCGGTGCGGCACCGTCCCGCGCACCGGGTCGAAGGGCAGCCCCGGCAGCTCCACTCCGCGATAGCCGACGGCCCGCAGGACGAGCTGCGCCTCGATGTCCTCGTACGCCCCGGTGTCCCGTACACCCCCCGCGCCGTCCGGAGCCGTACGGGCGAAGCGCACCCCGGCCACCCGCCCGCCGCGCTCCAGCAGCTCGACCGGCCGCAGGAAGAACCGCAGCCGGATGCGGCGTACGGCATCGGGGGTTCCGGGCCCCTCCGTCACCGGCCCTCCGCCCGCCGACCAGCCGCGCAGCACTTCCAGGTTGCGCCGGACCACGGCGGGCAGCGGCGGCGATGCAGGGAGGGCGCCCGGAGCGGCGTACGCCGGATCGAGCGCCAGCTCCGCCGGGTCGACGACGATCCGGGCGCCGGGCAGAGCGCCCAGCTCCCGCAGCTCCTTGGTGGTGAACCGGGCCTGGGAGGGGCCCCGCCGGCCCACGATGTGCACCTCGCGCACCCGGCTGTCCGCGAGAGTGCGCAGCGCGGCGTGGGGCACGTCGGTGGAGCGCAGTTCGTCCGCGCCGCGCGCCAGGATCCGGGCCACGTCGACCGCCACGTTGCCCACGCCGATCACCACGGCCGAGCGGGCGTCCAGGGCGAAGGGGTCGGCGGCGATGTCGGGGTGCGCGCTGTACCAGGAGACGAAGCGGGTGGCCGAGAAACTCCCCGGCAGATCCTCGCCCGGCACCGCCAGCGGGCGGTCGGCCGCCGCCCCGACGCAGTAGACGACCGCGTGGTACAGCCGGGCGAGCCGCGCGGGGGAGACGCCGTCCGCCCCACCGACGCCGACGTTGCCGACGAACGAGACCCGCTCGTCCTCCAGCACCGCCCGGAGGCTGTTCTGCAGCGACTTGATCTTCTCGTGGTCGGGAGCGACCCCGTACCGCACGAGGCCGTACGGGGTGGGCAGCCGGTCCAGGACGTGCACCCGGACATCGGGCACGAGCGACTGCTGAAGCAGGGCCTGGGCGGTGTAGACCCCGCTGGGGCCGGAACCCACGACGGCGACTGAGAGCACGGCGCACCTCTTCCCGGAGGGTGCTTCCAGCATCGCACCGACGGCCGGAACACGGGATACCCGCGCATCACGTCATCAGCGCGCGCATCCGGTTGATCTCCACGGTCTGCTGGGCGACGACGTCGTTCGCCATCTGCTCGACGATGACGTCGTTGCCCTCGGAGAGTGCTTCCGTGGCCATGGTGATCGCCCCCTGGTGATGGGTGATCATCAGTTCGAGGAAGAGCTTGTCGAAGGCCTTGCCATCGGCGGCACGCAGCTTCTTCAGCTGAGCCTCGGTCGCCATGCCGGGCATCCCCGCGTGGTCGTGGTGCTGCTTCCGCTCGTCCCCGCCGTTTCTTTTCAGCCATCCTTCCATCGCCCCGATCTCGGGTTTCTGGCCTGCGGATATACGTTCCGCGAGCCGCTTGACCGAAGTGGACGAGGCCCGGTCCGGGGTGAGTTCGGTCATCACGAGGGCTTGCCTGTGGTGTTCGATCATCATCTGCGCATAGCGGAAGTCCGCCGAGTTGGCGGTGTCCTGGCCGGTCTCCGCGGCGGCCTCCTCGGCGGTGAGCGTCCGTGCGGGTTCGCCCGGTCTGCCCGGCGCCACCACACCCGGACCTGCGTCCTTGCCCGCAGCCGGCCTCCCGTCACCGCTGTCCGCGTCGCAGGCTCCCAGGGTGAGTACGGCGGCAACCGCCGCTGCCGCGAGAGCGGTTGAGCGCAGGGTTGCGGACCGGTGGTGGATCAACACGGCGACCTCCTGTGGCACGTTGGCTGTTGCGGACCGTCCTGACACGCTTCCACGCAGCAGAGATCGGAAACTTCCGGCGCGTCCATGCTGCCATCTGTTGATGTGTACATGAGAGGGGCGATACTGCCCGGGTCCGTGAACCGTTCGACCCGAACGGATACAAGGGAGGACGCAGTGACCTCGTTGCACACCACCCGCGTGCGGCGCAGACGCCTGGGCGCGGTCGCAGCCGCAGCCGGACTCCTCGCCACGCTGCTGACGGCCACCACAGCGGCCGCGACACCCGACCCGGGCGATGCCCCGGCCGAACGCGGTTCCGTCACCACCAGCGAGCAGGCCGAGGCCAGGGCCGCGATAGCCGCCGGTGACATACCCGGCGTGGACGAGATCGTCCACAGCTCGAACATCAAGCACCTGACGAACGTGCCGAAGGGCGACCTGAAGGGCACCAACACGGACCTCGCGTTCCAGGGGAAGTACGCCTACGTCGGCAACTACGACGGTTTCGTCATCTACGACATCAGCAAGCCGAAGAAGCCGAAGACCGTCGCCCAGGTGCTCTGCCCCGGCGCACAGAACGACATCTCGGTCTCCGGGAACCTGCTGTTCCTGTCGACCGACTCCTCGCGCAGCGACAACTCGTGCTCCAGCACCTCCCAGCCGGCCACGGAGAAGTCCTCCTGGGAGGGCATGAAGATCTTCGACATCAGCAACAAGCGGCGTCCGGAGTACATCGCCGCCGTCGAGACCGCCTGCGGCTCGCACACGCACACGCTGGTGCCGGACGGCAGGAAGAACGTGTACGTGTACGTCTCCTCGTACTCGCCCAACGAGGCGTTCCCGGACTGCCAGCCGCCGCACGACGGGATCTCCATCATCAAGGTGCCGCTCAAGGCGCCGCAGAAGGCCCGGATCGTGAACTTCCCGGTGCTCTTCCCGGACGGCGGCAACCCGGGGGCGCCCGAGAACCCGGGTGTCTCCAAGACGACCGGCTGCCACGACATCACGGTGCTGCCCTCCAAGGACCTGGCCGCCGGCGCCTGCATGGGTGACGGTCTGCTGTTCTCCATCAAGGACCCGGAGCGCCCGAAGATCATCGACCGCGTCCAGGACAACGTGAACTTCGCGTTCTGGCACTCGGCGACCTTCAACCAGGGCGCGAACAAGGTGGTCTTCACCGACGAGCTCGGCGGCGGCGGCGCGGCCACCTGCAACGAGGAGATCGGCCCCGACCGCGGCGCCGACGGCATCTACGACATCGTGGGCAAGGGCGACAAGCGCAAGCTGGTCTTCCGCAGCTACTTCAAGATCGACCGTCACCAGGCCGACGTCGAGGTCTGCGTCGCCCACAACGGCTCGATCATCCCGGTGAAGGGCCGCGACCTGATGGTCCAGGCCTGGTACCAGGGCGGCATCTCCGTATGGGACTTCACCAACTCGGCCAAGCCCAAGGAGATCGCCTTCTTCGAGCGCGGCCCGGTCACCCTCGACCGGGTCACCACGGCCGGCCCCTGGTCGGCGTACTACTACAACGGTCACATCTACTCCAGCGACATCGCCAAGGGCTTCGACGTGCTGAAGCTGAAGGACCGGCGCACCGACCCGGCGAAGCGGGTCAGGCTCGACGAGCTCAACGCGCAGACGCAGCCGGACTACTTCGCCCGCTGACCCGTCGGCGGGCTCCGCGGATCACCCGTCGCACACTCCGGGGCCGGTGTCCTCCGTGCGGTTCTCCGCCCGTGAGGCATCGGCCCCGCCGTGTGAGCGGCGGAAATTCATTGACCGGTGAGCCGGGCCGGGACATGCTGGATGCGCCCGGATCCGGCGACGCGGGGGATCGCCGGATCGGGCGCTTTTCGCGCGCATGGTCATAGGGGCCCGGAAGCCGTCAGGCGGCGGTCCGGTCGGTGTCGCCGGTGGCTGCGGCCCACTCCACCAGCAGCCGCTGGTATTCCCTCTCGTCCTGCGGGGTCAGTCGGCCGCCCGAGCGCTGCCAGAGGTCGCGGATCTCCGCATTGACCTCGGCAGTGGAACGCGCGGAAACGGACGACGACATCGGGGACATGCCCCCAGGCTACGGCCAGAGACCGCCCCTAGTACCCCCTCCGCGGCGGGATATGCCTCACACCCCGGACCGGCTGCCGTCCGCGCTGCCGCCCCGGGGCGGTACGAGTCCCAGCGACCGCAGGCCGTCCGGCCGCCCGGCCACCGGCAGGTGGTCCACGAACCGGACCTCGCAGCCCACGGCCGCCGCGCCCCCGTCGGCCCCGCGGTCGTCACCGACCATTACCACGTCCGCCGGATCCCGGGCGATCAGCGAGCAGGCAGTCCGGAACAGACCGGCGGCGGGCTTCTGCATCCCGTGCTCGTAGGACAGGACATAGGCGTCGACCAGGGCGTCGAGCCCATGGGCGCGAAAGACGGGGCGCAGGTCCCAGCCGATGTTGCTGACCACCCCGGTGGCGATGCCTGCCCGGCGCAGCCCCTCCAGCACCTCCGCAGCGTCCGGGTAGGGGCGCCAGGCGTCCGGCAGCATATGGCGGTCGTAGAGCGCCTCGTACAGCCCCGGATCGGGCAGGGCGACCTGCCGGGCCAGACCCGTGTACGCCTCGCGGTGCAGGGCGGCGCCGAGGTCCCGGCGGGCCATCACCCCGGCCAGCCGCTCCGGCACCCGGACCGGCGGCGGACCGCCCGGCAGGGCACCGGCGGCCGAGAGCTGACGCACATACCGCTCGAAATCCTCCGGCGCCACCTCGATACCGCGCTCGCGCAGCACGGTCGCGAGCCAGTCCCGGACCGGCTCGATACGGAACAGGGTTCCGGAGAAGTCGAACAGCACACCCCTGACCACCATGGTGGGATTCTTCCCGGTACGTTCCCACGCCGGCAAGACCGCCTGCCATCGGGCCCGCCGCGGTGTTCGAGGGCTCTCAGGGCCGGGGAGTCCGGGCCGCGCCCACCGGGTCCCGGCGCGCCGGGACCCGTGCGTACCCGGCGGCGCACAGCGCCACCGCGGCCACCCCCAGCAACGCGCCGCCCACGACATCGCTCAGCCAGTGCACCCCCAGATACACCCGGGTCACCGCCACGCCGACCGCCGAGACCACCGCCACGGCCAGCGCCGCACCCCACACCCCGGGGCCCGTGCCGTACAGCCGCAGCAGCCAGACCAGCAGCCCGCAGCTGACCGCCGCCGTCATGGCGTGGCCGGAGGGGAACGCGGAGTACTCGGCCGTGTCCACCGGGTCGGGCCACTGCGGGCGCTCGCGCCCCACGACGGTCTTCAGCCCCTGCTGGAGGAGGGAGGCGAGCAGGCTCGTCGCGGCCACCCGGAGGGCGAGCGGCCGCGCACCCCGCCACCACAGGGCGACCACGGCCACCGCGATCAGGAGGCGCATCGTCCAGGGGTCCCACACCCAGTCCGTCAGCACCCGGCTGACCCGGACCAGCCCGGGATCGGCCACCGCGTCCCGGTGCAGGGCCTCGGCGACCATGCGGTCCAGGGACAGCAGCGGGGGCCACCGCGCGGCCACCAGGGCGAGCAGCGCCAGGGCGGCCGCGGCGGCGACGGACGCGGTCCACAGCGCGGCGGTCCGGGGGCGGGGCAGGGGCTGCGGCGGGGTGACTCGGAGGGAGCGCATGGGGGCGATCCTCGCGGAGGACGCGGCCCTAAGCCCAACCCGCCCCGCCCGGCGTACTCCTAGCCCAGCGCCCGCAGACCCGGAACGAACGCCACGACCAGCGGAACCACCGGCACCAGCGCCGCCGCGGCCGTCAGGCGCAACCGACGGCCCGCCGTCAGACGCTCGACCGGGGCCAGCAACCGGTTGACACGCAGCGGGACTTGGGCATCCGGTGTGGGGCAGGGGCCGAACACCCCCCGGTCCTCGTTGAGTCCGACCAGGGCCAGCGCGGTCGTGAGCCGGCCGAAGCGGCGTGACGCCACGTCGTCGGCGGCCAGTTCGACCAGCCGGTGCATCTCGTCGCGGAACGCGGCGAACACCGGGACCTGCGGGAAACCCACCGCCAGCGCCGACGAGCAGTGCAGCAGCCAGTCGTGGCGCGCCTGGGCGTGGCCCTGCTCATGGGCGAGCACGGCGTCCAGCTGGCGGCCCTTCAGGCGGCTCAGCGCGGCGGTGGTGATGACGAGTTGCGGTGCCGTACCGGGCAGCCACCAGGCGTCGGGGCGCTCGCCCTCCAGCACCACAAGACGGTCGGCGCCCGGTTCCTCGCCCGGCAGGAGAGGGGAGCGGACCAGCAGCTCGGCCCGGCGCCGCCTGCGCCGCCGCCGCTCCCGCCGGATCTCCCTCAGCAGCATCGCGCCGCTCCACAGTCCGCCCAGCGCCAGCAGCACCGCGATGACCGCCGACCACGGTCCGTACGCCGCCAGGGCGTACGCCTCGACCACGGCGTGCGGGGCCGGGGCGAAGACATGGCCGCGCACCGCCTGCCAGGCGGCCGCCGCGCTCAACGTCATGGACAGGGCGAACGAGACGAGGACCCCCGCCACCACGCACTGCCATACCCACAGGGCCACCACCGGCTCGCGCTCCGGCCACTGGGCGCGCGCCATGAGTCGCGGGGTCACCAGAGCGGTCAGTGCACCGAGCAGCAGCAGCGCGAGGGAGACCAGCATGGCCTCAGACTATGAGGGGCGGGTCTTCCATTGGTATGGCTGCGACCGGCAAGTGACGCAGACCACGGTTTGCCGGGGCTTCTGTCCCACTTCCCGTCTCACAGGGTGAGCAGCATGGCGAACATGGCGATGCCCATCGTGAGCCGGCAGGCCGTGGTGAGCCCGGAGCGTTCGTCCGTACCGCTCCCGAATCCGGCGGGCCCGCGCCCCGCGACGCGCACCACTCCGCCGGGCGCGGCGGCCACGGGCAACAGCCGCCCGGCCGAGCTCAGTACGTAGAACGCGTAGTAGACGAGCAGCGCGCCCGTCAGCGCGGGTATCCCCCCGGCGCCGCCCGCCGCCCCGTGTCCGGCATGCCCGTCCCCGCCGCCCCCCGAGACCGCCGGGGCCATGGTGATCGCCATGTAGACCATGGCCAGCGAGCCGATCAGGTGGTGCAGGTGATGGCCGCCGCCCAGGGCGGGGCGCAGCGACCGCAGCGCCGCGGCGCCGAAGAGCACCGCATACAGCGCCCACGCCCACTCCGGGGGCGGCAGCACCGCGGCGGGTAGGGCCATCGCCGCCATGCCGAAACCCATCTGCGCCTCCGCGCGCGCGGCGCGGCGCTCCGCCGGGGTCCCCGTACGGGCGTGCAGCAGGCAGTAGGCGCCGCTCACCGCGCACAACGCCAGCAGCAGCCAGCCGACCAGGGTTCCTCCGTGCACGGCGCGCATCCCCCTCGGACGTACGGCACTCCTGCGGGTCGACTGGTCGATGCCCGGGCGATCGCCGCCGAACCCGGCGCACAGGGGTGTGAAGGGGGTGCGCCGGGGCCCGGGAGGGGCGCTCCAGGTCGCGCTACGCTCGATCGCACGCACGGCAGCGGAGAGGCCGCTGAGAAACGGAGAGCGCCACCATGGACACCGCCCCGCCCGCCGACTCGGCCCGGCTGACCTTCCGCGACGCGACCGGGGACGACGTCCCGGCGCTGGTCGCCCTCATCGAGTCGGCCTACCGCGGGGACTCCAGCCGCACCGGCTGGACCACCGAGGCCGACATCCTCCAGGGGCAGCGGACCGACGAACAGGGAGTGCGCGAGGTCCTCGACGCCCCGGCGGGACGGCTCCTCGCGGTCGAGCGGGACGGCGAGCTCGTCGCCTGCTGCCAGCTCGAACACCGGGGCGAGGCCGCCTACTTCGGCATGTTCGCGGTGCGTCCCGGGCTCCAGGGCGGCGGGCTGGGCAAGCTGATCATCGCCGAGGCGGAGCGCACCGCGAAGGAGAGCTGGGGCGTCGGCGAGATGCACATGACGGTGATCTCGGTGCGCGAGGACCTGATCGCCTGGTACGAGCGCCGAGGCTACCGCCGTACGGGAGAGCTCACCCCGTTCCCGTACGGCGACGAGCGCTTCGGCATCCCGCAGCGCGACGGACTGGCCTTCGAACTGCTGGTCAAGAACCTCTGAGGCGTGCCCGGCGTGCCGGGCGCGCCCGGCCGGGCTCAGGCGGTGAAGCGGCCGGTGCGGCGGATCTCCGGGAAGTCGGTGGTCGCGCCGTCCAGCCCCAGCGCCCGCGCCAGGCGCAGCTGGTCCTGGGTGTTGACCACCCAGCCGATCACCTTCACGTCCTCGGCGTGCGCCTGCTCCACCACCTCCAGGGTGAGGCGGCGGATGTTCAGCGCGAGCGTTGCCGCGCCCGCCGCCTTCGCCCGGTCCACCACGTCCGCGTCCCAGCGGCTGGCGATGAGCACCGTTCGTACGCCGGGCACCAGCCGGGCGATCTCCACGACGGCCTCGTCGTGGAACGAGGACACCTCCACGCGTCCGACGAGACCGCGCTCCAGCATCACGTCCGCCAGCGCGCGGGCCGCCGCCACATCCTTGATCTCTGCCTGGAGCGGCGCGGAGACGGCCTCCAGCACCTCTTCGAAGACGGGCACCCGCTCGCCCTGGCCCGCGTCGAGCTCGCGCAGCTCCGCCAGGGTCTTGGCCGCGATGGGCCCGGTTCCGTCCGTGGTGCGGTCGACGGCGGCATCGTGCATGACGGCGAGTGCGCCGTCCTTGCTCAGGTGGAGGTCCAGTTCGATGGCGTCCATCCCGGACGCCTGCGCGCGGACGAAGGAGCGCAGGGTGTTCTCGGGCTCGACACCCATCACTCCGCGATGACCCAGGGTGAGAAAAGACAAGGCGACCTCGTTTCCGTCGGCGGTTGTCCGCCAACTGCTCCTGCCCGCGCGGAGGTACGGCAATACGGCACTGGGGAGGGTAACGGCCGGGGCTCCCGATGTCTGCCGCCGTGCGGGCCCGGTCGGCAGGCTCCCGCAGCGGCTGCGGGAACTGTGCCTCTGTCCGGGGTGTGACAGGAAAAACAGCGGTGACCATGGGGGTGCGCAGGATAATTTTCAGGACCCCCCTTGTCGGGAGGAACCCTGCGCGGCTACGGTGGCTCCACGCGAGGTTCTCCCGTGGAGGAAGTGTTATGACGGAAATTCTTGTGCACGATGCCACCGAAGGCGAGATAGCTACGGCCCAGCGGGTGGTCGAGCACCCGGCCTGGCCTGTGCTCAAGGGTGCCGTCGAGGAGATCCGCCCCTGGCAGGCCAAGGACGGATCGATCGACTTCGAGGCGGAGGGCGCCCCGTCCCCCGCGACCGTCGAGCGTGCCGTCGAGCGCGTGATCGGCGCGGTGGAGGAGCTGTCCCCGCTGCTGCCGCACGACGCCGACTACCACCGCGCGCTCGTCACCGACCTGCGCCGCTGGGCCGCCGACGGCTTCCGTGTGCCGGACTTCCTGGACTCGCTGCTCGCCTTCCAGCCCGCGAAGAACCGCACCGACGGCCTCCAGCACCTCGTCGTCTTCGCGATGTACACGCAGAACGGCAACCCCGACCGCAACCTCGAAGCGGTCGTCCTCAAGATGGTCTGGCCCGAGTGGCTCGCCGACCTGGAGGCGAACCGCTACGACAACCCGCTCTTCTGCGGCATCACCTTCGAGGACTTCACCGCCGGGTACGACACGAACTCCGCGGTCCTCTTCCCGGAGACCATCGCCGTGCGCGAGGCCCCCGAGCGCTTCAGCTGGGGCGGCATCTTCTGTGACCGCGAGGCCGCCCGCTTCCGCCGCGTCACCGAGGCCTCCGTCGACCTGCTCGGCCTGGAGCTGCCCGACGACATCCGCGAGATGATCGGCGACCAGCAGCGCTGCGAGCAGGCGTTCGTCCTGTGGGACATGGTCCACGACCGCACCCACAGCCACGGTGACCTGCCGTTCGACCCCTTCATGATCAAGCAGCGCCAGCCGTTCTGGATGTACGGCCTGGAGGAGCTGCGCTGCGACCTCACCGCCTTCAAGGAGGCCGTGAAGCTGGAGTCCGAGGGCAACGCCCACGGCCGTGACGTGCAGTACGCGGTGCTCTTCGACCGGATGTTCCGCTTCCCCGTCTCCGGCGAGCGCGTCCGCAACTACGACGGCCTGGGCGGCCAGCTGCTCTTCGCCTACCTCCACAAGCACGACGTCGTCCGCTGGACCGACAACACCCTGAAGATCGACTGGGACCGTGCCCCGCAGGTCACCAACCAGCTCTGCGCGGAGATCGAGAAGCTTTACCGCGACGGTATCGACCGCCCCAAGCTGGTCCACTGGTTCGCCGCGTACGACCTGGTCTCCACCTACCTCGCCCCGCACCCGGGATCCCGCTGGGCCAAGGGCCCCGACGCCCTCGACCTCACACTTCCCCCTCGCAAGCTCGTCGACGACGTGCTTCCTGACGAGTTTCCCCTGAGCATGTTCTATGAGGCGCTCGCCAAGAAGCTGAAGCACGTGATTGCCTCCACCAAGGGAATCACCGCGGCGAACGACGAGCGGGCAGCCGCGTGAACCATTCTCCTGAGGAGGCGGTGGCCATGAACGGAATCGGTACGGGCAACGGGACCGGTGCGCTCGAAGGCGCCGTGGTCGCGGTTGCCGGAGCGGCCGGACCGGCCGGCCGCGCGACGCTGCTGCGGCTCGCCGAGGCCGGTGCGACCGTCGTCGGCTGCGACGCCAACCCCGAACGGCTCGCCGAGGCTGTGGACGCCGCGCGGTACGCCCACGGCGGAGCCACCGTCACCGGCGAGACCGTCGACCTGCTCGACCTCGACGCCACCCGCGACTGGGCCAAGCGCACCGAGGCGGAGTTCGGCCGGATCGACGGACTGGTGCACCTCGTCGGCGGCTGGCGCGGCAGCGCCAGCTTCGAGGAGACCGCCCTGTCCGACTGGGACGCGCTGGAGAAGCTGCTGATCCGCACGGTCCAGTCGACCTCGCTGGCCTTCCAGGAAGGCCTGCAGCGCAGCGACCGGGGCCGGTATCTCCTGATCAGCGCCGCCGGGGCCAGCAAGCCCACCGCGGGCAACGCCGCCTACGCCGCCGCCAAGGCCGCCGCCGAGGCGTGGACCCTCGCGCTGGGGGACGCCTTCCGCAAGGCCGGGGGCGAGGAGGGGCCGCGTACCGCTGCTGCGATCCTGGTGGTCAAGGCACTGGTGCACGACGCGATGCGCGCCGAGCGCCCGAATGCGAAGTTCGCGGGCTTCACCGACGTCACGGAGCTGGCCGAGGCCATCACCGGCGTCTGGGAGCAGCCCGCCACCGAAGTGAACGGAAAGCGCCTGTGGCTGACCCCGCAACCGTAAGGACCGACGCCCGACGTCACCACGATCCGCAGGTACGCGGATTCGCCAGTGACAACTACGCGGGCGCGCACCCCGAGGTCCTCGCTGCCATCGCCCTCGCCAACGGCGGCCACCAGGTCGCCTACGGCGAGGACGAGTACACCGGCCACCTTCAGCGGATCATGCACAGCCACTTCGGGCCCACCGCCGAGGCCTTCCCGGCCTTCAACGGCACCGGGGCCAACGTGGTCGCCCTCCAGGCGCTCACCGACCGCTGGGGCGCGGTCATCTGCGCCGAGTCCGCACACATCAACGTGGACGAGGGCGGTGCCCCCGAGCGGATGGGCGGCCTCAAGCTCCTCACCGTGCCCACCCCGGACGGCAAGCTCACCCCCGAGCTCATCGACCGGCAGGCGTACGGCTGGGACGACGAGCACCGGGCCATGCCGCAGGTCGTCTCGATCGCCCAGAACACCGAGCTGGGCACCGTCTACACCCCCGACGAGATCCGCGCCATCTGCGACCACGCCCACGAGCTCGGCATGAAGGTGCACCTCGACGGGGCCCGGATAGCCAACGCGGCCGCCTCCCTGGACGTGCCGATGCGGACGTTCACCAACGCGGTCGGCGTCGATGTGCTGACCTTCGGCGGCACGAAGAACGGGGCCCTGTTCGGCGAAGCCGTCGTCGTCCTGAACCCCGACGCCGTCCGGGCGATGAAGCATCTGCGCAAGCTCTCCATGCAGCTCGCCTCCAAGATGCGCTTCGTCTCCGTCCAGCTGGAGGCCCTGCTCGCCAAGGACCTCTGGCTGCGCAACGCGCGGCACGCCAACGCCATGGCCCAGCGGCTCGCGGAGGGCGTCCGGGCGATCGACGGGGTGGAGATCCTCTACCCGGTCCAGGCGAACGCCGTCTTCGCCCGGCTGCCGCACGCGGTCAGCGAGCGGCTCCAGAAGCGCTTCCGCTTCTACTTCTGGGACGAGGCGGCCGGGGACGTCCGCTGGATGTGCGCGTTCGACACCGGCGAGGACGACGTCGACGCCTTCCTCCAGGCACTGAAGGAAGAGATGGCGCGTTAGCCACCCCCTCCTTCCGTATGGCTATGCGGCCGACCGTAAAGCAATGGATCTACGGTCGGCCGCTTCGTACGCTCTGGGGTATGGAGCCGACCCCGCAGTCCTCGGACATCTCCCTGTATCTGGCGGCCGACGAGGCCATCGATCACGAACACCCGCGCGTCAGGGCAACCGTCGCGGACCTCTCGCGCGTCGGGAGTGATGCATATGCATACGCCCGAGCCGCTTTCGTCCACGTGCGCGACACGATCCCGCACTCCGCCGACTCGGGAGACCTGCGCGTCACCTGGCGGGCCTCCGACGTACTCGCCGCCCGCACCGGCATCTGCCACGCCAAGTCGATCGCGCTCGTGGCCCTGCTGCGGGCCCGCGGCATCCCCGCAGGGCTCTGCTATCAGCGCCTCGCGGACGATGACGGAACGAATCCGATCGTCCACGGCCTCGTCGCGCTGCGGCTGCCGGGCGAAGAGCGCTGGGCGCGCGTGGACCCGCGGGGCAACAAGCCGGGCATCGACGCGCAGTTCTCCCTGACGGAGGAGCGGCTGGCCTGGGTCGTGCGCGAAAAGTTCAATGAAGTGGACTATCCGATAGTCTATGCTGCACTGGCGTCCACGGTCCTCCACGCGCTCAGAAGCGCCCGGGACCGAGTGGAGCTGTGGCGGATGCTTCCCGCCGGTCTCTGAACGCCGCCGAACGCCCCGAGCCGCTCCACCGCACCCGCAATTCGGCCGGGGCGCTGGCCCGGCGCGCCCTCGCCGACGGCGGGCCGCCCCGGATCAACCTCCTCGTCGACGCCTACAACGCGATCAGCGTCGCCCATCTCGTCCCGGTCGGCGGCGAGGACACCGACCACATCAAGGGCGGCATGCGGCTGATCCGCGCGACCGGCGACGAGCCGTTCCCCACCGTCGCCGGGGGAGAGGAGGCGGTGGAGCATCCCGAGCCGGGCGAAGTCGTCTGGTGCGACGACGAGGGCGTCACCCGCCGCCGCTGGAACTGGCGCCAGGGCGTGCGCACCCGGCTCACCGAGGACTCGGTGAACGCCGTCTTCCTGCTGGAGGGCCTCGCGCCCATGACGACCGGCGAGCTCGACGCCACGGGCGCCGAACTCGCCGCGACCCTGGAGCAGCTGAGCCCCGGGGCGCGGATCACCGTCCACGCCGCGCAGTGACACCCCCCCGCCATCGGCGGGAGCGCCCTCAGCCGGCCTCGCGCACCTCGGCGGGCGTCGGGGCCGTACCGCCGAGGTGGGCCGGCACCCACCAGGTGTCGCTCGCGTCCTTCGGGCGCACCGGGTAGGCGCGCTGGGCGGCCTCCAGGAGCTCCTGCACCCGCTCGCGCAGCCGCCGGGTGATGGCGCCCGCGTACTGGTCGGAGGGTGCCTCCACGGGCTCGCCGACCCGGATGGTGATCGGGATGTGGCTGCGCCGGAAATTGCGCGGCCGCCCCTTCGTCCAGATTCGCTGCGTGCCCCACAGCGCCATCGGGATCAGCGGGACCCCGGCCTCCTGGGCGAGGCGCGCCGCGCCCGACTTGAAGCTCTTCAGCGTGAACGACTGCGAGATGGTCGCCTCGGGGAACACCCCCACGATCTCACCGGAGCGCAGCGACTTGAGGGCGTGGGCGTACGCGTGCTCGCCCTGGTCGCGATCGACCGGGATGTGCTTCATTCCCCGCATCAGCGGACCGGAGACCTTGTGCCGGAAGACCGACTCCTTCGCCATGAACCGGACGAGCCGCTTCTGCGGCAGGGCGCCCAGGCCGGTGAAGATGAAGTCGAGGTAGCTGATGTGGTTGCTGACCAGCACCGCACCACCGGTCTTCGGGATGTGCTCCGAACCCTGAGTGTCGATCTTCAGGTCGAGCGCCTTGAACAGGGTGCGAGCGGCGCCGACGACCGGTCGATAGACGAGTTCTGCCATCTGGTGAAGACCCTTCTTCAGTGCCTGGGGAGGGTTCTCCCGGCGGAAGTTACGCAGCCGTAGGTTTTCGGCATTGTGGCGATGGTGCCCCATGTGGGAGCCGGTGGCCAGTCCCGGTGGGCTCGGGCTGCGAGATTCTCGTCACGTGTGCGCCCCCCGGGAGCTGCGGGAATGTCCGGAGGGCGGCCGGTGCTGACCTCTTGCGAAGAGCTCTGATCGAGGAGGCACCACGTGGACGGCCGGAACGGCGCACAGCGCCTCGACGCATCCCAGCTCGGCGCGGAGCTGGGGGAGCGGGCGACGCTCGTGCAGTTCTCCAGCGCCTTCTGCCAGCCGTGCCGGGCGACCCGCCGCACCCTGGTGGAAGTGGCCGGGATGGTCGACGGAGTCGCGCACATCGAGATCGACGCCGAGGCCCATCTCACGCTCGTGCGGCGGCTGGACATCACGAAGACGCCGACCGTCCTCGTGCTCGACGCGGACGGCGAGGTGGTCCGTCGTGCGTCCGGCCAGCCCCGGACGGTCGATGTCGTCGCGGCGCTGGGACACGCCATATGACGGACCGTGACGCATATCGCACCTTGCGGAACTCCCTTGACTGCACCCACCACGCATCGTCAGTCTGACGTTATGCCGCCAGAACTCCTTCTCCACGGCCGGGTCCATGTGGACCTCGCACGCTGCGCGAGTGCGCGCTGTCCGGGTGTCTGAGCACCCACGGACCCGTACGCCTCTCCCGCAGAAGGACATGTCCATGACGGCTTCGCCCGACCTCGCCACCTCCCCGGCGGTCACCACGTCCGAGCTCTTCCGCTCCGTCTTCCGCCGCCACGCCGCGGGTGTCGCGGTGATCACCGCGGCGGGGAAGCGCCCCGTCGGCTTCACCGCCACCTCGCTGACCTCCGTCGCGGCCGAACCCCCGCTGCTCTCCTTCGGCGTCGGTACGTCCTCCTCCAGCTGGCCCGTACTGGCCGACGCCGAGCATGTCGGCGTCCACCTGCTCGGTGAGCATCAGCAGGAACTGGCCGCGACCTTCGCCCGCAGTGGCGCCGACCGCTTCGGCCCGCCGACGGACTGGGCCCCCGGCCCCGAGGGCGTACCGCTGCTCGCCGATGTGCCGGCCTGGCTGGTCTGCCGTGTCGTGGCCCGTATCCCGGCCGGGGACCACCGCATCGTGATCGCCGAGGCCGTGGCCGGGGACCCCGCCGGGGCGGGCCGTCCGCTCGTCTATCACCAGGGCCGCTTCACCGCTCTGCGAGACTGACCCCACGCACCTCGTGCACAGACCCGCCGCCGTTGGCAAGGTCACAGTGCACAGCGGTTGCCCAGGGGTAAGAGACTGGGTGTACTGGCGAGTAATATCGGGCTCGGAGCCTCGGTCGTCCTGACCGGAAACGGCCCGACATGGCGCCTATGCTGCGTGCAACAAGGCAGCCCAGAAATGACGATGCAGTAGGAGAGCCGGCGTGAGCTTGAGGATCGTTGTCTGTGTGAAGTACGTGCCCGACGCGTCCGGTGACCGGCGTTTCGCCGATGATCTGACGTTGGATCGTGAGGATGTCGACGGTCTGTT
>NZ_NWVL01000032.1 GCF_002382885.1 Streptomyces sp. WZ.A104
GGCGCGATGCGCGGGTCGACGGGGGCGGCGACCGGCGCGGGCGGGGCGGCGGCCGCCGGGACCGGCGGGGCGGCGGGGGCTTCGGGCTCCTCGACCGAGACGCCGAAGTCCGTGGCGATCCCGGCCAGGCCGTTGGCGTAACCCTGGCCGACCGCGCGGGCCTTCCAGGCGCCGTTGCGGCGGTAGACCTCGATGACCACGAGCGCCGTCTCGGTGCTCAGCGGCGGCGGGGTGAAGGTGGCGAGCGCACTGCCGTCGTCCGCGTTGCGCACGGTGGCGGTGGGCTCGATGCCCTGGAAGGTCTGGCCCGCGGCGTCCGGGCTCGCGGTCACGACGATCTTCTCGATGCCGGGCGGGACGGCGGTGGTGTCCACCACGATCGCGTCGGGCGCGGAGCCCCCGCCTGCGCGGTAGGTCACACCCGGGCCCGAGGGCTGGTTGTAGAAGATGAAGTCGTCGTCGGAGCGCACCTTGCCGTCGGCGGTGAGCAGCAGGCCCGAAACGTCGAGCCGCACCGGAGCGGCGACGTCCACCGCCACGCGGGCGGCGGAGAGAGGGATGTTCGAGCCGGGGGTCATTGCGGTCATGCAGGGGGTAACGAACGACCCGGCTTTGCCGTTCCCTTACCTTTCTCCCTCACTCCCTGCGCACCCTTTCCCCCCTCACTCCCTGAGCGCCTCCCCACCTCCCCGCCCCTCGGTCTCCCCTTCACGTCTCAGCGGCGATTGCGCGGGTGGTTGCGGGCCATGCGTTCGTTGCCGTGCTTGTACGCGCCGGTCCAGCGCGCCATCACCAGCTGCGCGTCGCCGGACACCACCTCGGCCAGGAACTTCTCCGCGCGGCTGCCGCGCAGGGTTCCCGCCGGGCGGCCGTGGTGGGTGATGGTGACGGAGGAGTCGCCGTGCTGTTCGTACTGGAATCCGGAAGGTCTCGGCATGCCCGTATCGTGCCCGCCCGGACGTATCCGCGTCGCGCCGTTTTCCGTCGGTCGCCCTTTCGCGGGCCTCTCAGTGCGGCCGGATCGGCGGGTCGGTCACGAAGTGGCCGCCGACCCGGGAGTGGGCCGGTGTCGTTGAGGTCGGCGGTGATCGCGTCCGGCGCGCCGGGGACGGGGACCAGGTCGAACAGCCGCAGGCCGTATCCGTACGCGGGCTCCGCGCCCGCGCCGTGCGGCCCAGGCCGCGGGCCGTGTGCGGCTCATACTGCGGAGTAAGGCGGTCAGGTGGCATCGGGCGGATGCCCTAGGAACGGATGCTCCGGGAACGGATGCCCTGGGAGGCGCCAAAGGCACCGGGGGTCTCTGGAGCCGCTGCGCGGTGCGCCTCAGGGCGTGCCTCGAAGATCCGGTGCAGGTCCCGGGCCGCCCGGGGCACCGAGCCGAACGGCTGCCGTGGGGTTCCTCCGCGCTGTTCGCGCTCTGCTTCGCGACCGACCCGATCGTTCGAGCTGCTGCTCGGCGTGAAGCAGCGGTACGGGGACGGGTACGGGGGCCGGTGCGCCCCGGCCGCCGCCCCCCCGTACCCGTTGCCTTCACCGCTCCAGCGCCGCCTTCATCATCTTCTGCGCGATCGGTGCGGCCAGGCCGTTGCCGCTCACCTCGGAGCGCGCCGATCCGGAGTCCTCGACGATCACCGCGACCGCGACCTCCTTGCCGCTGCGGTCGTCCTTCGCGTACGAGGTGAACCAGGCGTACGGGGTGTTGCTGTTGTCCACGCCGTTCTGCGCGGTCCCCGTCTTCCCGCCGACCTCGGCTCCGGGAATCCGGGCGTTGGTGCCGGTGCCCTCCTCGACGACCGTCACCATCGCACTGCGCAGCTGCTCGGCGGTCGACTCCTTCACCACGCGCTTCGTGTCGCCGTCGCCGGTCTCCTCCAGTACGGTGCCGTCCCCGTCCGTCACCTGGGACACCATGTGCGGCGCGGCCAGCTCACCGCCGTTGGCCAGGGCCGAGGTGACCATCGCCATCTGGAGCGGGGTCGCGGTGACCTCGAACTGGCCGATGCCCGTCAGGGCTGTCTGGGCCCTGTCCATACCGGTCGGGTAGACGCTCTTCGCGGCCCGCACCGGGACGTCCAGCTTCTCGGTGTCGAACCCGAACGCGTCGGCCATCTCCTTCACCCTGTCCTGGCCGAGGTCGGCGGCCGCCTTCGCGAAGACGTTGTTGCAGGAGTAGCGGAGCGCGGTGCGCAGGGTCGCGTTCTCGCAGGGGGCGGAGGCGTTCTCGTTGCGGAGGACGGTGGTGGTGCCGGGAAGGGTGTACGGGTCGGGGCTCCTGGTCGCCTCGTCGACCGAGCCGTACAGCCCGTTTTCCAGCGCCGCCGCCGCGACCACCAGCTTGAACGTCGAGCCCGGCGCCAGCGGCTGCCGCAGCGCCCGGTTGACCAGCGGCTTGTCCGGGTCGTCCAGCAGCTTCTTCCAGGCGTCGCCGTCTCCCGTACCGCTGATCGTCGAGGGGTCGTACGAGGGTGTGGAGACCATGCCCAGGATGCGCCCGGTCTTCGGGTCGATGGCCACCGCCGCGCCCTTGTCGTCGCCGAGCGCCTCGTAGGCCGCCTTCTGGACGCCCGGGTCGATGGTGGTCAGGACGTTGCCCGGGGTGGCCTGCTCGCCGGTGAGCAGGTCCTTGGGGTTCTTCAGGCGGTCGTCCGTGCCGTCCAGGACGTCGCTGTAGATGCCTTCGAGCTGGGTCGCGCCGTACGCCTGCGAGCTGTAGCCCGTCACGGCCGCGTAGAGCTCGCCCTGCGGGTAGGTCCTCTTGTACCGGAGGTCGCCGCCACTGGTCCCCTTCGATCCGGTGACCGGCGAACCGGCCACGATGATGTCCCCGAGCGGCTGCGCGTACTGCGCGATGGTGTTCCGCCGGTTGTGCTCGTCGTCTGCGAGCGCCTTGGCCTGGTAGCCCTGCACCCATGTCGCCCGCACCAGCAGGGCGAGCACCATGAGCAGGCAGAAGGCCGAAGCGCGCCTGATTGTCTTGTTCATCCCGTTGGAGGGACGAGCGGGTCGGTTCCGGCCGTTCCCCCACGTGCCCCTTCTCACCGATTTCTCACGCGGTGCACGGGGGCCGCCGCTCAGCCCGGGGTGATGAAGCCGGACTCGTACGCCGCGATGACCGCCTGCGTACGGTCCCGGGCGCCCGTCTTCGCGAGGACCGACGCCACATGGGTCTTCGCCGTCGCCGGGCCCACCGCGAGCTGCTCCGCGATCTCCGCGTTGGTCAGCCCCGCCGCCATCAGCCGCAGTACGTCCGCCTCCCGCCCGGTCAGCCGAGCCACCCACGCCGGGGCCCCGGACGCCTGCCGCGCGGCGTGCTCGGCGGCCAGCGTGCGTACCGCCGCCGGGTAGAGGAGCGAGTCGCCGCACGCCACCAGGCGCACCGCCTGCACCAGCTCCTCGGCCGCGACCCGCTTCAGCAGGAACCCGGCCGCTCCGGCGTGCAGGGCCTCGTACACGTACGCGTCGTTCTCGAAGGTCGTCACGACGACGATCCTCGGCGGGTCCTCCAGCGTGGTGAGGATCTGCTGGGTGGCCCGGATGCCGTCGATCTCCGGCATCCGCACGTCCATCAGCACCACGTCGGGCCGCAGCTCCCGCACCACGGAGACGGCCTCCGCACCGGTGGTGGCCTCCCCGACGACCTCGATGCCCTCCTCGGCGTCCAGGATCGCGCGCAGCGCCGTACGCACCATCCGCTCGTCGTCCGCCAGCACCACCCGTACCGGAGCCCCGCTCATCGCTGTTCCTCCGCATGTCCGTCGGTCGTACGCCCGGCCGTCAGAGGCAGCCGGGCGGTCAGCCGCCAGCCGCCGTCGTACGGACCCGCTTCGGTTCGGCCCCCCAGCAGGACGGCCCGCTCCGCGATGCCGCGCAGCCCGCGGCCGCCTCCGGGCCGCACGACGGCGGGCCGCTCGCCCACCGGGTTCTCCACCACGATCTCCAGCTCCCTCTCCCGTACCGCGATCAGCAGCCGCACGGGGGACGGGCCGCCCCCGCCGTGCCGCAGGGCGTTGCTCAGCCCCTCCTGGACGATCCGGTACGCCTCCCGCGAGACCGCCGGGTCCACGTTGTCCGGGTCACCGGGGTCGCCCTCCCGCTCGTACGCCACCGGTACCCCGCAGTGCGCCAGCAGCCCGTCGAGCGCGTCCAGCCCCGGCCCGTAAGCCGCTTCCCCGCCCTCGTCCGGCTCTCCGTCCCGCCGCAGCAGCCCCAGTACCGAGTCCAGCTCGCCGACCGTCCGCCGTGTCGTCTCCTCGATGGCGGTCAGCGCCTCGCGGACGAACTCCGGATCGCGGTCCAGGACCCGGCGCGCCGCCCCCGCCTGAAGGGTCACGGCACTCAGCGCGTGGCCCACCGAGTCGTGGAGCTCCCGGGCGAGCCGGTTGCGCACCGCCAGGTCCGCGGCCCGGCGCTCGGCGGCGGCCAGCCGGTCCTCGGGGGTCGGCCCCAGCAGAGCCGGGGCCCGTCGGGCCAGCAGCTCCCCGGCCGCCGCCGCGACCAGCGCCATCGCCACCAGCATCGCGAGCCCGGCGAGCGGAGCGAAGGCCAGGGCCCACGGCTCCCGCAGCGCATCGTGCCCGCCGTACAGCCAGGTCTCGCGCAGCCCCGCGAAGAACGGCAGGGCGGCCACCGTCACCGCGAACGGCGGCAGTGCCAGCGTGATCCCGCTGACGATCCCGCCGAGCGCCAGATGCAGGGTGTACCAGCAGGCCGCACGCACCCGGGCCTGCCGGGTCCGGGCGGGCCCGTCGGCCAGCAGGGCGGGCGGGACCCCGCACAGGGCGCGGGCGGCGGCCACGGACAGCGGCCGGACCAGGGCGAAGAAGCCGGTGACCGCCGCCATCGGCAGGGCGAGGGCGAACGCGACGAGCTGGGCGGGCAGCGAGGAGAAGAGCTGTTCCCCACCGCTCGCCATGCCGACCAGGACCGTGCTGACCAGGAAGTACGGCGTCAGCAGCGCGCCGCCGATGATCAGATGCAGCCAGCGCAGCCGCGCCCGCCGGCCGAACAGCGGGGCGACCGCCCTCATGACACCCGGCTGTCGGACGACGGGGCAGGGGCATCGGTGGCCGCGGGCAGCGCGGAAGCCGCCGCGCGCTCCGCGAAGAAGTACGCGCCAAGTGTCACGACGAGCGCCCCGGCCAGCATCTGGACAGCGTAGACCGTCGTCGTCGCCGGCATCGGCCGGTCCGCCGCTTCGCCCGCGCCGATCAGCCCGGTGACGCTCAACCAGCCGCCCCAGCAGGCCGTGGCCGCCGAACCGGCCCAGGCCAGGACGAGCGGCAGCCGCAGGGAGAGGCGGCCGGTACGCCGGAAGGCGAGCAGGAGCACCCCGACGACGGTGGCCACCACGAAGAGCAGGCTGACGGCTTCCAGGACGTAGAAATCGCTGGTGCGGGCCGCGGCCCGGCCCGGGTTGAGCCCGGCGGTCGAACCGGAGAGCCACAACAGGTGCGTGACGCCGGGGAGAAGGGCCGCCCCAGCGACGGCGACGGCGGTCGCGCGCAGGGCGGGCGTGGTCGGGCTGTCCGGCAGATCCCGCAGCCTCCCCTGCCACAGGTGGCCCCAGCGCTCCCTGGCGTACAGCGCGAAGAGGCTGCCGAGGGCGAGGCCCTGGACGATGAAGCCGCCGTAGACGACACCGAAGACCCACGGGTCCAGGAACGCGTCGGAGTTCCCCTCGCCGACCGGCCGCCCGTCGCCACCGCCGAAGAGTCCAACGACCATCTGGATCGGGAAGCCCGTCATGATCGGCAGCAGCAGACCGCTCGCCACCCACATCGGCAGCACCAGCAGCCAGGCCGGCACCCGCTTGCCCCAGGGCCGGGTGAGCAGCAGAGCGAGGACGATGACGGCGCCGTCCATCAGCACGGTGGCCCCGTTGGCGACGCGCAGCGTGGTGCCGCCGTCGAGCAGCGCGCTGCCGTCCGGGATACCGAGCTGACTGCCCGCCATCCAGGCGACCTTGAGCCCGATGTAGGGCAGACAGGACACCATGGCGACCGTCCGGAGCACGACGCGCGCCCTGCTGATGCGGTACGGGGGCGTCTCGGGCGGTGTGGTGCCGTACGGGGGCGTCTTGCCCGTCCCGGCGCGGTGCTGGACGGGCGGGGACGCTGCGGAGGGCCGGTTCGCTGCCATGGCTCCACGCTCCCGCGCCGGCCGTGCCCCGTACGTCCTGCCCGGCGACGATCCGCCTCCGCCATCCGGGGGAGAGCGCCTCCCGCCCTGAGCCCTATCCCCGGAGCGTCACCAGCACCTCGTCGATCTCCTCGCCCCGGGCGCGGGCGAACCCGCGGTCCGTGCCGGTCACCACGAAGCCGCACTTCTCCAGCACCCGGCGCGAGCCGAGGTTGTCGGCCGCCGCCCGCGCGTGCAGCGGGCGCGTGGGCGTCTCGTCGAGGAACGCCCGCAGGGCGGCCGTCGCCAGTCCGCGGCCCCAGTGCGCACGGCCGATCCAGTACGTGACCTGCCGGTCGTCGTCGGTGCCGTACGCCCCGACATGGCCCCCCACCGCACCGTCGGCCACCACCGTGCGCATCACCACGCCGCCGGCCCCGGCGCGCAGCCGCGCCCAGTGGGCGTCGAAGGCGGCGCGGTCGGTGGGGTCCTCCGGGGTGAACGCGGCGACGCGGGTGGCCGCGGGGTCGCTCATCCAGGCGAAGAACAGCGGCAGGTCGCCGTCCTCCACCGCGCGCAGGGAGATCTCGGTCATCAGAGCCTCCGGGTGGCGAGCGCGAGCCGGTCCCGGGCGTCGAACAGGGCGTCCTTGACCGTCTGTTCGTGCCCGGGGGTGAGCCGGGCGACCGGCACCGAGCAGCTGACCGCGTCGCGCGCGGGCGTCCGGTAGGGGATCGCCACGCCGAAGCAGCGCAGGCCGACGGTGTTCTCCTCGCGGTCGACCGCGTAGCCCTGCTCGCGGACCAGGTGGAGCTCCTCGATCAGCTTCTCGCGGTCGGTGATGGTGTGTTCGGTCAGCGCGGGCAGCGTCTCGGGCAGCATCTTGCGGACCTGCTCGTCGCTGTGGGTGGCGAGAAGCGCCTTGCCGAGCGAGGTGGAGTGGGCGGGCAGCCTGCGGCCGACCCGGGTGAAGGGGCGCAGATAGTGCTGGGACTGGCGGGTGGCGAGGTAGACCACGTTCGTGCCGTCGAGGCGGGCCAGGTGGATGGTCTCCGTGGTGTCGTCGGAGAGCCGGTCCAAGGTGGGCCGGGCGGCGGCCACGACCTCGTCGCCGTCGATGTACGAGGTGCCCACCAGCAGGGCGCGCACCCCGATCCCGTACCGCGTGCCCGTCGCGTCCGTCTCCACCCAGCCCAGCTCGACCAGGGTGCGCAGCAGCATGTAGAGGCTGGACTTGGGATAGCCGACGGCCTCCTGCACGGCGGCGAGCGAGTGCATGCCGGGCCGCCCCGCGAAGTATTCGAGGAGCTCCACCGTCCGCACCGCGGATTTGACCTGCGCTCCACCGGACTCGGCGACCGACATCGCCCTCGCCCCCTTCGAAAAGCTTGTCACCACGGCTGCCGCCACGACGGGCGGCACGGACGATTGCCAACACGGAACGCCCGGAAATAGAGTCCCAGCACATTCACGACCAGGAACTCTGTTCAGAATACCGAACGTTCCTGGTGTGCGGCCCAGGACCGGGAGGAACACGGTGAGCACAGGGAGCGCAGCACCAGTCTGGAGCGTCGACCCCCGGACGGGGAACCCGCGCGAGCAGGTTGCCGTGGAGGCCACCGCCGAGGAGGTCGACCGCGCGGTCCGGGCGGCCCGTGCCACCGGCGACGCCCTTGCCGACCGGACGGCCCGCGCCGCGTTCCTGCGGGCGGCGGCGGAGCTGCTGGAGGGGTCCGGCGAGCACATCATCGAGGCCGCCGACGCGGAGACCGCCCTCGGCCCGGCCCGCCTCACCGGTGAACTGGCGCGCACCGCGGCCCAGTTGCGGGCCTTCGCGGAGGTCGTCGACGAAGGCGCCTACCTCGACGTCCACATCGACCACGAGGACCCCGCCCGCACCCCGCCCTGGCCCGACCTGCGCCGCTACAAGGTCCCGCTCGGGGTCGTCGCCGTCTACGCGGCCGGCAACTTCCCGCTCGCCTTCTCCGTCCCCGGCGGCGACACGGCCAGCGCGCTCGCGGCGGGCTGCCCGGTCGTCGTCAAGGCGCACCCAGGCCACCCGGCGACCTCCGAACTCTGCGCCTCGGTCCTCCGCCGCGCCGCCGCCCGCGCCGGGCTGCCCGAGGACGTGCTGACCCTGGTGCACGGCTTCGCCGCGGGCGTCGGGCTGATCCGTCACCCGCTTGTGAGCGCGGCGGGTTTCACCGGATCGGTGCGCGGCGGCCGGGCCCTGTTCGACGCGGCCGCCGCCCGCCCCGCCCCCATCCCCTTCCACGGCGAACTCGGCTCCCTCAATCCGGTCGTCGTCACCGGGGCGGCCGCCGCCGAGCGCGCCGAGCGGATCGGCACCGGGCTCGGCGGCTCGATGACCCTGGGCGTCGGCCAGTTCTGCACCAAGCCCGGCTTCGTCCTGGTCCCCGAGGGCGCGGCGGGCGACCGGCTGCTGAAGACCCTCACCGAGACGGTCAGCTCCACCGGCTCCGGGGTGATGCTCGACCACCGCATCCGGGACGCCTTCGTCACCGGCGTACGCGAACGGGCCGCGCTCCCGGACGTCGAGGCCCCCGTCACCCCCGGTGCGGGCGGGGAGCACACGGTCTCCGCCGGGTTCCTCACCGTTCCGGCCGCGCGGCTGACCGCGGAGGGCCCGCACGACGCGCTGCTGGAGGAGTGCTTCGGCCCGGTCACCGTGATCGCCCGGTACGCCTCCGGGGACGAGGCCGCCGCCGTCCTCGCCCGCCTCCCCGGGAACCTCACCGCCACCCTCCACACCGCGACCGAAGCCCCCGACCCCGACGCGGCCCGCCTCCTCGCCGCCCTCACCCCGCTCGCGGGCCGCATCCTGGTCAACGGCTGGCCGACCGGCGTGGCCGTCGCCCCCGCCCAGCACCACGGCGGCCCCTACCCGGCCACCACGTCCACCGCCACCTCGGTCGGCGCCACGGCGATCGAACGCTGGCTGCGCCCGGTGACGTACCAGTCCACCCCCGAAGCGCTCCTCCCGCCGGAACTGCGCGAGGCCAACCCCCTGGGGCTGCCCCGCAGGGTCGGCGGGGGCCGCGCCTGACGCCGGGGGCCGGGGAGGAGCGGGCGGTGCGGGAATCACCTGGTGCGGTTCGGTGTTCGCACCGGTGACCTGATCCGCGGAGGCCCCCTCCGCCCCCCCACGAGCCCTGGAGAGCAGAAGAGTCATGCGCGTCGAGATCTGGTCGGACATCGCCTGTCCCTGGTGCTACATCGGTAAGGCCCGCTTCGAGAAGGGCCTCGCCGAGTTCGCCCACCGGGACGAGGTCGAGATCGTGCACCGCTCCTTCGAGCTCGACCCCGGCAGGGCCAAGGGCGACACCGCGCCGGTGATCGACACGCTGGCAGAGAAGTACGGCCGCACCCGCGAGGAAGCCGCCGCGATGGAGGCGAACGTCGCGGCCAGCGCGCGGTCCGAGGGGCTCGGCTACCGCACCGAGGGCCGTGACCACGGCAGCACCTTCGACATCCACCGGCTGCTGCACCTGGCCAAGGCCCGGGGCCGTCAGGACGAGCTGCTGACCCTCGCCTACCGGGCGAACTTCGCCGAGGAGCGTTCCGTCTTCGACGACGAGGTGCTGCTCGCCCTCGCGGTGGAGGCCGGACTCGACGCCGGCGAGGCACGCGCGGTGCTCGCCGACCCCGGGGCGTACGCCGACGAGGTCCGCACCGACGAGCGCGAGGCGGCCGAACTGGGCGCCAACGCCGTGCCGTTCTTCGTGCTGGACCGGCGCTACGGGATCTCCGGCGGCCAGCCGTCCGAGGTCTTCGTCCAGGCGCTGGAGCAGGCCTGGAAGGACCGCCCGGACACCGGGCCGACCGCTGTCGGCGGGGACGCGGCGGCCTGTGACGCGGACGGCGTCTGTGAGGTTCGGGGGAGCTGAGCCCTCCTGGCCGTCCACACGGAGCCCCACCCATAAGTATGGCTTGGGTGCACCCCTTGACTTTTGTCAATTGACTTTGGGTTGAGGGGGCTCCAGGCTGGGCGCATGACGATCTCTTCGCTCAGCCGAGTGGCCGCCGCCGAGTTCGCCCCCGAGGTCACCTACCTCAATACCTCCAGTTGGGGTCTGCTGCCCCGGCGGACGATCGCCGCGGTCAAGGCCCTTGCCGACGAGAACGCCGCCGGGCGGCGGGTGGGGGCGGGCAGCTTCGAGGCGGTGGAAGCCGCACGGGTGGGCTTCGCCCGGCTCGCCGGGGTTCGGCCGGACCGGGTCGCCACCGGCAGTTCGGTCACCGTCCATGTCGGGCTGATCGCCGCCTCGTTGCCGCCCGGGGCCGAAGTCCTCTGCCCCGAGGGCGAGTTCGCCTCTGTGGTCAGCCCCTTCGCGCTCCGCGGTGATCTGCGCATGCGGTACGCCCCGCTCGCGGACCTCGCTGCGGCCGTCCGCCCCTCCACCGCGCTCGTCGCCTTCTCCGCGGTGCAGTCGGCCGACGGCCGGGTGGCCGACCTCGCCGCCGTCCGCGCGGCCGCCGCGGCGCACGGCGCCCGGACCCTGCTGGACGCCACCCAGGCGGCGGGCTGGTTCCCGTTGGACGCCGGGGCGTACGACTACACCGTCACCGGCGGCTTCAAGTTCCTGCTCTGCCCCCGGGGTACGTCGTTCCTGACCGTCACCGAGGAGGCGCAGGACACGCTGCCGCCGCTCTTCGCGGGCTGGGTGTCCGCCGGTGCGCCCTGGGCGAGCAACTACGGCCCGCTGGAACGCCTGGCTCCCACCGCCCGCGGCTTCGACGAGCCGCCCGCCTTCCTCTCGTACCACGGGGCCGAGCACTCCCTGGACCTGCTCGCGGAGGTCGGCACCGACGTGCTCCACGCGCACGCCACCGGGCTCGCGGCCCGGCTGCGTACCGGGCTGGCGAAGCTCGGGCACCAGGCCGTCCCGGGGGAGTCGGCTATCGTCGCGGTGCCGGGCCTCGACGGCCGTCAGGGCGAGCTCGTGGCCGCCGGGATCGCGGTCTCGGCCCCGGCCGGGAATCTGCGGATCTCCTGCCACCTCTACAACACCGAGGCAGACGTGGACCGGGTGCTGGAGGTCCTGGCCTGACGCCCTCCGCGTACGCCTGAACCAGCCCCGGCACCCGACCAGCGTCCCCCCGGGCCCGCCCGCCCGGCTCAAGGCCTGGGGCCCCTTCACCCCCGACCCGTCGGCCTCCTTCGGCGGGACCCCGAGGGCCACACCGACTACCCGGCGCTGGACGCGGTCCGACGCTCCGCCGGAGGCCGCCCGTCCCACCGCCACGAGGTGCGGCGCGGGTGGTCCGGCAGCTCCGCGCGACCGGTGGCCCACAGCAGTACGGTCCACCGGTCGCCGCCCGCCGGGGCGTCGGGGAAGAGCCGGGCCAGCACCCGGTCGCAGAGCGCGCCGGGCGGCGCCCACCCGAGCCCCAGGCCCTCGGCCAGGTCATGCGTGTGCACCAGGGTCTCCACCACGCCCATCGCGGCGAACCCCTCCGGATCGGAGATCCCGTATCCGTGGTACGAGCGCACCTCGGGGGGCGTCGTCCGCACCATCGAGGCCAGCAGCGCCCCGCTCGCCTCCAGCGTGGCCAGCAGCCCGGCGGGCCCGGCCGCACGGTCGGCGAAGACCGAGTTGGCCGGTCCGCCCGTCCGGTCGGCGGCCCACCGGTAGGGCACTTCACCGTCCAGCGGAGGCGTACGCGGACCCAACTGCACGGCGTACGCGAAGAGATCGTCGCTCAGGTGCTCCACCGTCTCCCAGCACGTCCACACCAGCGTTCCGGCGGGCGTGTCCCAGCGGTCCCCCGGGGCCCCGGCCAGCGCGTCCACCGCGAGCCGCACCGCCGAGGTCACGTCCTCGGCGGTCACCGGCAGCCGGGTCCCGCTCAGTGCCGCCCGCTCGGCCGCACTGCATTCCACACAGAACTCGTTGCCCTCCGGATCGGCGAGCGTGGCCCACCCCCGCCCGTTCGGTCTGCGGTGGTCGCCCACGAGCGTGGCCCCGAGCGCCAGCAGCCGTTCGACCTCCTCGTCCCGGGAGCGGTCCTGCGGCTGGATGTCCAGATGGACCCGGTTCTTGGACTGTTTCTTCTCGGCCACCTGGACGAAGAGGATCGCCGCGCCGGGCGTTTCGACCAGCGCCTCCGGATCGCCGGGGAAGTCGTCGTCGGAGAGAGGCGCCCCGAGCACCTGGGCCCAGAAGCCGCCGAGCGCGTAGGCGTCGGCGCAGTCGATCGTGATGTGGCGTATGCGGGAAGTCATGGCCGCCACCCTCTCCGCTTGCCCGGCTCCGGTCCAGCGAGTTACGCGGCAGGGGCCCGGGACGGCGTACCGTCCCGGGCCCCGTGGTGCCTGCGCGTACCGCTACTTCACCGGGGTGAAGTCCCGCGCCCCGATGAACTCGGGGCGGCGGATCGGCGCCGCGAACGGCTCCTGCGCCGCGTTCTCCACGCTGTTGAACACGATGAAGACGTTGCTGCGCGGGTACGGGGTGATGTTGTCGCCCGAGCCGTGCATGGCGTTGCAGTCGAACCAGGTCGCCGAACCGGCCTTGCCGGTGAAGAGCCTGATGCCGTGGCGGTCGGCCATCTTCGTCAGCGCCTCGTCGGACGGGGTGCCCGCGTCCTGCATCTGGAGCGACTTCTTGTAGTTGTCCTTCGGCGTCTCGCCCGCACAGCCGAGGAACGACTTGTGCGAACCGGGCATGATCATCAGCCCGCCGTTGGTGTCGTAGTTCTCGGTCAGCGCGATCGACACGGACACGGTCCGCATGTTCGGCAGACCGTCCTCGGCGTGCCAGGTCTCGAAGTCCGAGTGCCAGTAGAAGCCCGAGGCCCCGAAGCCCGGCTTCACATTGATCCGGGACTGGTGGACGTACACGTCCGAGCCGAGGATCTGGCGGGCCCGGCCCACCACGCGCTCGTCGCGGACCAGGGCGGCGAAGACCTCGCTGATCCGGTGGACCTCGAAGACGGACCGCACGCTCTGCGACTTCGGCTCGATGATCGAGCGCTCGTCGGCGCGGACCGCCGGGTCGCTGACCAGCCGGTTCAGTTCCGCCTCGTAGACGGTGACCTCGTCCGGGGTGATGAGCTGGTCGACGGTGAGGAATCCGTCCTGCTCATAGCCCTGGAGGTCCTTGGCGGCGATCGGACCCGGTGCGCCCGGCGCGGACCAGATGACCGGGTCCTGGCGGGGAGTGGTCATCTCGGCGGCGCCGCGCGAGGGGTACAGATCGGTGCGTGCTTCGGTGGTCATGGTTCAGCCCTCCTCGGTCAGCAGTGGGTAGACACCGTTCTCGTCATGGTCCTCCCGTCCGGTGACGGGCGGGTTGAAGACGCACACGCAGCGGAAGTCGGTCTTGGGCCGCATGGTGTGCCGCTCATGCCCGTCCAGCAGGTACATCGTGCCGGGGGTGATCCAGTGCTTCTCGCCGGTCTCGTCGTTGGTGAGCTCGGCCTCGCCCTCGGTGCACAGCACTGCCTCGATGTGGTTCGCGTACCACATCGAGGTCTCCGTACCCGCGTACAGGACGGTCTCGTGGAGCGAGAAGCCGACCTTCTCCTTGGCGAGCACGATGCGCTTGCTCTCCCAGGTGCCGGAAGCGGCCTTGACGTGCCGGTCGGTGTTCTCGATGTCCTTGAACGATCGGACGATCACGGTGAGCGGTTGCCTTTCTCTCTTCAGCGCCCCGGGCCTCGCGGCCCGGGGCCTCTCTTTTCCCGCCTGCCCGGGGGTGCCGGGTCAGGCCGTTTCGCGGACGCAGCGGGCCAGCGTGCGCAGGCCCTCGTCCAGCTCTTCGGAGGTCACGGTCAGCGGCGGCAGCAGCTTGACCACCTCGCTCTGCGGGCCCGAGGTCTCCAGCAGGAGCCCCAGCTCGAAGGCGCGGGTGCAGACCGCCGAGGCACGCGCCGGTTCCTCGAACTCCAGGCCCCACACCAGGCCCCGGCCGCGGAAGTGCGCGGCCGGCTCCTCGGCGCAGATGGCCAGCAGCGCCTGCTCGACCTGCTCACCGCGGGCCAGGGTCTGCTTCTCCATCTGGCCGTCCGCCCAGTAGGCGTCCAGCGCGGCGGCGGCCGTGACGAAGGCGGGGTTGTTGCCGCGGAAGGTGCCGTTGTGCTCGCCCGGCTCCCAGATGTCCAGCTCGGGCTTGAACAGGCAGAGCGACATCGGCAGGCCGTAGCCGCTGATGGACTTCGACAGGGTGACGATGTCCGGGACGATCCCGGCCTCCTCGAAGGAGAAGAAGCCGCCGGTACGGCCGCAGCCCATCTGGATGTCGTCGACGATCAGCAGCATGTCCTGGCGGTGGCACAGGTCCTGGAGGGCGCGCAGCCACTCGGCGCGGGCGACGTTGATGCCGCCCTCGCCCTGGACCGTCTCCACGATCACGGCTGCGGGCTTGTTCAGACCGGAGCCCTGGTCCTCCAGCAGCCGTTCGAACCACAGGAAGTCGGGGACCGTACCGTCGAAGTAGTTGTCGAACGGCATCGGGGTGCCGTGCACCAGCGGGATACCGGCGCCCGCCCGCTTGAAGGCGTTGCCGGTGACGGCCAGCGAGCCCAGCGACATGCCGTGGAAGGCGTTGGTGAACGAGACGACGGACTCGCGGCCCTTGACCTTACGGGCCAGCTTCAGCGCCGACTCCACGGCGTTGGTGCCCGTCGGGCCGGGGAACATCACCTTGTACGGCAGGTCCCGCGGGCGCAGGATGACGTTCTGGAACGTCTCCAGGAAGGCGCGCTTGGCGGTGGTCGCCATGTCCAGGCCGTGGGTGACGCCGTCGTGCTCGATGTAGTCGATCAGCGCGCGTTTCAGCACCGGGTTGTTGTGGCCGTAGTTCAGCGAACCGGCCCCGGCGAAGAAGTCGAGGTAGGAGTGGCCGTCCTCGTCGGTCATCCGGGCGCCCTGCGCGCGGTCGAACACGGCGGGCCAGCCGCGGCAGTAGCTCCGTACCTCGGACTCCAGGGTCTCGAAGACGCTCAGTGCGGGCGGGGTGATGGTCACAGCGGATCTCCTGCGTGAGGGGGTGTGACGGGCGATGGTCGGTGCTCCCGGCCGCACGGAGGCGGCCGGGGCCGCGCCGGACGGTCGGCCGGCGCGATAAGTCGTGGGGACCGGGCGTACGGGACGCGTCGGGTCGGGTGGGGGATACCGGGCCGGGAGCGGCCGGGGCGGCCGTCGTGGCCGGGTGGCTCAGGGGGTGAACGGGCCGATCCGGTAGAGGACCTCCGGCAGGTGGGTCCCCTCGGGGAACAGCCCGCCGTCGAAGAGGACCTCCTGCTCCAGGGCGACGTCGTGCCGCTGGGCGTAGGACGTGAACAGCCGGTCGGAGGCGGTGTTGTCCGGGGTGATCGTCGTCTCGACGGACGACAGGCCCTGGCCGGCGGCGACCCGGGCGGTCAGCGCGTCCAGCAGGGAGGCGGCAAGCCCCTTGCCGCGGTGCTCCCGGTCGACGGCCACCTGCCAGACGACGAGGGTCTGGGGGCGGTCGGGCCGGATGTAGCCCGTCACGAAGGCGATCGGCTCGCCATCCTCACCCCGGGCGACGGCGGATGTGGCGGCGAAGTCACGGCACCACAGCAGGTAGCTGTACGAGGAGTTGAGGTCCAGGACCTCGGAGTCGCGGGCGATGCGCCAGATCGCGGCTCCGTCCTCCACTCGTGGGGTGTCGATACTGAGAAATTCGCTTCGGGCACGGGCAAAATCTGCTGGTGCGGCGGTCATGTGAATTCAATTTACCCAGCAAAAATCGAAATTGCATCGACGTGGAGGGTTGGGTGACGGGCTCGTATGTGATATCAGGCGGGCGCGTACTCTCGCGCGAACCGGCTACGCTTTCTCACCTTTTGCCCGGAATTTATCGGGCAAAACGCCTCCGGTGTGGATTCGGTCACAGGGTTGTAACTCTCGCGAGACGCGTCCGAATCACGGAGTTCTGGCGGCGCGAAAACTTCTGCGTTTAGGAGTGGATTCAGCGGGAACAAGAATGCGGGGAGCTGCTTTCGGTAAAGCAGCTCCCCGCATTATGGATATCAGGCGCCAGGCCAGGTTTCCGATACCGCACGGCGGGCAGTTTCGAAGTCGACCCGCCGGCCCGCATCGGCCAGCGCCGCCCCCAGAGCCGCGAGCGAGGACAGCACCGCGCCCCGCGTCGCATCCGCCCCGTAATGGTTGACCCGGATCATCTCCTTGGACAGTGCCCCGCCGCCCGCGACGAGCGGCAGCGCGGGATCCGCCGCCAGCGCCTGCGCGACCAGCACGGCCGCGTCGGTGCCCGCCGGGGCGCGCAGGGTCGTGGCCACCGGGGCCGCGTCCCGTACGTCGTGCACGTAGGGCTCAAGCCCGCCGCCCAGCGCCACCGCCCCGGCCCGGGTCGCGGCGGCGGCCGAGGCGTGCCGGGCCATCACGGTCTGGGGGCCCTCGGCCTCGATCCGCTCCACGCAGGCCTCCAGCCCCAGCATCTCCAGCTGCGCCGGGGCGTGCGGCAGGGCCTTGCGGCCGCCGTCGATCCAGCGCTCCTTCCAGTCCAGCAGGGAGAGGTAGGAGCGGCGCGGGGCGGCCGGGTTGGCGGCGATCCGCTCCCAGGCCCGCTCGCTCACCGACACCGCCGACACCCCGGCCGGACCGCCCATCGCCTTCTGCGCGCCGATCACGCACAGGTCCACGCCCCAGACGTCCGGAAGGAGCGGCTCGGCGCCCACCGAGGCGACCGCGTCCAGCATGAACAGCGCCCCGTGCGCCCGGACCACCTCGCCGATCTCCGCGACCGGGTTGGTGTTGCCGGTCGCCGCCTCCGCGTGCACCAGCGACACGAAGTCGATCTCCGGGTGCTCGGCCAGCGCCTTGGCGACCTGATCGGCGGTCACCGCCGTGTGGAAGGGCACCGCGAGGTCGACGACCTCGGCGCCGCAGTCTCGCAGCCAGTTGCCGAAGGTCTGCCCGTAGGGGCCCGTGACCACGTTCAGCGCGGTCGAGCCGGGCCGCGCGCCGCTGCGGATGCATCCCTCCAGCGGCAGCAGCGCCTCGCCCTGGGCGATGACGACGTCCTGCTCGGTGGCGAGGAGCGCGGCCACCCGCCGCTCGATGGCCGCGAAGTGCTCGGCGGTCAGCGGCGGGAGGTCGAGGAAGGGGTGCGTCACGGTGGTGCTCTCTTCGGGTTCGGTCGGCGGTCGGTCATGTTGCGGGTGGCCGGGCGGCGGGTCCCTCCGGGCACCTCCGGCAGCCTACCGATGGCCTCGTACAGTGCCGCGTATGAGTGATCAGGAGCGGCAGCGGGTGCTGCGGGTGAAGGGGCGGGTCCTCGTCGGCCCGGACGAGGTGCGGGACGAACTGTGGGCCGTCGACGGGCGGATCACCTACGAGCGGCCGCCGGGCGCGGACGGTGCGCCGACCGTCGCGGGCTGGGCGCTGCCCGGTCTGGTCGACGCGCACTGCCATGTGGGCCTGGACCGGCACGGTCCGGTCGACGCGGCGAGGGCCGAGAAACAGGCGCTCACCGACCGGGAGGCCGGAACCCTGCTCATCCGGGACGCGGGATCGCCCTCCGACACCCGGTGGATCGACGACCGCGAGGACCTGCCGAAGATCATCAGGGCCGGTCGCCACATCGCCAGGACCCGCCGCTACATCCGCAACTACGCCCATGAGATCGAGCCCGGCGACCTCGTCGCCTACGTCGCCCAGGAGGCCAGGCGCGGGGACGGCTGGGTCAAGCTGGTGGGGGACTGGATCGACCGCGACGCCGGAGACCTGACCGCCTGCTGGCCGCGCGGCGAGGTCGAGGCGGCCATCGCCGAGGCGCACCGGCTGGGCGCCCGGGTCACCGCACACTGCTTCGCCGAGGAGTCGCTCACCGACCTGGTGGAGGCGGGCATCGACTGCATCGAGCACGCCACCGGCCTCACCGAGGACACCATCCCGCTGTTCGCCGAACGCGGGGTGGCGATCGTCCCGACCCTGGTCAACATCGCCACCTTCCCCGACCTCGCGGCGGGCGGCGAGGCCAAGTTCCCCCGCTGGTCGGCCCATATGAGGCAGTTGTACGAGCGCCGCTACGACACCGTGCGCTCCGCGTACGACGCGGGCATCCCCGTCTACGTCGGCACCGACGCGGGCGGCTCGCTGGCCCACGGCCTGGTGGCGGGCGAGGTCGCCGAGTTGGTGAAGGCGGGCATCCCGCCCCTGGAGGCGCTCTCCGCCACCGCGTGGGGAGCGCGGCGCTGGCTGGGGCGGCCGGGGCTTGAGGAGGGCGCTCCGGCGGACCTGGTCGTGTACGACCAGGACCCGCGCGCCGACGTCCGGGTGCTGGCGGCCCCGCGCCACATCGTGCTGAACGGACGCGTGGTCGGCTGAGGTGCGCAGGGCGGTGCGCGGGGTTGACCGGCGGTGACGGATGCGGGCTCCGGCTCGTTGAAGCACTTCTGCGGATGATCCGGCGCTCCCGCCCGCCGTACGGCTCGCGCTCGGTGAAACGGGTGACGCGGGCGGGGCGCGGAGGAACGCACGTTCCGAAAGATTCGAATATGCGCGCGGAAACCACCCTTTGGGGTGAACTCACGCCAGGTATCCGCCAGTTCACCCACAGTGCGTAAAGATTCACGGAGTCGAGGCCGCCGGCGCGGGCGATGTCCCCCATTGGACCGTGCTGGTGGCTCCATGTCTCTTGTGGGGGTTCCACCACCTTGAACAGCAACACCTTCCGTCTCGCCGCACTGGCGGTCGCCGCCGCCCCCGTCGCTCTGCTCGCCGCTGTCCCCGCGCACGCAGCCCCGGCGACACCCACCACCGGCGGCGAGGGCAGGGCGAGCGCGGTCGTGCTCCGTACCGGGCTCGACATCTCGCTCCTCAACAAGTCCGTCCAGGTGCCCCTCAAGGCCACGCTCAACGAGGTGCAGGCCCCGGCCAGTGCCGAGGAGACCGCGCTGACCGTGGACCTGGACGGGGTGGAGGGCCGCCCGGTCAGCGTCCTGCGCGCCGATGTGGCCACCGCCGCCGCCACCGTCGACGAGCACAAGGCCGAGGGGTACACCAACCTGGCGAAGGCCCGGATCCATGTGCCCGGACTCCCGGGGCTCTCGCTCATCGAGGTCGAGAAGGTGACCTCCAAGGCACACTGCGAGGTCGGCAAGCAGCCCGTCGCCGAGTCGAACGTGCTCGGTCATGTCTCGGTGCTCGGCAAGAAGGTCACGCTCAGCGCGGGCGGCCCGACCCGGGTGTCGGTGCCGGGCGTGGGCGAGGTGGCCCTCGATCTCTCCAAGACGGTCACCACCGAGCGCACGGCCGCCGCCACGGCCCTCCGGCTCAAGGTCTCGGTGAACCCCCTGAATCTCAATGTGGCCGAGGTGGAGGGAGAGGTCACCCTCGCCGAGGCGACCTGCGAGACGCCGAAGAAGCCCACGACGCCCGAGGAGCCGGGCGGCACGGACGGCGGCGCCACGGGCGGTGACACCGGCGGTGACAAGGGCGACGGGGGCGCCACCGGAGACAAGGGGGATGACGGCAAGAGCGGCGGCGGCAACAGCGGCGACGGCCCGAAGACGCAGACCGGCTCCGACACCGCACCCACCGAGGCCAACCTCGCGGAGACCGGAGGCAGCGCCACCACCCCGTACATCGCGGGCGGAGCGGCCCTGCTGCTGGCCGTCGGCGCGGGCGCGACGGTGATGGCCCGCAGGCGCGGCAGCAGCCAGAGCTGACCGCCCCGGCCTGCTGACCGCCCCGGCCTGAGGGGGGGGCAAGCCCGAGGGGGCTGAGGGGGGCAAGCCCGAGGGGGCAAGTCCGAGGGGGCAAGTCCGAGGAGGGGGGGGCGGTGTTCGTGCGACGGATGCCGCCCCCCCTGCGGGTTCCTCAGCGCCCGGATCTCGCGGGCAGCGCCTGCACCGCCTGGTCCAGGGCCTGGAGGAAACGGTTGGTCGTGGCCCGGTCGCGGACCGCGAGCCGCAGCCACTGCGGCCCCAGCCCCGGGAACGTGTCCCCGCGCCGGGCCGCGAAGCCCAGCAGCCGCAGCCGCTCCCGGACCTCCGCCGCCCGCTCCAGACGCACCAGCACGAACGGCCCCCGGGCCGCCTCCACCGCCTCCACCTCGCTGAACTCCGCCAGCCCGGCCAGCAGATGGGCCCGGTCCACCGTGATCCGGTCCGCCGCCTCGGCCGCCTCCACCAGCGCCCTCGGCTCCATGCACGCCTCCGCCGCCGCCAGTGCCGGGGACGACACCGGCCACAGCGGCTGCGCCTCGGCGAGCAGGGCCACGGTCTCCGGGGCGGCCAGGACGTAACCGACCCGCAGCCCGGCAAGCCCCCACGTCTTGGTCAGGCTCCGCACCACCACGAGCCCCGGGATGTCCGTCCGCCCGCACAGCGCCTCACGTTCGCCCGGCACGACGTCCATGAACGCCTCGTCGACCACCAGCGTCCGCCCCGGTCTGGCCAGCCGCTCCAGCAGCGCCGCCGGGTGCAGCACGGACGTGGGGTTCGTCGGATTGCCGATCACCACGAGGTCCGCCTCATCGGGCACCGCCGCCGGATCGAGCCGGAAGCCGTTCTCGGCGCGCAGCAGCACCCGGCCCACCCCGTGCCCGGCCGCCCGGAGCGCCGCCTCCGGCTCGGTGAACTGCGGATGGACGACCACCGGATACCGGGCCGGAAGCGCACGGGCGATCAGGACGAACGCCTCGGCGGCGCCCGCCGTCAGCAGCACCCGTTCCACCGGCAGCCCGTGCCGCTCGGCGACGGCGGCGCGGGCGGAGGACCCGTCCGGATAGGCCGCCAGCGAGGCGATCGACGCGGCTATGCGCGTGCGCAGCCACTCCGGCGGGGTGTGGGTGCGGACGTTCACGGCGAGATCGGTCAGATTCTCGCCGCGCACCTCCGCGTCGCCGTGGTGCCGCAGGTCGGGCCCGGCGCTCTCGATGTTCTGTGTGGGGGGAGTCATGGCAGCCATGGTGAACGGACAGGGGCCTCCCGTCACCGGTGAGGTGGAAGTTTTCCCGGCGGAAACATCGGAAGGCCCCGCCGCGGCGGAAAACCGGCGGGCCACCGCGCAGGTCGCCGCCCCCTTCGCCCCCGTACTCCGGCCCGCGTCCTTCCCTGTACTTCCGCCCGCTGCGCGGGTCTTCGGCACCACGAGCTCGTCCGCGTCGATCAGCGCCGCCGCCTCGGCCACCGACGGCGTGCCCACCGCGGCGGCCACCGCGCCCGAGGGGTGCGGGACGCGCACGGCCGCCAGGGCCGCCGCCGGATGGGGCCGCACAGGCACCCCGAGCCGGGCCGCCGCCGCCACGATCCCCGGCTCGCCCGCCCTCGCGTCGACGGTCGCCACCTCCACGACGTCCGCCGTGCTCAGCCCGGCCCCGCTCAGCACCGCCTCGATCAGGGCGAACACCTCGTCGCCGGGGACACCGCGGCGCGCGCCGACCCCCACGACCAGACTGCGGGCGCCGGGCTCCGGTCCGGGGCCGACGGTTGCTCCGGTCATGGGCGGAGTCCTGCCTTTCAGGTCAGACGGTTCAGTGCGTACAGGGGAGGGGCGGGGCCGGTCCGTATACGGTCACGGGCCCGGCGGCACGGTCCGGCGGGGAGAGGGGCCGCGGACACCGCGGGTAAGGACACCCTGAGATGCGGGCGAAGGGGTCGATCGGCTAGCAAGACCCCATGGCGGTGTTCGTCGCGCTCGGCGCGTTCCTGATGACTCTGGCCGGCGGCTGGGTCGCGCAACGCGTCACCGACCGCCGCCATCTGGTGCTCGGCTTCGCGGGCGGCCTGATGCTCGGCGTGGTCGGCCTCGACCTCCTGCCGGAGGCGATCGAGGCCGCGGGGACCCCGGTCTTCGGGGTGCCCGCCGCTCTGCTGCTGTTCGTCGGCGGCTTCCTGGCGGCCCATCTGGTCGAGCGGCTGCTGGCCGCACGCCAGGTGGCCCATGGGGCGAGCGGCGAACGCGTACCGCAGGTGGGGCTGACGGCGGCGGCCGCGATGGTCGGCCACAGCCTGATGGACGGCGTCGCGCTCGGCGCCGCGTTCCAGATCAGCGGCTCCATGGGCGTGGCCGTCGCGCTGGCGGTGATCAGTCATGACTTCGCCGACGGATTCAACACGTACACCCTCACCAGTCTTTACGGGAACGCCCGCCGCAAGGCGCTCCTGATGCTGTTCGCGGCTGCCGTGGCCCCGGTCGTGGGCGCCGCGACGACGCTGCTGTTCACCCTTCCGGAGGAACTGCTCGGCGGCTATCTCGGCTTCTTCGGCGGGGCGCTGCTCTACCTGGCCGCCGCGGAGATCCTTCCCGAGGCGCACCACACCCATCCCGGCCGCTCCACCCTTCTCTGCACCATCGGGGGCGTGGGCTTCATCTGGCTGGTCGTCGGCATCGCGGAGTGAGCCGCGCGCACGCCCCGCAAGCCCCGGCGCGCCGGTCGCGCCGCCGCTCACCGCGCCCGGCAGTGTTCGACGAACCGCCGCGCCACGCCGGGCGTTGCCGCCCAGTGGGTGTGCAGATAGCTGGCGTGCACGCCCCGCTGGACGTAGCCCTCCACCCGCCGCTCCGGCTGGTGCATGCCCCAGGCGGGCGTGGCCCCCGCCCCCGGCTCCAGGACCGTCCGGTGGAACTCGTGACCGCGCATCCGGGTCCCGGCGACCGCCAGCGCACTGTCCGACACCGCCACCGCCTCCCGGTACCCGAGCGTGAGGCGCTCCGACATCCGGGCCTCGGCGTCCAGCACCCCGCACATCGGCTTCCCGTCCAGCTCCCGTGCCAGATACAGCAGCCCCGCGCACTCGGCGGCCACCGGGGCGCCGCCCAGGGCGAGTTCGGTCACCGCCCGCCGCAGCGGCTCGTTCGCCGACAGCTCGGGGGCGTACATCTCCGGGAACCCGCCACCGATCACGAGCCCCGCCGTACCGGCCGGAAGCTTCTCGTCGCGCAGCGGGTCGAAGACCACGACCTCCGCACCGGCCGCCGTCAGCAGTTCGGCATGCTCCGCGTACGCGAAGGTGAACGCCGCCCCGCCGGCCACGGCGACGACGGGGCGGGGCCCCCGCACGGAGGCGCCGAGGGCGTACGCCGGCTCCCACGCCTCGTCCGGCAGCGCGGGCGCGGTCCGGGCCAGCGCCATCAGCGCGTCCAGATCGCACCCGGCACGCACCCGCTCACCCATGGCCCGTACGGCATCCACCGCATCGCCCTGCCGCTCGGCAACCGGGACGAGACCCAGGTGACGTGAGGGCGTGGCGACCTGCGGGGCGCGCCGCAGCACACCGAGCACCGGCAGCCCCGACTCGTCCAGCGCATCGCGCAGCAGCGCCTCGTGCCGGTCGGAGGCCACCTTGTTCAGGATCACCCCGCCGATCCGCACCCGCGGGTCCCAGGAGGCGAACCCGTGTACCAGGGCCGCCACCGACCGGGACTGCGAGGAGGCGTCGACCACCAGCACCACGGGAGCCCTGAGCAACTTCGCCACCTGCGCGGTCGACGCCAGCTCCCCCTGACCCGAGGCGCCGTCGTACAGCCCCATCACGCCCTCGACCACGGCGAGGTCGCACCCCGCCGACCCGTGCGCGAAGAGCGGGGCGATCAGATCCGTCCCGCACATGTACGCGTCGAGATTGCGGCCGGGGCGACCCGTCGCCAGCGAGTGGTAGCCCGGATCGATGTAGTCCGGGCCCACCTTGTGCGGCGAGACGGCCAGCCCGCGCGCGGCGAAGGCGGCCATCAGGCCGGTGGCGACGGTGGTCTTGCCGCTGCCCGAGGCCGGAGCGGCGATGACCAGGCGGGGGACGTTCACCACTCGATGCCCCTCTGGCCCTTCTGCCCCGCGTCCATCGGGTGCTTGACCTTCGACATGTCGGTCACCAGATCGGCGGCCTCGATGAGCTTGTCGGGCGCGTTGCGGCCGGTGATCACCACGTGCTGGGTGCCGGGACGGTTCCGCATCACCTCGACGACCTCGTCGGTGTCGATCCAGCCCCAGTGCATCGGGTAGGCGAACTCGTCGAGCACATACAGCTTGTACGTCTCGGCCGCCAGGTCGCGCTTGACCTGCTCCCAGCCCTCGCGTGCCTTCTCCTCGTTGTCGAGCTGACCGTCGCGCTGGACCCAGGACCAGCCCTCGCCCATCTTGTGCCAGTCGACGGTGCCGCCCTCGCCGCTCGCGCCCAGCACCTTCAGCGCGTTCTCCTCGCCGACCTTCCACTTCGCCGACTTCACGAACTGGAACACCCCGATCGGCCAGCCCTGGTTCCAGGCCCGCAGCGCGAGCCCGAAGGCGGCCGTCGACTTGCCCTTCCCGATGCCCGTGTGGACGAACAGGAGTGGGCGGTTGCGCCGCTGACGGGTGGTGAGCCCGTCGTCCGGCACCGATGTCGGCTGTCCCTGCGGCATTAAGCGGCCCTCCCGGCTGCGGTGACGTCCTTGACGAGCCCGGCGATCGAGTCGGCCCGCAGCTCGTCGAGCGTGACGGCGGTGCCTCCCAGTTCCCGGGCGAGTTCCCCGGCGAGACCGAGGCGTACGTACCCCGACTCGCAGTCCACGACGACCGAGGCCGTCCCCTCGGAGCGGTGCAGCCGCCCGGCCCGCCCCGCGAGCGCCACGGGCTCGGGCCCGCCGGTCGCCCGGCCGTCCGTGACGACGACGAGCAGCGGCCGCCGCGCCGGATCGCGCAGCCGCTCCACCCGCAGCACGTCGTGGGCCTTGAGCAGCCCGGCGGCGAGCGGAGTGCGGCCCCCGGTCGGCAGCGACTCCAGGCGCGAGGCGGCCGCGTCCACGGACGAGGTCGGCGGCAGCGCCACTTCGGCGTCCTTGCCCCGGAAGGTGACCAGACCGACCTTGTCCCGCCGCTGGTAGGCGTCCAGCAGCAGCGACAGCACGGCCCCCTTGACCGCGCTCATCCGCTGCCGGGCCGCCATCGACCCGGAGGCGTCAACGACGAACAGCACGAGGTTGCCCTCACGCCCCTCCCGGGTGGCCTGCCGCAGATCGTCCCGGCGCACCACGAGCCCGCGCCCGGAGCGCCCGCGCGAGCGCTGGTGCGGGGCGGCGGCCTGCACGGTCGCGGCCAGGTGCAACTTGGTCAGCGATCCCTGCGGGCGGCGCGCGCCGGTGGTACGGCCGTGCTCGGTACGGGCCCGGGAGCGCCGCCCGGCAGCCCCCTCACCGAGCCCCGGCACGCTGAGCATCTTCGTACGGAACGGCTCGGCGGCGGCCACCGGCTGCTGCTCGGCCCCGGCGGACCGGCCGGGCGCGTCGGGAGCGCTTTCGGGGGCCTGCGACGGCGTGTCGCCGCCTTCGCCGGCCGGAGGAGGAGTGCGGTCGCCATCGGCCTGGGGCGGCACGCCACCGCCACCGCCACCATCGTCGTTGCCGCCGCCATCGGGATCGTCGTCGGGGTCTCCCGGGTCGCTGTCCTGCTCACCGGCCTCGTCGAGGGTCTGGTCGAGCTTGTCCTCGTCCAGCCCCGGCGCGTCGAACGGGTTGCGGCGACGCCGGTGGGGGAGCGCCAGCAGGGCGGCCTGCCGTACGTCGTCGGCGGTGACCTCCTCGCGTCCGGCCCAGGCGGCGAGCGCGGTCGCGGTACGGGCCATCACGATGTCGGCCCGCATCCCGTCGACCTCGAACGCGGCGCAGGTGGCGGCGATCTGCCGCAACACGCCGTCACCGAGCACGACGCGGGGCAGCAGGGCGCGCGCGGCGGCGATGCGCTCCCGCAGGGCGCTTTCCTCCGCGGCCCAGCGCGCGGCGAAGCCCTCGGGGTCGTCGTCGTACGCGAGCCGGCGCCGCACGACCTCCACCCGCTCGTCGGTGTCCCGGGACGCTGCCACCTCCACGGTGAGCCCGAACCGGTCCAGCAACTGGGGCCGCAGCTCGCCCTCTTCCGGGTTCATCGTCCCGACCAGCAGGAACCGTGCCGCATGCCGTACGGAGACGCCTTCGCGCTCGACGTACGAGGCACCCATGGCGGCCGCGTCCAGGAGCAGGTCCACCAGGTGGTCGTGGAGCAGGTTGACCTCGTCGACGTACAGAATCCCGCGATGCGCGTCGGCCAGCAGCCCCGGCTCGAACGCCTTCACGCCCTCCGAGAGCGCCCGCTCGATGTCCAGCGCCCCCACGAGCCGGTCCTCGGACGCCCCGACGGGCAGCTCGACGGTCCGTGCCGGGCGCGACACGCCGGGGGCGTCCGCGTGCGGCCCATCGGGGCACGCAGGATCGGGGGCCACCGGATCACAGGAGAACCGGCATCCCGGTACGACGGAGACCTCGGGCATGAGGGCGGCCAGCGCCCGGACGGCGGTGGACTTGGCGGTCCCCTTCTCGCCCCGCACGAGCACCCCGCCGACGGCCGGACTGACGGCGTTGAGCAACAGCCCGAGCCGCAGGTCGTCCTGCCCGACGATCGCGGTGAAGGGATACGGCGTACTCACTTGGCCTCCTCGTTGACATGCTCTTCAGCTTTGACGTGACCGGTCACTACAAGCCCCTCCGGCGATCGGGGAGCGGGGTCCGCAGCAGCGCCCCGGCTCTCCGACGACGCACCCGCCCCCGACGGCGGCGCCCCCGGCGGCACGAACGGCAACCCGGCCGGCGCCCCGCCCTCGATGAGCCGCCACAGCGCATCCGTATCCGCATGCTCCTCCACCAGATCCCCCAGCCGGTCCAACTGCTCCTCCCGCAACACCCCGAAACTCGTGTCCGGCGCAGGGACGAACCGTCGCCCGGCGGCCCGGGCCACCTCCGCCAGGAACCGCCGCCGGAACGCGTCGCTCTCCAGCGACCCGTGCCAGTGCGTCCCCCACACCGCACCCACCCGGCACCCGTCCAGGAACGGCTCCCCGCCCCGCACATCGGCCACCCCGTGGTGGATCTCGTACCCCTCCACCACCTCACCCAGCGCCGAACCCACCGGCCGCGCCAGCGTCTTGGCCCGGTCGAAGCGGACGGTCACCGGCAGCAGCCCCAGCCCGTCCACAACCCCTGCCCGCGACTCCACCTCGTCCTCGATCCGCTCACCGAGCACCTGGAACCCGCCGCAGATCCCCAGCACCGGCCGGCCCTCCGCCGCCCGCCGCACCAGCGCGTCCGCGAGACCCCGCTCGCGCAGCCAGGCCAGCGCCTTCACCGTGCCCCGCGTCCCGGGCACGACCACCAGGTCCGCGTCGGCCAGCTCCTCGGCCCGGTCCACGAACCGCACCACGACGCCCGGTTCGGCGGCCAGCGCGTCCACGTCCGTGAAGTTCGACATCAACGGCACCGCGCACACCGCGACCCGCAACACGTCCTCACCGTGCGGGGGAGCCACGACCGACTCCCGTACCGCACCCCGCAGGGACACCCGCAGGCCGTCCTCCTCGTCGATGCCGAGTCCGTGGGCGTACGGCAGAACTCCGTACGTCCGTCGCCCGGTCAGCCCGTACAGCATGTCCAGCCCCGGTTCCAGCAGCGAGACATCGCCCCGGAACTTGTTCACCAGGTAGCCCGCGACCAGCGACTGGTCCTCGGCGCCGAGCAGCGCCGTCGTCCCGAAGAACGAGGCGAAGACCCCGCCCCGGTCGATGTCCCCGACCACCAGCACGGGGAAGCGGGCCGCCCGCGCGATGCCCATGTTCACGATGTCGGTCCGGCGGAGGTTGATCTCGGCCGGCGAACCGGCCCCTTCGCAGATCACCGCGTCATAGGCCGACCGCAGCTGCTCCAGGCAGTCCGTGACCGTCCCGAGCAGCGCCTCCTGGCGCCCCCCGTGGTAGCCCCGGGCGCTCATCTCACCGACCGGCCTGCCCATCAGGACCACCTGGCTGGACCGGTCGCCGCCCGGCTTCAGCAGCACAGGGTTCATCAGGGCGGTCGGCTCCACCCGGGCCGCCTGCGCCTGCATCGCCTGGGCGCGCCCGATCTCCGCGCCCTCGCGGGTCACGAAGGAGTTGAGGGACATGTTCTGCGCCTTGAACGGCGCGACCTTCACGCCCCGGCGCACCAGCCAGCGGCAGATGCCCGCCGTGACGACGCTCTTGCCCGCGTCCGATGTGGTCCCCGCGACCAGCAGCCCACCACTCATGCCCGCTCCCGTTCCCGTATCGCGTTCCGTGCCGGACCGTTCATGACCGCCCCCGCTTTCGTCCCGCAGCCGACCGCCCGGTGGCCCGCCCCGCGACCATCCGCGCCGCCACGCACACACCCAGGGCCAGCGCACTCACCCGGCGCGACAGCCGCACCGCGCGTTCGATGTCGTCGCCGCGCACGTCCCGGCCGGACTCCCCGTTCAGTACGGGCCGGTGCTCCACGCGCCCCGCGTACGCCAGCGTTCCCCCCAGGCGTACGCCGAGCGCCCCCGCGAACGCGGCCTCCACCGGTCCCGCGTTCGGGCTCGGGTGGCGCCCCGCGTCCGCCTTCCAGGCGCGTACGGCCTCGGACGGCCGCCCGCCCGCCACCACGGCCAGCGCGGCCGTCAGCCGGGCGCCGGGCCACCCAGCGAGGTCGTCCAGGCGAGCCGAGGCCCAGCCGTAACGGCGGTGGCGGGGCGACTTGTGGCCGACCATCGCGTCGAGCGTGTTCACGGCCCGGAAGCCGACGAGTCCGGGCACCCCGCCGATGGCGCCCCACACGAGCGCGCCGACGACGGCGTCCGAGGTGTTCTCGGCCACCGATTCCACGACGGCACGGGCGATCCCAGGCCCGTCCAGGGAGTGCGGGTCGCGTCCGCACAGGTGCGGCAGCCGTTCCCGGGCCACCTCAAGGTCCCCGGCGGCCAGCGCGCCCCCGATGGCGCGGGCCTCCCGGCCCAGGGACGTACCGCCGACGACCGACCAGGTGGCGGCGGCGGTCAGCGCGACGGCGAGCGCGGGGCGCTCCCGTACCGCACGGGCGGCCAGCGCGGCGGCCCCCACGGCGCCTCCGGCGCACATGAGGGTGTGCAGCGCGCCCCGGCCCCGGTCGTCACGCCACAGCAGGGACTCCACCCGCGCGGCGGCCCGGCCGAAGCCGGCGACGGGGTGGCCCCGCCGGGGGTCGCCGAAGAGCGCGTCGGCGACCATTCCGGCCGTGGCGCCGTACGCGAAGAGGCGATCGGCACGCACGGCTCAGCCCGTCGTGGGTCGGGGCGTTCCGGAGTGAGGGGGCACTGGATGCGGCGCACGGCGGCCGGACATGGCATAGGTCCTTAACTCAGGGTCCGCGCCCTGGTTCGACGAGAGCGGCGACGAGAGTCTCCTGGCTCCCGGATCCGCAGCTCCCCCGGCCTTCCAGCCCGTGCGCGACGGGCCGTGACATCCGGTGTCCCGACAGGTCGTGACGTCCGGTGTGGGGGAGTGCTCCCCGGTGACAGTGGCGGGACCGCGCCGGATTCGCACCGGCTTCCTCTGCTGTCGCCGTGAATGGCTCCGGCAGTCCACCACGCTGCGAGAACAGCCGTCAACTTGCTGTTGACCTGCGGAGGCCCGGTGTGCGCAGACGCACATCGGGCCGGACACACACGAGGTGTGTCCGGCCCGATGAGGGGTGCCGTGGGACGCGTCAGGCGACGATCAGATAGATCCCGTACGAGACCGCCGCCGCGCACGCCGCGAAGCAGGCGTACGCGCTGGTGCGCGCCAGCGCGGCGGTACCGCCGGAGGCGCCGCTCCCGGAGCCGCTGCCGCCGGTCGGGGCCGACAGCTTGGAGAGGGCGACGATGCCCAGGGTGAAGACGCCGACCAGCGCGACGGTGATCACGAGACTGACACCGAAGACGGAGGCGAGAGCTGCCCAGTCGATTTTCATACGGATCTGTCCTTACACCGTGGCCGCGGGGCGGGGCGTGTCGTCGGGTGCCGCGGCCGGGGCCGGGATGGTGGTCGAGAGGTCGGAGACCGGTGCGCCCGCGGGGGGCGGGGAGACCGCGGCGATGGCGGTGGTGACGACGCCCTGCGGCTCGTTCGCCGTCGCTTCCTCGGTGTCGTTGACGTTGGTGTGGTCGACCGGCTGGCGGCGCGAGGCCAGCCAGATGGCGAAGGAGCCGCCGACCAGGATGGCCGCGGTGACGGCGACACCCCAGGGGCCCTGCTTGGTGAGGAACTCGGCACCCGCTCCGACCAGACCCGCGGCCGGGAGCGTGAGGCCCCAGGCGACGAACATCCGGGTGGCGGTGGACCAGCGGACCACGCCGCCCTTGCGGCCGAGGCCCGCGCCCATCACGGCACCCGAGCAGGACTGGGTGGTGGAGAGCGAGAAGCCGAGGTGCGAGGAGGCCAGGATGACGGTCGCCGCGCTGGTCTGGGCGGCGAAGCCCTGCGGCGGCTGGAGGTCGGTCAGGCCCTTGCCCATGGTGCGGATGATGCGCCAGCCGCCGAGGTAGGTGCCGAGCGCGATGGCGACACCGGCGGAGACGATGACCCACATCGGCGGGTTGGAGCCGGGGGCGAGGACGCCGCCGGTCACCAGGGCCAGGGTGATGATGCCCATCGTCTTCTGGGCGTCGTTGGTGCCGTGGGCGAGCGAGACGAGACCGGCCGAGGCGATCTGTCCGGCCCGGTAGCCCTTGGCCGTCGACTTGAGCTGGTTCGGGTCGGTGACGTTCCGGTTGATCCGGTACGTCAGCCGCGTGGCCAGCATCGCCGCGAGACCGGCGACCAGCGGAGCGGCGATCGCGGGCAGCAGCACCTTGGTGACGACGGTGCCGCCGTTGATCGAGGACCAGCCGGCCGACATGACCGCGGCGCCGATCAGACCGCCGAACAGGGCGTGGGAGGAGCTGGAGGGCAGGCCGACCAGCCAGGTCAGGAGATTCCACAGGATGGCGCCGACGAGCGCCGCGAAGATGACCTCGGTTCTGATGCCGTCTTCGTTGACGATCCCGCCGGAGATCGTCTTGGCGACCTCCACCGACAGGAAGGCGCCGATCAGGTTGAGAACGGCGGACATCGCCACCGCTGTCTTGGGCTTCATCGCGCCGGTCGAGATGGTGGTCGCCATCGCGTTGGCGGTGTCGTGGAAACCGTTCGTGAAATCGAACACGAGAGCTGTTACGACCACAATCGCAAGCAGCAGCGTGATGTGTTCCATTTACCCAGGCAATCGTTCGGCGTCAGTGGCTCGTGGACCGTAGGCAACCTGGGTGAACGGAAGATGAACTGAGCAGGGCGCTGTGGTGACCCCAACCAGAGGCGACTGATTCCGCTTGTGTGCGGGAGGGGCGGTGGGAGTCCCCTGGGGCGCCGTCTGGTCTGCCCTTTACCGCTCGTTGGTGAAGTTTTTGGCGGGCGTTTCCGGCCCCGGAAGAGATCCCGGTCACGTGGGGCACGACGTTCCGGTTTCCGTCTCCCGCCCCTACGCTCGCCCCATGAGCGAGCAGCAGCCGGAATCCGTCGCCCGGGTCTGGGAGGAGGTGGTCGCGACCGCCCGCCGCAGCGCCGCGGACGGCCTCGTCGTCGGCACCTCGGGCAATGTGTCCGCCCGTGCCGGAGACCTGGTCCTGGTGACGCCCAGCGGGGTGCCCTACGACCGGCTCGGCCCCCGTGACACGGTCGGCGTCGACCTCGACGGCCGCCAGGTCATCGGGGACCTCCGGCCGACCAGCGAACTCCCCCTCCACCTCGCGGTCTACCGCGAGACCGGCGCCGCCGCCGTGGTCCACACCCACGCGGTGCACGCCACCGCCGTCTCCACGCTGCTGCCCGAGGTGCCGCTCGTGCACTACGCGGCCGCCATCCTCGGCGGTCCCGTCCGCACCGCCGCCTACGCCCGCTACGGCACCCCGGAGCTGGCCGACGCCATGCTCGCCGCCCTGCGCGACCGCACCGGCTGCCTCCTGGCCAACCACGGCACCGTCACCTACGGCGACACCCTCGACCAGGCCTACGAGCGCACCGCCCAGCTGGAGTGGCTGTGCCGGCTCTGGCTCACGGCCGACTCCGTACCGGGCCGCACCCCGGCACTGCTCAGCGAGGCCCAGCTCGCCGAGGTGACCGAGGCGCTCAGGACCTACGGCCAGCCGGGCTGATCCGGAGCGCCCGGGCGCGGGAAGGGGCGCGGGCCCCGCACGGCCCCCGCCCGCTGGCACCCCGCCGTTCGCCCCCCGACACTGGAGCCGTGCGCCCGGCAACTGCGACGGCAACGGCCGTCACCACGATCCTCGGCGCCGGTGCGGCAGCGGTCGCGGCCGGCCGGTACGCCAGCGACGCCGCCCTCAAGGCGGCCCCCGGGCGGTCCCTGCCCGCCGACCGCAGACTCACCGTGCACGCCACCGCGGCCGGACAGGTCACCCTCACCCGCTCCTTCTCCGCGCTCCGGCCCGGTACGTACGGGCTGGCAGGCCCCGATGTCCACGCGGTGGTCGGGCCCGTCGTCGAAGGGGTCTCCTCCGCCGCCGACACCGTCGTGCGCAGGCTGGAGCGGGTCATCCACGGCCTCCTCGAACCGGGCGCGAAGGTCCGGCTCACGACCGAGCTGTACGACGGGGACCCGGGCAGCGACCTCGGCCTCGACCACCGGGAGGTGGAGATCCCCGGCGAGCTCGGAACGCTGCCTGCCTGGTACGTGCCCGGCGCACGCCGCACCTGGGTCATCACCGTGCACGGCCTCGGCACCACCCGGGCCCACCCCATGAACCTGATGGGCTTCCTCCACCGGCACCGCTTCCCCGTGCTCGACCTCGGCTACCGGGGAGACCCCGGAGCCCCCCGCTCCGCCGACGGCCTCAGCCACTTCGGCGCCTCCGAGTGGCGCGACGTCGACGCGGCCCTGCGCCACGCGTTGCGCTACGGGGCCGCGAACGTGATCCTGCACGGCTGGTCCACCGGCGCGACGATGGCCCTGCTCGCCGCGGTCGAATCCCCGCTCCGCGACCGGATCAGCGGCCTCGTCCTCGACTCCCCGGTGCTCGACTGGCCGGTCACCCTGCGCGCCCTGGCCGCGGCCCGCGGCGTCCCGGCCGCTCTGCTGCCGCTGGCGGTCCACGCCGCCCAGGGCCGGACCGGGATGAGCGGCGCCCCGCTGCTGGACACCTCGGTGCCCGACGCGCTGCGCACCCCGACCCTGATCCTGCACGGGCCCGACGACTCGATCGCCCCCTGGGGGCCCTCCCGTGAACTCGCCGCCCGCCGTCCGGACCTGGTCAGCCTCCACGCCGTGGCGCGGGCTCCGCACGCGGCGATGTGGAACGCGGACCCGGCCCGCTACGAGGAGACCCTGCGCCGCTTCCTCACGCCCCTGATGTGAGCCGATGCGGTGATCGGCCCCCCTGCCGGCGGTACCGGCGAGGCCTTGCGTCTGCCGGTGAAACGCCTTCCGTTTGGGCTTTCGGGCCGTCAGGGGCAAGACTGCTCCCCGTGACGTCCCGTACCCCGCGCGACTCCAGGCTGCGACTTGTCCGCCCGCGACCCCTTGCCACCGCCCGCAAGGCCGTGACCACCCGGCGCACCAGGCCGGCCCCGCGGCCGCCCGAGGGCACCCCGCCGCGCACGGAACTGGCCCACCAGGCCAGGGCGGTGCTCGCCGACGCCGTACGCATCGCCCACTGGGCCGCCGGTTCCCCGGGCCCCGGAACCGCCGCCCCGCTCGCCGCCCTCGCCCCCGAACGGGCGGCCGCCGCCCTGGACCTCTCCCCGGCGCAGGTACGAGCGGGCTGGGACCGGGCCCGGCTGGCCGGGCTGATCGAGCTGCACGGCGACACCGCCCGCCCCGGCTGGCGGCTGCGGGCCTGGGACCGGGACGACTCCGCCGTGCTCCGCGGCTGGGTGGCGCTCTTCGACGCCTGGTCGCTCGTCCACCCCGCTCCCGAGGGCATCGAGGCCGGTGCGGTCGCCGAAGCCGTCGAGGCCGTGCCCCAGGTGCTCTCCCTCCTCCAGCTCTCCGCCGGCCCCGTCGCCGTCCCCGCCCTCCTGGACCTCCTCGGCCAGCGCGTCGCCGAACTCCAGGAGGAGCGCTGCGAAGTGCCCCTCGGCCCCGGCAGAACGGCCACACTCGCCGCCCCGGGCGTCCAGGCCCCCGCCGATACCGCCACCGGCCCCGCCCGCGGCGCCGGGGAACTCAACGCCCTGCTGCTCGACTGGGCCCTGGAAGGCCTCGCCGCCGTCGGCGCGCTGACCCTCGGCAACGGGCACGCCACCCTCACCCCGCTCGGCAACTGGGCGGTCTGGGTCAAGCTGGAGCAGATCTGCGTGGCCGCCCAGAGCCCCGCCGGGAACATCGAGCAGGCCGCCGCCGACATGCTCCTCGGCTGCGCCCGGCTCACCCCCGGACCGGCCCGCGACGAATACCGCGCCTGGCTCGCCGCCCGTACGGTCGGCACCGCCGTCGCCGAACTGCTGGCCGTCGCCCGGGGCGAGGACGCGCTGCTGCGCGGACTGGCCTTCGAGGCACTGCGGGTCGTCGGCGCCCCCGCCGAACCCGAGGTCCGGGCCGTGCTCGCCGAAGCCTCGCTGCGCCCCTACGCGCTGCTCTGGCTCGCCGAGTACGAGGGCAACGACCCCGACGACGCCCAGGACGTCCTCAGCCGGGAGGAGGCCACCTGGCTCTGGGTCGACACCGCAGCCGCCGTCGCCGACCACGGCGAGACCGGGCTCCTGGTGCGCCACCTCGACTCCGCCGTCCAGGGCACCATCCCGGCGCTGCTCGACGAGGTCAGGGCCGTCGGCCACCCGCGCACCGTGCAGGTCCTGGTCGCGCTGGCCGCCGCACACCCGGACCCGGCCCTGGCCAAGGCGGTCCGCCGGGCCGCCTTCCAGGTCCACACCGGCGGCGCCTGATCCCCGCGCCGCCGGGGCCCGCCGCTCAGCCGGCGGACCCCGGGGCGTACGTCCCGAAGCTCCACACATTGCCCTCCGCGTCCCGGGCCATGTAGTCCCGGGAACCGTAGTCCTGGTCGGTCGGCTCCATCAGGATCTCGACGCCGAAATCCTTGGCCCGGGCGTAGTGCTCGTCCACCTCGTCGACCACCACGTAGACCCCCGCCGGGCCCGCGCCCGCCATCGCCCGCGCGAACGCGCCGTCACCCCCCTTGGAGCCGAGCATCACCCTGCCGTTGCCGCAGGACAGCTCGGCGTGCAGCACACTGCCGTTCTCGCCCTCGTAGACCGCTTCCTCGGTGAAACCGAGGCCCTGCGTCAGCGTCCTGATCGCCGCCTTCGCGTCGTCGTACAGAATCGTCGGGTAGATCGTCGGAACCCCGCTCGCCGCGCCTGCCATGGCACTCACCTCTTCTGACATCCGTTTGCCGCACCGCGTGCTGTGATCTGCGTCTCAGTCTTCCACCGGGCACTGACAATGCCCTCCTGAGGCAGGTCCGAAGAAGATCTGCGCAGGTCAGGTGAAGGTGTCGCACTGTGCCATGTCCCCGGTCCTGAGCCCCGTGGAGAACCACTGCTGCCGCTGCGCGGCCGAGCCGTGCGTCCAGGACTCCGGCGTGACCCGCCCCTGGTACCGCTCCTGGATCCGGTCGTCCCCGACCGCCGCCGCCGCGTCCAGGCCGTCCCGGATGTCCGCCCGGGTCAGCTCGGTGACCAGCGGCCGCCCGGTCGACTCGTCCGGCGTCGTCGTCGCGTGGTGCGCCCAGACCCCGGCGTAGCAGTCGGCCTGGAGCTCCACCCTCACCGCGTTGCTGTCCGCGCCCTGCCGCCCGTCCTGAGACCGGCTCAGCGTGCCCGTCTGGTTCTGCACATGGTGGCCGTACTCGTGCGCCACCACATACGCCTGGGCGAACGGCCCGCCGCTGGAGCCGAACTTCGTCCGCAGGTCGTCGAAGAAGCCCAGGTCCAGATAGACCCTGCGGTCACCCGGGCAGTAGAACGGCCCCACCGCCGAGGTCGCCGCCCCGCACGCGGTGCCCACCCGCTCGCTGAACAGGACCGTCCGCGCGTCCCCGTACGTACCGCCGCGCCGCTGGAACTCCTGGCGCCAGAAGTCCTGCACGCTGTTGACCACCGCCACCGTCCGGCAGTCGTCCCGCCTGTTCGCGTCCTGGCCCTTCAGGCAGCTCTGCCGCACCTGGGCGGCGGACGACGAGCTCGTCGTGGGGTCGGAGCCGTCCGAGGTGAGCCCGAGCTGATCCGGCCCGACACCGAAGAGCAGCCCCAGGATCAGGGCGATCACCCCGGCGATGCCCCCGCCCACGGTGGCCCTCCCGCCCGGGATCCGGCTGCCGCGCACGTCCTGGACCTCGGACGTGTCCAGATCGGCGTCGTCGTCGAACCGCACGCTCGCACCACCCTCGCCTGGGGCGGGCGACGTGGTGCCGCCCTGCGCCGAGTATCGGACGGTTCATCCCGGCGGGCACGCGGAAAAGCAGTTGCACACCGCCAGTAGAATGGGGCTCATGGCCATTCTCCTTGTGCATTAGCGGCGTCGAGAGACCTCCGCCCTCGTCCCTCCGCCGTCCATACTGCCCTGGAGTTTTTCCGTGATCACCGCCACCGGCATCGAGCTGCGCGCCGGCGCCCGCATCCTCATCGAGTCCGCCTCCTTCCGCATCGCCAAGGGCGACCGCATCGGCCTGGTCGGCCGCAACGGCGCGGGCAAGACCACCCTCACCAAGTGCCTCGCGGGCGAGGGCGCCCCCGCGGGCGGCACCATCACCAAGTCCGGCGAGGTGGGCTACCTCCCGCAGGACCCGCGCACCGGCGACCTCGACGTCCTCGCCCGGGACCGCATCCTCTCCGCCCGCGGTCTCGACGAGATCCTGCGCAAGATGCACGAGAACGAGGACCGGATGGCGAACGGCAAGGGCGCCACCCGCGAGAAGGCGATGAAGAAGTACGAGCGCCTGGAGACGGAGTTCCTCACCAAGGGCGGGTACGCCGCCGAGGCCGAGGCCGCCACCATCGCCGCCGCGCTCAACCTCCCCGACCGGGTCCTCGGCCAGCCCCTGCACACCCTGTCCGGCGGCCAGCGCCGCCGTGTCGAGCTGGCCCGGATCCTCTTCTCGGACGCCGACACCCTGCTCCTGGACGAGCCGACCAACCACCTCGACGCCGACTCGATCGTCTGGCTGCGCGACTACCTCAAGTCCTACCGCGGCGGCTTCATCGTGATCTCCCACGATGTCGAGCTGGTCGAGACGGTCGTCAACAAGGTGTTCTACCTCGACGCCAACCGCTCGCAGATCGACGTCTACAACATGGGCTGGAAGCTCTACCAGCAGCAGCGTGAGGCCGACGAGAAGCGCCGCAAGCGCGAGCGCCAGAACGCCGAGAAGAAGGCCGCCGCCCTCAACTCGCAGGCCGACAAGATGCGCGCGAAGGCCACCAAGACCGTCGCCGCCCAGAACATGGCCAAGCGCGCCGACCGGCTGCTGGCCGGTCTGGAGGCCGTCCGGGTCTCCGACAAGGTCGCCAAGCTGCGCTTCCCCGAGCCCTCGCCCTGCGGCAAGACCCCGCTGATGGCCGAGGGCCTGTCCAAGTCGTACGGCTCGCTGGAGATCTTCACCGACGTCGACCTCGCCATCGACAAGGGCTCCCGTGTCGTCATCCTCGGCCTCAACGGCGCGGGCAAGACGACGCTGCTGCGCCTGCTCGGCGGCGCCGAGAAGCCCGACACCGGCCAGATCATCCAGGGCCACGGGCTCAAGCTCGGGTACTACGCCCAGGAGCACGAGACCCTCGACCCCGAGCGCACCGTCCTGGAGAACATGCGCTCCGCCGCCCCCGACCTCGACCTGGTGGAGGTCCGCAAGACGCTGGGGTCCTTCCTCTTCTCCGGTGACGACGTCGACAAGCCCGCGGGTGTGCTCTCCGGCGGTGAGAAGACCCGGCTCGCGCTCGCGACCCTGGTCGTCTCCTCCGCCAACGTGCTGCTGCTCGACGAGCCGACGAACAACCTCGACCCCGCCAGCCGCGAGGAGATCCTCGGCGCGCTGCGCACCTACAAGGGCGCGGTCGTCCTCGTCACCCACGACGAGGGCGCGGTCGAGGCCCTCCAGCCGGAGCGCATCATCCTGCTCCCGGACGGCGTCGAGGACCTCTGGGGTGCCGACTACCGGGACCTCGTCGCCCTCGCCTGATCCACCGGGGATAGATCATTCGGCCTACGCGTGATCCATCATCTGCGTGAGGGCGTCTCGTACTCCGGTGGTGCGCCGGGCGCTCACTCGCTGTGCGCCCCCTTTTCGGCCGCTGTTCCCCGTACGGCCCTGACCTGGAAGTTCTTCCTCCGGTCGGGGCCGTACGCCCTCGTGCACCCCTCGGAATAAGGGATTCCGTTCGTGTCGGCGTGCTCTTTGCCCGGAAATCCGGTCGCATCGACCTTGCCGAATGGGTGGCCAGGAAGCGCGAGAGGGGTGATCATGAGAGTCCAGAGCGCACTTCCCATGAGGAGGCACGGGTGGCCGAGACTCTGAAGAAGGGCAGCCGGGTGACCGGCGCCGCGCGTGACAAGCTCGCGGCAGACCTGAAGAAGAAGTACGACTCCGGTGCGAGCATCCGGGCGCTGGCCGAGGAAACGGGCCGCTCCTACGGGTTCGTCCACCGGATGCTCAGTGAGTCCGGAGTGACGCTGCGAGGACGCGGCGGCGCGACACGGGGCAAGAAGGCCGCTTCGGCCTGAGGGCCGCAGGCGTCCTGAGGTCCGAAGTCTCCGGGGCTCAACGGAATTCGAGGTGGCCACCCGGCTGACCGCGAGGTCGTCCGGGTGGTTACTGTTCAGTCACTTAGTTCTGAGTGCTGACTGCACCCCGATCCGGAGGCGCCCCATGACCTCGCTCGACACGGTGTTCGACAAGGACGGTGTACGGCTCACTGTCGATGACGCCATCGCCACGGTGACGCTCACCAACCCGGCCAAGCGCAACGCTCAGTCTCCCGCTCTGTGGCGGGCGTTGACCGAGGCCGGACGGGTGCTGCCCGGCACGGTGCGGGTCGTGGTGCTCCGCGGCGAGGGCAAGTCCTTCTCCGCGGGCCTCGACCGGCAGGCGTTCACGCCCGAGGGCTTCGACGGCGAGCCGTCGTTCCTCGACATGGCGCGCGGCCCCGAGGCCGAGCTCGACGCGACCATCGCCGAGTACCAGGAAGCGTTCACCTGGTGGCGTCGCAACGACATCGTGTCGATCGCGACGGTCCAGGGACACGCCATCGGGGCCGGCTTCCAGCTCGCCCTCGCCTGCGACCTGCGGATCGTTGCCGAGGACGTGCAGTTCGCCATGCGCGAGACCAGTCTCGGTCTCGTTCCCGACCTCACGGGTACCCACCCCCTGGTGCACCTCGTGGGGTATGCCCGCGCGCTCGAAATCTGTGCCACCGGCCGCTTCGTGCACGCCGAGGAGGCCGAGCGCACCGGTCTCGCCAATCTCGTGGTCCCCGCCGACCAGCTCGATGCCGCCGCACGTGATCTGGCCGCCGCCCTGGTGGCTGCCCCCCGCGACGCCGTCGTCGAGACCAAGGCGCTCCTCGGCGGTGCGCTCTCGCGTGACTACGAGGAGCAGCGCGTCGCCGAGCGCGCCGCCCAGGGCCGCAGGCTCCGCGATCTGGCGGGCATCACCGACTGACGCGCCCACCGGCGCACCGGCCGACACACCCACCCACCGGCGCACCGACCGACGCACCCACCGGCTGTCGGCGCCCTGTCGGCGCGCCGACAGCCGGGCCGGGCCACGGGTTCAGCTTCCGGGGCCCGGCTCCACCACGTCCGTGACCACCACGGTCACGAGCTGCCGGTCCTCCAGGGCCGCCGCCACCGCCGTACGCACCGACCGGGCCACATCCAGCGCCCGGCGGTCCGCGGCCGTCGCCACCTCGATCCGTACGTGGTCCCGGGCGGTGTGCACCGCCCGGCCCAGGGCCCTGGTCAGCGAGACGACGCCCGGAGCCCGGGCGGCCGCGGCGGCCACCGGCCCGTCCGCCTCCGTGAGGGGGGCCGCAGGCGCGGCCGCCGTCACCTGATCGGGCGCATCCTCGTCGAACAATGCCGTCACTCTCAGATCCACCTCGGCGATCTCCAGCCCCAGCCGGGCGGCCGCCGCCGTGATCAGCACCTCGCGCAGCGCCGCCGCGGCATCGGGCAGCGGCCGGTCCACGACGGCCGAGAACTCCGCCTCGATCCGCAGGCGCCGGGACGGCAGCGCGTTCGCCGGAGCCGGAGGTGCTCCTTCCCCCTCCCGTTCCTCCGCCGAGCCGATCCGTAGCTTCCCCAGCACGGTCCCGGGCACGGCCGCCGCCCCGCGCAGCACCGAGGCCGCCGCCGTCTCCACGATCCACGCGCCGTCCGCCGGGCCGCCCAGTGGCAGCAGTCTGCCCAGACCCAGCCTTTGCCGTACCGCAGCGGTCCGTCCGTCGGCCCTCTGCGGGCTCCGCGCCGTAGTCATCACCCCAGCCTGCCGCATCCATGGCGCGGAATGGGGAAAGCGCACTTAACGTGGGCAAGGAAGTCCAACCCTGCCCCCCGAAGGGAAGAGCGGCGATGACTGACACCTCTCAGCGCACCAACCCCGACAGCGACAAGGCCCTCGGCAAGCGCGGCGGCGGCGCCCCCGGCACCCGGGGCCGCACGACCATAGCCGACGGCGTCGTCGAGAAGGTCGCCGGAATGGCGGCCCGCGATGTGGTCGGAGTCCACGCGATGGGCAGCGGCCTGTCGCGCACGTTCGGCGCGGTCCGGGACCGGGTACCCGGCGGCGGCAAGTCCGTCACCCGTGGAGTGAAGGCCGAGGTCGGCGAGTCCCAGGCGGCCCTGGACCTGGAGATCGTCGTCGACTACGGCGTCGCGATCCTGGACGTGGCCCGCGACGTACGGGAGAACGTCGTCGCCGCGGTGGAGCGGATGACCGGCCTCGAAGTCGTCGAAGTGAACATCGCGGTCAGCGACGTCAAGCTGCCCGACGAGGAGGACGACGAGGACGAGTCAACGCAGCGCGTCCAGTAGCTCTCCCGCGTTCTCCGCCGAGAGACACCCCGCGACAAGGCAGTTGAGGAGTCACGATGAGCATGGCTGTGGTCGGTCTGCTGGCCGGCATGGCGCTCGGTTTCGCCGGGTACTTCGGCGGATTCGGAGCCTTCGTACTGGTGGCCGCACTGGGCGCGATCGGCTTCATCGCCGGTCGGTTCATGGACGGCGACCTGGAACCCGGCGACTTCTTCCGGAGTCGCGAGCGCGGCGACCGACGGCGGTGACGGCGGTGACCGGGCGGGTCGCCGCCGCCGAACGGGGCGAGACCCGGATCGCTGACCGGGTCGTCGCCAAGATCGCCGCCCAGGCGGCGAAGGAGGCCGTCGGCGATCCGCCCCAGGACGGGGAGTCCCCCCGCGCCACGGTCACCGTGCACCGCGACGCCGCCCGGGTCCGGGTCAGCCTGGAGCTCGGCTACCCCTGCGACATCGGCCGCCAGTGCGGCGCGGTGCGCCGCCGGGTCGCCCAGCGGGTCAAGGCGCTGGCCGGCATGGAGGTGCCCGAGGTGGCCGTGCAGGTCGAGCGGTTGCACCCGGTGGCGAGCGGAGCACAGGGGAGAATCCGATGACCGAACCCGGCGAACCGACCCGCCCCACCCGGCGGATGCCGACGGTGGACCAGGACAGCGGCGGCGACGCGTACCCGCCCGCGCCGGGCACGGACCTCGCTGCCCACGAACCGGTCCCCACCCTGGAGCAGGGCGACGGCGGACCGGCGGGCCGCTTCTGGTCCGCGCGCCGGATCCCGGCCGCCGTGCTGGCCCTCGTCCTTCTGGGCGCGGCCGGGCTGTTGCTCTATGACATCGCCGCCGTACGGGCCGACCATCCGGCCATGCAATGGCGGCGCTCCCTCGCCGACGACCTGGCCGAACGGCCCCTGAACGACGTCCTCGTGCTCGTCGGCGCCGCGGTGGCCGCGGCGGTCGGCCTCTGGCTGATCCTCCTGGCCCTCACCCCCGGACTGCGCGATCTGCTTCCGATGCGCCGCGAGCGCGCCGGGGTACGGGCCGGGCTCGACCGGGCCGCCGCCGCGATGGTGCTGCGGGACCGGGCCGTGGAGGTCCCCGGTGTGCAGTCCGTACGGGTCAGCATGGGACGCCGCAAGGCGAAGGTGCGGGCACTCTCGCACTTCAGGGAACTCGACGACGTACGCACCGACCTGGATTCCGCGCTGGAGAGGGCCGTCCAGGAGCTGGGCCTGGCGAAGCCGCCGGGCCTCTCCGTCCAGGTGCACCGTCCGGCGAAGAAGGGATGAGCCGTATGCGCTCCACCGTCAACCGGGTCCTGCTGGCCCTGGCCGGGCTGCTGCTGGTGGTCCTCGGCGGAGCCGTGCTGGCTGCCGGACTCGGCGCATCCGTGCCGTCCTGGTGGCCCTGGGACGGCAAGGACGATGTTCTCCTCAGCGATGCCGACCGGGGCCGCTGGCGCGAGGAGGGCTGGTGGTGGCCGACCGTGATCGCGGTCCTCGCCGTCCTGGTCGTCCTGGCCCTGTGGTGGTTCCTCGCCCAGCTGCGCCGCGGCCGCCTCGCCGAGGTGCTGGTGGACAGCGGTGACGGCGAAGGGGCGCAGCTGCGCGGCTGGGCCCTGGAGGGCGTGCTCGCCGGGGAGGCGGGTGAGCTGGACGGGGTGTCCCGTGCGCATGCGGCCCTGACCGGCCGCAGGGCCGCGCCCCAAGTCCGTATGCGGCTGCTGCTGGAGCCGCACGCCGCACCCCTGGGGACCCTGAACGCGGTGGCCGACGGGGCGCTGACGCATGCCCGCCGGTCGGCCGGTCTGGACGAGCTCCCCGCAGAGGTCCGCCTCAAGGCCGTCAAGCACCGCGCGGAACGGGTGTCCTGACGGCCCATGGGCGTACGCGGGCCTCAAGGGCCGTCCGGTCAGAACCCGTGCCGCGAACCCCCGTCGACCGGCACCATGATCCCCGTCAGATACGAGGCGGCGGGGGAGAGCAGGAAGGCCGCGGTCTTCCCGAACTCCTCCGGCGTCCCGTAGCGCCGCAGCGGGATGCGCGCCTCGTGGGCGGTGCGGGCGGCCTCGGCATCGCCCGACAGGGCGTCCAGCTCGCGGACCCGGTCGGTGTCGATCCGGGCGGGCAGCACGCCCACGACCCGGATGCCGCGCGGGCCCAGCTCGTCGGCGAGCGACTTGGCGAAGCCGGCGAGACCGGGGCGCAGCCCGTTGGAGATGGTCAGCCCGGCGATCGGCTCGTGCACCGATCCGGAGAGCACGAAGCCGATGACCCCGCCCTCCCCGAGCGCCGCGGCCGCCGTCCGGGCGAGCCGTACCGCTCCCAGGAACACCGTCTCGAACGCCGTCTGCCACTGGTCGTCCGTGTTGTCCGCGAGGAAGCCGGGGGCCGGTCCGCCGACGCTGATGAGGATGCCGTCGAGCCGTCCGAACCGTTCCCGTGCCGTGTCCACGAGGCGCTGGGCCGCGCTCGGGTCGGCGTTGTCGGCGGCGAGCCCGACGACGTCCGGCCCCAGCGCGTCGGCGGCCTCCGTGGCGCTCTTCTCGTCCCGGCCGGTGATGATCACCTTGGCGCCGTCGGCGGCCAGGGCATGTGCCGTGGCGTTGCCGAGGCCCCGCGTCGCGCCGGTGACGATGTACACGCGGTCTTCAAGTCCAAGATCCATGGCCCTATCCTGCCGGGTCGTCCCCGGTGAGGTCGACAGCGGAGTTCACCAGTCCGATATGGCTGAACGCCTGGGGGAAGTTGCCCAGCTGCCGCCCGGCCGTGACGTCGTACTCCTCGGCCAGCAGCCCCACGTCGTTGCGGAGTTCCAGCAGCCGTTCGAACAGCTCCCGTGCCTCCCTGGGCCTGCCGATCCGCTGCAACGCGTCCACCAGCCAGAACGAGCAGGCGAGGAACGCCCCCTCCTCGCCGGGCAGCCCGTCGACGGAGACGCCCTCGGTGCTGTAGCGGCGGACCAGCCCGTCGCTGCCCAGCTCGGCGCGGACCGCGTCGACCGTGCCGATCACCCGGGGGTCGTCGGGCGGCAGGAATCCGGTCCGCACGATGAGCAGCGTCGCGGCGTCCAGCTCCCGCGACCCGTAGGACTGGGTGAAGGTGTTCCGCTCGGGGTCGTACCCCTTGTCGCACACCTCGGCGTGCACCGCGTCCCGCATCGCCCGCCAGCGGTCGGCGTCACCGGGCAGCTCGGGGTTCTCCTCCAACGAGCGCACCGCCCGGTCGGCGGCGACCCAGGCCATCACCTTGGAGTGCACGAAGTGCCGCCGTGCGCCGCGGATCTCCCACAGCCCCTCGTCCGGCTCGCGCCAGCTCGACTCCAGGAAGCCGAGCAGGCTGAGCTGGAGGTTCCAGGCGTGCGGCTTGCTGTCCAGACCGGCGTCGCGGGCCAGCCGCAGCGCGTCGATGACCTCGCCGTAGACGTCCAGCTGGCGCTGGTGGACGGCCGCGTTGCCGGTGCGCACCGGCCGGGAGTTCTCGTAGCCGGTGAGCCAGGTCAGCTCCACCTCGGGCAGCCGCCGCTCGCCCGCGAGCCCGTACATGATCTGGAGGTCCGCCGGGTCCCCGGCGACGGCCCGCAGCAGCCAGTCCCGCCAGGCAGCCGCCTCGTCCAGATAGCCCGCCGCGACCATCGCCCCGAGAGTGAGCGTCGCGTCCCGCAGCCAGCAGAAGCGGTAGTCCCAGTTCCGTACGCCGCCGATCTCCTCCGGCAGGGAGGTGGTGGGGGCTGCCACGATGCCGCCGGTCGGGGCGTACGTCAGGGCCTTCAGCGTGATCAGCGAGCGCAGAACGGCCTCGCGGTACGGCCCCTCGTACGTACACTTCTCGGTCCACTTCGCCCAGTCGTGCAGGGCGTGCTTCAGCGCCTTGCGGGGGTCGATCAGCTTCGGGCGCGGTGCGTGTGAGGGGTGCCAGGTCAGGACAAAGGCCACGCTCTCGCCCTCGGTGACCGTGAACGAGGAGCAGGTGCTGAACTGCTGGCCCCACGTCTTGACCGGTGGTTCGCTGCGCAGCCAGACGGAGTCGGGCCCCGCGACCGCCACCCGGTGGCCGTGCGACCGGCGTACCCAGGGCACCACGGACCCGAAGTCGAAGCGCAGCCGCAGCACGGAGCTCATGTCGACGCTGCCGCTGACGCCCTCGATGATCCGCATCAGATCCGGCGCCGTGTCGCGCTGCGGCATGAAGTCGATGACCTTGACGGTGCCGGTGCGCGTCTCCCAGTACGTCTCCAGCACCAGGGAATCACCCGCGTAGCCCCGCCGTGTGCAGGTGTCCGAGGGGCCCGCGCCCTGCGGGGCGATGCGCCAGTGGCCGTTCTCCTCGGTGCCGAGCAGCGCGGCGAAGCAGGCTCCGGAATCGAAGCGGGGCAGGCAGAGCCAGTCGACGGAACCGTTCCTGCCGACGAGGGCGGCGGTCTGGAGATCGCCGATCAGGGCGTAGTCCTCGATGCGTGGGGTCACGCTCTGGCGTGTTCCCGAACCGGGCCCCGGTTAAGCAGACCGACGGTGTGCCGCCGTCGGGCGCGGCTCCGGGCCCGGCCTCAGGCGCTCGCGGGTTCCGGCTGTTCGGGGGCGTCGGCCGTCGTCGCGTCCTTGGCCGCCGCCTCCGCCCGGTCGCGCAACTCCCGCCGTACGAGGATCAGCCAGCCGACCGGAACGGCGGCGACGAACAGCCACCACTGGACCGCGTACGCCATGTGCGCACCGATCGAGCTGTCGTCGGGGGACGCGATCTGCTCGGGCCGGTTCCCCGAGGGCTGCGGGGCGGTCTGCTCGATGTACCCGCCGAGGACCTGCCGGGACAGCAGCTGCGACTGCTGCTCGCTGTTGATCAGCATGACCTGCCGGTCCGGCAGCCCCGCCAGGTCCTTGATGCCGCTGCTGCCGGTCGTCTCGTCCGCCTTGAGCCGCCCGGTGACGGTCACTTCGCCCCGGGGTGCGGGCGGCACGTCCGGGTAGGCCGTCTGGTTCGGTGCGGCGGGGACCCAGCCCCGGTTGACCAGGACGGTGCCGCCGTCCCTCAGGTCGAGCGGGGTCAGGACATGGACGCCGATCTGGTCGTCCGTCGAGGTCCGCCGACGGACGACGACCTCGTGCTCGGTGTCGAACGTGCCCGTCGCGGTAACCGTCCGCCAGAAGTCGGCGCGCGGGACGGTGTGCCCGGGGGAGGTGAGATCGGTGACCGGGACCGGCGGCGCTTCGAGGTTCCGGGAGATCAGCTCGTTCTGCGCGACCCGGTGCTGGTGCCGGTGGAACTGCCAGAAACCCAGCTCGACCATCGTCGGCATCAGTACGAGCCCGAGAAGGGTGAGGATCACCCACTGCCGGGTCAACAGGAAGCGGTACACCCCATGACCGTACAACCGGGGTCATGGGGTGCAGCACTCAGGGGTACGGCTGGCCCTGCCCGGCGATGAGTGATTTCGTCATACCTTTCACACTTTGTCCACGATGCCCGCCTTCCCCTCGGCGCGGGCGCAGTGGGCCCCGCAGTACCAGTGCCCGTCGGCCTCGACACCCTGCCCGATCACCTGGACCCGGCAGTGCTCGCAGATCGGCGCCATGCGGTGGATGGCGCAGGAGAAGCAGTCGAAGACGTGCACCGCGCCCTGCGCGTGCACCTCGAAGGACATGCCGTAGTCGTTTCCGCAAACCTCGCAACGTGCCATGCGCCACAGGGTGGGACGCCCGGAGGCGACGGGCGAGCGGGCGCGTGGCGAGTCGTGCCCGGTTCACTCCGATGACGGTGCGGGCGCCTGTGGCGGCACCGAGCCGGGTGCGCCCGGGTCGGCGGGCGCCACATCGCGCAGCAGATGCGTGAAGGCGCTCTCCTCCAGGATCGGCGTGCCGAACGCCTTCGCCTTCTGCGTCTTGGACGTGGCCGCGTCCGGGTCGTTGGTCACCAGCAGGCTCGTCAGCCGGGACACGCTGGTCGCCACATGCAGACCGGCCTCCACCGCCCGGTCCTCCAGGAGCTCCCGGTCGATCGAGGTGTCCCCGGAGAACGCCACCCGCATCCCCTGCTTCAGCGGCATCTCCTTCTCATACCGCCCCGGATTGGGATACGGGCAGGCGGGACGCTTGCGCGAGGGCCGCCAGCTGTTCGGCTGCCGGGAGGGCCGGTACCCGGCGCGCGGGGCGACGGGGGAGTCGGACCACTCGGTCAGCGGCCGGCACTCCAGCAACGGCAGCCGCACCCCGCCCCGGGCCGCCGCGTGCAGACTCGGCCGGAACGCCTCGGCCAGCACCCGGGCGTCGTCCAGTGCGTGGTGGGCCTGCTGCTGTACGACGCCGAAGTGCGCGGCGAGCGAGGCGAGCTTGTGGTTGGGCAGCGGCAGCCGCAGCTCCTTGGCGAGCGCGATCGTGCACAGCCGCTGCTCGACCGGGGCGACCACCGAGGCCCGGGCGTACTCCCGGGCGATCATCGACCAGTCGAACGCCGCGTTGTGCGCGACGAGCACCCGGTCCGCGAGCCGCGCGGACAGCTCGGCGGCGACCTCCGGGAAGAGCGGCGCCCCTGCGAGCACGTCGCTGGTCAGCCCGTGGATCCAGACGGGCCCGGGGTCGCGTTCCGGATTCACCAGCGTGTACCAGTGGTCCTCGACATCGCCCAGGGCGTCCAGCCGGTAGACGGCTGCGGACACTATCCGGTCGTCGCGGGCGAGTCCGGTGGTCTCCACGTCGACGACCGCGTACCCCTGGGGGTAGGCGGTCGGCCACGGTGCGGCTGTCTGGCGGTCGTCGAGCATGGTCACAGAGAATACGGGCCGCGACTGACAGTCCCCTATTCGGTGGTCCCCGGGGTGGGTCAGGGGAGGTGAATGAGGCGTTCCGGAGAGGAGTCGGCGGACGCAGGTCGGGCGTGTCCGGCCGGACCGGTCGCAGATGGGCCGGCCCGTTCGGTGACAGCTCGTCGCCGAGCTGCCGGAGGTGGGTGTTGGTGTGCAGCGTCAGCCGTTCGAGACTCGGCCGACGGCTGAGGCCGCCGAGGCGCAGGTACCGGGTCTGGCAGGAGTGTGAGGGCTGAATCCCGCTCACAGGCACCAGCTCCCGCGCCCGCCCCGCCGCACGGACCCGCTCCACCGCCGCCCGCGCCGCGAACGACGGGTGTGCCGGTCAGCTGCTCCACCAGATGCGCGCGGCAGCGGCCGAGGAGGTCCTCGTACAGGCCGAATCAACTTCCGTACCGGACACGAGCGTTCCTCCCCCTCGATGACACGCGCTCCGCAAATCCTACGGCCCGGACCATTGGCAGAAGGTGCCAAAGGCTGCTGACACCAGGTCTCGCATACTTGTGGGTAACAACGTCTAGCCCTCACCGACCGGCGGCCCTACGGTGCTCGCATGGAGCCGAACCTGCCCGATGTCGTGCTGTGGTCAATACCGGCCTTCGTGCTGCTCACCGTGATCGAGATGGTCAGCTACCGTCTCCATCCGGACGAGGAGGCCGCCGGGTACGAGGCCAAGGACGCCGCCACCAGCGTCACCATGGGGCTCGGCAGCCTGGGCTTCGACCTTCTGTGGAAGATCCCCATCCTGGCGATCTACATGGCGGTCTACGAGCTGACGCCGATGCGAGTGCCCGTGCTGTGGTGGACCGTCCTGCTGATGCTCCTCGCCCAGGACTTCTTCTACTACTGGTCCCACCGCGGCCACCACGTCATCCGCATCCTGTGGGCCTGCCATGTGGTCCACCACTCCAGCCGCAAGTTCAACCTCACCACCGCGCTGCGCCAGCCCTGGACCTCCGCGACCGTCTGGCCCTTCTATCTGCCGCTGATCGCCTGCGGGGTGCACCCGGCGGCGCTCGCGTTCTGCCAGTCGGCCAACCTCGTCTACCAGTTCTGGGTCCACACCGAGCGGGTCGGGAAGCTCCCCCGCCCCTTCGAGTACGTCCTCAACACGCCCTCCCACCACCGCGTCCACCACGCCTCGCAGGGCAGCTACCTGGACCGCAACTACGGCGGCATCCTGATCGTCTGGGACCGGATGTTCGGGTCCTTCGCGGCCGAGACCGAGCGGCCCGTCTACGGGCTCACCAAGAACATCTCCACCCACAACCCGCTGCGCGTCGCGACCCATGAGTACGCCGCCATCGTCCGGGACGTGCGGGCCGCCGACACCTGGAGCGAGCGGGCCGGGCGGATCTTCGGGGGGCCGGGCTGGCAGCCTGCGACGAAGACGGGAGCCGAGACCATCGCGGCCGGGGCGGCGGCGCCCGTCTCCGTACCCGTGCAGGCCGACCCCGCCCCCTACGCCCCGGAGCGCACCCTGTGAGCGCCACGGCCCACCGGCCCGCCCGCTCCCGCGCGGCCGAGCGTTTCGCCCGTCCCGTACTCCTCGCCTTCCTCCTCGTGGCCGCCGCCGACCTGGCCGGGCTCCTCACCGGGGCCGAGACGGCCCACCTGGTCGCCAAACCGCTGCTGATGCCGCTGCTCGCCGGGTACGCGGCCCTGCGCGGCGCGCCCCGGCTGCTGGTCGCGGCCCTGCTGTTCGGGTGGGGCGGGGACGTCTTCCTGCTCGCCGACAACGAGCTGGCGTTCCTGTGCGGCATGGGTTCCTTCGCCGTCGGCCACGTCTGCTACCTGCGGCTGTTCGGCCGCGACCGGGCCCGCGCGCCGCTGGCCACCGCGATCGGATATCTCCTCGTCCTGGCCGTCTTCCTTGTCCTGATCTGGCCGGACATCCCCGCGGACCTGCGGATTCCGTTGACCGGCTACAGCCTGCTGCTCACCGCCATGGCCTGGCGGGCCGGGGTGTTCGGGCCGTACGCGGCGGCGGGCGGGGCGCTCTTCCTGATCTCCGACGCCCTCATCGCCACCGGTATCGCCGAGTGGCCCCAGCTGCCCGCCCCCGACTTCTGGGTGATGCTCACCTACATCGCCGCGCAGTCCCTGCTCACCCTCGGGGTGCTCACGAAGGGGGCTGCGGGGCGCGGGATCAGTTCGCCGTAGGGCCCGTACGCGTACGCCACTCGGGTGCGTCCGCACCGAGGCGTCCCGGCGGGCGTGACCAGTTCGCAGGGCCGCCGTCGCCGCCCGGGAGCGCCACCGGCGACAGGGCGTGCAGGATCTCGCCCAGCGGACCGGCCGCGGTGGTGGTGAGGTAGGCGGAGGGGTTGTAGGACGTGCCTACGGAGCCCGCCCGGTCTTCCGCATGGACGTACGACGCGTCCACGGCACGGGCCTCGTCCTGCGCCCCGCCCCCGCCCCCGCGCCCACCGCTCAGCAGCCATTGCGCGGTCCCCGCCAGGGACGCCCGCAGCAACCGCGTACCGCCCTCCCGGCCCTGTTCCGTCACCGACCGCAGCACCCCCGCCGCCAGCAGATAGCCGGTGCCGTGGTCGAGGGCCTGGGCGGGCAGCGCGCCCGGCTCCTGCGGGGTGCCCTCCACCGCCGCGATGCCCGTGGCGACCTGGACGAGGCTGTCGAAGCCGCGCCGCCCGTGCCACGGCCCCGTCGTGCCCCAGGCCGACAACTGGGCGAGCACCAGGCCCGGGTGGCGCTCGGCCAGTACGTCGGGGGCCAGTCCGTACGCGTCCAGGGCCCCCGGCCGGTATCCGGTGACGAGGACGTCGGCCGAGGCGAGCAGCTCCTCGAAGACGGCCCGGTCGGAGCGCGTTCCCAGGTCCAGCCGGGTGGACCGCTTGCCGAACCCCGTGTCGCTGTGCGCGTCCTGACTCTCCGGCAACTGCGGCGCGTCCACCCGCAGCACGTCAGCGCCCAGCAGGGCGAGCGTGCGGGTGGCGACCGGGCCCGCGATGACCCGGGTGAGATCGAGGACCCGCAGACCGGCGGCGGGGGAGCCGAGGGAGGCGCTCGGGGACGTGAGCGGGCGCGGCGCCGTCGGGGCGCCCAGCCGGTCCAGGGTCGCCAGGGGGCGGGAGGCGACGGCCGCGCCCTGCGGATGGGCCGTCCACTCCTCCGGTGACCTGAGCGCGACGGCCAGGCCGCCCGCCGCGTACACCGTCTCCTCGATCTCCACAGCCTGCCGCTCCGCGAACACCCCGGCCACGGTCTCGGGCGTCGCGTCCTCGGGCAGCCCCAGGGCGCTCAGCAACCGCGCCCGGTGGTGCGGGTAGTTGGCGTGGGTGCGCACCCAGCCTTCCGCCGTGCGCCAGAACCGGGAGAGCGGGGCGAAGGAGACCGGCGCCCGTCCGTCGATCCGCAGATGCCGTTCGCTGATGAAGGCCGTCGCCACCGCACCGTCGTCCACTCGCACCCGGGGGACCGGTACGCCGCTCCGGTGCGCGGCCAGCTCGGCGGCCGCCAGTGCGCAGACCGCGACGGTCGAACGGGCCAGCTCCATGACGGGCAGCCGCGCGCCCAGCAGCCCGGCGGGACCGCCCGTGTCCACCCGGTCCAACAGGGCGGGGTCCCCGCCGAGTGCCGCCCAGGGGGTTGCCGCGTCCGGTGCTGATGCGCCCGGTGCCGATGTGTGCGTCATGCACGAACTATGGCACCGGCCGGTCGAGGGGAGGAGAGGCGAGGGGCAAGAGGGGGAGAGGAGCGGGGGTGTGTCCCCCGGGGAGTTCATCCCCGGGGGACACACCCCCGCTGACGTGCTGTCGCCCGCTGCTACCAGCGCACCGCGTCCAGCGCGTCCACCACTCCGGCCCCGTAGAAGCCGTTGTAGTGCTTGCCGCCCTCGCAGACCGCGTCGATGACCCCGTCACCGTTGATGTCGTACGGCTCACCGCACGCCTTGGCGTCCGCCTGGAGCGTCAGCAGCATCTTCACCGCGGCGGGAGAGGCGTAGGGGTGCTTGGACTTGATCAGGGCCACGACGCCCGCGACGTGCGGGGAGGCCATCGACGTACCGGCCTTGTAGCCGAACTTGCCGTCCGGCAGCGTGGACAGGATCAGCCCGTTGACGGCCGGGGGCTCGGGGGTCTGGTAGACCGTCGAGTCACCGCCCGGGGCCGCCACGTCGATGATGCCCTTGCCGTAGTTCGAGTACGAGGACTTGAGGCCCTTCGCGCCCGTGGCGGAGACGGTCACGACGCCCGGCAGCATGGTCGGGATGTCCGGGCAGGCGCTCGGGTCGATCGTCCGGGTGACCGGCTCGGTGTCGTTCGGGCTGGTCTTGTCCTCGATCGCGTCGACCGCCAGATCGTGGCGGGAGTTGCCCGCGGCGGCGACGTTGACCGTGCCCTTGCGCTCCGCGTACCTCACAGCGCGGGTGAGGGCGTCGACCAGGGCGCCCTGGTCCGGGTCGTTCTTGCAGTTGAACAGCCACGGGTCGGTGTAGTAGCTGTTGTTGGTCACCTCGACGCCGCGTTCTGCGGCCCAGAGGAACCCGCAGACGACGGCCTCGGTGTAGAAGAACCCGTCCGGGTTCGACACCTTGATGCCCGAGACCTTGACGCCCGGCGCGACACCGGTCACGCCGAAGCCGTTCTTCGCGGCGGCGATGGTGCCCGCCACATGCGTGCCGTGGTCGCTCTCGCCCGCCGCCGGACGCCAGGAGCCGGCGGTGGTGTCCGGTGCGCCCGTGACGCAGTTGGCCGACGCGCGGCGGTCGAAGTTCGGGGCCAGGTCCGGGTGGGTGTCGTCCACGCCCGTGTCGATGACGGCGACCGTCACCCGCTTCGAGCCCAGCGACTTCTCGTGCGCCTTGTCCGCCTTGATCGCGGGCAGCGACCACTGGAGGGGCTCCAGCGGGTCCTCGTCGGCCCGCGCTTCCGCTGCGGCGGCCGCCGCCTGCTCGGCGGTGAGCGGCTGCGCTATGGCGCCGACGTCCTTGGTGGCCTGCGGCACGATCGGGTTCGTGCGGGTGGCTCCGGCCGACTTCACACCGCGTGCCTTGCGGATCGTGTCGCCGAAGGCCGGGTTCTGCGAGTGGACGACGATGACGCCGATCTGCTCATAGGCGACGACGACCGTGCCACCTGCCTTGGCGATCGCCTTCTTGACGTGCTTGACGGTGCCGTGGCCGCCCCGCGTGTTGACCACGTAGGACAGCTTCGGCCCGTCGGTCCGCACGGTCGCGGCGGTCTGCTCGCCGACGGGCGCCGCCGTGGCCGACGCCGCCGGCAGGAAGCCGAGCGAGGCGGTCAGCGCGAGTCCGAGGGGTACCGCGAGTGCGCGGGTCCGCCTCGATGCCAGATGAGCCATGGGTTCTCCACATCATCCGTGCCGGTCGACCGGACACCTGGCGTGTTCGGTCGCGTACATGACGAGTGAAGCTATCGCTGATCTTCACGAGACATCAACGTTTGCGGGCAAGTTAGTTCGAAGAGTGACCGATGCGGCCGAATGCGAACGGGTGACTTTCGGGCAACCCGACCCGCCGGGACACGCCCGAGAGGACGAACAGGACACCTCCGGGAAGACGAACGCACGCAGCCGAGAAGGCGAAAGACGCGGTGAACCGCTTCGTCGCGCCCTCCGTGCCGTTGTCCAGGAGGCACATCACCGTCCCCCGGCAGCGAGGCCTCCCATGACACCCAACGTCCCCCAGATCACCGCACCCGCGTCGCGAGGAGATTCCGTGGCTACCGATGCACCGCCGCCGCCCGAGGGCAGTACGTACACCGGCCCTGTCCAGCCCACGGCGGAGGCGTACCTGGCGGCCCAGGCGAGCGAGGAATTCGCCGACCTGCGCCGCTCGTACCGCTCCTTCGCCTTCCCGCTCACCGTCGCCTTCGTGACCTGGTATCTGCTGTACGTCCTGCTCTGCAACTACGCGGGCGGATTCATGGCCACCAAGGTCCTCGGCAACATCAACGTGGCGCTCGTCCTCGGACTCGCCCAGTTCGCCACCACCTTCCTCATCGCCTGGCTCTACTCCCGGCACGCCGCCGCCAAGCTCGACCCGAAGGCCGAAGCGATCAAGTTCCGTATGGAGGCCGACGCATGAGCGCCGCCCACGCCGCCGCGTACCCCGCCGTCCAGCTCGCCGCCGACGGGGCGGGCGAGCACCGGCCGATGATCATCACACTGTTCGCCGCATTCGTCGTGGCGACCCTCTTCATCACCGTGTGGGCGGGCCGCCAGACCAAGAGCGCCGCCGACTTCTACGCGGGCGGCCGCCAGTTCACCGGATTCCAGAACGGTCTCGCGGTCTCCGGCGACTACATGTCCGCCGCGTCCTTCCTCGGCATCGCCGGAGCCATCGCCCTCTTCGGCTACGACGGCTTCCTCTACTCCATCGGCTTCCTCGTCGCCTGGCTCGTCGCCCTGCTCCTGGTCGCCGAACCGCTGCGGAACTCGGGCCGCTACACCATGGGCGACGTCCTCGCCTACCGGATGCGCCAGCGCCCCGTCCGTACCGCCGCGGGCACCTCCACCATCGTCGTCTCGATCTTCTACCTGCTGGCCCAGATGGCCGGTGCCGGTGTCCTCGTCTCGCTGCTGCTGGGCATCACCAGCGACTTCGGGAAGATCGTCATCGTCGCCCTGGTCGGCGTGCTCATGATCCTCTACGTCACCATCGGCGGCATGAAGGGCACCACCTGGGTGCAGATGGTCAAGGCCGTCCTGCTCATCGCGGGCACCCTGCTCATCACCTTCCTGATCCTGCTGAAGTTCAACTTCAACATCTCCGACCTGCTCGGCACCGCCGCCAGCAACAGCGGCAAGGGCGCCGCCTTCCTGGAGCCCGGCCTGAAGTACGGCGTCGACGGCGTCTCGAAGCTGGACTTCATCTCGCTCGGCATCGCCCTGGTCCTCGGCACCGCGGGCCTGCCGCACATCCTGATCCGCTTCTACACCGTGCCCACCGCCAAGGCCGCCCGTAAGTCCGTGAACTGGGCGATCGGCATCATCGGCGCCTTCTACCTGATGACGATCGTGCTCGGATTCGGCGCCGCCGCGATCCTCAAGCCCGGCGACATCATCGCCTCCAACAAGGCGGGCAACACCGCCGCGCCACTCGCCGCCCTGGAGATCGGCGGCGGCTCCGGGTCCACCGGCGGCGCCATCCTCCTCGCGGTGATCTCCGCCGTCGCCTTCGCGACCATCCTCGCCGTCGTCGCCGGACTCACCCTCGCCTCCTCCTCGTCCTTCGCGCACGACATCTACGCCAACGTGATCCGCAAGGGGAAGGCCACCGAGAAGGAGGAGGTCCGCGCCGCCCGCTGGGCCACCGTCGCCATCGGCATCGTCTCCATCGCGCTCGGCGCGCTCGCCCGCGACCTGAACGTGGCCGGTCTGGTCGCCCTGGCCTTCGCGGTCGCCGCCTCCGCCAACCTGCCCACGATCCTCTACAGCCTCTTCTGGAAGCGCTTCACCACGCAGGGCGCCCTCTGGTCCATCTACGGCGGTCTCGCCTCCTCCGTCCTCCTGGTGCTGTTCTCGCCGGTCGTCTCCTCCAAGCCGAGCTCGATGTTCCCGAGCGTCGACTTCGCCTGGTTCCCGCTGGAGAACCCTGGGCTGATCTCGATCCCGCTCGGCTTCCTGCTCGGCTGGATCGGCTCGCTGATCTCCAAGGAGAAGGCCGACACCGACAAGTACGCCGAACTGGAGGTCAAGTCCCTCACCGGCATCGGAGCCCACTGAGACACCCCCCCCGGGACGCGCCCTGCGGCCGTCCCCGGGCGAGGCCGTTCGGCGCTTCACCCACCACAGCGGCCGGGCCGCGTCGTAGAGTCCTACGACGCGGCCCGGCCGCACCTCGTGGCAAACGGGCCACCTCGATGTCACCGGTCTCACGTAGTCTCGGAAGAGACGGCGGAAGACGCCGGCCGGAATGAACGACCGCGTCACCGCGGACACCACCGGGGGAGGGACCCACCGTGCTCATCGACACCTACGATCGGGTCGCCACCGACCTGCGCGTGTCACTGACCGACAAGTGCAATCTGCGCTGCACCTACTGCATGCCCGAAGAGGGTCTCCAGTGGCTCGGCAAGAGCGAGCTGCTCTCCGACGACGAGATCGTGCGCCTGATCCGTATCGCCGTGACCTCGCTCGGCATCACCGAAGTCCGCTTCACCGGCGGCGAGCCCCTGCTCCGCCCCGGCCTCGTCTCCATCGTCGAGCAGTGCGCCGCGCTCACCCCCCGCCCCCGCATGTCGCTCACGACCAACGGCATCGGCCTCAAGCGGACCGCCACCGCCCTCAAGGCCGCGGGCCTCGACCGGGTCAACGTCTCGCTGGACACCCTGCGCCCCGACGTCTTCAAGACCCTCACCCGCCGGGACCGCCACAAGGACGTGCTGGAGGGCCTGGAGGCCGCCCGCGAGGCCGGACTGACCCCGGTGAAGGTCAACTCCGTCCTGATGCCGGGACTCAACGACGACGAGGCCCCCGAGCTGCTCGCCTGGGCGATCGCCCACGACTACGAGCTCCGCTTCATCGAGCAGATGCCCCTGGACGCCCAGCACGGCTGGAAGCGCGACGGCATGATCACCGCCGGGGACATCCTCGCCTCGCTGCGCACCCGCTTCACCCTGACCGCCGAGGACGACGAGGCCCGCGGATCCGCCCCCGCCGAGCGCTGGACCGTCGACGGCGGACCCCACCGCGTCGGCGTGATCGCCTCGGTCACCCGCCCCTTCTGCCGCGCCTGCGACCGCACCCGGCTCACCGCCGACGGCCAGGTCCGCACCTGCCTCTTCGCCCGCGAGGAGACCGACCTGCGCGGGGCCCTGCGCTCGGACGCCCCGGACGAGGAGATCGCCCGGCTCTGGAAGCTTGCCATGTGGGGCAAGAAGGCGGGCTCCGGACTGGACGACCCGTCCTTCCTCCAGCCCGACCGCCCGATGTCGGCGATCGGCGGCTGAGGCTCAGCCGCCCTGGGCGCCGTCCCCGGACTCCCAGTCCTTCAGAGCCACGACGTCCTTGAGGAACCCGCGTACGCCCAGGAACTGCGAAAGGTGCTCCCGGTGCTCGTCGCAGGCCAGCCAGGTCTTGCGCCGCTCGGGCGTGTGCAGCTTGGGGTTGTTCCAGGCGAGCACCCACACAGCGGCGGCCCGGCATGCCTTGGCGGAGCAGATCGGGGCACCGGTGGGACTCTCGGCGGACGTCTCGGGAAAGATCACACCGTCCAGCCTAAGGGCTGTCCCGCGCCCGCCAGGGATCGAGGGACGGCCCTCAGGTCAGGAAGTCAGGTGCTCCACGAGCTTGCTGACGCATCCCCGGCCGGAGAAAGGGCGACGCCGAGCAGCCACGGGGGGAGCTGCCCGGCGTCGGTCCGTCGCTCCGACGGGGGATGCGGAGCGCACTCGCAGTATGTCACGGGGACCGGGGTGCGGTGCACCGGAACGTCATGATTGATCTGAGCTTTTCCTGAGCTTCCCGGGACATGGGGGCTCAGCTGTGCTCCTTGGGCGGCGGGACCCGCCCGCCCGCGTCCTTGGGACCTGCGGACTCCGCCCGGCCGGCCGCCGGAGCCGCCTCCACGGCGGGCCGCATCGGCATCGGGACGAACGTCGTCGGCAGCGAAGGCGCGCTCTCCCGGCCCGCGTTGGCGATGACCACCGCCACGTACGGCAGCAGCACGCCCAGCACCAGCGCCACGATCGCCACATGCCGCTCGACGTTCCACAGCACCGCCGCCAGCACCACCGACACCGTGCGCACCGACATCGAGATCACATAGCGCCGCTGTCTGCCGCGGACGTCGTCCGCCAGCCCCTGACGTGCGCCGGTGATCCGGAAGACCTCGGCATCGTCGTTCTTCCGCAGCATCGCTCCACCACCAGATCTCGTCGCCGGACGCCCCCGGACCGGCCCGCATCCACGGTACGCCGGGCCCCGGCCGGGCGAGAGACCGGGGCGGGCCCCCGCTGCCGCGGACGGGGGCCCGAACGGGGGACACCCCCCGTACGGCCCTGCCCCGCATGCGCCCGGCCGGAGGCGGCCCAAGACTGGGCGGACGCGCACACCGCGCCGCACGAGGAGGCGAAATGAGCTGGTTGTGGGCAATCATCGTGGGATTGGTGCTCGGCGTCATCGCCAGAGCCATCCTGCCGGGCAAGCAGGACATCCCGCTCTGGCTGACGGCCGTGTTCGGCATCATCGGCAGCATCCTCGGCAACGCCGTGGCCGGCTGGATCGGTGTCGAGGACACCAGGGGCATCGACTGGATCCGTCACCTGCTTCAGCTGGCGGGCGCCGTGGCGGTCGTCGCCGTCGGTGACATGGCCTGGCAGGCGCTCCGGGGGAACAAGCAACAGAGAACCTGACCCGCAGAGGTCATCGGAAACGCCGCGGCCGGACACACGAGAAAGTGTCCGGCCGCGGCGCTGTGTGTACGGTGCCCGGAGGGTCAGCCCGCCGGGCTGACCTCCACCGCCGCCAGGTTCTTCTTGCCCCGGCGCAGCACCAGCCAGCGCCCGTGCAGCAGCTCCCCGGCGTCCGGCGCGACCTCACCGTCGGCGACCTTCACGTTGTTCACGTAGGCACCGCCCTCCTTGACCGTCCGGCGGGCCCCCGACTTGCTCGGCGCGAGACCGACCTCCACCAGGAGGTCCACCAGCGGCGCCAGCTCGGCGACCTTGGCGTGCGGCACCTCGGACAGGGCCGCGCTCAGCGTCGCCTCGTCCAGCTCGGCCAGGTCGCCCTGCCCGAACAGCGCCTTCGACGCCGCGATCACGGCCGCGCACTGCGCACCGCCGTGCACCAGCGTCGTCAGCTCCTCGGCCAGCGCGCGCTGCGCCGAGCGGGCCTGCGGCCGCTCCTCGGTCAGCTGCTCCAGCTCCTCCAGCTCCGCACGGCTCTTGAAGCTGAGGATGCGCAGGTAGCGCGAGACGTCCCGGTCGTCCACGTTCAGCCAGAACTGGTAGAACGCGTACGGAGTGGTCATCTCCGGGTCGAGCCAGACCGCGCCGCTCTCGGACTTGCCGAACTTCGTCCCGTCCGCCTTCGTCATCAGCGGCGTCGCCAGCGCGTGCACGGTGGCGCCCGGCTCAAGCCGGTGGATCAGGTCGATGCCCGCGGTGAGGTTGCCCCACTGGTCGCTGCCGCCCTGCTGGAGGGTGCAGCCGTACCGGCGGTACAGCTCCAGGAAGTCCATGCCCTGGAGCAGCTGGTAGCTGAACTCGGTGTAGCTGATGCCCTCCTGCGACTCCAGCCGCCGGGCGACCGAGTCCTTGGTGAGCATCTTGTTGACCCGGAAGTGCTTCCCGATGTCCCGCAGGAACTCGATCGCGGACATGCCCGCGGTCCAGTCCAGGTTGTTGACCATCGTCGCCGCGTTCGGGCCCTCGAAGGTGAGGAAGGGCTCGATCTGCCCCCGCAGCCGCTGCACCCAGGCGGCGATGGTCTCCGGGTCGTTCAGCGTGCGCTCGGCGGTGGGGCGCGGGTCACCGATCTGCCCCGTGGCCCCGCCGACCAGCGCGAGGGGCTTCAGCCCGGCCTGCTGGAGCCGCCGCATGGTGAGCACCTGCACCAGGTGCCCCACGTGGAGACTCGCCGCGGTCGGGTCGAAGCCGCAATAGAAGGTGACGGGACCGTCCGCGAGAGCCTTGCGCAATGCGTCCTCGTCAGTGGACTGGGCGAACAGCCCGCGCCACTTCAGCTCGTCGACGATGTCCGTCACGGTTCCGGTGCTCCTTATGAATGGTGGAAATCCAGGTGTCAGTCTAGGCGGGTCACACGCCCGGGCTGACCGAGCTCATGTTGAAGTCGGGGATGCGCAGCGCGGGCATCGCGGCCCGGGTGAACCAGTCGCCCCACTCGCGCGGCAGCGTCCTCTCCGTACGCCCCGCCTCCGACGCCCGCGACAGCAGGTCCACCGGCGACTCGTTGAACCGGAAGTTGTTCACCTCGCCGACCACCTCGCCGTCCTCCACCAGATAGACGCCGTCCCGGGTCAGCCCGGTGAGCAGCAGCGTCGCCGGGTCCACCTCGCGGATGTACCAGAGACAGGTCAGCAGCAGCGCCCGCCCGGTCGTCGCGGCCACCATCTCCTCCAGCGACCGCTCGCCACCGCCCTCCAGCAGCAGGTTGTCGATGGCCGGGTTGACCGGCAGCCCGGTGAGGCCCGCCGTGTGCCGGGTCGTCGTGAGCCGCTCCAGCCTCCCTTCCCGCACCCACTCCGTCGGGGCCAGCGGCAGCCCGTTGTCGAAGACGGAACCGCTGTCGCCGGAGGAGTGGGCGATCACGAAGGGGGCCGACTCCAGGCCCGGCGCGTACGGGTCGCTGCGCAGGGTGAGGGGGAGCGGAGCGAGCGTCTCGCCCAGCCGCGTACCGCCGCCCGGCGTGGAGAACACCGTCCGGCCCTCCACCGCGTCCCGTGCGGTCGAGGACCACAGCTGGTAGATCAGCAGGTCCGCGACGGCCGTCGGCGGCAGCAGCGTCTCGTACCGTCCGGCGGGCAGGTCGATGCGCCGCTCCGCCCAGCGCAGCCGCTGCGCCAGCTCCGCGTCCATCGCCGCCGGATCGACGTCCTTGAAGTCCCGGGTCGCCCGGCCCGCCCACGCGGAACGCACCCGGTCCGGCGACTTCGCGTTCAGCTCCAGCGTCCCGTTCGGCTGGTCGTGGCGCAGCCGCAGCCCCGTCGACGTACCGACGTAGGTGGAGGTCAGCTCATGGTTCGCGAACCCGTAAAGCTCGCGGCCGCCCGAGCCGGCCCGGGCGAAGGCGTCGCCGAGCGCCGGGGCGAAGTCCGCGAAGACCTCCGAGCCGGTCTCGGCGGGCGCGTCCGTGAAGTCGGGAGAGGCGGGCACCCCGCTGACCAGCGGCTGCGCGTCCTCGGCCGGACCCGCACCCCGCGCGGCGGCCTCGGCGGCCCGCACCAGCGGCTCCAGGTCGTCGGCGGTCACGGCGGACCGGGAGACGACACCGGACGCCGTGCCCTCGGCCCCGTCGACGGTCGCGATGACGGTCAGGGTCCGCCCCCGGGTCACCCCGTTCGTGGTGAGCGCGTTGCCCGCCCAGCGCAGATTGGCGGAGGAGTGCTCGTCGGCGATGACCACCAGGCCGTCCGTGGTGGACAGCTCAAGGGCCCGCTCGACGATCTCGTAGGGCTTGCTGACGCGGCTCATCGTCCGGCCTCCTGCGTCGTGTTGAGACTGTGCTGACCCGGGGGACGACCCCCGGACCCCCAGCCGGTTCCGTGGTCGCCGCTCATCGTCCGGCCTCCTGCGTCGTGTTGAGGATGTTGACGCCCCGGAAGAGGGCGGACGGGCAGCCGTGCGAGACCGCCGCGACCTGGCCCGGCTGGGCCTTGCCGCAGTTGAACGCGCCGCCCAGGACGTATGTCTGGGGGCCGCCGACCTTCTCCATCGAGCCCCAGAAGTCCGTGGTCGTCGCCTGGTACGCCACATCGCGCAGCTGCCCGGCGAGACGGCCGTTCTCGATCCGGAAGAACCGCTGCCCGGTGAACTGGAAGTTGTAGCGCTGCATGTCGATCGACCAGGACCGGTCGCCGACCACGTAGATCCCGCGCTCCACCCCGCCGATCAGATCCTCCGTGGACAGCCCGCCCGGGTCCGGCTGGAGCGACACGTTCGCCATGCGCTGTACGGGGACATGGCCCGGCGAGTCCGCGTACGCGCAGCCGTTGGAGCGGCCGAGCCCCGTGAGCTTCGCGATCCGGCGGTCCAGCTGGTAGCCGACCAGGGTGCCGTCCTTGACCAGGTCCCAGGACTGCGCCTCGACGCCCTCGTCGTCGTAACCGATGGTCGCGAGCCCGTGCTCGGCCGTGCGGTCGCCCGTCACGTTCATCACGGGGGAGCCGTACGCCAGCTTGCCCAGCTGGTCGAAGGTGGCGAACGAGGTCCCGGCGTACGCCGCCTCGTACCCCAGCGCCCGGTCCAGTTCGGTGGCGTGGCCGATCGACTCGTGGATGGTCAGCCAGAGGTTCGACGGGTCGACGACCAGGTCGTACTCGCCCGCCTCGACGCTCGGTGCGCGCATCTTCTCGGCCAGCAGCCCGGGGATCTGCTCCAGCTCGGCGTTCCAGTCCCAGCCGGTGCCGGTCAGATACTCCCAGCCGCGCCCGGCCGGCGGGGCGATGGTCCGCATCGAGTCGAACTCACCGGTCGTGCCGTCCACCGCGACGGCGGTGAACTGCGGGTGGATGCGCACTCGTTGCTGCGTGGTGACGGTGCCCGCCGTGTCCGCGTAGAACTTGTTCTCGTGCACGGTCATCAGGGACGCGTCCACATGCGCGACGCCCTTTGCGCCCAGCAGCCGCCCACTCCACTCCGCGAGCAGCGCCGCCTTCTCCTCGTCCGGTACGGAGAAGGGATCGACGTCGTACGCGGAGACCCAGGTCCGCTCGCCGTGCACCGGCTCGTCAGCCAGTTCCACACGCTCGTCGGAGCCCGCGGCGGCGATCACCTTCGCCGACAGCTTGGCCATCGACACGGCCTGCGAGGCCACCTTCGCGGCGGCGTCCATCGTCAGGTCGACGCCCGAGGCGAACCCCCAGGCCCCGCCGTGCACCACCCGCACCGCGTACCCGAGATCCGTGCTGTCCGACGCGCCGGCCGGCCGGGCGTCCCGCAGCCGCCAGGAGGCGCTGCGTACCCGCTCCAGGCGGAAGTCGGCATGGGTGGCGCCGAGTGCTCGCGCCCGGGCGAGCGCCGCATCGGCGAGGGCGCGCGACGGGAGGGCCAGGAATGACTGATCTACCTCGTGGGGCACAGGGAGTTCCCTTCTCGATACACGACGGCAGTGAACCATGCCGGAGGGTGACCACACCGGGGGATATCGCGACTGCGTGGGCCCAGCACGCAACAGTGCGGACTGTAGGAACCCCACAGCCCCCCGGACAAGCCACTGTCAGGGCCCGATTCCCCGATCGGCACACGGTACCGATAGGTTTTCGACGTACCAGACCGCCAAGGAAAGGGTGATCCGTTGAGCCGCTCGGTTCTCGTCACCGGAGGAAACCGGGGCATCGGCCTCGCCATCGCCCGCGCCTTCGCCGACAATGGCGACCAGGTCGCGATCACCTACCGCTCCGGGGAGCCTCCCCAAGCCCTCACCGAGGCCGGTGTCCTCGCGGTCCGCTGCGACATCACCGACGCCGAGCAGGTGGAGCAGGCCTACAAGGAGATCGAGGACAAGCACGGTCCCGTGGAGGTGCTGGTCGCCAACGCCGGTATCACCAAGGACCAGTTGCTGATGCGGATGTCGGAGGAGGACTTCACCTCCGTCCTCGACACCAACCTCACCGGCACCTTCCGCGTCGTCAAGCGCGCCAACCGTGCGATGCTGCGCGCCAAGAAGGGCCGTGTCGTCCTCATCTCCTCCGTCGTCGGCCTCCTCGGCTCGGCCGGTCAGGCCAACTACGCTGCCTCCAAGGCCGGGCTCGTCGGCTTCGCCCGGTCGCTGGCCCGTGAACTCGGTTCGCGGAACATCACCTTCAACGTCGTCGCCCCCGGTTTTGTCGACACCGACATGACCCAGGCGCTCACCGAGGAGCAGCGCAAGGGCATCGTGTCCCAGGTGCCGCTCGGCCGCTACGCGCAGCCCGAGGAGATCGCCGCCGCGGTGCGCTTCCTCGCCTCCGACGACGCGTCGTACATCACTGGAGCCGTCATTCCCGTTGACGGCGGATTGGGCATGGGTCACTGATCACCATGAGCGGAATTCTCGACGGCAAGCGCATCCTGATCACCGGGGTGCTGATGGAGTCGTCCATCGCGTTCCACGCCGCGAAGGTGGCCCAGGAGCAGGGTGCCGAGGTCATCCTCACGGCCTTCCCCCGCCCCACCCTGACCGAGCGCATCGCCAAGAAGCTGCCGAAGCCGGCCAAGGTCATCGAGCTGGACGTCACCAACCAGGAGCACCTGGACCGGCTGGCCGGTCTGGTGCGCGAGGAGCTCGGCTCCCTGGACGGCGTCGTCCACTCCATCGGCTTCGCGCCGCAGGACGCGCTCGGCGGCAACTTCCTCAACACGCCGTTCGAGTCGGTCGCCACCGCGATGCACGTCTCGGCGTTCTCGCTGAAGTCGCTGGCCATGGCCTGCAAGCCGCTGATGAGCGAGGGCGGCTCGATCGTCGGCCTCACCTTCGACGCCCAGTACGCCTGGCCGCAGTACGACTGGATGGGCCCGGCGAAGGCCGCCCTGGAGGCCACCTCCCGCTACCTCGCCCGTGACCTGGGCAAGGACGGGCTGCGCTGCAACCTGATCTCCGCCGGACCGCTCCGCTCCATGGCCGCCAAGTCCATCCCGGGCTTCGAGGAGCTGGCCGACGTCTGGAACACCCGTGCTCCGCTCGCCTGGGACATGAACGACCCGGAGCCGGCCGGCCGCAGCATCGTCGCCCTGCTCTCCGACTTCTTCCCGCGCACGACGGGCGAGATCATCCACGTCGACAGCGGCGTGCACATGATGGGCGCCTGACCCGTACGGAACCTCTGGTCACCGACCCGTACGGAATCCCTGGTCACCAGACCTGTACGGAACCCCGGTCCTCGGCCTCCGGCCGCGTACCCTCCCCGGCTTTCCCGGGGCGGTACGCGGCCGGAGGCCGTTACGGTGCGTGGCCCCGCCGCCGCTCAGGTCGAAAAGCCGACCGATCCACCGCAGAATGTGGAGGAACCGGACTTCTTGTCAGGCTGCGGGAGGGAGATCGCTGTGCGCCCCACGCGTCGCCGAACCCGTCTCCTGCTGGCCGCATCGGTCGCCGTCGCGGCCCTCGCCGTACCGCTGGGAGTCCACGCCGCCCGCGGTGCCGACTCCGGTACGGCCGACTCCGGTACGGGAGAGGCGCCCCCGAAGCCCGAACCGGCCGGCTCCGAGTGCCGTACGTCCATCGAGGGCTCCCGGGTCGTCTCCTACTGCCACAACCCCTACCCCTCCACCGACCTGGTCCAGCTGCACACCGAGTGCGAGCGCTGGTGGGACGTGGACGCGGACGGCGCGGCGGTCGCGGTGGAGCCCGGCCGGACGGTACGGCTGGAGGACCGCTGCTGGAAGGAGGTCGCGGCGGCCTGGGTCAGCCACCGCCCGGCCCCGCTGTGAGGGCCCGGGCGGGCTACACCCGGTCCGCGAGGCAGTTCAGCGCGTGGCCCGCCGCCTCGGCCGCCGCCGTCTCCGCGTCCCCGGCCCGGATCGCCTCGACCAGCCGGGCGTGGTCCATGTGGTTCTCCGGCCGCAGCTCAGGACCCACGTCGCCGCGCAGATAGTCGCGCAGCAGATCCCCCAGGTCCGCGTAGAGCTCCGTCAGTACGTCGTTGTGCGAGGCGGCGACGACCGCCAGGTGCAGCGTCGCGTCGGCCGCGACGAACGCCTCCGCGTCGCCCGAGGCCCAGGCCTCCTCGCGCCGCACCATCAGCGTGTCCAGCTGCCGCAGATCCCGCTCGGTGCGCCGGGCGGCCGCCAGCCGTGCCGCCGACGACTCCAGCGTCGAGCGGAGCTCCGCGATGTGACGGGGGTCGGCGGCCGCGAAGCGGCGGTGCATCACCCCGGCCAGCTCGCTCGTGGCGATCACATAGGTGCCTGACCCCTGCCGGATGTCGAGCAGCCCGTTGTGCGCGAGGGCCCGCACGGCCTCGCGCACGGTGTTACGAGCCACGCCCAGCTGCTCGACCAGCTCGGGCTCGGTCGGGATCCGCGAGCCGACCGGCCACTCGCCCGAGGTGATCTGGTTCCGCAACTGGGCGATCACCTGGTCGGAGAGTGCCGAACGCCGTGGAGACGTCAGCGCCATGGTGCTCCTTGCTCGTGAGCTGTCAGGTCCGGGCCGGATTCTCTCAGGGGAGCCGGGGGATCCGGAGGGTCGGCGGGATTGGACAATCAATCATCCCATGATTCTATGATGACTCCATGCCGGACGAGACACAGACCCCGACCCTGAACAGCGGCCCCGCCGCACGCACACCCCACGACCCCCGCGCCCTGCGGCTCCCCGGTACGGGCGAGGCCCCCGCGCCCTGGCTGCTGCGCCTGATCGCCGTGGGACTCGTCCTGGCCGCCCTGAACCTCCGCCCCGCCATCACCAGCCTCGGCGCCCTCCTCGAAGAGGTCCGCGAGGGGCTGCACATGAGCGGCAGCGTGGCCGGTGTCCTCACCTCCGTACCGCCGCTCTGCTTCGCGGTCTTCGGGGTCATGGCGCCGCGCCTCGCCCGCCGCTTCGGCGCGGGCACCGTCGTCTGCGCTGGCATGGCGGCCATCGCGGCCGGTCTGGTGATCCGCCCGTACGCCGGCTCCACCGCCGGATTCCTGGCCGCCAGCGCGCTGGCCCTCATGGGCATCGCGGTCAGCAACATCCTGATGCCGGTGATCGTCAAGCGCTGGTTCCCTGACCGCGTCGGCACCATGACCGGCCTGTACTCCATGGCCCTGGCCCTCGGCACCGCCCTGGCCGCCGCCGTCACCGTCCCGCTCACCGGCGCACTCGGCGGCGACTGGCAGTCCGGCCTGGCGATCTGGGCCGTGCTCGCCGCCCTCGCGGTCCTGCCCTGGATCGTCCTCGTACGCGACCGCACCCCCGCACCCGGCCAGCCCGGAAACGGCCCGGTGGGGGGGCCCGGGGCGACCGGAGACCGTTCGGTGGGGGCGTCCGGCACCCGCCGCGCCGACAGGCCTGCCACCGTCCCCACCGGGGCATCCGGCATCCGCCCCGCCGAGGCGCCCGCGCTTCGGATCACCCGCAGCCGGACCGCCTGGGGCCTCGCCTTCTTCTTCGGGCTCCAGGCCACCGCCGCGTACATCACCATGGGCTGGATGCCGCAGATCTTCCGCGACGCCGGGGTCTCCGCGGGCACGGCGGGCGTCCTGCTCGCGGTCACCATGGCGATGGGTGTCCCGCTCGCCTTCGTCATCCCCCGCGTCGCCTCCCGGCTCAAGCAGCAGGGCCCCATCGTCGTCGTCCTGGGCCTGTGCGGCCTGATCGGTTACGGAGGCCTCTACCTCGCCCCGGCAGCCGGGGCCTGGGCCTGGGCGCTGCTCCTCGGCGTGGCCAACTGCGCCTTCCCACTGGCCCTCACGATGATCGGCATGCGGGCGCGGACCGGCGCGGGCGTGGTCCGGCTGTCGGCCTTCGCGCAGTCCACCGGCTATCTGCTCTCGATTCCGGGCCCGCTGCTCGTTGGCGTGCTCTACCAGCACAGTGGCGGCTGGGGGCTGCCGATCGCCCTGATGGCGGGCCTGATGATTCCCCAGATGGCGGCCGGAATCCTGGCCGGCCGGGACCGGACGATCGAGAACGAGTGCTGAGATGCGAGACTGGCCCCATGCCAGTGCTCGATCCGAATCCTCAGAACGGCCAGAAGAAGCTTCTCCTCGTGTTCGGGGCGATGATTCTCGTGACCGTGGTCATCGGTGTGATCGCCGCGATCGCCTCCCCCTGACGTCACCTCCTGGTGTCATGAGATGACGTCCCCCGGTCCCCGGGGGTGGGGCCAGCCCCACCGTCCCCTAGGGGGCCAGGGTCAGGGTGAAGTGGGTGGGTCACCGGATGGGACCGCCCGCCTCCGAGCCGTAGGTTCTTCGGTAACGACCGACGACCCGAAGCCCCACGGAGGCGGACATGGCGACACCGACGCACCCAAGGTCCCCCCGGCCTGCCGCGGACGGCGTCGAGGTCCGGCTGCCCTGGTGGGCCGTCGCCCTGCCCGCCGTCGCGTTCGCCGCCCTCCTCCTGATGATCATCAACCCCGGACAGGCCCACGCCGCCACGAGCGCCCCCGCGCTCGGACAGCTGATCGAGCACACGTTCCACTTGCTCGCCCGCTGAGGCGAAGGCACCCCCAGACCCCCGGACCAGCGCGTCAACTCCCCGGACGAGCACGTCAACACCCTGCGCCACAGGCCGCATTTCATGCGAAGCTGAGGTGTATGAGCGTCGAGACACCTCGCAGGATCGTCCTTCTCCGGCATGCCAAGGCTGAATGGTCACAGGCTTCCGATCATGAGCGTCCGCTGGCCGAGCGCGGCCGCAAGGACGCGCCCGTGGCCGGCCGCAGGCTCGCCGACTCCGGCATCGATTTCGATCTGGCCCTCTGTTCCAGCGCAGTCAGGACGCGGGAGACCTGGAAGCTGGCGGTCCATGAATTCGCCCAGCGCCCCCGGACCGTCTACGAGGAGAGGCTGTACGAGGCCTCCCTCGGCGACCTGATCGCCCTGTTCAACGAGACCCCGGACGACGTCCGTAACCTGCTGGTCATCGGCCACAACCCGGGGATGCACGGAGCCGCCGACGCCCTCTCCGGATCGGCCGAGGGTGACACCCTGGCCAGGATGACCCGGGACGGATTCCCGACGGCGGCCTACGCCGTGGTGGAGTTCCCCGGCTCCTGGAAGAGCGTGGAGCACGGGGCCGGCAAGCTCACGGAGTACTGGACACCGAACGGCTGAGCAGCGCGAACGCACGCGGTCGCGACCGCGCACAGGGCCCCGGCACCTCCTCGGTGCCGGGGCCTCTTCCCGTAGGCCTGCATGCCTGAGCCTGTGGGCCCGCACGCCCGTGGAGCCCGTAGGCCCGCATGCCTGCCTGTGGAGCCCGCAGGCCCGTGGGCGTCAGTCGACGAGGCCGTCCGCCGCCTCGACCTCTTCGCGGGTGATGCCGAGCAGATAGAGCACGGTGTCCAGGAACGGCACGTTCACCGCGGTGTGCGCCGCCTCGCGGACCACCGGCTTGGCGTTGAACGCCACGCCGAGCCCGGCGGTGTTCAGCATGTCGAGGTCGTTCGCCCCGTCCCCGATGGCCACCGTCTGCGCCAGCGGAACCCCCGCCTGCTCGGCGAAGCTGCGCAGCAGCCGGGCTTTGCCCGCCCGGTCCACGACATCGCCGACGACCCGTCCGGTGAGCTTGCCGTCCACCACCTCCAGGGTGTTGGCGGAGGCGAAGTCGAGGCCGAGCCGTTCCTTCAGGTCATCCGTGACCTGGGTGAACCCGCCGGAGACGACGCCCACTTGGTACCCGAGCCGCTTCAGCGTACGGATCAGGGTGCGGGCGCCGGGGGTGAGCCGTACCTCGGCGCGGACCTTGTCCACCACCGAGACGTCCAGGCCTGCCAGCAGTGCGACCCGGGCGTGCAGCGACTGCTCGAAGTCCAGCTCGCCGCGCATCGCCTGCTCGGTCACCTCGGCGACCTTGTCCTCGCAGCCCGCGTGCGCCGCGAAGAGCTCGATCACCTCGTCCTGGATCAGCGTGGAGTCGACGTCCATGACCACCAGGCGCTGGGCCCGGCGGCTCAGCCCGGCCGAGACCACCGCGACGTCCACACCGATCTCCGCGGCCTCGGTCGCCAGCGCGGTCCGCAGCTCCCCGGTCCCGGTCCCCGACACCGCGAACTCGACGGCGGTGACCGGGTACTTCGCCAGCCGGAAGATACGGTCGATGTTCCCGCCGGTCGAGGTGATCGTGGCCGCTATGGCGGCGGTCGACTCGGCGGTGAGCGGGTGCCCCAGCACGGTCACGTGGGAACGGCCGTCCCCTCGGGGGCGGTTGTCGCCGATGCCCGAGATGATCTCGGCCTGAAGCTTCAGGGAGTCGGCCCAGCTGTGCACGGTCGCCCGCAGGTCGCCCTCGGTCGTCCCGCCCGCGACGGGCGCGGTGACCAGGGCGCACAGCACGATGCGGCCACGGGTGACGACCTGCTCGATGTCCACGACGTCGACCGCGTACGCGGCGAGGGTGTCGAAGAGCCCGGCGGTGATCCCGGGCCGGTCCTTGCCGAAGATCTTGACGAGCAGGGTGGGTGCGTCGCTGCCCGGGAGGGGCTGAGGTGACGCGGGTGGCTGAGGTGGCTGAGATGCGCTCATGGTGGTTCCCACCGTATCGGTCCGGCCGCCCTCCCCGGCTGCCTGTCCCGAGTGCCGGACGGAAAACCGTGAGGCTCCGTGTGCGGCAGTCGGGAGGGACACGCGCCCGAAAGCAACGGGATACGCGCCCGAGGAACAGGGGGATTCGCGCCCGAGGACACAGGGATACGCGCCCGGGGACACGCGGCCCCCGCAGATCTGGCCGGTACAGGTCTTGCCTTCGGCCGCTCCGGGTGTCTCGTATGGCCCGTTATGAAGTCACTGAAGCTTCGCCAGGTGGTAAGAGCACCTTCATTCGCTCTTCTCCCGTTCCGGGGTGGTTTTCCTGCCGGGTCCGGAGCCTCTGAGCAGGCCTCCGCGCGGTCTTCACCCTCCCGACTTTCGGATCGGGGGCCGACCCTGGAATAGTTCCCCACGATGTTCAGCATCCCTAGACTCCCTGCGACGGGGGTAACACGGGGGACAACTAGTGGGGCGCGGAGTGCCGGAACTCGTACTGGAATTGAATGGCAGCACCTGGACGCTCGATCCGTCCAGGCCGTACACCCTCGGACGTGATCCGCAGGGCGACCTGACGATCGACGACGCCAGGGTGTCGTGGCGGCACGCCACGATCAGCTGGAACGGCCGCAGTTGGTCCATCGAGGACCACGGCAGCACCAACGGCACCTATATGCAGGGCCAGCGGATTCAACAGGTGGAAATCGGCCCCGGCTCCGTGCTGCACCTGGGCAACGCCACCGACGGCCCCCGGGTGAGCCTCACGGCCGCCGCGGGCGCGGGTGTCGGTGGCGGCCAGGGTGCCGGCGCCCAGCAGGCTCCGCACCAGCAGCCCCAGGGCGGCGGCGCGGGCTGGCCCGGACATCAGCAGCCCCCTGCCCACCAGGCCCCGCCCCAGCAGCAGGCCTGGCAGCAGCCGCAGGCGCCTCAGCAGCAGGTGCCGCACCAGCAGCCCCCGGCCCACCAGGCCCAGCACCAGCAGGTGCCGCATCAGCAGAACCCGGCGCATCCGGGCGGACCGGGACAGGGCGCCGCCGCGGGCGCGCCGCCGGTCTACGGTGACCGCAGCCCGACCACGTTCCACCAGCTGGCCCTCGGCCGGGTCATGCGCATCGGTCGTGCGCTGGAGAACGAGCTGGTCGTCTCCGACCTCCAGGTCTCCCGCAACCACGCCGAGTTCCACGCGACGCCCGACGGCCGCTTCGAGATCCGCGACCTCGGCTCGCACAACGGCACGTACGTCAACGGTCTGCCGCTCCAGAAGTCCGGCTCGGCGCTCATCGGCCCGAACGACATCGTCGGCGTCGGTCACTCGACGTTCCGGCTGGTCGGGGACCGGTTGGAAGAGTTCGTCGACACCGGTGAGGTCTCCTTCTCCGCCCGCCACCTCACGGTGACCGTCGACGGCGGGAAGCAGATCCTGAAGGACGTCTCCTTCGGCGTCCCGGAGAAGTCGCTGATCGCGGTCATCGGCCCCTCCGGCTCCGGAAAGTCCACCCTGCTCAAGGCGCTCACCGGCTACCGGCCCGCCAACCAGGGGGACGTCCTCTACGACAACCGAAACCTGTACAAGCAGTTCGCCGAGCTGCGCCAGCGCATCGGTCTGGTCCCGCAGGACGACATCCTGCACAAGGAACTGACCGTCACCAAGGCCCTCAAGTACGCGGCCAAGCTCCGCTTCCCCGCGGACACCACCGAGGCCGAGCGCCAGTCCCGGATCACCGAGGTCCTCGCCGAGCTCAAGCTCGACATCCACAAGGACAAGAAGATCACCTCGCTCTCCGGCGGCCAGCGCAAGCGCGTCTCGGTCGCCCTGGAGCTGCTCACCAAGCCCTCGCTGATCTTCCTGGACGAGCCGACCTCCGGCCTCGACCCGGGCATGGACCGCGACGTGATGCAGCTGCTGCGCGGCCTCGCCGACGACGGCCGCACGGTGCTCGTGGTCACGCACTCGGTCGCCGAGCTGGCGATCTGCGACAAGCTCCTCGTGATGGCGCCCGGCGGTTCCGTCGCCTACTTCGGTCCGCCGGAGGAAGCGCTGAACTTCTTCGGCTACACCAGCTGGGCCGACGTCTTCTCCGCCTTCGAGAACTACCGCGACTACGACTGGGCGGGCCGCTGGCGCGGTTCGCAGCACTACCAGATGTACGCCGCCGACATCGACGCGGTCGCGGCCCAGCCGGTCAACATGCCGCCCCCGCAGCAGATGCGCCCGCCGAAGCCGCAGGGCTGGATGGCTCAGCTGTGGACGCTGATCCGGAGGTACTCCTCCGTCATCGCGTCCGACAAGGGCTTCATGGGGCTGATGCTGATCCTGCCCGCCGTGCTGGGCGTGGTCAGCGTGGTCATCCCGGCGGAGTTCGGTCTCGCCGAGCCCACCCCGCCGTCCCGGTTCAACGGCAAGGCCGGCACGATCATGCTGATCCTCGCGGTCGGCATGTGCTTCTCCGGCGCCGCCAACTCCGTACGAGAGCTGATCAAGGAACGGGTCATCTACGAACGGGAGCGGGCCACCGGCCTGTCCCGCTCCGCGTACCTGATGTCCAAGGTGATCGTCCTCGGCGTGATCACCGCCTTCCAGGGCGTGATCATCTGCGGCATCGGCTTCGCCACCCGCGATCTGCCGGCGGAGGGCCTGATCATGCCCCCGGCCGTCGAGATCTGCCTCTCGATCATCGTGCTGGGCTTCACCTCGATGATGTTCGGCCTGGTCATCTCCTCGCTGGTGAAGACCGCCGAGAAGACCATGCCGCTGCTGGTCATGTTCGCGATCATCCAGGTCGTCTTCACCGGCGTGCTCTTCCAGGTGTACGGATCGCCGGGCCTGGAGCAGTTCGCCTGGCTGATGCCGTCCCGCTGGGCGATGGCCGCGGCCGGCACCACGCTGGACCTGGCGCACCTGATGCCGCCGTGGGACCCGAAGAACCCCACCGATCTCGACCCGCTGTGGGAGCACACCGCGAGCCAGTGGGGCATCAACATCACCGTCCTGCTCGCGCTCGGCGTGATCTGCGGCATCGCGGTGGCGCGCCTGCTGCGCCGCCACGAGCCCGAGGTCATGCGCAAGTAGTACCGAGGTCGCGACATGCCGGAGGGCGGCACCCCGCGGGGTGCCGCCCTCCGGCATGTGTACTGCGGCCTGAGTACTGCTGGGATCAGTACGCGCCGTTCACGTTGTCCATGGAGCCGTAGCGGTCGGCCGCGTAGTTGCAGGCGGCGACGATGTTGGCGACCGGGTCGTACAGGTCCTTCTTGGTGCCCGCCACGTGGTAGCGGTCGAAGGTCGGCTGGATCACCTGGAGAAGGCCCTTGGAGGGGACGCCGTTGCGGGCGTTGATGTCCCAGTTGTTGATGGCCCAGCGGTTACCGCTGGACTCCCGCATGATGTTGCGGTGGATCCCGTCGTAGGAGCCCGGGATGCCTTCCTTCTTCATGATCGCCATGGCTTCGCGGATCCAGCCGTCGAGGTTGTTGGCGTAGACGGGCTTGCGCGCGGTGGAGCGGCTGGCGGCCTCGGACTCGCGCTTCTTCGCGTCGGCCTTGGCCTGGGCTGCCTTGGCCTTGGCGGCGGCAGCGGCCTTGGCCTTCGCCTCGGACGCGGCCTTGGCCTTCGCAGCGGCCTTCGCCTTGGCGGCGTCGGCGGCCTTCACCAGCTGCTCAGCGGTGGAGTGCTGCTCGATCATGCTGTTCTGCACGGTCTTGGCCTGTGCGGAACCTGCGGCGGCGGTGAGAGCCACGGGCGCAGCGGCGGCTGCTGCCTGCGGAGCAATCTCGGCCTCGGCGTTCGACGGGACGAGCGAGAAGGTCAGGGCGGCGACGCCCAGGGCCGACACACCGGCCACGGAGATCTTCTGGACCTTGTTCAGACGACGAAGACGACTGGGAATGCGGTTCGCGGACATGCAGGGATACCTCTTCGAATGCTCAGGTGTCCTCACGGAGGACGAGACCGGAGGTGGTGGCGCGTACCTCCGTCGGGGACGAGGGCAATTCTTAGCGGCCGCAAAATGCTGTGGCAAAGGTGTGACGTACGAAGGCGGGTAGTGGAGCGGGTACTGGGAGGGGGTCCCGTTCGCCCGAAACAACCCCAGCTCGTGGTGGCCCAAAACGCCCTTATGTGTCAACTAGGGACGTTCGTAAGTGACGTGGGCCCTATGCCCGGGCTCACATCGGCGAGGTAACAGTCTCACCACTCGTTGCTGTAGCAATCCGGAGCGTTATGTTCCTCATCTGGCAGGGCGAGGTGGGCACCCTGAACTCGCGCCAGAGGTGCCGCCCCTGGAGCGCCGCCAAGCAGGGGTGCGTGGGAAACGGTCAGCGGGAGCGGACCGTCCGGCAGGGCTGGCCGTGGCTCGGCGCGATGCCCCAGCTCAGGGCCAGGCAGGACGCCGACGCGGGCGGGCGTGTGTGCCGTCGCTCCGGTCCGCGCCTGGTGACAGCCGACTCGCTTCCGCGCCCAGCTCCCGCGCTGTGTCCTCCCGTACTTCGGCGTGCTCCCGCGCTGTGTCCTCCCGAACCCCGGCGTCCCGTGCGTCGAGCACCAGATCCCGGCTTCCGCGCCGCCGGCGCCCCGGCCGGCGTGCTCCCCAGCCCCTTCGAACCGCCCGTGATCACCGCCACCGGCATCGTGACCGTCTTCTCCGTTCGCTCCTCGGCGTCCGCCGGGAGGACCCCGGCGGCTTCACCGCAGGAAGCGCGCCGCCCGCCGCGCCTCGCCCGCGAGCTGCACCCGCACCCGTACCCGGCACGTCGACGCAGGCCCCGGGCAGCCACGGCCCATGGGGTCCTCAAGTCCTAGGACCTTCGCCCGAGGAGACCGGTGGCCCGAGCCCTACGCCTACCGCCCGTCCGTCACCGCCCCCCGCCCGATACGGCCGCGCGGCCCCCGCCGGTACGGTGATCCCATGAGTCATCGCCCACCGTCGGGCCTCGCCGCGGTGAGTGCCGCGCTGCTCGCCATGAGCCGGCACCTCGAAGTGGGCGACGTCCTCAAGACGATCGTCGCCTCCGCCCGCGAACTGCTCGACGCCCAGTACGCGGCCCTCGGCGTCCCGGACGACCACGGGGGCTTCGCCCAGTTCGTGGTCGACGGGGTCAGCGACGAGCAGTGGAAGGCCATCGGCCCCCTGCCCCGGCAGCACGGCATCCTCGCCGCGATGCTGCACCAGGCGAAGCCCGAACGCCTCGCCGACGTCCGCGAGGACCCCCGCTTCGAGGGCTGGCCCGACGCCCACCCCGACATGTCCGACTTCCTCGGCCTGCCCATCACGGACGGCGACGAGATCATCGGCGCCCTGTTCCTCGCCAACAAGCAGTGCCCCAAGCCCGACGGCGGCTGCGGCTTCACCGCCGAGGACGAGGAACTCCTCTCGATCCTCGCCCAGCACGCGGCCATCGCCCTGACCAACGCCCGCCTCTACGAGCGCAGCCGCGAGCTGACCATCGCCGAGGAACGCTCTCGCCTCGCCCACGAGCTGCACGACGCGGTCAGCCAGAAGCTGTTCTCGCTCCGCCTCACCGCCCAGGCCGCCACCGCCCTCGTCGACCGCGACCCGGCCCGCGCCAAGGGCGAGCTCCAGCAGGTCGCCGTCCTCGCCGCCGAAGCGGTCGACGAGCTACGGGCCGCCGTCGTGGAGCTGCGCCCCGCCGCGCTCGACGAGGACGGGCTCATCGCCACACTCCGCACCCAGGTCCAGGTCCTGGACCGGGCGCACACCGCCGAGGTCGCCTTCGAGAGCCGCGGGGTGCGCGCGCTGCCCGCCGCCCAGGAGGAGGCGCTGCTCCGGGTCGCCCAGGAGGCCCTGCACAACGCCCTGCGTCACTCCGGCGCGGAGCGAGTGAGCGTCACCCTGGCCCGGCACGGCCCCGCGACCGTCCTGCGCGTCACCGACGACGGCCGGGGGTTCGACCCCACCGCTGTCCGGCGGGCGGGCCGCCACCTCGGCCTCGTCTCCATGCGCCACCGGGCGAGCAGCGTCGGCGGCCGACTCACCGTTGCCTCGGAGCCCGGCAAGGGCGCCACGATCGAGATGGAGGTCCCCGGTGGCTGACAAGATCATCAGGGTGCTGCTGGTCGACGACCACCAGGTGGTCCGCCGTGGCCTGCGTACGTTCCTGGAGATCCAGGACGACATAGAGGTCGTCGGGGAGGCGTCCGACGGCGCGGAGGGAGTCGCCCGGACCGAGGAGCTCCGCCCCGACGTGGTCCTGATGGACATCAAGATGCCGGGCACCGACGGCATCGAGGCCCTGCGTCGGCTGCGCGAGCTCGACAACCCGGCCAAGGTCCTCATCGTCACGAGCTTCACCGAACAGCGCACGGTGGTCCCCGCACTGCGCGCCGGAGCCTCCGGTTACGTCTACAAGGACGTCGACCCGGACGCCCTGGCCGGGGCGATCCGCTCGGTCCACGCGGGTCACGTCCTTCTCCAGCCGGAGGTCGCCGGCGCGCTCCTCGCCGACGACAACACGGGCACCGGGACGGGCCGGGGGAGCACCCTGACCGAACGGGAGCGCGAAGTCCTCAGCCTCATTGCGGACGGGCGTTCGAACCGCGAGATCGCTCGCGCACTCGTCCTCTCCGAGAAGACGGTCAAGACCCACGTCTCGAACATCCTGATGAAGCTCGATCTGGCGGACCGGACCCAGGCCGCGCTGTGGGCGGTACGCCACGGAGCCGCGGGCTGAAGCCCGCCGGGCGGCCGACGGCCCGACCGGGTTCCCACCCGGACCGAGATTCATACTGTCGGGTGTATGTCACCCGTACGGCGTATCCTTCCGGGCCGCACGGCGTTCTCCATGGCGTGCTGCGGCGGCCTGCCGCAGCCTCTCTAGGAGGAACCTGAAGTGAAGAACCTGAAGAAGGCCGCTGCCGTCACGATGATCGCCGGCGGGCTCATCGCCGCCGGTGCCGGTGCTGCCTCCGCCACGGTCCACAGCGGCGCCGACGCCCAGGGCCTGGCCACCCACTCCCCGGGCGTCGCCAGCGGCAACCTGGCCCAGGTCCCGGTCGCCATCCCGGTCAACGTGGTCGGCAACACCGTCAACGTGGTCGGCCTGCTCAACCCGGCCTTCGGCAACCTCGGCCTGAACCACTGACCCAAGCTCCACCCCCGAAAGCCGGACGCCCTTCCATCCCCAAGGGCCCGTCCGGCTTTCGCCGTACCGCCCCTCGACCCACCCCAGCCGTCCCGGTACCCGCTCCACCTGGTGCCACGGGTTCGGCACCCCGCTCCAGCCCGTCCCTCGTTCGAGGACGGAACCCCGCCCCCGAGCGCAACGGGCGGCCAGCCCAACCGCGCCCCAGGCCGTCCGGCGCATGAGGACAGGGGGCGCAGAGGGCAAACGCCCGCGGGCCTACCGCCGAACCTCCCCGCCCTCCACATACGCGTTGTACGCCGCCACCTGAGCCCGCCGAGCCACCCGCTCCACCGGCCGCAACGCCTCCCCCCGCGCCGCGATCTCCGACGCGCTCACCGCACCGCCGTGCCCGTTCTCGTACGCCACCGAGACCAGCAGCCCCACCCGCTGCGCCATCTCCAGCACCCGCGCAGCCCGCGGCGGATACCCGGGCGCCAGCACATCGCGCACCCGCCCCCGCTCCGTTCGCGCCCGGTACGCGTCCACCGCCGCCTCCGCCACCGGCCCGGACCCGGCCACGTCCAGCCGGGAGAGCACCGCCGTCGCATCCCGCAACGCCTCGGCCAGCTCCCGCTCCGCCTCGCCCAGCGACGGGACATCCGCCGGCGGCGCCTCCCGTACCGGCAGCACCCGCCACACCACCTCGACGTGCAGGTCCCCCTCCGGCCCCACTTCGCTCACCTCCGGCACCAGCCCGTACGGCACCCCGTACGCGACCACCGCCTCCTCCGCCTCCAGCGCACGCGCATTGAAGTCGGGCGGACCGCTCAGCCCCAGCGGATGCCCCGGCGCCGGCAGTGCGACACGGAAACCGGTCGCCCCCAGCCCCCGCAACCGGCCGAGCGCCAGCGTGAGCCCGACCGGACCCGCCTCACCCGGCAGCCCCTCGACGCGGTGCACCGCGTCCTCCCCGACAATCGCGAGGGCGGCTTCGTCCGGCGAGACGAGTCCCGCGAGAAGCGCGTTTCCCCAGGCGGCCAACAACCCTGAACGTGGTTCGACAAGCATGGAGACAGCCTAGGGAACGCCCGGCCGATGCATGGGGTACGGACCTCACGCCCGGACCGCTCGCGCGGTGGCGTAGGTTTTCCCTGGGAGCCGTGCCCACCGGCACGCGACGATCGACGAGACTGCATGGGGAGACAACGCGCTCATGAGCGATGTACTGGAGCTGGTGGACGTATCCGTGGTCCGCGACGGACGCGCTCTGGTGGACGACGTCTCCTGGTCGGTCAAGGAGGGGGAGCGCTGGGTCATCCTGGGCCCCAACGGGGCCGGCAAGACGACCCTCCTCAACCTCGCGTCCAGCTACCTCTTCCCCAGCAGGGGAACGGCCACCGTCCTCGGTGAGCAGCTGGGCGGCGTCGGCACCGACGTCTTCGAGCTGCGCCCCCGGATCGGCATGGCGGGCATCGCGATGGCCGACAAGCTGCCCAAGCGCCAGACCGTGCTGCAGACGGTCCTCACCGCCGCGTACGGCATGACCGCCACCTGGCACGAGAACTACGAGGCCGTCGACGAGGAGCGCGCCCGCGCCTTCCTGGACCGCCTCGGCATGACCGAGTACCTGGACCGCAAGTTCGGCACGCTCTCCGAAGGAGAGCGCAAGCGCACGCTCATCGCCCGCGCCATGATGACCGACCCCGAGCTGCTGCTCCTCGACGAGCCCGCCGCCGGACTCGACCTCGGCGGCCGCGAGGACCTCGTCCGCCGCCTCGGCCGCCTCGCCCGCGACCCGTTCGCCCCCTCCATGATCATGGTGACCCACCATGTCGAGGAGATCGCACCCGGGTTCACCCACGTCCTGATGATCCGCCAGGGCAAGATCCTCGCGGCGGGTCCGATGGAGACCGAGCTCAGCTCCCGCAACCTCTCGCGCTGCTTCGGCCTGCCGCTCATCGTCGAGCACACCGGCGACCGTTACACCGCCCACGGCCTCCCCCTGACCTGAGTACCTGATCACCCCGTAACCCGCTCCACCCACCCCGCCCAGCCCACCCGGCCACCGCCTCACCGCAGTTGGCCACCCGTGCGCCCTGTCGGTGACGGTCCGACAGTCCTACGATGACCATGTGGATATCGACGCATGGGTGTGGTGGCTGATCGGCGCGGTGGGACTGGGTATTCCCCTCGTCCTGACCGCGATGCCCGAATTCGGCATGTTCGCCGTCGGAGCGTTGGCCTCATCGGTCATCGCCGCCCTCGGGGGCGCAGTCGTCGCCCAGGTGCTGGTCTTCGTCGTGGTGTCGGTCGCACTGATCGCCGTCGTGCGCCCGATCGCCGCGAGACACCGGGCCGGACAGGCCGGTCAGGCAAGCGGCATCGACGCCCTGAAGGGGCGTCAGGCAGTCGTGCTGGAACGGGTATCCGGCTCCGGCGGCCGCATCAAGCTCGCCGGCGAGGTCTGGTCGGCCCGCTCGCTCGATGACGAACAGGTCTTCGAACCCGGCCGCCAGGTCGATGTCGTCGACATCGACGGGGCGACGGCCGTCGTCATGTGACCGAGCTGCCATGTGACCGAACGACCCACGAGGCGGCCCGAGTTCTGCGAGACTCGAAGTCGATCATGTTGATCAACCGAAGGACACGAGAGACACGATGCAACCGATCATCATCGTCCTGATCATTCTGGTGGTGCTCGTCTTCATCGCCCTGATCAAGACGATCCAGGTCATCCCGCAGGCCAGTGCCGCCATCGTGGAGCGCTTCGGCCGCTACACCCGCACCCTGAACGCGGGCCTGAACATCGTCGTCCCGTTCATCGACTCGATCCGCAACCGGATCGACCTCCGTGAACAGGTCGTGCCCTTCCCGCCGCAGCCGGTGATCACCCAGGACAACCTGGTCGTCAACATCGACACCGTCATCTACTACCAGGTGACCGACGCACGAGCGGCCACCTACGAAGTCGCCAGCTACATCCAGGCGATCGAGCAGCTCACCGTCACCACCCTCCGCAACATCATCGGCGGCATGGACCTGGAGCGCACCCTCACCTCCCGCGAGGAGATCAACGCCGCCCTGCGCGGCGTCCTCGACGAGGCGACCGGCAAGTGGGGCATCCGCGTCAACCGCGTCGAGCTCAAGGCGATCGAGCCGCCGACCTCCATCCAGGACTCGATGGAGAAGCAGATGCGCGCCGACCGCGACAAGCGCGCCGCGATCCTCACCGCCGAGGGCATCCGGCAGTCCCAGATCCTCACCGCCGAAGGCGAGAAGCAGTCCGCGATCCTGCGCGCCGAAGGCGAGGCCAAGGCCGCCGCCCTGCGCGCCGAAGGTGAAGCCCAGGCCATCCGGACGGTGTTCGAGTCCATCCACGCCGGAGACCCGGACCAGAAGCTGCTCTCGTACCAGTACCTCCAGATGCTCCCGAAGATCGCCGAGGGCGACGCCAACAAGCTGTGGATCGTGCCCAGCGAGATCGGCGACGCTCTCAAGGGCCTCAGCGGAGCCTTCGGGAACCTCGGCGGCGGCATGCCCGGCTTCAACACCGGCGGCAACGGAAGCAACGGCGGCAACGGCAACTCCGGTGCCCCCGCGGTGGAACGACGCGAAGAACCCCCGGTCCACTGACACCCCGACCCCTTCGTGCATGATCAGTGAGGCCCCTCGACCTTCATGGCGGGGAGGCGTCACTGACCATCGAAGGAGATGGCCTTGTCCATCTGGGAAATACTCGCGGTCTTCGCGGCCGGAGTCGGTGCGGGCACGATCAACACGATCGTCGGCTCGGGCACCCTGATCACCTTCCCCGTCCTGCTCGCCACCGGCCTCCCGCCGGTCACCGCGACCGTGTCCAACGCACTGGGCCTCATCCCCGGCTCCATCAGCGGAGCCATCGGCTACCGCAAGGAACTGGCCGGGCAACGCCGACGCGTCCTCAAACTGAGCGTCGGCGCGGCCGTCGGCGGCCTCACCGGGGCGACCCTCCTGCTCGCCCTGCCCTCGACTGCCTTTGAGACGATCGTCCCGGTCCTGGTCGCGCTCGCCCTGGTCCTGGTGATCCTGCAACCCCGCATCAGCAAAGCCGTACAGCGCAGCCGCGAACACACCGGCACCACCGCTCGCCCCGACGGCGGCCCGCTCCTCTTCGTCGGACTGATGCTCGCCAGCGTCTACGGCGGCTACTTCACCGCCGCCCAGGGGATCATCTACCTCTCCCTGATGGGCATGCTGCTCGACGACACCATGCAGCGCCTCAACGCCGTCAAGAACGTCCTGGCCGCCGTCGTCAACAGCATCGCCGCGCTGTTCTTCCTCTTCGTCGCGCACTTCGACTGGACGGCCGTCCTCCTGATCGCCGTCGGCTCGGCCATCGGCGGCCAGATAGGCGCCAAGGTCGGCCGCCGCCTCAGCCCCACCGTCCTGCGCGCCCTCATCGTCGCCGTCGGCACGGTGGCCATCGTCCAGCTGCTGCTCCGCTGACATACGTGGGCCCGCCCACAGGGACGGGCCCACACCAACCGCACACGGCGTACGTCGACCACGCCACGGCCCCACGCAGCCGCGCGGAACCTCCGCGCGCTACGCCACCGCTGCCCGGTCCAGCCACTCGGGAAGTGCCGCCCGGTCACCTGCGCCCATCGCCAGCAGCATCGCCTCGGCGGGGGAGGGGACGAACGGCTGCTTCAGCAGCGGCATCCCCGCCTGCTGCGGCGTCCGGGCCGCCTTGCGGTGGTTGTCCTCGGCGCAGGAGGCCACCGTGTTCAGCCAGGTGTCCTGCCCGCCCTGGGCACGCGGCACCACATGGTCGACGGTGGACGCCCGCCGCCCGCAGTACGCGCACCGGTACTGGTCCCGTACGAGCACGCCCCTCCTGGACCACGGGGCCTGTCTTCGGAACGGCACCCGCACATACCGGCAGAGCCTGATCACCCGGGGCGCCGGAATATCCACGGCGGCACCACGCATACGGAGCTCGGGATGCGACTGCTCGACGACGGCCTTGTCCGTCAGGATCAGGACCACCGCACGGTTGAGCGTCACTGTCGACAGCGGCTCGAAGCTCGCATTGAGAACCAGCGTGTCACGCATCCTGCCCACCTCCCGTGTGCCGCCCGCCCCCTGGCAGGCCCGGATCAACTCTGGCTGGGCAGGCCGCGATGGACAACGCAATAAAAAATGCCCTGCTCTGATCTCTCCAAGACCAGAGCAGGGCAAACAGCAAACGAACTAATCGCTGACAGGAGCCTCGTACTCACCGATCAGCTGAGCACGCCCCAGCGTGTGGAACCGGAGGTTGAACCCGACCACGGCGGGCGACGCGTCACTGTCGATCCCGAGCTTCTCGGTGTCCACCGCGTACACGGTGAACACATAGCGGTGGTTCTCCCCGGCCGGCGGCGCGGCACCGCCGAAGTCCTTCGACCCGTAGTCGTTACGGGCCTGCACGGCCCCCTCCGGCAGCCCCGCGAACGCCCCGCTGCCCGCACCGGCCGGCAACTCGGTCACCGACGCCGGAATGTCGAAGAGCACCCAGTGCCAGAATCCGCTCCCCGTCGGCGCGTCCGGGTCGAAACACGTCACGGCGAAGCTCTTGGTGCCCTCCGGGAACCCGTCCCACCGCAGCTGCGGCGAAGTGTTCCCGGCCGCAAGCACCTGAGCGTCACCCAGCACGGCCCCCGGCGCGAGATCGTCGCTCACCAAGGTGAACGCCGGAACCTCCGGATGGAAATCGTGCGGCAGCGGGGCCCTCTTCGGCTCGGTCACGTCTCGTACCTCTCCTGATCGGCTCGTCTGCCGGCGAGCGGCTCCCCAGCCGCCCGCCGCGCAGGTCTTCGGCAGGTTTCCCCACCCGACCCTAGGGCCTTTCGACCTAGAGCCAGTTGCGCTGACCGCCGACCTGGGCCAGCCACTGGTTGAGGTACGCCGCCCAGTCCGTCCGGTGGTAGTCGTGCAGCCCCACCTGGAACGCGCGGTAGGAGTCGCTGCCCTGGCTGAACAGCCCCGGCTTCTTGTCCATCTCCAGAACGACGTCCATCTCACGGTCGTCGGCGACGAACGTCAGCTCCACCTGGTTCAGCCCGCGGTACTGCGTCGGCGGAACGAACTCGATCTCCTGGTAGAACGGCAGCCGCTGACGCGTACCGCGGATGTGACCCCGTTCCATGTCCGCGCTGCGGAAGCCGAAGCCCAGCTGGCCGAAGGCGTTCAGGATGGCCTCCTGTGCCGGCAGCGGGTGCACGTTGATCGGGTCCAGGTCACCGGAGTCCAGCGCGCGGGCGATCTCCAGCTCGGTGGTCACCCCGATGTTCATCCCGCGCAGCTGCTGGCCGCCGAACATCGTGACCGGCGTCTCCCAGGGAATCTCCAGGCCGAACGGCACCACGTGCACCGCGCCCGCCTGGACCTCGAAGGCCCCGCCGAGCTGAAGCTTGGTGAACTCGATGTCCTGCTTGGTCTCCTGGTCCCCGCTCTCGACCTCGACCCGCGCCTGGAGCCCGACATTGAGCCCCTCGATCTGCTGCGGCACCGATCCGCCCTGAATGCGGACCTCGCCCTGGACGACCCCACCGGGGACGACGTTCACCTCGGTGAGCTCGGTCTCCACCGACGCGCCACCGGCACCCATGCTCGCGAGCAGCCGCTTGAAGCCCATAGTCACTCCTTCTTGGTCCTGACCCCTACATACGCGCCACGACCGTAGCCGGTTCCCGTGCGGGCGATCCCAGTACCCTCGGACCCCATGACCACGAGCCCCGACCGCGCACCCCTCACACGCGACTTCTTCGACCGCTGCGTCCTGGAGGTCGCCCCCGACCTCCTGGGCCGCACCCTGGTCCGGCACAGCGCGGGGGGCACGATCGAGCTGCGCCTGACCGAGGTGGAGGCGTACGCCGGTGAGGTCGACCCGGGCTCGCACGCCTACCGCGGCCGCACCCCCCGTAACAGCGTGATGTTCGGCCCGCCCGGTCATACGTACGTCTACTTCACGTACGGGATGTGGCACTGCCTCAACCTGGTCTGCGGTCCGGAAGGCCGGGCGAGCGGGGTCCTGCTCCGGGCGGGCGCGATCGACGTCGGCGTCGGCCTCGCCCGCGAGCGGCGCGTCTCGGCCCGCAGCGACGACGAACTGGCCAAAGGCCCCGCCCGCCTGGCCACCGCCCTCGACATCGACCGAGAGCTGAACGGCAGCGACCTCTTCGACGGCCCCGCCCCCGCCCTGTCCGTACTGCACGGCACCCCGCCACCCCATGACCTGGTACGCAGCGGCCCCCGCACGGGCGTAGGCGGCGACGGGGCCCACCAGCCCTGGCGCTTCTGGATCGACGGAGACCCCACGGTGAGCCCGTACCGCGCCCACGCGCCACGCCATCGGGCGAGCCGCAGGACAACTTGACGCACCCTCGGCGGACGCCTAATGTAGTCCGAGCCGCTTGACACGGGTACAGCTGTCGGCACGGTCCATCGGACCGGACCGAGCCACTCGAAGCGGCCACACCACTACCTACGACTCACCCTGGCGGGTGCGAATTCGGCATGCCCGTAATTCGCTCGACAGGCTCGATTATGAGCTGCCAAGGGAATCGGCTAACGTAGTGAACACGCCGAAAGGCAAAGGCCCTCCACAGGCCACCGGAAATCGAATTCGGACCGGAAACGGAACGGAAAAGAGTCTGGTAAAGTTGGAACCGCCGGAAAGGGAAAACGCGAAAGCGAAGGACCTCGAAAGCAACCCGCTTCGACCGGGAATCGGACACGAAAGAGTCTGATAGAGTCGGAAACGCAAGAACGAAGGGAAGCGCCCGGAGGGCGCCGGTGAAACGGGACCGAAGGAAGCGTCCGTTCCTTGAGAACTCAACAGCGTGCCAAAAGTCAACGCCAGATATGTTGATACCCCGGCCTGCACCTGGTGCAGGTTGGAGGTTCCTTTG
>NZ_NWVL01000033.1 GCF_002382885.1 Streptomyces sp. WZ.A104
CCCGGGCCCGAGGCCGAGGCCGAGGCCGAGGCCGAGGTCCCGCCCGGGCAAGGGCCCGAGGTCCCGCCCGGGCCCGAGCCACCGCGCCCTGCCCGGGCCCACGGCTCCGCGCCCGGGGCGGCCGCCGTCTCCCCGCCCCCGCCCCGGCTTCCATGCCGGGACGCCGACATATCGCTGCCCCCTCCCCCGTTCAGGCCCGTGGGGGGCGTCCGGAGCCTGTCCGGTGCGGGCGCAGTCCCGCCCGTACCGGACAGGCCGTCTTCGGGAGCGGCGGGCGTCCGGCCGCCGCGTTCAGGGGCGGCCCGGAGGGCGGGCGGGGTGGCCCGGAAGGCGGCCGCGAGGGCCGACAGGCGTCGCCTCATACCTGGTCCCGCAGCCGCTCGGCGAAGGCCAGCAAGGCGGCGTACTGCTCCGCCAGCGCGGCCGACGTGCCGCCGTCCGGATCCTTGAAGTAGAAGCCCAGCTCCGGCAGGGGGCCGCTGATCCCGGTCTCGTGGGCTCGGGCGAGCAGCCTCGCCAGGTCCAGGACCAGGGGGGCCGCGAGCGCCGAGTCGCAGCCCTGCCAGATGGTCTGGAGGATCATGCGGGAGCCGAGGAAGCCGTCGAAGGCTATGTGGTCCCAGGCCGTCTTCCAGTCTCCCATCGCCGGTACGTCATCGATGTGGACCTCGCCCTCTGGGGCGGTGCCGAAGGTGTCGGCGAGGACGCGTTCCTTGCCCGCGTTCTTGGCGGCCGCGGCCGCCGGATCGGCCAGCGCCGCCCCGTCCCCGCCGCCCAGCAGGTTCGACCCGGACCACGCCCGTACTGCGAGGGCGCGTTGGAGGAACATCGGGGCGAGTACGGAACGGAGCAGCGTCTGGCCGGTCTTGCCGTCGCGTCCGGCGTGGGGAAGTCGGCAGGAGGCGACGGTGTCGGTGAGTGCGGGGGTGCGCAGTCCGGTGGAGGGGGTGAAGTTGGCGTAGGCGCAGCCGGCCCTCAGGGCCGCTGCCGCGTACAGGGAACTGGCGGGCAGCCGGGGGGCGTCGGGGCCGGGAGCGGGTTCGGTGGAGGCGACGTTGATGACGACGGTGCGTGCCAGGTCGTGACGGTGGGCGAAGTCGGTGAGGTCGGCGGCGAACGCGGCGATGTGCTCCTCGTCGCCGCGGTGGTCGCCGGGGAGCGGTCCGCCGGGGCGTATCTCGGCGTCGGCGGCGTCGAGTTCCGCGCGTACGGCGGAGGGCAGCCCGTACGGGAGCACCCCGCCCTCGGCCAGCGCCTCGGCCCGCTTGGACAGCGGGCAGTCGAGGGTGTCGTGGCCGCCGAAGACCAGGCTGGTCAGGGGCGGCAGGCCGCTGTCGGCGAAGGGGGACGTCTCGGTGACCATGCCGGTCGGCGGGTGGAGGCCCGCTGCGATGGCCGCGCACCCTGCGGTGGCGGTGGTGGCGACGGAGCCGCGTGCCCCGATGAACCAGACGCCGGTGCGGCCTGGGGCGTCGGCACGGCGTTCACGATCGGCGTGTGCGGTCACGGGCTGCCTCCCTGAGGGGGGTCGGGGTGGAGGACGACGGGCGGGGGAAGGTGTGTGCGCTTCCCCCGCCCGCCGTCGGCAGAGGCGGCCGCCCTACGTCGAGGGCAGCTCCTTCAGTTGGATGTTGCGGAACGACACCTGGTCGGCGGCCCCGTGGTTCTGGAGGCCTATGTAGCCGTCCTTCAGGCTGCGGACGGGGTCGGTGTTGGTGAAGTCGTTGATCTTCGTTCCGTTGAGGAAGATCCGCAGACGTTCGCCCTGGACCTTGATCTCGTAGCTGTTCCACTGCCCCGGCGGCCGCAGGACACGGTCACGGGCCTTGATATTGGCCGACTTGAACCCGTAGACGGCGCCCGTGGTGCGGTCGGCCGCGTCGGTGGCGTCGATCTGGATCTCGTAGCCGTTGTTCACCGCCGACCAGGGGTCGTCCGACTCCGGGAAGCCCACGAAGACACCGGAGTTGTCGTCGCCCGCCATCTTCCAGTCGAGCTTGAGGGAGTAGGATTTCAGCTCCTTCGCCTGGTAGTAGAGCAGGCCCATGCCGCCCTCGGAGTGCAGGGTGCCGTCCTTGACGGAGAACTGCCCCGGGCCCGCCTGCTTCCAGCCTTCCGGGGTCTTGCCGTTGAAGATGGCCCGGTAGCCCTTGTCCGGCTTGCAGTCGGCCTTGACCTGGCCCGTGGCGTAGCGCAGGCCGCCCAGCACGTGGCTGCGGAAGGCCGGTTCGGCGTAGGACTCCTTGGTGTGGCCGAGGCCGGTGTAGAAGGAGCGGCCGCCCTGGTAGGCCTGGCACCAGGAGATCGGGTGGTCGCCCTTCATGTTGCCGCCGGTGTAGGTGGTTTCGTCCAGGGTGGCGAGGATCCTGGCCTTGTCCCGGGGGTTGGTGCGGTAGTTGTACCACTCGTCGGTGCGCTCCCACTCCTCGTCCAGATGGGCGGTGGCGGGGTGGTCGTGGTCCTCGACGCGGACGGTGGCGGGCTGGATCTGCGGGTGGGAGTCGAAGTAGGCGCCGACGAGGCCGCCGTAGAACTCCCAGTCGTACTCGGTGTCGGCGGCCGCGTGGATGCCGACGTAACCTCCGCCGGTGGCGACGTAGTTCTCGAACGCCTTCTGCTGCTCGGCGTTGAGGACGTCACCGGTGGTGGAGAGGAAGGCGACGGCGTCGTAGCGGGCGAGGTTGCTGGTGGTGAACTGGGCGGCGGACTCGGTGGAGTCGACCGTGATGCTGGCGCCCTTGCCGATCTCCTTCAGGGCGGCGATGCCGTCCGGAATCGAGTCGTGGCGGAAGCCGGCGGTCTTGGAGAAGACCAGGACGCGCTTGGCCGTCCTGTCGACCGGGGTGTTCGACAGCTCGAAGTCGTCCACGTCGTAGAGGGCTCCGTCGCCGCCCTTGAAGACGAGGAAGAGTTCCGTCTGCTTCTTCGGGGCTCCGCGCAGCGGGATGTCGACGTCCTGGAAGGTGTCCCAGCTGCCGGTCACCGGGATCGGTCCCGAGCCGAGGATCCTCCCGGTGGGCGAACCGGTGCGCACTTCGAGGAAGCCGCCCGAACCGGCCGACGAGATACGGGCGGTGAGCTTGGTGGTGGTGCCGAGGACGTACGTCCTGAAGGAGATCCAGTCGTCGTTGTGGATGTCGCCGACGGTCTTGCCGCCGTGCGCGCTCTCCTTGCCCGGGGTGGTGACACCGTAGGAGTCGTCGTAGTGCTCGGCCTGCCGGTGCCTGGGCTGGAGCCGCGCCTGGTCCTTGCCGGTCAGCTCGGCCTGGCCGCCGCCTCCGTTGTCCGTGTACGAGGCCGAAATACCGCCGTAGATGTTGGCGTTGGGGTCGTGGCCGCCTTCCATGGCGGTCTTGATGGTGCCTTCGCAGCCGTGCTCGGTGGTGATGTCGTGGCCGTGACTGTCGTGGCCCAGGGTGAACTTGACCTCGACCTCGGTGCAGTCGATGGTCCCGTCCTCCGGGTCTCTGACGTTCACCTTGAAGGGCACGGAGTCACCGAACTCGAAGAGCTGTCCGTCCTCGGGGAGCACCAGCTCCACGGTCGGGGCGGTGTTGCCGACGGTCACGTGGACGCTGGCCGAGCCGGTGCGGCCGGTCGGGTCCTCGGCGGTGAGCGTCGCGACGTACGTGCCGTTCTTCTTGTACCTGTAAGTGGGGTTGGCGGCGGTAGAGGTGCCGCCGTCGCCGAAGTCCCAGGAGTAGTCCAGCGCGTCGCCGTCGGCGTCCGATGTGCCCGCCGAGGAGAACCTCACCTTCAGCGGTGCGGTGCCCGACGTCTTGTTCGCCGAGGCCTCCGCGATGGGCGAGCGGCCTCCGGTGGCGTTCTCGATGCGGTAGAGGGCGGAGTTCTCGTCGCCGCCGAACCAGGCGAGGCCGTAGTCGAGGACGTACAGCGCCCCGTCCGGGCCGAAGGCCATGTCCATGATCTGCGTACCGGACCACGGCACGTCGTTGACGGACTGGACCGCGCCGTCGGCGTCCTGCTCGATGCGCTTGATCCACCTGCGGCCGAACTCACCGGCGAAGAAGTCGCCGTCGTAGGCCTCGGGGAACTTGACCGGGGAGTCGAGGTCGGCGTCGTAACGGTATACGGGACCGCCCATCGGGGACTCGGAGCCGGTGCCGAACTCGGGTACCGATCCACCGTCGTACGGTATCCAGGCGGCCTCGGCCGGCGGCAGGTCGACGAGGCCGGTGTTGTGCGGCGACTCGTTCTTCGGCGCGGCGCAGTCGAAGGCCGCGCCGGAGCTCTTGGTGGCGAAGTCGTAGTCCATGTACGGCTCGTTGTCGCCCACGCAGTACGGCCAGCCGAAGTTGCCCGCCTTCGTCACCCGGGCGAACTCGACCTTCCCGGAGGGCCCGCGGTCCGGGTCGGCCGCGCCGGCGTCGGGGCCGTAGTCACCGACGTACACGATGCCGGTGGCCTGGTCGACGGAGAAGCGGAACGGGTTGCGGAAGCCCATCGCGTAGATCTCGGGGCGGGTCTTGTCCGTTCCGGGCTCGAAGAGGTTGCCCTCGGGGACGGTGTACGAGCCGTCTTCGGCGACCTTGATGCGCAGGATCTTTCCGCGCAGGTCGTTGGTGTTGCCGGAGGTGCGCTGGGCGTCGAACGCCGGGTTCCGGTCGGGGCGTTCGTCGATCGGGGTGAATCCGTCGGAGGCGAAGGGGTTGGTGTCGTCGCCGGTGGAGAGGTAGAGGTTGCCGTCCTTGTCGAAGTCGATGTCACCGCCGACGTGGCAGCAGATGCCGCGCGAGGTGGGGACGTCGAGGACCTTCTTCTCGCTGGCGGCGTCGAGGGTGCCGTCCTCGTTCAGGACGAAGCGGGAGAGCCGGTTGACGCCCTCGAATCGCTCGAAGTCGGCGGCGGTTCCGGTCTCGGGGGCGTCGCCGGGCGGGGTGTCCATCGGGGGCGCGTAGAAGAGGTAGATGGCCCGGTTCTCGGCGAAGTCCGGGTCGACGCCGACACCTTGGAGGCCTTCCTCGTCGTGGGTGTACACGGGGAGGGTGCCGGAGATACGGGTGTTGCCCGCGCTGTCGGTGATCCGCAGCTCGCCGCCGCGCGAGGTGTGCAGCACGCTGCGGTCGGGGAGGACGGCCAGCGACATGGGCTCGCCGGTCTCCGCCACGCCCTTGGCGAGGGTGACTTGCTGGAAGTCCTCCGCAGCGGGCGCCTCGTGCCCGGGGTGGCCCGGGTGGGCGGTGGCACCGGGCGCGGAGCCGAGGGTCAGGGTCGCGGCGGTGAGGAGTCCGCCGGTGAACAGCGCGAGCGATCTGCGTACGCGGGTCCGGGCAAGGAGCCGCTGTCTGGTTCGGTGCACGAAAGGTCCTCCGGGGAGTGCCGGTTGTACGGGCGGGGTGGAGCCGTGCCGTGCCGCGCGGGGACTGCCGCGCGTGCGTCACCGGAGCCGGGAGCGTCCCCGGTGACGCGAGTCATGTCGTGTACACGAGGTGGACGGTAGACCTGTTCGTCCGTGTCGGAAAGCCCTTGTGCAACAGGTAAGTCGAACTTCTGCTTCCGGCAGGACAAACGAGATTTCGGGCAGGGCGAGGCAGCCCCGGGAGGCCTTCATGGAGGCCGCGTTCCCCCCGGAGCTTCCCTGTCTACGGCGCTACTCGCCGCCGCCGAAGGCCGCGTCGAAGGAGGCCGACGGCGGGTCGAAGTCGAACCGTTTGAGGCTGGCAAGCGCTTCCGGCGCACCGGTCAGCCGGTCCATGCCCGCGTCCTCCCACTCCACGGAGATGGGGCCCTCGTAGCCGATGGACCGGAGCATCCGGAACACGTCCTCCCAGGGCACGTCGCCGTGCCCCGCCGAGACGAAGTCCCAGCCGCGCCGGGGGTCGCCCCAGGCCAGGTGCGAGCCCAGGCGGCCGTTGCGGCCGTCGAGGCGCTTGCGGGCCTCCTTGCAGTCCACGTGGTAGATCCGGTCCCGGAAGTCGTAGAGGAAGCCGACCGGGTCGAGGTCCTGCCAGACGAAGTGGCTCGGGTCGAAGTTCAACCCGAACGCGGTCCGGTGGTCCACCGCTTCGAGGGCCCGCGCGGTGGTCCAGTAGTCGTACGCGATCTCGCTCGGGTGCACTTCGTGGGCGAAGCGCACCCCCTCCGCGTCGAAGACGTCCAGGATCGGGTTCCAGCGCTCCGCGAAGTCCTCGTAGCCCCGCTCGATCATGTGGGGCGGGACCGGCGGGAACATCGCGACGAGGTGCCAGATCGAGGACCCGGTGAATCCGACCACCGTGTCGACGCCGAAGGCGGCGGCTGCCCGTGCGGTGTCGGCGATCTCGGCGGCGGCCCGCTGCCGTACGCCTTCGGCCTCGCCGTCACCCCAGATGCGGGCGGGCAGGATGCCCTGGTGGCGTTCGTCGATCGGGCTGTCACAGACCGCCTGGCCGGCCAGGTGGTTGGAGACGGCGAAGCACTTCAGCCCGTACTTGTCGAGCAGTTGGCGCCTGCCGTCCAGGTAGCCGGGGTCCGCGAGGGCTTTGTCGACCTCGAAGTGGTCGCCCCAGCAGGCGAGTTCGAGTCCGTCGTAGCCGAAGTCCCGGGCGTGGCGGCAGACCTCCTTAAGCGGGAGGTCGGCCCACTGGCCGGTGAACAGGGTGAAGGGTCGGGGCATGGGCGAGGACCTCCTAGGAGGGGACCGGGGTGTGTACGGAGTTCTTGGCGGCGCTCTCCTCGACGGCGGCGAGCACCCGCTGCACCTGGAGCCCGTCCGCGAACGAGGGCCGGGGTTCGGTGCCTTCGGTGATCGTGCGGATCACGTCGCGCGCCTGGTGGACGAAGGTGTGCTCGTACCCGAGGCCGTGGCCCGGCGGCCACCAGGCCTCCAGGTAGGGGTGTTCGGGTTCGGTGACCAGAATGCGGCGGAAGCCGGCGGTGGCGGCGGGTTCGGTGTGGTCGTGGAAGGAGAGCTCGTTGAGCCGTTCCAGGTCGAAGGCGAGCGACCCCAGCTCCCCGTTGATCTCCAGCCGCAGCGCGTTCTTGCGTCCCGCCGCCATCCGGGTCGCCTCGAAGGAGGCCACCGCCCCGGAGGCGAGGCGGCCGGTGAAGACCGCAGCGTCGTCCACGGTCACGTCGCCCAGCTCCGTCGCGTCCGCGCCGCCGGAGAGACCGGCGACGGGCCCGGCGAGCAGCGGCCGCTCCCGCACAAAGGTCTCGGCCACGGCCGACACCCCGGTCAGCAGCTCCCCCGCCAGGTACTGGGCGAGGTCAACGATGTGCGCCCCCAGGTCGCCGAGCGCGCCCGAGCCCGCGCGTTCGCGCTGGAGCCGCCAGGTCAGCGGGGAGGCGGGGTCCACCAGCCAGTCCTGGAGGTAGCTGGCCCGGACGTGGCGCAGGGTGCCGAGGCGGCCGTCCGCGATGAGCTGCCTGGCGTACGTGATGGCGGGCACCTTGCGGTAGTTGAAGCCGACGATCGCCACCTGGCCGCGGGCCTTCGCCGCTTCGGCGGCGCGGACCATCTCCTCGGCCTCCGCGACGGTGTTGGCGAGCGGCTTCTCGCACAGCACGTGCTTGCCCGCCTCCAGGGCGGCGATGGCGATCTCCGCGTGGCTGTCGCCGGGGGTGCAGATGTCGATGAGCTGGACATCGTCCCGGACGATCAGCGCCCGCCAGTCGGTCTCGGCGGCCGCCCAGCCGTGCCGGGCGGCCGCGGCGTCGACCGCCGCACGGTCGCGTCCGCAGATCGCGGCGAGAGCGGGCCGCACCGGCAGGTCGAAGACGTGTCCCGCGGTGCGCCAGCCCTGGGAGTGGGCGGCGCCCATGAACGCGTAACCGACCATGCCGACCCCGAGCGTTCCCGGCGCCCGCTGCGGCGGCGGTGCTGCGGCGGTCTGCGTTTCCGTCTCTTGACTACGGGCCATGCGGACTTCCTCCTCGTCGGTGTGCGGTAACGGGCGGGGGGATGCGCCGTCCGCATCCCCCGGACTCCCGGTCAGTTGAAGCCCGTCGGCAGGTACTGGTCGATGTTGTCCTTGGTGACCACGGCGGAGTACAGGGTCAGCGAGGTCGGGATCTCCATCTCGGAGAGGCCGCTGATGCCCTTGCTCTGACCGAGGGCGCGCGCGAGGTCGATGGCGGAAGCGGCCATCGTCGGCGGGTAGAGGACGGTGGCCTTCAGGACTCCGTCGTCGGCCTTGATGGCTTCCATCGCGGACTTGGCCCCGGCCCCGCCGACCATGATGAACTCGTCGCGACCCGCCTGCTCGATGGCGCGCAGCGCTCCGACGCCCTGGTCGTCGTCGTGGTTCCACAGGGCGTCGAACTGCTTCTGCGCCTGGAGGAGTTGAGCCATCTTCGCCTGGCCCGACTCAACGGTGAAGTCGGCGGCCTGACGGGCCACCAGCTTGATGTCGGGGTAGTTCTTGAGCGCGTCGGAGAAGCCCTGGCTGCGCTGCTTGGTCAGCTCCAGGTTGTCGATCCCGGCGAGTTCGACGACCTTGGCGTTCGTCTTGCCCTTGAGCTGTTCGCCGATGTAGTGCCCGGCGTTGAGGCCCATGCCGTAGTTGTCGCCGCCGACCCAGCATCGGTAGGCCTGGGGGGAGGCGAAGATGCGGTCCAGGTTGACGACGGGGATGCCGGCCTTCATGGCCTCCAGGCCGACCTGGGTGAGGGCCTTGCCGTCGGCGGGGAGGATGACGAGGACGTCGACCTTCTTGTTGATGAGGGTCTTGACCTGGCCGATCTGGGCGGCGGTGTCGTTGGAGCCCTCGGTGATCTCCAGCGTCACCTCGGAGTACTTCCCCGCCCGGGACTTGGCGTTCACGTTGATGGCGTTGAGCCAGCCGTGGTCGGCCTGAGGTCCGGCGAAGCCGATGGTGACGGGCTTGCCCGGCTTGTCGTCGGCCGCGGGCTGGCTGTTGCCCGCGGGCTCGGCGTTCTTCGGCTCGTTGCTGGTGCAGGCGGTGAGGAGGGCGCCCGTGGAGACGGCTGCGGCTCCGAACAGCAGCCCTCTGCGGCTGGTTTCCGGCATGGCGGTCTGACCCTTCGTCCGGTGGGTGGGTAGGGCGTGCGGGTGCGGGGGGGTGCGGGTGTGCCCGGGGGTTACACGGCTGCTCAGGTTTCGCCGCCGCGCAGGGTGCGGCGCTGGACGAGGACGGCGGCGACGATGATGGCGCCCTTGGCGATCTGCTGGACGTCGCTCTGGAGGTTGTTGAGCGCGAAGATGTTGGTGATCGTGGTGAAGACGAGGACTCCGAGGACGGACCCGACGATGGTGCCGCGGCCGCCGCTGAGCAGGGTCCCGCCGATGATCGCGGCGGCGATGGCGTCGAGCTCGTAGAGGTTGCCGTTGGTGTTCTGGCCGGATCCGGACAGCACGATCAGCATGAAGGCGGCGATGCCGCAGCAGAGGCCGGACAGGACGTAGAGGTAGAGGCGCTGGCGGCGGACGTCGATTCCGGCGAGCCGGGCGGCCTCCGCGTTGCCGCCGACGGCGACCGTCCGGCGGCCGAAGGTGGTGCGGTTGAGGATCAGCCAGCCGACGATCGTGACCACGGCGAACATGATGACGAGCGGCGGGACCCCGAGGATGTAGGAGTCGGGCAGGCCGAGGTTCAGCACCGAGTCGACGGTGACGATCTGGGTCTTGCCGTCGGTGATCTGGAGCGCGAGACCGCGGGCCGAGGCGAGCATGGCGAGCGTCGCGATGAACGGGACCATTCCGCCGTACGCGATGAGGACGCCGTTCACGAGTCCGGCGGCGACACCGACGATCACGGCGGTGAACGCGATGCCCGCGAAGCCGAACTCCTGGGTGGCCAGGGTCGTCGCCCAGACGGAGGCGAGGGCGACCATGGCTCCGACGGAGAGGTCGATGCCGCCGCTGGTGATGACGAAGGTCATGCCGACGGTGACGACCCCGATGACGGACGCCTGGGTCAGGATCAGCTGGAGGTTCCCGGTGTCCAGGAAGGCGTCCGGTTCGGTGATGCCGCCGACCAGGACGAGGGCGGCGAGCACGCCGAGCAGGGACAGGGTCCGGACGTCGAACCGCAGGCCGAGGCCGGGCCGCTCACCGCCCGTCTTCGACGGCGGCGGGCCGGCGGGACCGGTGAGGTCCCCCTTGTCCGGCCCGTTGTGCTGCGCCGACGGGGCGGGCTGTGTCATGGCGTCGGGCTCCCTTCCATCACGAGGTCGAGTACGCGGTGCTCGTCGAGCTCCCGGGCGGGGGCGGTGTGGACCACCTGGCCCTCCCGGAGCACCAGCACCCGGTCGGCGAGGCCCAGCACTTCGGGCACTTCGCTGGAGACGAGCAGGACGGCGAGGCCTTCGTCGGCCAGCCGGCGGATCACGGCGTAGAGCTCGGCGCGGGCGCCGACGTCGACGCCACGGGTCGGTTCGTCGAGCAGGAGGACCCGGCAGCCCCGGAGCAGCCAGCGGGCCAGGACGGCCTTCTGCTGGTTGCCGCCGGAGAGGGTCCGGACGGCGGCGTCCGGGTTGTCGGGCCGGAGCGAGAGTTCCCGGGTGGCCTGCCGGGCCGCCTTCCGTTCACCGCCCCGGTCGATCCAGCCGAGCCGGGCGAAGCGGGAGAGGGAGGAGACGGAGACGTTACGGGTGACCGATTCGGTGAGCAGCAGGGCCTGCGCCTTGCGTTCCTCGGGGGCGAGCCCGACGCCCGCGGCTACGGCGGCGCGGACGCTGCCAGGGCGGAGCTCCTTGCCCGCGACGGTGACGGTCCCGGTGGTCGCCCGGCGGGCGCCGTAGATCGTCTCCAGGATCTCGGAGCGCCCCGAGCCGACGAGTCCGGCAAGGCCGACGATCTCACCCGGCCGCAGCTCCAGGTCGACAGGGGCGAACTCCCCTTCACGGGAAAGGCCTTGGACCAGCAGTACGGGCTCCACTGGGGTGCCGGCGGGCTCCTCGGGGCGCGGCGGGAAGACGTACGCGACGTCCCGGCCGGTCATCATGGCAACGATGTCGCGTGTGGGTGTGTCAGCGGCGGGCAGCCCGACGGCGACGGCCCGGCCGTCCTTGAGGACGGTGACCCGGTTGCCGATGCGGCGGATCTCCTCCAGCCGGTGCGAGATGTAGACGACGGCAACCCCGTCGGCGGTGAGGTCGTCGACGATCCGGAACAGGTTGTCGACCTCGTCGGGGTCGAGGGCGGCTGAGGGCTCGTCCATGACGATGAGCCGTACGTCGTGGGAGAGCGCCCGCGCCATGGAGACGATCTGCTGCTGGGCGGCCGAGAGGTCCCCGACCGGCCGGGCGGGGTCGATCTCCGGGTGGCCGAGGCGGGCGAGCAGCGCCCTCGCGGCCGAACGCCCCTCCCCCGTACGGACGATGAAGCCCGCACTGGTCGGTTCGTGGCCGAGGAAGACGTTCTCGGCCACCGACAGCCCTTCGACGAGGTCGAGTTCCTGGTAGATGGTGGCGATACCCAGCCGCATGGCGGCGATCGGCGACTTGAGCTGGACGGGGTCGCCGCGCCAGGTGATCTCTCCGCCGTCGGGCTGGTGGGCTCCGGCGAGCACCTTGATGAGGGTGGACTTGCCCGCACCGTTCTGGCCGAGGAGGCAGTGGACCTCGCCGGCCTGGACCTCCAGGTCGACGCCGTCCAGGGCGCGTACGCCGGGGAAGGACTTGGTGATGCCGGACATGGTGAGCAGGGGTGGTTCTGGTGCCATGACGAATCCCCTCGGCGAATGGGGTCTCCCCTGCTCGGACGGGCCGAGGGAGCGGGGAGGGCCGGTGAGCGGACAGGGCGCAGGGCTGGAGGTGCCGTGGAGCCGGCGGCACCGCGAACGGCTGCCGACTGGTACCCGAGGAGCTGAGTACTTGATGCGTAGGGACGAATGCCTGACGAGTACCTGATGAAGACCTGGCGAGTGACGGAACGGTGGTGCGTACGGCCCCTGGGTCAGGCCGGTGAGAAGAGGTGGTCGCTGATGAGCCGGGCCGCGCCGGTCACTCCGGCGGCGGGCCCCAACTCGCCCAGCACGATGGGGAGATTGCCGGTGGCCAGGGGCAGGGACTGCTTGTAGACCTGGGTGCGGACACTGGCGAGGAGGTTGTGACCGAGGCCGGTGACCCCGCCGCCGATCACCACCAGACCGGGATTGAAGAAGCTGACGAGACCGGCGATGACCTGGCCGACCCGGTTGCCGCCTTCGCGGATCAGGTCGAGGGAGGCCGCGTCCCCGGCCGCCGCGGCGGCGGCCACATCGGCGGCGGTGAGGCGGCCCGCCGCCGCCAGCCGGACGGCGAGCTCGGGCGACCGCCCCTCCCGGGCCGCGTCCTCCGCGTCCCGGGCGAGGGCCGCACCGCTGAAGTGGGCTTCCAGGCAGCCCCGGTTGCCGCAGGCGCAGGCCCGGCCATCCGGTGTCACCTGGATGTGCCCGATGTCGCCCGCGCTGCCCGTCGTACCGCGGTACACCTCGCCGCCGACGACGATGCCGCAGCCGATGCCCGTGCCGATCTTGACGCAGAGGAAGTCGGCCACGGAGCGGGCGACGCCCGCGTGCTGCTCCCCCATCGCCATGAGGTTCACGTCGTTGTCGACCATGACGGGGCAGCCCAGCTCCTGGCTGAGCGCCTCGCGGACCGGGAAGCCGTCCCAGCCGGGCATGATCGGCGGTGCGACCGGCACACCTTCGGGGAAGCGCACGGGGCCGGGGACTCCGATGCCCGCGCCGTCGAAGCCGTCGGCGAGCCCGGAGGCCCGCAGTTTGGCGGCCATCGACAGCACCTGCTCGAAGACGGCGACAGGCCCCTCGCGCACGTCCATCGGATGGTTGAGGTGTCCCAGCACCTCCAGCTCCGCGTTGGTGACGGCCACATCGACCGAGGTCGCGCCGATGTCGACCCCGAGGAAACGCAGTTCGGGAGCGAGGCGGACGTTGTGCGAGCGGCGTCCGCCACGGGATGCGGCGAGTCCGTCGGCCACCACCAGGCCGGTCTCCAGCAGCCGGTCCACCTCGACGGCGAGCTTCGAGCGCGAGAGGTCGACCTGATCACCCAGCTGGGCACGGGAGTTGGGGCCCCCGTCGCGCAGCAGCCGGAGCAGCCGCGCCTGATGCGCGTTCGCGGGCCGTGCCGTCATACGTCTCACGCGTCCCTCCCCGCCACATCGGCCAGTCCGTCGGGCTTTCGAGGGGAACGTAGCAGCGCTTTCCCGGGGTGGGAAGAAGTTGCGCAGGAATCAGCCCCGACTTTCTCCACACCCAGGACAAAGGTGCTCCGGGGTGACGCGGGGAGTGACGCGGGGAGTGACGCGGGCAGCGCTCAGGGGCAGCGGATGACCTGTCCCGCGTACGAGAGGTTGCCGCCGAAGCCGAAGAGCAGGACGGGCGCGCCGGAGGCGACCTCGCCGCGCTCGACCAGCTTGGAGAGCGCCATCGGGATGGACGCGGCGGAGGTGTTGCCGGAGTCCACGACGTCCCGGGCGATGACCGCGTTGACCGCGCCGATCCTCCGGGCGACCGGCTCGATGATCCGCAGATTGGCCTGGTGCAGGACGACGGCTGCCAGATCCTCCGGTGCGATGCCCGCCTTCTCGCAGACCTGCCGGGCGATCGGGGGCAGCTGGGTGGTGGCCCAGCGGTAGACGGACTGGCCCTCCTGCGCGAAGCGCGGCGGCGTCCCCTCGATCCGTACGGCGTTGCCCATCTCCGGCACCGATCCCCACAGCACCGGCCCGATCCCGGGGCCGTCCGGGGTGTCGGGGGCGCCCGGGTCGGCGGTGACGACCGCGGCGCCCGCTCCGTCGCCGAGCAGGACGCACGTGGAGCGGTCGGTCCAGTCCGCGATGTCGCCCATCTTGTCGGCACCGATGACCAGCGCCCGGGTGGCCGCACCGGCCCGGATCGTGTGGTCGGCGGTGGCCAGGGCGTGGGTGAACCCGGAGCACACCACGTTGATGTCCATCACGGCGGGCGAGCCCATGCCGAGCCGTGCGGCGACCCGCGCCGACATGCTCGGGGACCGGTCGATGGCGGTGGATGTGGCGACGAGGACCAGATCGATGTCCGAGGGCTGCAGACCGGCGGCGGCCAGCGCCTTGGCTCCCGCGTGCGCCGCCAGTTCGTCCACCGGCTCGTCGGGGCCTCCCACGTGCCGGGTCTTGATGCCGACCCGGCTCGTGATCCACTCGTCGCTCGTGTCGACCATCGCCGCCAGGTCGTCGTTGGTGAGCACCTTGGCTGGCTGATAGTGGCCGAGCGCCACGACACGTGAGCCGGTCATACAGGGTTCCCCTCGGGACGTAGGGCAGGAACCATCCAGTCTTGGTCGCTACCGCCCGGTACGGGGGCACGTGATCCCACAGGAATCCGGGCCGGACGTTGGAGCGTTGACAACTGCCTGGTCAGCGTGCTGTGTGGGCGACTGCGACAGGCCGGTCGGTGTGTCGGACAATGGCGGGGTCAGGTTCCGGCTCCCGCACTCGGCACGGGGCCTCCGCGCACGGACAGGATCGGATTCAACTCTATGGGACGGGTCACCGAACGCCGCCGCACCCTCCGTATCCGGGACGGCGCCGTCTCCGCCCGCGCCGACACCCTCGTGGCGGAAGAGCCCCTGGAGATCCGGCTGAACGGCAGACCCCTGGCCATCACCATGCGGACGCCCGGCGACGACTTCGCGCTGGCCGTGGGGTTCCTGGTCAGCGAGGGGGTGGTCGCCGAGGGGGACGAGGTGCAGTCGGTCGTCTACTGCGCCGGGGCCACGGCGGACGGCGTGAACACGTACAACGTGGTGGACGTGAGGCTCGCGCCGGGCGTCGTGGTGCCCGACATCACGCTGGAACGGAACGTATACACCACGTCCTCGTGCGGCCTGTGCGGCAAGGCGAGCCTCGACGCGGTACGCACCACGACCCGCCACCCGGTCGCCGACGCTCCCCCGGTCCGCCTCTCTCCCGAGCTGCTGTCGGCTCTCCCGGACCGGCTGCGGGCCGCGCAGAAGGTGTTCGACCGGACCGGCGGGCTGCACGCGGCCGCCCTCTTCTCCGAGGAGGGCGAGCTGCTGGACGTACGGGAGGACGTCGGCCGGCACAACGCGGTCGACAAGCTGGTGGGCCGGGCGCTGACGGACTCCCGGCTGCCGCTGTCGCGCGCGGTGCTGCTGGTGTCCGGGCGGGCCTCGTTCGAGCTGGCGCAGAAGGCCGTGATGGCGGGCATCCCGGTCCTGGCGGCGGTCTCGGCGCCGTCGTCCCTGGCGGTGGACCTGGCGGCGGAGAGCGGCCTGACGCTGGTCGGCTTCCTGCGGGGGGCGTCGATGAACGTGTACGCGGGTGAGCACCGGATCGCGCTGGAGGCGGGGGCCCGGCAGGGGTGACGGCTCGGGCCCGGCAGGGGTGACGGCTCGGGCCCGGCAGGGGTGACGGCTCGGGCCCGGCAGGGGTGACGGCTCGGGCCCGGCAGGGGTGAGGGAGGGCTCGCGCCCGGCAAGGGTGACGGCTCGGCGGCCCCCACGGCATGCCGGAACCCGTGGTTCACTCCCCCGAGAACGACAGCCCCTCGGCGGCCAGCGCCTCGCGCAGCACCCGGATCGCCTTCGGGCCGACCCCGTGCAGCGCCAGCACCTCGGCGGCCGTCAGGGCGGTGAGCTGGGTGAGCCGGGTGCGGCCCGCCGCGCGCAGGGCGCCGCGGGCCGGGTTGCCCGCGGCGTGCGGGAAGTCGTCGGCATCAGGCCGGCCGGGCATGGCGGTCCTCCGTGTCGGCGGTGATCGGCGCTACCGGATCACCGTAACCGCGGGGTCCGACAACGGCCCGGCGACGGAGTCCCCGGCGGCCGCCGGGTCCTGCGCCTCAAGGTCGCGGGAGCGGCGTTTGGCGATCACCGCGCAGACCATCAGCTGCATCTGGTGGAAGAGCATCAGCGGCAGCACTGCCAGGCTCGCGTGCGCCCCGAACAGCACGCTCGCCATCGGCAGCCCGGCCGCCAGGCTCTTCTTCGACCCGGCGAACTGAATCGCGATCCGGTCCTCCCGGCCGAACCCGAGCCACCGCGCCCCGGACCAGGTCAGCGCGAGCATCAGCGCGAGCAGCACCGCCTCGGCGCCGAGCAGGGCGGCGAGGCGGGCCGGGGTGACCTGGTGCCAGACGCCGGCCACCATCCCCTCGCTGAACGCGGTGTAGACGACGAGCAGGATCGAGCCGCGGTCCACCAGGCCGAGAACCTTCTTGTGCCGGACGAGGTACCCGCCGATCCAGCGGCGCAGCAGCTGTCCGGCGAGGAACGGGACGAACAGCTGGAGCACGATCTTCAGCAGGGAGTCCGCCGAGAACCCGCCGGCGGCCGAGCCGAGCAGCAGGGCGGCCAGCAGCGGGGTCACGAGAATCCCGGCGAGGCTGGAGAAGGACCCGGCACAGATCGCGGCGGGCACGTTGCCCCGGGCGATCGAGGTGAAGGCGATCGAGGACTGGATCGTGGAGGGCACCAGGCACAGGAAGAGGAAGCCCGCCTGGAGCTCCGGCGTCAGCACATACGGCACCAGCCCCTTGCTCGCCAGCCCCAGCAGCGGGAAAGCGACGAACGTGCAGGCCAGGACCGTGAGGTGGAGCCGCCAGTGCTTCAGCCCGGCGAGCGCCTCAGCCGTCGAGAGCCGCGCCCCGTACAGGAGGAACAGCAGGGCGACCGCACCGGTGGAGGCGCCGCCCGCCACGTCCGCGGCGGTGCCCCGGGCGGGCAGCAGCGCCGCGGACACGACGGTGCCGATCAGCGCCAGGACGTACGCGTCGACGGGCAGCCAGGACGGCGGCTTCGGAAGGGGGCGGATCATGTGCTCGGGTGCTCCACGGGACGGTTCGTTCATCGGGCATCGGGCATCGGGCATCGGGCATCGGGCATCGGGCCATGCCGGGCCCCGGGAGCCCCGGCCGCACCGGGCTCGGGGAAGCCAGGCCGTACCGGGCAGAGGGGAGCCCAGCCGTACCAGGCTCCGGAATGCCCAGCCGTACCAGGCGCGGGACACCCGGCCGTACCGGCACCATCCTGCTCCTGGCCAGGCGATCGGGAAACCCGTACACCGCTCTGACTGTCATCACGGTTCTCGATAACCTGGACTGATGGACGCCTCGTACGACCCCGCTCAGCTGCGTACCTTCCTCGCCGTCGCCCAGACGCTGAGCTTCACCCAGGCCGCCCGCAGGCTCGGGGTCCGCCAGTCCACGGTGAGCCAGCACGTGCGGCGGTTGGAGGAGGCGGCGGGACGGCAGCTGTTCGCGCGCGACACCCACCGGGTCGATCGGACCGAGGACGGCGAGGCGATGCTCGGCTTCGCCCGGACGATCCTCGCGGCGCACGAGCGGGCCGCCGCGTTCTTCGCGGGCACCCGGCTGCGCGGGCGGCTGCGCTTCGGGGCCTCCGAGGACTTCGTACTGACGCGGCTCCCGGAGATCCTGGAGGCCTTCCGCCGCGAGCATCCGGACGTCGAGCTCCAGCTCACGGTGGAGCTGTCGGGGACCCTGCACCGGCAGCTCGCGGCGGGCCGCCTGGATCTCGTCCTGGCCAAGCGCCGCACCGACGACACGCACGGCGAGCTGGTGTGGCGGGACGCCCTGGACTGGATCGGCGCGCCGAGCCTGCGGCTCGATCCGGAGCGCCCCGTGCCGCTGGTCGTCTTCCCGCCGCCGGGGCTCACCCGGGCCCGCGCCCTGGAGGTGCTGGAGGAGCACGGGCGGGCCTGGCGGATCGCGGTCACGAGTACGAGCCTGAGCGGTCTTGTGGCGGCGGCGCGGGCGGGCCTGGGTGTGATGGCGCACTCCCGGGGGCTGATTCCGCCCGGTCTGGTGCCGGTTCCGGCCAGGGCGGGGCTGCCCGAGCTGGGCGGTGTCGACTTCGTACTGCTGCACGGGAATGGCGGGGGTCCGGCGCAGGAGGCGGCCGACGCGCTGGCGGCGGCGATCCTGGCGGGCGGGGACCGGCTGCACCGAGGGGGCGGCGGCCACGACGCCTCGTAGTGGGCCGCCTGGCACGGCCGTGACCGCGGCGGGCGGATTCGGTGGAGATTCCGGTGCGAGCCGCTTACTCATCCGGCAGAACCGGGCACTGTGAACGCCCGACCCTTGCCCATCTGGCCGGATTTCAACGGTTGACGGGACGGATGCACCGGTGCACGGAGCGTGTCGGGACCCCTCCCGCCCGGCCCCCGCTTGGGGTAGCGTCGCGGCGCTGTGCGGAGCGCCACGAGGAGCAGGTCATTGCGTGAATTCACTGTCCCACCCATGGCAGCCGCGCCCCAGGTCGGCGGTCTGGCCGATGTGGTCTTCGACCACGCCGCGGACGATCCGCGGCGGGTCGCGCTCGGCCGCAAGGACGCGGGCGGACAGTGGCGGGATGTGACCTCGGAGGTATTCCGCGACGAGGTGCTGGCCCTGGCGAGGGGGCTGATCGCGCACGGCGTGCGCTTCGGCGACCGGGTCGCGCTGATGTCCCGTACGCGCTACGAGTGGACCCTCCTCGACTTCGCGCTCTGGACCGTCGGGGCCCAGTCGGTGCCGATCTATCCGACGTCCTCGGCCGAGCAGGTCCTGTGGATGCTGCACGACGCCGAGGTCGTGGCGGTGATGGTCGAGCACGAGGACCATGCGATGACCGTCGGTTCGGTGATCGACCGGCTGCCGCGTCTGAAGCGGCTGTGGCAGCTGGACGCCGGGGCGGTGGACGAGCTGGTCGCGGCGGGCGCGCAGGTCGACGACGAGGTGGTCCACCGGCACCGGCGCGCGGTGACTCCCGAGTCCGTGGCGACCGTCATCTACACCTCCGGGACGACCGGCCGCCCCAAGGGGTGTGTGATCACCCACGCGAGCTTCATGTTCGAGAGCGACACGATGGTCGGCCGCTGGGAGCCGGTGTTCCGCTCCAAGCCGGGTGACGAGGCGGCCACGCTGCTCTTCCTGCCGCTGGCCCATGTCTTCGGCCGGATGGTGGAGATCGCGGCGGTCCGGGGCCGGGTCAAACTCGGCCATCAGCCGGAGTTGTCGGCGAACGCGCTGATGCCGGACCTGATGACGTTCCGGCCCACCTTCATCCTGGCGGTGCCGTACATCTTCGAGAAGGTCTTCGACGGGGCGCGGCGCAAGGCGGCGGCGGAGGGCCGGGCAGGCCCGTTCGACAAGGCCGTCGAGGTCGCGGTGAAGTACGCCGAGGCGCTGGAGCAGAAGGCCTTCGGGGACGGCCCCGGGCCCTCGGCGGGGCTGCGGATGCAGCACCAGTTCTTCGACAAGGTCGTCTACAAGAGGGTCCGCGATGCCATGGGCGGCCGGGTGCGGCACGCGATGTCGGGCGGCTCGGGCATGGACCGCCGGCTCGGACTGTTCTTCGCGGGCGCCGGGGTGAGCGTCTTCGAGGGGTACGGGCTGACCGAGTCGACCGCGGCGGCGACCGCGAACCCGCCCGAGCGCACCCGGTACGGCACGGTCGGGCAGCCCATTCCCGGGACCTCGGTGCACATCGCCGAGGACGGCGAGGTCTGGCTGCACGGGGCGAACGTGTTCTCCGGCTATCTGGGCAACCCCGAGGCCACCCGGGCCGTGCTGCGCGACGGCTGGCTGGCCACCGGCGACCTCGGTTCGCTGGACGAGGACGGCTATCTGAGGATCACCGGGCGGAAGAAGGAGATCCTGGTGACGTCCGGGGGCAAGAGCGTCTCCCCGGCCGGTCTGGAGGAGCGCGTACGGGCGCATCCGCTGGTCGCCCAGTGCATCGTCGTCGGCAACGACCGCCCGTACATCGCGGCGCTGGTCACTGTCGACCAGGAGTCCGTGGAGCACTGGCTGTCCATGCAGGGCCGGGCCCCGCTCGCCCCCGCCGACCTGGTGCGCGACCCGGACCTGGAGATGGAGATCCGCCGGGCGGTGGTGGCGGCCAACACGGCGGTGTCGCAGGCGGAGTCGATCCGTACGTTCCGGATACTGGCCCACCAGTTCACCGAGGACCACGGGCTGCTGACGCCCTCGCTGAAGCTGAAACGCAAGGCGATCGAGGCGGCGTACGCGGCGGAGGTGGACGCGCTCTACCACTGATGCGGCGCGGCCGGGTGCGGGAATGTCTGTGGCCGCCCGGACGTTGTGGTGGGGAGTACCAATCGACGACGTTAGGATCGATCGCTCGTGAGCCAGGTCCCCTCCATCACCCTCAACAACGGCCTCGACATGCCGCAGCTCGGTTTCGGCGTCTGGCAGGTGCCGGACGACGAGGCGGAGAAGGCCGTGGCCACAGCCCTCAGGGCCGGGTACCGAAGCATCGACACCGCCGCGATCTACGAGAACGAGGCGGGCACCGGCAAGGCGGTCGCCACCTCCGGCATCGCCCGTGACGAGCTGTTCATCACCACCAAGCTGTGGAACTCCGAGCAGGGGTACGACAGCACGCTGCGCGCTTTCGACGCCTCGCTGGACAAGCTCGGCCTGGACTACGTCGACCTGTATCTGATCCACTGGCCGGTCCCTGCGAAGGACGCGTACACCGACACGTACAAGGCGTTCGAGAAGATCTACGCCGACGGCCGCGCCAAGGCCATCGGCGTGTCGAACTTCCGCCCCGAGCATCTGAAGCGACTGCTCGCGGAGACCTCCGTGGTTCCCGTTCTCAACCAGATCGAGCTGCACCCGCAGCTCCAGCAGGCCGAGTCCCGCGCCTTCCACGCGGAGCACGGCATCGCCACCGAGGCGTGGTCGCCGCTGGGTCAGGGCAAGGGCCTGCTGGAGGTGCCGACGGTCGTCGCCATCGCCCAGAAGCACGGCCGCACCCCCGCCCAGGCGGTGCTGCGCTGGCACCTCCAGACCGGCAACATCGTGATCCCGAAGTCCGTGACCCCGTCGCGGATCAAGGAGAACCTCGATGTGTTCGGCTTCGAGCTGGACGCCGATGACCTCGCCGCGTTCGCCGCGCTGGACGAGGGCAAGCGGCTCGGCCCGGACCCGGCGGAGTTCAACGTCGGCGCCTGAGCGTCGAAGCCCCCGGCGCCCCCACCGTGATACCGGTGGGGGCGCCGTCGTCGGTCAGGTCGATGTCCGAGCCGAAGCGCACACCGCAACCGGGGAGATACGGAACATGAGCAGCGAACCCGCGCCCGTCGTCGAGGCAGGCCCCTACCGCCTGCGCAACGTCGGCAGCGAACTGGTGCTGGAGGTCTACGGCGGGGCCAAGGGCAGTGGCGCCCGGGTCCAGCAGGGCAAGGACGACGGGACGGACGCGCAGGTGTGGCAGCTGTCCCCCGTCCACGAGGGCGCCGCCCTCTTCCACCTGGTCAACGCCCACAGCGGGAAGCGGCTGGACGTGGCGAACGCCGCCACGGAGAACGGCACCCGTATCCAGCAGTGGAAGGCCAACAACTTCGGCGCTCAGGAGTGGCTGATCGAGCAGCACGCGGAGGCCCCGGGGACAGTGACGCTGGTGAGCTTCATCAGCGGCCTGGTCATGGAGGTGGCGGACCGCTCGACGGAGGAAGGGGGGACGGTGCAGCAGTGGGAGGACACCGACTCCCCGTTCCAGTGGTGGAGGTTGGAGCCGGTGGCCTAGAAGGTCAGCAACCTTCCAGGGAGTCTCTCAGGCCTCGCGTCGCCCCAGGTGCACCGTGCGGGCGGTCAGCAGGTACACGTCGGGCCGGTGGTGGAGGCCCTGCGGGTCATCGGGGTCCAGCAGCCTTTCCAGTACGGCGTCGTCCTCGGCCGTGAGCAGTTCCCCGAACACCTCGCGCTCGCGGGCCATGCTCGCGACGACATGGTCGCGGGCGGCGCGGGAGAGCGGGGCGGGCAGGTCGAGCAGGAAGCTTCGGGTGCCCTGCGGGGCGAGTCCGACGGCGGCGAGCAGCGCACTCCAGTCCTCGGTCTCCCTTTTCGTGTCGGGGAGTTCGGCGCGCATCCGGTCGAAGCGCTCGGCGGCCGCCGCCTCCATCCGGGCCTCCAGACCGGGCCGCCCGATGCCGATGTCGCGGGGCAGCCGCCGGGTGGGGAGCCCTCCCTCGACGAGCGCGACGGTCCCGCCGGGCGTCAGGAGCCCGGCGAAGGAGGCGAGGGCGGCGCGCTGGTCTCCCATGTGGTGCAGGGAGTTGCCCGCCCAGACCAGGTCGGCCTGACCCAACCGGTCGACATCACGGGGCAGTTCGGCCTCCCTTGTGTCGAAGCGTTCGATCACGCCGAGGCGCCGGGCCCGGTTCCTCGCGCGCTCCAGGAGGGCGGGCGTCGCGTCGACGGCGACGACCTCCGCCTCGGGGAAGACGTCGGCCAGCAGGCAGGAGACGACTCCGGGGCCGCTGCCGATGTCCAGCACCCGGCGGACCTCCGGCGCGGTGGGCAGGGCGGCCATCCAGCGGGCCGCTGCCTCGTACTGCGTACTGCTCAGTTCGGCGTCCCGCTCCAGCAGCGGGCCCATGACGTCCCAATCGATGTCCGTGCCCGGATCAGCCCCGGACCCGGGCCCGTGCGCGGGGGTGTGGGCGTGGGCGTGGGAATGAGGGTGGACAGCCGTGGCGGTGGGTGCGGGCGCTTCGTGGTGGCCGTGACCGGCGTTGCTGTTCATGGGACCAGGCTCCCCAGCATGCGGCCGGTCGGCAAGTTCTGTTGCCGTTTCAGCAACTCACCCCCTTCCGCCTGCGGGACGTCTGGACCTCCACGACCCGGCCGAGTTGTTCGCGAAGGCGCGCGACGGCCACGACACGGCGGCGACGGACGGGGTGAAGCGGCCCCTGGGGCGGGAGTCGAAGATTCGGTCGGTGCCTGGCGCCGCCGACGCCGGGCCCGTACGCCCGTCGGCCGACGCGGCGGAGTACGGGCCGAGGACACCGACTGAACGGTAGGCGGAGCACGCATATTGCCGCGCCGCCCATGGGCCCATAACTTGCCATTATGGAGCTGGAGTTGCGCCATCTACGAACCGTCCGTGCCATAGCCGACACAGGTAGCCTCACCAAGGCCGCTGCCACCCTCGGGCTGGCTCAGCCCGCCCTCAGCGCCCAGCTGCGGCGGATCGAGAAGGCCCTGGGAGGCGCGCTCTTCGAGCGTGACCACACCGGTGCCCGCGCCACCCCGCTCGGCGAACTGGTGCTGGAACGGGCCCGGGTGGTGCTGCCCGCGGTGAGCGAACTCCAGGCGGAGGCCGTACGGTTCGCCAACGCCACGGGAGCGCTGGACCGGTTCCGGCTGGGCGGCACGCACGGCCCGCTGCTCGGAGGTCTGGTGGACCGGATGGCCGCCGCTCACCCGTCGACGCCCGTGTCGACGTACACCTCGTGGTCGGTGGCCGAGATCGCCTCGCTGGTGATCGACGGGCGGCTGGACTTCGCACTCATCGGGACGTGCGGCGAGAGCCCGCCGCCGCTGGCCGAGCGGCTCGCCTGGGAGGTCGTCGGGGTGGACCCGGTCTTCGTGATGCTGCCGGAGGACCATGCACTGGCCGGACAGAGCGAACTGGAGCTGGCCGCGCTGGCGGACGAGTGCTGGGCGGACGTACCGGGCGACGGCTGCTTCGCGGACTGTTTCGCCACGGCCTGCGCACGGGCGGGCTTCACCCCCGTGTCGGTGTACGAGACGGACACCGCGTCCGTCGTCCACCTGGTCCAGGTGGGGCGGGCGATCGGGCTGTGCCGGGCGACGTTCCCGCCGGCCCCCGGGCTGGTCACCAGACCGCTGGCCGGCGCGCCGCTCAGCTGGCGCCATCTGGTGGGTTGGCACCCGCACTCCTCCGCCGCGGACGCCGCGGCGGCGACGGTGACCGGGGCGACCCGGTCGGCGTACGCGGAGGCGGTGTCGCGGAGCCCGAGCTACGCCCAGTGGCTCACGACGCACCCGCGGTTCGGCACGGTGGCCTGAGGCGGGGCCGGAGGGGGCTCCCTCGCCGGGCCGGCGTACATCCCCGGCACCCCAGACCGTCAGCCCACCCGGCCCATACGACGCATGGAGCTCATGCGACTCAGGCAGCTCATGCGGCTCATGCGGCTCATTCAGCTCCGTGGGACGGCGCGGCGGTCGACACCCTGGCGGCGAGCGTGAAGTCCTTCTCGGTGACCGCGCCGCCCGCGTCATGGGTGTGCACGGAGAGCGCCACCGTGTTGTAGCCCAGCGTCAGATCGGAGTGGTGGTTCAGCTCCTCCTGGATCTGCGCGATGTGGACGGTCAGCGCGGCGGCGGCGAAGTGGGAGGGCAGCCGGAAGGTCCGGGTCAGCAGGTCTCCTTCCAACGCCCAGCCGGGCAGGCCCTCCAGGCGGCGTTCGATCTCGGTCGGCGACAGCGGTTCGGCGGTCATGGAACGGCTCCCTGGTGTCTCGGTGGACCGGCGGCGGGACGTACGCCCCGGCGGACCGGGGCCGACCGTTGCGGCCCCGGCACGCCGGTGACGTTACGGTCTCGGCATGACGACTGTCGTGCCCGACACGGGAGTGGGGCCACTACTGCGGGGGGGGCGGGAGCAGCGGCGCATCAGTCAGCTGGAGCTGGCGCTGCGCGCGGACTCCTCGGCCCGCCACATCTCGTTCATCGAGACGGGCCGCTCCCGGCCCAGCGAGGAAATGGTCCTGCGGCTGGCCGAGCAGCTGGACATCCCGGTCCGCGAACGCAACGCCCTTCTGGTGGCGGCCGGTTACGCACCCCGCTATACGCAGACACCGCTCGACGACCCCGCGATGGCGTCCTTGCGCGAGAGCCTGGAGCGGCTGCTGACCGCGTACGAGCCCTGTCCCGCGCTCGTCGTGGACGGCACGTACGGGGTGGTTGCGGCAAACCGGGGGGTCGCTCTGCTGCTGGAGGGGGTGTCCGAGCGGCTGCTGACCCCTCCGGTGAACGCGATGCGGCTGACTCTCCATCCGGAGGGGCTCGCCCCGCGCATCGTGAATCTCCCGGAGTGGCGGGCGGACCTGCTGGCGCAGATGGACCGTCAGATCGCCCTCGCCCGCTCACCCGAGCTGCGTGCGCTGTACGACGAGGTGGCCGCCTACCCGGTGCCTTCGCGGACCGACCTGGCCGGCCGGACCGACCTGGCCGACCCGCCCGACGGGGGCGCGCGAGCGGAGGGAGCGGACGGCCCGGGGAGGGACCGGCCGCCCGTGTTCGCGCTGCCGTTGCTGCTCGAACACAGGGGCCGGGTCCTGTCGTTCTTGTCGTCGATCGCGACGTTCAACACTCCGATGGACGTGACGGTGGCCGAGCTGGCCATCGAGACGTTTCTCCCCGCCGACCGGGAGACCGCCACCCATCTGCGCGCCCACGTGCCGTCCTGACCCGCCCGGGGATCACCTCGGACGCGGGCCCCGTCGCCGAGCGGATCGCGTCAGACGCGGGCCCCGTTGTCGAGCGGATCGCGGCGGTCGGTGCCGCCGCGCCCGCGCACCGGTCCCTTGTTCCTCCCCTTCCCCTGCCCCTTTCCTGGTACGGGCGGCGGCGCCTTGGCGGTCCGCTCCAGTACGAGAGCCCCGGGTACGGCGGTGAAGACCGAGGACCAGGTGCCCACGCAGATGCCGATGAGCAGGGCGAGCGCGAAGTCGGCGAGCGAGTCGCCGCCCAGGACCGCGAGGGCGGCCAGGATGAACAGGGCTCCCATCCCGGTGTTCACCGTACGGGGGACGGTCTGGAGGACGGCCCGGCGGGCGACCGTGGCCACGGGTGACTTCCGGTCGGCCGCCCACAGCTCCCGTACCCGGTCGAACACCACCACCGAGTCGTTGACCGAGTAGCCGATCACGGTGAGCAGGGCCGCCAGGAAGATGCCGTCGACCGGCCGCCCCAGCCAGGCGAAGGCGCCCACCACGAGGATCACGTCGTGCGCCATGGCCCCGACCGTGGCCATGGCGAACGTCCAGCGGAACCGCGCCGCCAGATAGGCCAGTTGCACGAGCACCGCGACCCCCAGCGCGATCAGCGCGTTGCGCCGCAGTTCGTCGCCGAGGCTCGGGCCGATGAGCTCGTCCCGTACCTTCGTGGCCTCGCCTCCCTCCGCCGCGAGGGCGGCCCGCAGCGCCTGCTCTCCGTCGTTGTCGAGCTTTCCGGTGCGTACGGAGAGGTCGCCGTCGCCCGCGGTGGTGACCTCTGCGTCGCCGAAGCCGGCCCCTGCGATCGCGTCGCGGGCCGTCTCCACGTCGACCGGGCGGCCGGTGGAGTACTCGACCAGCCGGCCCCCGGTGAACTCGACGCCCAGATCGACCCCGCGCACCACGATTCCGGCCACCGCGACGGCGACCAGGGCCGCCGCGACGACGAGCCAGCGGACCGGCTTGCGGAAGAGCTGCGGGTCCTTGCGGGCCAGCCAGGCCCGTACGCTGCCGGGGCGGGCGATTCCGTTGACGCCCCGGTAGTCGCTGACGAAGCGGGAGTTCGCGGCGATCTCGGTGAGCGCGCGGGCGATGACCAGCGCCGAGAACATCGAGGCGGCGACCCCGATGGCGAGGGTGACCCCGAAGCCCCTGACCGGTCCGGAGCCCAGGAAGAACAACAGCGCGGCGGCGATCAAGGTGGTGGCGTTGGAGTCGGCGACCGCGCTCCACGCCTTGCGGAACCCGGTGGTCAGGGCGGAGCGCAGGGAACGTTTCGGCTGCGCGGCGCACTCCTCTCTGGCCCGTTCGAAGACCAGGACGTTCGCGTCGACCGCCATCCCGATCGCCAGCACGAATCCGGCGAGCCCGGGGAGGGTGAGCGTGACACCGAGGACGACGAGGGCGGCGTAGGAGACCACCCCGTACGCGCCCAGCGCCACGGCCGCGAGGGCGCCGAAGAGCCGGTAGACGAGGGTGACGAAGAGCGCGGTGGCGGCCGCTCCGATGAGGGCCGCCTGCGCACTCGCCTCGATGGCCGCCGCGCCGAGCGTCGGACCGACGGTCCGCTGTTCGACGATCTCCACGGGTACGGGCAGAGCGCCACCCTTGATGAGCAGCGCCAGGTCACGCGCCTCGTCCGCGCTGAACGAGCCGGTGATCCGAGTGGCGCCGGACGGCAGACCGGCCCGGCAGCCGACCGAGGGGTCGACCTGCGGTGAGGAGATGACCATCTCGTCGAGGACGATGGCGACCCTCCGCCGCTCGTCCCCGGCCGGGTGGCAGGCGGCCTCTCCGGTCAGCCGGGTCCAGTCCCGCCCCGCGTCCTTGCGGAAGTCGAGCGACACGCTCCAGCCCGCGCCGCGCTGAGCGTCGAACGAGGCGGTGGCGTCCTCGACACCCGCACCGGAGAGCCGGGCGGGACCGAGGGTGAGCGGGCGGCCCTGCTCGTCGGGAAGCGTCAGCCGTTCGGGGTCTGGGGCCGCGTCGGGGCCGGGGGTGGCATCGGGGTCCGGGCCTCCTTCCTCGGGGCCCTCCACGGCGTGGAAGGTGAGCTGGGCCGTCCGGCCGAGTACCTCGGCGGCCTGGCGCGGGTCCTGGACATCGGGCAGTTCGACGATGATCCGGTCCTCGCCGGAACGGGTCAGGGCCGGTTCGGCGACACCCAGCGAGTCGACGCGCTGCCGCAGGATCTCCAGGGTGCGGTCGGTGGTCTCCCGGTCCGCCTCGACGGTGGCGGTGCCCCGGGCCTGGAGCACCATACGGGTGCCGCCTTGGAGGTCGAGGCCGAGTCTGGGCGACATGGTCAGGGTGATGAAGACGGAGACGAGCAGAACGGCGGCAGCCAGAACCGCCCGCACCGTGGTGGCGCGAGTCATGGAAATCCTCCGGTGGGGCGCCGGGCGCCCTCCCCTCAGTGAGGAAGCGGCGCCGGATCGGCAGAGCGGGACGGATGACCGGTCGTGGAACCGGCGGTCCGGCCCGGAGGTCCCCGCACACCGGGAAGCTCGCCCGGGCGGGTGCGGGGCGCACCGAAGGAGGCCGCGGCGACGACCTGCCGCAGGCCGTCGCGGGGCCCGGCCGGGCCCGGCTGACAGGGCGGCAGGGCGGCGTACGGAGGCGGGGGCGCGTGGCTGAGGAGATAGGCCCGGCCGCTACCCGCGCGGGGGGTCTGTGCCGGGTCGGCAGCGGCACGAGGGTGCTCGTGTCCCGCCTCGGACACGGCAAGCTCACCGCTCGCACCGACGTAGTACGGGACGGAACCGGGCACGGCCTGGGCCGGAGCCGCCGTGGTGGTGGTCGTGGTCGTACGCTCGGTGCCCTGGCCGAGGCGCGGTCCTGCGCCGGGGGGTCGCGGGGCGGGGGCGGTGGTGCCGACAGCGGTGGGGATGTCGGCCACGGCGGCACGCGCGGTGGCAGCACTGGCGGTCGCGGTTCCGGCCGTGGCAGCACCCACGTCGGCCGCTCCGGCCGAAGTTCCGGCGCCTGCCGTCCCGGCGGGGGCGGCACCCACTGTGGCAGTTCCGGCGGTGGAAGTCCCGCCCGTCGCGGCACCCGTCGCAACGGTGGGCACGGGGGCGGCACCATTCGCTGTGGACGCGCCGGCGACCACCGCGAGCACCCCGAGGAGCAGCGCCGCCAGCGCGCACCGGGCGCGGGTCACCGGGCCGGGCCGTCGCGGCGGGAACGCGTTTCTCCGGGGCGGCTCCGGATGCCGGGTCACCCTGCCCGGCCGGGGTGCTCGGGCGAGGCCGACCGGTGGCGGAGCACGGAGCCGAGGATCTGCCCGGCACCGCGGACGACCGTGGTCGACGGGTCGTCGGCCAGGCGCACGCGGACGCCGAGACGGTGCGCGAGGCGGTCGGTGACATCGGGGCGCAGCGCTCCGCCGCCCGCGAGCACGGGGCCCCTGCGCAGGGCACCACGGATGGCGCCGTGCCGGTCCTGCCGCCACATGGACGTGATCATGTCGAGCACAGTACGGACAAGGACGGCGGGCAGCGTCGCCGGGTCGAGGCCGCGGAGGTCGACGAGGCCGTGCTCCGCCTGCCGGGCGTCGGCGACCAGACCGTTCATCAGGAGCGTGACCTCGGTCAGCTCGGCGCCCATGTCGACGACGAGGAGCGGCCCGACCTCCCTGGGCCCGGCGAACGCGGCGGCGGCGCGGGCGCTGCTGAGGACCACGACGTGCCGCGTCCCGAGCCGGGCGAGCAGGGCACGCGCGGCGTTGCGGTGTTCGGCCCCGGCGAGGACGGGGTGGCTGAGCACGATCACGCTGTCGCTGCGGTCGGGGCCCAGGGCCGCGTCGGCGATCCGGCCGAGCATCCGCCCGCAGGATTCGGGGTCGACGATGCGCCCGCGCCGGACCGGCCGCTCGACATCCCCGTAACCCCCGTCACTCCCGCGATCGCCGTCATCCCCGTCACCCCCGTACGGACGCGAGTCGAGGACCAGGCCGCGGCCGGGAACCCAGGCCCGGGGGCGGGAGCTGCCGAGGTCCAGGGCCAGTCCCCGGGCGGCGGGGTGCCTGCCGACAGGGCCACGGTGCTCGTGGGGCTCAAGGTGCGGCCGGAGCCCTCCGCCCACGCGCGCGGCGCCGAACGCCCCGGTGCCGCTCCCGTCACAGAGCGGCCCGGGACCCTCTCCCCGTGCACCAGCGCCCGGACGGCGCGAAGCCCCGTGCCCCTCGCGCGGGGACTCGGACGCGGTCGCGGACGGTCCGGCTCCGCGGACGGCGCGAGGCGCGCGGCCCTCGCCGCCGCCCCCGGCCGACGGGGGGACGGAGCGCCCCGGTCGCTGCCCGTCGTACACAGAACGCATCGCCCCTCACCCCTGGTCGGCCACCTCAGCCTCCCACACCTCCGTCGACCCGCTGATAGTGAGGCACGACCGGGCCCTCACTATGCAATACCGTTTACTGGAACGCCACTTCCTCACCGTTTCGCAGGCACGCCCGCGCACGTACCCCAGTCGGCGATCAGCTCCGGGGGGCCGACATCAGGCGCCATCCCGGACCAGGGCGTGGCCGCCTCCGTCCACCAGCTCGGTTCCCAAGGACGTACGGCTGTGCCGTACGGAGGCCCCTCGTCGTTCCGTGGCGACGAGACCCGCCGCGCGCAGGGCGGCGGCGTGGCGGCTGGCGGCCGTAGTGGAGATACGCAGACGCGCCGCGAGGCTGGTGGTGCTGTGTCCGGTGGCGAGGGAGCGCAGCACCGCGGCTCGCGTGGCGCCGAGCAGTTCGTCGAGGGCGGGTCCCCCCGGGATGCGGGTGGGCGACTCCGGGATCCACAGCGGCCCGCGCGCCACGGGGTAGACCAGCACCGGCGGCAGCTCATGGAGGGCGAGCGTGATGGGGTGGTCGTGGCAGAAGAAGCTGGGAATGATCGTCAAGCCGCGTCCCTCCAGATGGAGTTCACGCTCGATGGAGTAGTCGACTTCGAGCACGGGCGGTCTCCAGCGGGATGTGGGGCCGAGATTGGCCAGAAGTCTCTCGCTGCCGTGATCGAGTATGTCGCGTGCCCGGTGCCGGCGGTCCCGGCCGACACAGGCCGCCGAGGCGGCTGCGTGCGGAGCCACCGCGAGGTCGTAGTAGCGGTGCAGCCCCGCGCCGAGACGGCGCAGGGCATGCGTTCTGCCCGCGGCGATCTCGTCGAGCCAGGTGGACGGCCGGGACCGGCCGGCGGCGAGTCGGGCGATGTCGGCGCGCAGCCGGTCACGGCCGGTGGAGAGCACCCGGTCGATGCCCGCTCCCGCCCCGGATTCGGCTTCCGGTCCGGCAGTAGGCGTGAGGAAGTCCGGGAAGTAGGAGGTGCGCGGCGCCAGGGCCGTGAGCATCCGGGCCTCGGACACCAGGCCCGCGGCGGTCAGCGCGCTGCGGGTGCGTCGGCACCACGGGGCGAAGAAGGGGTTCGGGCGGCTCAGTTGATGCAGGCTCAGAACGGTTTCCCACAGGGCGTCCGGCTGGTGGGCCAAGCGGATCCGTCCGAGATCCTGGGCAGTGAAGTGGATGCGAAGCACATCTCCCCCGATGCGATGCCGCTGCTGTTGGCAAGGTGTTCGGCGGCCGATCGGAACTCAGCGCGGCTCGCCGGGTCCAGATGCTAGGTGTCGGAGTTCGCCGCGAGTAGCACGGGAATCAGCCTGATGCCCGGGGATTGCGGCAATCCGGGACAGCTTCCGCTCGGCGCCTCGCGGCGGGCAACGTAATCCACGCCCATCGCCCGGCGCTGCGCCCGGGGCGCATGGGGCGCACTACCAGAAGCTCCGAGTTCCACGAAAGCAGTACGACAGCAGCACGGCAGCGACAGCGAAGACAGTTCCGCGACACGTTCCACGTCCAGAAGGGACACGATTCCTGTGCGTACGAGAACCAAGCTGGCGGTCACTCTTTCCGCGAGCGCCATGGCCGTCTTCGGGCTGGCCGGTCCGACCTCCGCCTCGACCTCGCTCGACAGCACGATCGCCACCCAGGCGGAACAGGCCGGTCTCAACCAGAGCGAGGTCGCCGATCTGCAGAAGCAGATCGACGAGCAGATGGCCATCACCCCGGGCGGCAAGCAGATCGGCGTCAACCAGGTGTCCTGGCGTGACGGCAAGGCGATCATGACGTTCCCACTGCCGGGCGAGAAGCAGGCCCGGGCCGTAGGCGAGTCCGTGGGGACGCTCGGTACGGCGAACTGCAGCTACCTCTGGACGTGTCTCTACGAACACAGCAACTTCGACGGCCGTCGGCTGACCTGGTCGGACTGCGCGTTCCACGACCTCTCCACCTGGGGCTTCAACGACAAGACGTCTTCCTGGCACAACAACCAGTCCAGGGGCACCGTGACCAGGGTGTACAACTGGACCGGCTCGTGGACCCAGCTCTGGGCCTCCTCCGCCCCGGCGCAGAGCTCCTACGTCGGTAGCTCCAACAACGACAAGGCCGACGGCATCCGGGTCTGCTGACTTCCACCCCGGACCGCCTGTGAGACCGGCCCGGTCGCCCCCTACACCGTGCCCGGCGCGTCCTTTGCCGCGGCCTCCCGGGGGAACGGCGCGTCCGCCCGGTCGGCCCCCGCGAAACCCTCGGCGTGGACCGGCACCTGGGGGCCCGAGATCTCGTGCAGCCAGCGGGCCAGCACCCGGTGCACCGCTTCCGCTCCCACCAGCCCGCCGCCCGGTGGGGCGGGGTGCCCCTCGGCGGTCTCGGCGGCGACGATGTCGAGGGGGTCGGTCATGCCGCGCGGCCAGAGCAGGAACGGCCGGGACTGCTCGCCGCCGAGGCCGCCGTGCGAACCGATCTGTTCCTCGAAGGCGTGCACGGTGCCGGTGGCGGGGTCGTACATGGAGTTGACCATGACGTCCGCGACGTGCGGGAAGGTGTCCGTGCGGCGTACGGCGGCGGCCGCGCCGGTGCCGAAGTCCGCCAACGGGCCCTCGCCGTCACGAAGTTCGGAGACCGGGACCTCGGCACAGCCCGGCCCGAGCACCAGGGAGCCGTGCTCCTCGCTGCGGACGAGGAGGAAGCCGATCCCCGGGTGGTTGGCGAGCGTGGAGAGCAGCGCCGGGTGGCTGCGGTCGATCTGTTCGCGGGAGGCGCGGCCCTCGATGTCGGGGAAGGAGAGCAGGCCGAGGTTGCCGGAGGCCAGCACGATCGGGTCGGAGTGTCTGGCCGGGTGCTCCGCCTCCGGTTCCAGCTCCTCGGGCGGGCGGTGCAGGGCGATCCGTACCGCGTCGCGCGCCTCGGAGGCGCTGTGCGTGCCGCGGGCGCGGCGCGGCACGGGCAGTCCGCAGCCCGCCCGGACGAGGTCCTTGAGCGTGAGTCCGTACTTCCCGGCGAAGGTCTCGCCGGGGCTCTGGCCGTGGTCGGAGAGGAGCACGATCCGGTAGCTGCGCGGGGTGTGGTCGGCGATCTTGGCGATCAGCGCGAGGGAGCGGTCGAGGCGTTCGAGGACCTTCTCCGCGTCACGGCTGTACGGTCCGGAGTGGTGGGCGACCTCGTCGTAGGCGACGAGGTCGGCGTAGACGGCGGTGCGTCCGGCGAACATGTCGCCGAGCACGGCGGCGACGACCACATCTCGCTCCACGACGGTGGCGAAGGCACGGATGAAGGGGTAGAGGCCGCCGCGCTTGACCCGTGGGGTGATCTTCAGGGCGCGGGCCCGGGTCGACTGGCCGATCTCGCGGGCGACCTCGGCGACGAAGGAGAGGGCGGTACGGGTGGCGTTGGCCGGGTCGGAGAAGTAGGCGAAGTATCCGGCGCGGGAGCCGCGGCCCTTGCCGCGCCGGGCGGCCATCGAGAGCACCAGGGCGAGCTGTGCGGCGCCGCCGCTGAAGAGGTTGCCCCGGCTCGCGCCGTCGACGGTGAGCAGGCCGCCGTCGCGGGTGTGCGCGATGGCGCGGCGCTGCATTTCGAGGGCGCTCGCGGGGCGGCTGGAGACCATGACCGTTCGGGTCTCCTTCTCGTACCAGCGGAAGGCGGGCACGTCGTGGTTGCTGCCGTGCAGGATGGCGAGCTGGCTGGCGCCGGTCTGGCTGGACCAGTCGGTGCGCCAGAGGGTGAGGCGGTGTCCGGCGGCGTCGCCGAGCCAGTGGGCGACCGTCGGCATGAGCCCGTCGGCGGCTGCCTTGACCAGGACGTCGTGGCCGACGCCGTCGAGCTGGATGAAGACGGTGCCGGGCGGGCCGTCGCGGCCGTGGTCGGCCGGGGAGGGGCGGCCGCGTCGGCGGCGTCGGCGGTCGGCGAGGCGGGAGAGCCGGCGGCGGTAGGCCTCGTCGTCGCGGACGGCGAGGGCGGTGGAGGTGGCGGAGGCGACGGCGGACATGACGGCGGCGACGACGACCGCGGTCTCCGGGGCGGCGTCCCCGCGCCCGTCCGGGATCAGGCGCAGCGCGACCAGCAGCAGCGAACCGTTGAGGAAGAAGACGAGCGCGCCGAGGACGAGCGCGGGCACGATGAGCAGGGCCCGGACGAGCACGGGCCAGACCAGGGCGGAGAGCAGGCCGAAGGCGCCCGCGCCCCAGGCGGCGGTGAACGCGGTCCTGGTGATGGTGTCGCCGTCGTCGGACTGGAGCCGGAAGTCGGGCAGGATGCCGGCGAGCGCGAGCATGGTGAGGGTGGACACCGCCCAGACCACGGTGACCCGCATCAGGGCTCTGCCCGCCGTACGCCACTTTCCGTCACCCACGCCGGTCCACCTCGTGCCCTCTCAGCCGCGGGCCCGGCCGTCAAGGGCCCGTTCTCCAGCTTTTCACAGCGCCGGCCCCGGTCGGCGGCTTCCGGTCGGCGGCGCAACCGCACGGGGGGCGCATAGGCTCGTACGGGCAGCGCTCCCCCGCACGGGCGGCGGGGGCCGGACCGGGACACGGGGTCGCCGGGGTCGAGCAAGGAGGCGGACGTGCCGGTGGAGGTCACCTGGTGGGGTCATGCCACCTGCACGATCGAGGATTCGGGGGTGCGGGTACTGACCGACCCCCTGTTCGTGCGGCGCTTCGCGCATCTGCGCCGCCGCCGGGGCGAGGTGCCGCCGCCGCAGGCCGCGGTCGCAGAGGTGGTCCTGGTCTCGCACCTGCACTCCGACCACCTCCATCTGCCCTCGCTGGCCCGGGTGGCTCCCGGCACCCGGCTGATCGTGCCGAGCGGCGCGGTGGCGGCCGTGCCGGGTCTGCGGGTGCTGCGGCGGGTGCGGCGGCTGCATGTGACCGAGGTGCGGGCGGGCGAGGAGGTGCGGGTCGGCGAGGTGCGGGTGCGGGCGGTTCCGGCGGCGCACGACGGGCGGCGGCTGCCGGTGGGCCCACGCCGGGTGCCCGCGCTGGGCTATGTCGTCGAGGGCGAGGCGCGGACGTACTTCGCCGGGGACACCGGGCTGTTCGACGGGATGGCGGAGGCGGTGGGCGCGGTGGACGTGGCGCTGCTGCCGGTGGGCGGCTGGGGCCCCTACCTCGGGCAGGGCCATCTCGACCCGGCCCGGGCCGCCGAGGCGCTGACCCGGCTGGGGCCCCGGTCGGCGGTGCCGGTGCACTACGGCACGTACTGGCCGATCGGCCTGGACGGGGTGCGGCCGCACGAGTTCCACGCCCCGGGCGAGGAGTTCGTCCGGCACGCGGCGAAGCGCGCGCCGGAGGTGACGGTGCACCTGCTGGGGCACGGTGAACGGGTGCGGCCGGAGGCCGGCCGGTGATCGACGAGATCCAGACAGTGGCGCGGGAGCTGCCGCCGGAGTCGACACAGCAGGCGGTCGGCTACCCGACACTGTTCCTCCTGGTGGCACTGGGGTCCTTGGTGCCGGTGGTGCCGACGGGGGCACTGGTGAGTTCGGCGGCTGTGGTGGCGCTCCACCAGACGTCCCCGTTCGCGCTGCTCTTCGTGTTCGTGGTGGCCTCGGCGGCCGCGTTCCTGGGGGACGTCTGCCTGTACTGGCTGGGGCAGCGCGGGGTGCGGTCGAAGAACGGTTCGCGGTGGCTGGAGGCGATCACGCGGCGGGCCGCGCCGGAGCGGCTGGCCCAGGCCCAGGCGAAGCTGGACGAGCGCGGCGGGACGGTGCTGGTCCTGTCCCGGCTGATGCCGGCCGGCCGGATTCCGGTGATGCTGGCGTGCCTGCTGGGCCGGATGCCGCTGCGGCGGTTCGCCCGGGGCGATGTTCCGGCGTGTCTGGCCTGGGCGGCGACGTACCAGCTGATCGGCATCCTGGGCGGTTCGCTGTTTCCCGAGCCGTGGCAGGGGGTGGTGGCGGCGGTGGCCCTGACGCTGCTGATCAGCGGTGCTCCGGCGGTGTGGCGCAGGCTGCGGGCGCGGTTCGGCGACGGGACGGGAGGCGCGGCGGCCTGAGCGGGGACGGCGCTCGGGTCAGCGCAGTGCGCCGAGGGCCGTTGCGAAGGCGCTCAGTGCCCGCGCCACATGCGGCAGTTCCAGGGGCGCCGCTGAGGTGAGGGACTCCATCTGCTGCTGGGGGGTGGCTCCCAGCAGAGGGCCGGTGCCCAGCCGTACGCGCAGGGCGCCCAGTTCGTCGCCGAAGCGGTGGCCGCCCGGGGTCGGCGCGCCGAGGCGTTCGGTCAGGTACTCCTCCAGCTCCATGGAGTCGGTGACGCGGAGATCGGCCAGCCGGGAGCGCAGGGGACCCAGGTCGGCGTAGAGGTGGCGGCCCGCCTGCGGGGGGCGGGCGAGCGCGCCGGAGGCGAGGACCGCGCGGTGGGCGGCTGCGGCGACCTCGGCCTGGAGGGCGGCGGCCCTCGCGATCCGTTCCCGTACGGACTCCGGCTCGCCGAGGGCGTGGGCGGCTGCGGGTGCGAGCGGTCCGGCGACGAGGGCGCCGAGCGCGGTGAGGATGTCGAGGGTACGCGCGTGGCGCACGGCGGCCTTCGCGGTGTCCGGGAAACGGGCGACGGCGACCGGCCAGGCGGCGGGTGTGAGGGCCCCGGACAGGTCGGTGAGCACGGTGACGTCGTCGGGGCACATCTCGGCGGGGCTGAGCAGGACGGTGTCGCGGGGCCGGTGCACGGTGTCGCGCCAGGTCTCGTCGCTGATGATGTGCAGCCCCTCGCCGACGGCGGCCTCGCAGGCCTCGCGGACCAGTTCGGGCGGGGCGACGGTGGCGGTGGGGTCGTCGACGACGGACAGGAGCAGCAGCTTGGGCCTGCCGCCCTCGGCGCGTACCCGGCGGACGGTCTCCAGCAGGGCGTACGGATCGGGGACGCCGCCGCACTCGGCGGGGGTCGGCACGTGGTAGGCGGGCTGCCCGAGCAGCCGGGCCTGGGGCGTCCAGGTGGCCGGGCACGGGCGCGGCATGAGGACGTCACCGCCGTGTGCGCCGATCAGGGCCAGGAGCAGCGGCTGGGCTCCGGGGGCGGCGGCGATGCCGCCGACGGTCCCGTGCAGCCCGCGCCGGTCCCAGTAGCCCCGGGCCGCCTCCCGCAGCGCCGTCCCGCCGCCGGGGGGCTCGGCGCGGGTCCGTGTGGAGGCGGCGGCGAGGTGGGCGGCCAGCTCGGGAAGCACGGGCAGCCCGGGCTCGGGCGCGGACGGCCCGTACCGGACGGGGCCGTGGTCCTCGTGCGGGGGGCGGGGCCTCCCCCGGGCATCATCGGGCCCGCCGGGCGTGCGTTCCCCGTGCGGGGGGCGGGGGGTATCCCCGGGGCCGCCGGTGTTCTCGGTGCCGTTCATCCGTATCCGGCCCTCCTCCGCCACTCGCCCGTCGTTCGCCGCTCGCCCGCCACACGCCTGCCACTCGCCGCGCGCGTCCGCCGCCCGTCGCGCGCGTCCCGCCGCCCGTCCCTGCCGCTCGCCCGGAGACGGCGGGGCCCGTGGCCTCCGGGCCCTTTGTACCTCTGGGCCCTTTATACGGAGGTTCCGGGCCTGCCGCCCGCTCAAATCGGGCAGCCGTGCGGGAGGGGGGCCGGTCCGTGGGCCGTTGCGCCGGTCGGCGGAGGCGCGCGCTGCGGGTCTCAGCGCGCCTGCTGGTTCAGGGCAGCCGGGCCGGGTATTCGCTGAGCCATGCCGACACCGAGAACCTCACCCACCGCCGCCCCTGCCACTGCCCGGTTGCGGCACTGGCTCCAGGGCCAGGACCTGGCCGTGTTCCGGAGCGTCGCGGACCGGCACTGGCCGGGCGCCGATCCGCTGCTGCCCCGGCTGAGCCGGAGCGCCAACCACGGGCTGCTGTGGTTCGGGGCGGCGGCCGGGATCGCCGCTCTCGGCAGCAGTGCACGGTCCCGGCGGGCCGCGCTGCGCGGGATCGCGTCCCTCGCCGTGGCCTCGGCGGCGATCAACACCGTCGCCAAGGGCGCGGTGCGCCGCGAGCGGCCGATAGTCGATCTGGTGCCGATCGTGCGGCAGCTCAAGCGGCAGCCGGTCACCACGTCCTTCCCCTCCGGCCATGCCGCGTCGGCCGCCGCGTTCGCCACCGGCGTGGCCCTGGAGTCCCGGGGCTGGGGTGCGGTCGTGGCCCCGGTCGCGATGGCTGTGGCGGCCTCCCGCGTCTACACGGGGGTCCACTACCCGAGCGATGTCCTGGCGGGGGCGGCACTCGGCATAGGAGCCGCGTTCGCCCTGCGCGGAGTGGTCCCGACGCGGGGCCAGCTGCCCGCCCCCGGCCGCCCGCCCGGCGAGGCCCCGGCACTGCCCGGCGGGAAGGGCCTCGTGGTCGTGGTGAACCGGGAGTCGGGCACCGCCACCGCGACCGCGTCGCTCGTCCGCGAGGCGCTGCCCGCCGCGGAGGTCGTGGAGGTCGCCCCCGACGAGCTGCCGACGGCCCTGGACGAGGCGGCGGGCCGGGGTCGGGCGCTCGGGATCTGCGGGGGCGACGGCACCGTGAACCTGGCGGCCTCGGTAGCGGCGACGCACGGCATGCCGCTCGCCGTCCTCCCCGGCGGGACGCTCAACCACTTCGCCTACGACCTCGGCATCGAGACCGTCCAGGACACCGCGGCCGCCCTCACGGCGGGCGATGCGATCCGGGTGGACCTGGGCCGCTTCCGGCCGGGGCCGAAGGGGGAGGACGGCGCGGACGGCTACTTCCTCAACGCCTTCTCCCTGGGCGTCTATCCGGACCTGGTGCGCACCAGGGAGCGCTGGTCGCCCCGGATCGGCGGCTGGCCGGCGGGCGTGCTCGCGGCGCTGCACGTACTGCGCGGGCAGCGACCACTGGAGGCCGAACTCCAGGGACGCCGAAGGCCGTTGTGGCTGCTGTTCGTCGGCAACGGGCTGTTCCAGCGGGTGGGCCCCGCCCCGGGCCGCCGTCACAACCTGGCGGACGGGCTGCTGGACGTACGGGTGGTGCACGGCGGCCGGGGCCCCGCGCTGCGGCTGCTCGCCGCGGCGGTGGCGGGACCACTGACCCGCTCCCCCGCCCATGCGGCGGTACGTCGGCGGCGGGTGCGGATCGCCGGTCTGGCGCCGGGGACTCCGTACGCGTACGACGGTGAAGTAGCACGCTCCGGAACGGAGTTGACGGTCGACAAGCTGCCGGAGGCGCTGACCGTCTACTGCCCGATGCCGATCTGAGCCCCCGGACGAACAAGTCCATATGGCAAGACGCATATCTCACCATTCGGCATCTCCGCGTACGGTGGTGGCTGTCGCCGCACCCGTCGGCGCGAGGTTTTCGGGAGAGGACTCACCGTCATGCCGAAGGAGACCGCCGTGTACACGCACGGCCACCACGAGTCGGTCCTGCGCTCGCACCGCTGGCGGACCGCCGCCAACTCGGCGGCGTATCTGCTCGGTGAACTCCGCCCGGGCCTGGCCGTGCTGGACGTCGGCTGCGGCCCCGGGACCATCACCGCCGATCTGGCCGCCCTGGTCGCGCCGGGCCGCGTGACGGCGGTCGACACCGGTAGGGCCATCCTCGACCAGGCCGCCGGAGTGTTGGCCGAACGGGGCCTGGCCAACGTCGAGTTCGCGGTGGCCGACGTCCACGCCCTGGATTTCCCCGACGACTCCTTCGACGTGGTCCACGCCCATCAGGTGCTCCAGCACGTGGGCGACCCGGTCCAGGCGCTGCGCGAGATGCGGCGCGTCTGCCGGCCCGGCGGCGTGGTCGCGGCACGCGACAGCGACTACGCGGCGATGACCTGGTTCCCTGAGGTGCCCGGCCTGACCGAATGGCTGGACGTATACGGAAGGGTGGCCCGCGCCAACGGCGGCGAGCCCGACGCCGGACGCAGGCTCCTCTCCTGGGCGCGGCAGGCCGGGTTCACCGACATCACCCCGACAGCGGCCGCCTGGTGCTTCGCGACCCCGGAGAGCCGCGCCTGGTGGAGCAGGCTGTGGGCGGACCGTACGACGGACTCGGTCTACGCCGAACTGGCGGTGCGGGGCGGCCATGCGAGTGCCGAGCGGCTCACGGCCATCGCGGCGGCGTGGCGCGCCTGGGGCGAGGAGGGCGACGGCTGGTTCATGGTCCCGCACGGCGAGGTGCTGTGCCGGGCGTGAGGGCCCGGCGCGCAGCCGGGTGCGACGCCCCGGGGCGGCCGGGAGCCCGCGCTCCACGAGAGCGCGGGCTTGGCCGTTCCCCCGGCAGTCGGAGTCCGGCAGCCGGAGTCCGGCAGGGCAGAATCGATCACGCTCCCACCGGCCGCCAACTACCCTCGTGGTCATGGAGATCCTCGGAACCACGCTGCGTATCTGCGTCGACGACCTGGAGGCCGCGGTGGCCTTCTACGAGGGGCTGACGGGCACCCCGGCCCTGCGCTTCGAGCGCGGCGGGGTGTCGGTCGCCGCGATCGGCTGCTTCCTCCTGATGAGCGGGCCCGAATCGGAGCTGGAGGTGCTGCGCAAGGTGGGCGCGACCATCGCGGTGAAGGACGTCGACGAGGCGAACGCTGCGCTGACCCGGGCGGGCGCGCGGATCGTCGCGGGCCCGGTGCCGACCCCGGCCGGCCGCAACCTCATCGCGCTGCACCCGGACGGCTCGGTCTTCGAGTACGTGGACCGCAACGTCACGGCCTGACCCGGCCCTCACGGGAGCATGCCTGCCGTCACTTGCCCCGGCGGCGGAAGAGGTAGCCGCCGCAGACCCCGCCGATCAGGAACATGGCCAGCAGGGCGAACCAGAGGGGCATGGTCACCTCGGGGATCAGCACGCGGATGGTGACCTTCTTCGTGTTCACGCAGATGAACACGATGACGAGCACGACCAGCACGGAGACCGCGATGCGCCCGGGAGTGAACCATCCCGCGACGCGCCCCCTGCCGTTCGATACGTCCTTGGGGCTCATGGTCCGGCCCTTCCGCTCGCCCTGCGCCGTTCGGCCCGCCGCCCATCGCGCACGCGGCCGCCCCCGGAGCCCCAGCATGCCTGTCCGCCGGGCCCGGGGGGCGGTCCTGTACCGCCGTTCGGGTGAGCGGCGGTACAGCCGTGTCAGCCGGCCGGGACCACGGGCAGCTCCAGGACACCCGTGTCCTCGGGGGCATGGACCACGGTGACGGGCTTGATGCCCCGGTTGCCGAAGTACGCGGTGTCACTGGCGGCGATCACGAACTCCAGGCGGTGCCCCTTCCCGTACCGGTGGACGATGCCGGGCAGCTCGACCGTGAAGGGCCGGGTGACATCGGGGACCCGCACCGGGGAGACGAGCCGGTTCACGAGCTTGCGGCTGCCGTCGGGCGCGACGTCGTAGACCTTGGCGAACAGGACGAGCTTGTCCGAGGCGTCGCCGCTGTTCTGGACCCGTTCCGCCCTCGGGGAGACGACCTTCAGGGTGGCCTTCGGCGCGCCGACGACGTCGAGCGGCTCGGTGAGCGGTTCGCTGCGCCAGCCGAGGTAGGTGCCCTTGGTGTCGTACGGCTTGGGGTCGGGCAGTCCGATCAGCGGGGCGATCGAGCTCTCCGAGTGGCTGGTCGGCACCGGCCAGTTGACGTACTTGCGGCTGCCGCGCGCCACCTTGGAGCGGTTGTCGACGAGCTTGCCGTCGCCGGAGAGGTACATCGTCCGCGAGAGGTCCGGGACGTCGTCGGCGGTGCCGTAACCGCTCTGCCAGGAACGGTAGTAGGAGAACGCGGGTCCGGTGTCGGTGTCCGCCTTCCTGCGGAGGTGGCGGTCGAACCAGGCCAGAACCCGCTGCCCCACGTGACTGGTCTCCAGATTGCCCTGACCCAGGTCGAGTTCGCCGGGCACCTGGCCGCCGCTGTGCCCCCAGGACTGCCAGACCATCTTGGTCTCGGTGCCCTGCGCCTTGAGCGTCCTGTACGTGGCGGTGGCCTCGTTGAGGTTGAACAGGCTGTCGGCCTGGCCCTGGACGATCAGGGTGGGAGCCTTGACCCGGTCGAGGTAGGAGACGGGCGAGACACTGCGCGCGTAGGCGAGCATCGCCTCGGCCTTGTCGGCGGGGTAGCGACCGGAGTTGAGGAGACGGATCGTCTCGCAGGCGCGCGTGGCGAAGTGCAGGCAGTCCAGCCGGTTGATCCGGGACGGGTCCAGGCTCGGGTTCAGGAGCGGCTGGCCCTCGCCGATGAGGTAGAAGCCGTTGGCCCACTGCCACTTGAAGACGCCGGGCACATCGGAGGTGACGCCGGTGTGCGCCCCGGTGCCGTTGGGCGCGAGTGCGTAGGCGAGGTCGTTCCAGGTGATCAGCGGGACGAGCGCGTCGAGACGGGGGTCGACGGCGGCGGTGGCGAGCTGGATCGCGCCGCCATAGGAGCCGCCGATCATGCCGACGCGCGGGTCGCCGTCGGCGTCCTGGGTGACGAAGTCGGCCTTGGTGCCGTCGTCGGCCGCGCGGACGCCCCCGAGGAAGTCGAGGAGTTCGCTCGCCGCCCGCCCGTCGACGGCGGGGTCGTCCAGCGTGATCAGGCAGCCGGACTTGCCGAAGCCGAGGCCCGAGTAGACCAGGCCGACGTAGCCGCGCTCGGCGAAGGCCTTGCCGATGGCGTCGGTCGAGCCGTCGGACTTGCTGCCGCCGAAGCCGTTGGTGGCGAGGACGGCGGGAGCGGGCCGGTCCGCGTCGACCCCGGCGGGGCGGTAGAGATCGGCGTCCACCGCGCAGGAGCGGTCGCCCGCCTCGACGGTGAACGTCAGGGGGGTGACGGTGTACGCCGGGTCCGCCGCGGCACGGGCCGGGCCGGCGAGGGCCAGGGGGGCGACGAGAGCCGCCCCGGCGACGGCGACGAGCGGGGAGCGCAATCGGGAAACAGCACCTGACACGAGGACCTCCACACCGAGGTAACCTTACCGACCGGTAAGTATTGGGCCGCACTCATGCTGTGACACACGTCATAGCGGCGTCAACGCTTCTGTCAGTGGTTCTTGACGGATGTTCACGTTCTGCGCGCGGAAACACGCCAACTCCGCGCCCACACGGCCTGCGGCGCGGGCGCGGATACGACGGGTGGCCGAGGAGGCTCAGAGCAGGGCGGGGACCTCGACGGTCAGCGTGCAACGGCCGCCGTCCGACGGCGCGTTCAGCACCGCGGGCACGCCCAGGGGGATCGTCGGCGCGGCATACCCGTGCCCGAACCCCAGCTCCTCGGCCACGGGTATGCCGAGCGGCCCGAACCGGTCGGCGAGCACGGCGCGGACCTTCTCGTACGGTCCGCACTCCTGCCAGGACCCGCAGGCGATCCCGGCGACCCCCTCCAGGGCGCCGGACCGCAGCAGCCGGGTGAGGATGCCGTCGAGCCGGTAGGGCTCCTCCCCGGTGTCCTCGATCACCAGCAGCCCGCCCCGGGCCTCGGTGCGGCCGCCCGGGGTGCCGGCGGCGAGCAGGCTGACGCACCCGCCGAACGTGACGCCCCGCGCCCGCCCCGGGACCAGGGCGGCCGCCGTGTCCAGGCCGAGGGTGCGCACGGTCTCGGGCTCGAAGAGGGTGGCGCGCAGATGCTCCCGGGCCGCCGGGTCCTTCAGGAACGCGTCGGTGGCGACCATGGGCCCGTGCAGCGTGGCGAACCCGGCCCGCAGAGCGAACGCCTCGTGCAGCGCGGTGATGTCGCTGTAGCCGACGAAGGCCTTGGGCCCGGCGGCCCGGATCGCCGCCCAGTCGACCAGGTCGACCATGCGGTGCGCGCCGTACCCGCCCCGGGCGCACAGCACCGCGTCCACGGACGGGTCGCACCACGCGGCCTGAAGGTCCTTCGCCCGGTCCGCGTCCGACCCGGCGAGGTAGTCCAACTCCGGGTGTACGGACAGGACATGGGGGCCGATAACCAGGTCGAGGCCCCAGTCGCGCAGGATCGCGAGCCCCTCCTCCAGCCGGTCGGCGGGGACAGGACCGCTGGGCGCCACGACGGCGACCCGGGAACCGGGGCGCAACCGGGGCGGCCGAGCGAGGGGAGCCGCCGGGCCGCGCTTCTGGCGCGTCACGTCGTCAGCTCCAGTCGGGGCACGTCGGGGTGTTCGATGCCGAACGTCTGTGCGTAGAGGGAGAGTTCGGCCTCCAGCGCGCGGATCAGCGTCTCCGCGCGCCGGAAGCCGTGGCTTTCACCCTCGAAGGCGAGGTAGGCGTGGGCGATGCCCCGGCCCGCGACGGCGGCGAGGAACCGCTCGCACTGGGCGGGCGGGCAGATCACGTCGTCGAGGCCCTGGAGCAGCAGGAACGGGGAGGTCAGCCGGTCGGTGCGGTTGATCGGGGAGCGTTCGCGGTAGCGCTCGGGCACCTCGGCGTACGGGCCGACGAGGGACTCCAGATAGCGCGACTCGAAGTCGTGGGTCTCGTCGGTGGCCCACCCTTCGAGGTCCAGGATGGGGTAGATGATCGTCCCGCAGGCGTACAGGTCCGTGCCGGTCAGGGACGCGGCGGCGGTCCAGCCGCCCGCGCTGCCGCCCCGGATCGCGAGCCGGTCCGGATCGGCGGTCCCCTCCTCGACCAGGGCCGAGGCGACGGCCGCGCAGTCCGCCACGTCGACGACGCCCCACTCGCCGCGCAGCCGCTCCCGGTAGCGGCGGCCGTAGCCGGTGGAGCCGCCGTAGTTGACCTCGGCGACGCCGATGCCGCGCGAGGTGAAGTAGGCGATCTCCAGGTCGAGAACGAGCGGTGCGTGGCCGGTGGGGCCGCCGTGCGCCCACATGACGTACGGGGGCTTCCCGCCCTCGGGTCCGGTGCGGTCGGGGCTGTGCGGCGGGTAGAGGTGGGCGTGGATCTCGCGGCCGTCGGGGCCGGTGAAGGTGCGGTTCTCGGGCACGGGGTAGTAGGCCGGATCGACCGGGTCGCGGTGGGGTGCGCCGATGGTCCGGGTGTGCCCGGTGGCGGTGTCCAGCTCGATGACCTCGTAGCCGGTGCGGGGGCCGGCGGCGACGCCGACGACCAGGCTGCCGTGGACGGTGAGCGTGTCGGCCCAGGCGGTCCACGGGCCGGGCACGTCGGCGAGTTCACCGGTCTCCGGGTCGAGGATGCCCAGGCGGGTGGTGCCCTTGCCGTGCAGGACGGCGATCAGCCCGTTGTCCAGCGGGTGGAACCAGCGCAGCCCGATCTTCCACAGCGGCCCGCCGAACTCCTCGCCCCGGGGAGGCAGAAGGCGACTGCTGGGCACCACGCCACCCGCCACGGCGTCGGGGCGGATGCGCTGGAGCTCCCACCAGCCGGCGAGGTCGGAGACGAACAGGAGGCTGCCGTCGCGGTCCCACTCGATCTGGCAGACCGACTCCTGGACATCTCCCACCAGGGGCCGTACGCCGCCGAGTTCACCGGCCTCCGTGATCTCCGCCAGCATCACCACCGTGCCGTCCCAGGGCATCCGCGGGTGGTCCCAGGCGATCCAGGCGGCCCGCCGCCCGTCGTGGGAGATCCGGGGGCCGGTGACGAACCGGTGACGGCCGTCGGAGAGTTCGCGGATCGCCGAGCGGTCGTCGGCCGCCGAGCCGTCCAGCGGTACGGCGGCGAGGACCCGGCGCACGTCGGTCGGGGCGGGTCCGGTGAACTCCTCCAGCACACACCACACCTCCCCCTCGGCCCCTTGCTCCAGGCGCAGTTGGGGGTCGACCCAGCGCCGCCCCCCGCCGAGCTCCGAGACCGGGGTGAGCGGCCACGGCTCACCGGTCCCGTCGGGGGCGTAGGCGTACAGCCGCTGGTCGGTGAAGTGGACGAACACCACGACGAGTTCGCCGTCCTCGCGCACCGCGCCCGCCCAGGGCTGTCCGCCGTACTCGATGACCCGGCTGCGGGCGTTCCACGGGACGGGCAGCACCGGGGCGGTGCTGCCGTCGGCGCGGCGGCGCATCAGGGCGCGGCGACCGCCCTCGGCGGGGCGCGGCTCGGTCCACCACACCTCGTCGCCGACGGTGCCGAGATGGTCGGGCCTGCCGTCGTGCGAGGCGGCGAGGGCCGCGTCGATCGGCGACGGCCAGGTTCCGTACGGGGCTGCGGGCGCGGGCACGGTGTTCACGTCGGTCGGTCCCCCCAGGTGCGGTCAGGCGGTGCGCAGGTAGTGGTCGAGCACGCGGACGCCGAAGTGGAGGGCGTCGACGGGTACGCGTTCGTCGACGCCGTGGAAGAGGCGCTGGTAGTCGAAGCCGACGGGGAGCTTCAGCGGGGTGAAGCCGTAGCCGGTGATGCCCAGGCGGGCGAACTGCTTGGCGTCGGTGCCGCCGGACATGCAGTAGGGCACGGTGTGCGCGCCCGGGTCGAACCGCTCGACGGCAGCGCGCAGCTTGGCGTACGTCGGCGAGTCGATCGGGGCCTGGAGGGCCCCCTCTCGGTGGTGGAACTCCCAGGAGACGCGGGGGCCGGTGAGCCGGTCCAGGGTCGCCCGGAACTCGTCGTCGCCGCCGGGGACCGTGCGCCCGTCGATGAAGGCGGTGGCATGGCCGGGAATGACGTTGACCTTGTAACCGGCGTCCAGCATCGTCGGGTTGCTGCTGTTGCGGACGGTGTTCTCGACGAGGGCAGCGGCGGGGCCGAGCTTGCCGAGGAGCTCGGCGACGTCGAAGCCGGGGTCGTCGGGGTCGGCGGTGATGCCGTGCAGGGCGGCGATCTCGGTGATCGCGGCGCGCACGGTCGGGGTGAGGCGGATGGGCCACTCGTGTTCGCCGATCCGGGCGACGGCGGCGGCGAGCGCGCTCACCGCGTTCTCCCCGTTGACCTTGGAGCCGTGCCCGGCCCGGCCCTCGGCGGTGAGCTTCAGCCAGCCGGTGCCGCGTTCGCCCGCGGCGATCGGGTACAGCGAGAGGCCGCCCCCGGCGTGGAAGGTGAACGCCCCGGACTCGCTGATGCCCTCCGTGCAGCCCTCGAAGAGCTGTGCGTGCCGGTCGGCGAGGAAGCCCGAGCCGTCGGCTGCGCTGTCCTCCTCGTCGGCGGTGTACGCGATGACGATGTCGCGCCGGGGCCGGAACCCCTCGCGGGCCCAGCCGCGTACGACGGCGAGGACCATCGCGTCCATGTTCTTCATGTCGACGGCACCCCGCCCCCACACGACTCCGTCGCTCACCTCGCCGGAGAAGGGGTGCACGCTCCAGTCGGCGGGCTCGGCGGGCACCACGTCGAGATGGCCGTGGACGAGCAGCGCGTCGGCCGTCGGGTCGGTGCCGGGGATGCGGGCGACGACGTTGGTCCGGCCGGGGGTCCGCTCCAGCAGGGTCGGCCGGAGTCCGGCGTCCGCGAGCCGCTCGGCGACGTACTCGGCGGCCGGTCGCTCCCGGCAGTCGCCGCCGCCCCGGTTGGTGGTGTCGATCCGGATGAGCTCGGAGGTGAACGTCACCACCTCGTCGAGCGCCTGCCGGTCCACGGGACCGAGCCGGCCGGGGGCGTCAGCCATATTGTTCCTCCACAGCGGCCGACACGATCGTCGTCACCGCCTTGAACGTGCGAATTCCTTCGTACATCGTCGCGCCGGTGTACGCGACGCGCCTCTCGCCGGTCGCCGCCACACCGGGCACCACGGTCGCCGCGGCCGCCAGATGTTCGGCGTCGAACTCCAGCTCCACGGTGAACGTCCCCCCGGTGACGGGCTCCCGCCGCCCCGCGAGCGCGGTGGCGCCCTTCGCCGCCGCCCGGATGTCGGCGGCGGTACGGGCCGGGGTGCGGCACACCGCCGCGTAGCGGGAGACGTGGTCCTTGACGGCGACCTTGCGGGCGTCGGGGGCGTATCCCTCGGCGTCCACGCAGGTCAGGTCGTCGCCGGTGACAAGGATGACGGGGACACCGTACTCGGCGGCGACATGCGCGTTGAGCAGGCCCTCGCTCGCGCGGACCCCGTTGAGCCAGACGCCGGTGATGGAGTTGGCGAGGTAGGTGTGGGCGAGGACGCCCTCCGTGCCGGCGCCTGTGTGATAGCCGACGAAGGCCACCGCGTCCACGTCGCCGTGTTGGATGCCCTCCACCATGGAGAGCGACTTGTGTTTGCCGGTGAGCATCTGGACCCGTTCGTCCATGTGCTCCAGCAGCAGGTTCCGCATCGACCAGTGGGCCTCGTTGACCAGGACCTGGTCGGCGCCGCCGTCGTAGAAGCCGAGGGCCGCCGCGTTCACGTCGGAGGTGAACATCGACCGGCAGCGCTCCCACTGAGGAGTCCCCGGCAGCACGTCGGCCGGCCAGGTCACTCCGGTGGCGCCCTCCATGTCGGCGCTGATGAGGATCTTCATGCCGCCACACCGTACGCGCCGCGAGCGGCGTGGGCCAGGGAGATCCGGCTCGCCAGAGGTCCAGTCCGGCGAAGGTCCCTCCGCCGGTCCCTTTCCTGTCCGAGGCGTCGAACGCTTTCACCGGGGACCTGGAGCACGGTGGCCACCGGCGGGTACCCGGCGGTGGCCACGGTGTATTCGCCCGCCGACAGGTCGACGAACCGGAACGAGCCGTCGGGCCCGGTCGTGAGGGTGTCCACCGCATGGCCCGCCGCGTCGAGCAGGGTGACCCGGGTGTCCTCGACGCGGAGTCCGCCGGTGGCCCGGACGACGCCGCGCAGCACGGCCCCGCCCGCCGGCTCGACGTCCTGCCGGGTCTCGCGGGCGGCCTGCACGCTGAGCGGGGTGCCGTCGGCGGTGAGGACGGACCCGGCGAGGCGTCCCGCGCCGCCGCCCACCACGTACCGCTCCCCTCGTCGCGTCTGCGACGCCCGCTTCTCGCATCGTGCGGGCGAGGCGGGGTGAACGCGACGAGGGGCGTACAGGGCGCGCACGGAGGGCTCATGCGCCGGTGGGAGCCGCTACGGCGCACAACCGGCCGCCCCGGAAAACCACCCGTTCCGGTGAGGCCTGACTGTTCGAGCCCTGGTGCGGGGAGGACAGCCGCCCGGAACTACTTCTCGACCTCGGTGGCGAGGTTCTGGAGCAGCTCGTCGTAGATCCTGCCGAGGCCCTTGGGGGCGAAGGTCCGCTCGAAGAAGCCGCCGATGCCGCCCGCGCCGTCCCAGACGGTGGTGACCACGGCCTTGGACCTGCCCTCACCGGCCGGGGTGACGGTCCAGGTGGTGACCATGGAGGAGTTGCGGTCCTTCTCGACGAGCTGCCCGTCGGTCGGCTCGCTGACCTCCAGCAGGCAGTCCCGGACGCGCTTGCTGGTGGCCTGGAGCTTCCAGTGGACCAGGGTGCCCTCGCCGTCGCCGCCCTCGCGGACCTTGTACTCGCTGAAGTGCCCGGTCAGCACCTTGCCGCGGACGTCCTTGTAGTCGGCCAGCGCGTCGAACACCGCCTCCGCGTCCGCCGCGATGATCCGCTCCGTCGTGGCCTCGACCTGCGCCATGGCTGTTCCTCCAGCAGTCGGTGGTTCGGTGGGTGAGCTGAGCCAACCACCTCGGGCACAGCCGCTCAAAATCGGGGCCGACGGGCCGGTCCGCACGATCAAGGGAACAAGTGTTCTATTCTGTGGCCAGTGCTACCGAGGAGGCGTCCATGCGCTGGGACAATCTGGCCGAAAACCGCTCGACGGCCGGGAACAGCGCGCTCTTCGCCGCGGACGCGGTGACCACGCGCACGTTCGACACCCCGGAGTTCCGGGGCATCACCTTCCACGAGATCCGGGCCCGTTCGATCCTGAACCGGGTGCCCGGGGCTTCGCGGATGCCGTTCGAATGGACGGTCAACCCCTACCGGGGCTGCACTCACGCCTGCGTGTACTGCTTCGCCCGCAAGACCCACAGCTACCTGGACCTGGACACGGGCATCGGCTTCGACTCCCAGATCGTCGTCAAGGTCAACGCGGCCGAGCTGCTCCAGCGGGAGCTGGCCTCCCGGCACTGGCGGGGCGAGCACATCGCGATGGGCACCAATGTCGACTGCTACCAGCGGGCCGAGGGCCGGTACCGGTTGATGCCGGGCATCATCGCCGCCCTGCGCGACCGGGCGAACCCCTTCTCGATCCTGACGAAGGGCACGCTGATCCTGCGGGACCTGGAGCTGCTGCGGCAGGCGGCCGAGGTCACCGAGATCGGTGTCTCGGTCTCCGTGGGCTTCACCGACCGGGAGCTGTGGCGGACTGTCGAGCCGGGCACTCCCTCCCCCGAACGCCGCCTGGACGTGGTGCGGGCCCTCACCGACGCGGGGATCGGTTGCTCGGTCCTGATGGCCCCGGTCATCCCCTTCCTCGGCGACCGCCCGGAGCAGCTGCGCACCACCGTCGCCGCCATCGCCACCGCCGGGGCGACCTCGGTGACCCCGCTCGTCCTGCATCTGCGCCCCGGCGCGCGCGAGTGGTACCTGCACTGGCTCGGTCAGCACCATCCGCGGCTGGTGCCGCGCTACGAACGGATGTACGCGGACGGCTCGTACGCCCCCACGTGGTACCAGCGCCGGATCACCCGTCAGGTGCACGAGCTGGCGGACGAGTTCGGCATCGGACCGGCGCACCGCGGCGAGGCCCGCCGTATCGCTCCCGACCCGGCCCCGGCCGCCACCCCGGAGTCCGGCCCCACCCAGCTGACTCTGCTGTAACCCGGCCGCAGCCAGCCGGCCCTCTGTAGCCCGGGGCCTGCCGAGAAAGGCTTTCGCAGGGCCGATGGCGTGACCGTACGGGTCGACTCAGCCCGGAACGACCCCTTCCGGCGGCCGGTTCGGGGACCATGCGGCGGGGACCCGGTGATCCGGCGCCGCGTTCCCGTCACTCCCGGGAGGCCCCATGACGAAACGTGCAGGAATTCTTGTCGCCGTCGGCGCGACCGTCGCCGGTCTGCTGACCGCGGCGCCGGCCCCGGCCGCCGCCACCGGGGCGAGCACCCCGCCCGCCCCGCCGCTCAAGTGGACCGACTGCCCGACCGAGAACTACCCGAAGCTCCAGTGCGCGAAGGTCCGCGCCCCGCTGGACCACACCCGTCCGTCGGGCCGCCAGATCACGCTCGCGCTGTCCCGCGTCCGGCACACCGGGAAGGCCTACCAGGGCCCCCTGCTGGTCAACCCGGGCGGTCCGGGCGGCAGCGGTCTGTCGATGGCCGGGTTCGTGGCGTCCTCGCTGCCGAAGAAGGTCGCCGCCCAGTACGACGTGATCGGGTTCGACCCGCGCGGGGTCGGGAAGAGCACTCCGGCCCTGAACTGCCTGCCCGGGCACTTCGATCCGGTGCGCCCGGACTCGGTGCCGGACTCCTACCGCTCGGAGCGGATCAACCGCGACCGGGCCGAGGCCTTCGCCCGCGCCTGCGGCGAGAAGCACCGCGACGTGCTGCCGTACATGGACACGGTCAGCGCGGCCAAGGACCTCGAAGTGATCCGGCGGGCGCTGGGCTCCCCGCAGATCAACTACTTCGGATACTCCTACGGCACCTACCTCGGCGCGGTCTACGCCAAGCTGCACCCGGAGCGCGTGCGCCGCCTGGTCCTGGACTCCGTCGTCGACCCCGACGCGGTCTGGTACGGGGGCAACCTCGGCCAGAACTACGCGTTCGACGACCGCCACAAGGCCTTCGCCGCGTGGGTGGCGAAGCACCACGCCGCGTACCGTCTGGGCACCGACCCGGCCCGGGTCGAGGCCGCCTGGTACCGGATGCGGGCGGACCTTGCGCGCAAGCCCGCGGGCGGCAAGGTCGGCGCGAGCGAGCTGGAGGACACCTTCCTGCCGGGCGGGTACTACAACGGCTACTGGCCCTATCTCGCCGAGGCGTTCGCCGCGTACGTGAAGAAGCGGGACACCGAGGCGCTGGTCCAGGTGTACGAGAACTTCGGCGCGGTCGACGCGAGCGGCGACAACAGCTACTCGGTCTACACGGCCGTCCAGTGCCGCGACGCGGGCTGGCCCCGGCACTGGAGCACCTGGCGCAACGACAGCCGCCGCATCCACGACAAGGCACCGTTCATGACGTGGAACAACACCTGGTACAACGCGCCGTGCGCCGACTGGCCGGTGGCGCCGCTGCGTCCGCGTCCGGTCCACAACCGCGAGCTGCGCCCGGCGCTCATCCTCCAGGCCTCCGACGACGCGGCGACCCCGTACGGCGGCGCGGTCAGCATGCACCGCAAACTCAAGGGCTCCAGCCTCGTCGTGGAGGAGGGCGGCGGCAACCACGGCATCACGCTGAGCGGCAACGACTGCCTGGACCGGCATCTGACGGCCTATCTGGCCGACGGGACCGTTCCGCGCGGCCGGGGCGAGGCGGACGCGGTCTGCCCGGCGCTGCCGGACCCGAAGCCGCTGCCCGCCGAGAAGGCGACGGCCCAGTCGGTGGACAACAGCAAGGGCAGCCGACTGCACGGCCTGCTCGGCTTCCGCCGCTGAGCACCGACCGCTGACCCGGCGGCCCGCGGGAAGCGGTGGGCGGGATGCGGGGGAGGCGTGGACGAGGACGCCGGCATGAGGCGCTCCGCCGCTCCCCCGCACCCGCCCGGCGCCTCGCCCGCTGCGAGGCGTGGAGGACTTCGAGGCCGACGGGGCCATGGCGCCCGAGGCGCACCACGTCCGCCCGCTCACTCCCCCGGCAACCGGCTGAGCGCCTCCGCCGCGGCCCGGCCCAGCCGGGGGTGCGGGAGCGCCGCCGTGAGGACCGGGCGGGCCCGGTCGTCGCCGAGGTGGCCGAGGCCCTCGACGCAGGCCAGGGCGACGCGCCAGTGGGGCTCGCCGGGGGCCAGCAGCCCCTGGAGGGTGAGCACCAGGGCGGGGACCGACTCGGGGGCGCGCAGGGCGGTGAGCAGGCGGACCGGGTGCAGGGCGTAGGCGGTGCGCAGGGTGTTCGTGGCGAGGGCGGCGGCCGCTCTCGGGGTGCGGGGGTCGGCCAGGCGGGCCAGGGCGTGGGCGGCGGAGACACAGCGCTCGGGGTCGCGGTGGTTGAGCAGCAGCACCAGCGCCTCGAAGGCCCGCCGGTCGCCCGCGCAGCCGAGCCGGAACGCGGCCACCTCCCTGGCCCACAGGGGGCGGTGCGGTTCGACGAGGACGCGGGCGAGCTCCTCGGCGTCCTCGGTGGCGGCGAGCCGCCCGTACAGCGGCGACCCGTCGGCCTCGGGTTCCAGCCGGTCCATGAGCGAACGGAACTCCTCATCCATGACGCTCAGCGTAACGGCGGACACGCTGCGTGCGGGACGGCATCGACGGACCGGTGTGAGCCGGCGCACAAGCATCCAGGGGTGGCGCGCTCGTTACTCGCCGGTTAATCTCATCTGAGCGGGACACACTCCCCGCCGGCTCCGGTGGCCTGGTGACGCAGCCACCCGGAGTGCTTGTCGGTTCGGCAGTTTCTGTATGACGTGACTCCGGGACAGAGTCCGTCACCCCTCACGGCCTGGCGCGCGCTCGCAGCGCGTCGGCCCCGTGCTCCACGACACGCAGCTTCCGTACGCCTCGCGCCGCTCCCTCATCGCCGCGCGCGCCGTGCTCCCACAGTCGTCACTCACCCTGGAGTCCCGTGATGGACACCCCTCTCTCCACCATCGCCGTCGTCGGCCTCGGCACCATGGGCACCGGCATCGCCGAGGTCCTGGCCCTGGCGGGCCGCGAGGTCATCGGCATCGACATCAGCGAGGCGGCCGCCCGGCAGGCCATCGCCTCCCTCGAAGCGTCCACCGCACGGGCCGTGGGGCGCGGGCGGATCACCGAGCAGGAGCGGGCCGCCGCGCTCGCCCGGTTCCGTACGTCCGACGATCTGCGGGCCGCCGTCGATGCCGAACTGGTCATCGAGGTGACGCCGGAGACGTACGAGATCAAGCAGCAGGTGTTCCGGGAGCTGGACGCGATCGTCTCGCCCACCGCGATCCTGGCCACCGGCACCAACGCGCTGTCGGTGACCCGGCTCGCCGCCGAGTCCCGGCACCCCGAGCGCGTCCTCGGGCTGCACTTCTTCAACCCGGCGCCCGCGATGAAGCTGGTCGAGGTGGTCTCCTCGGTGCTGACCGCACCGCCCGCCGTCGAGGCCGTCACCAGGCTGGCCCGGGAGCTGGGCAAGGAGCCCGTCGCGGTCGGCGACCGGCCCGGGTTCGTCGCGGACGGGCTGCTGTTCGGCTACCTCAACCAGGCCGCCGCGATGTACGAGGCGAACTACGCCTCCCGTGAGGACATCGACGCGGCGATGAAGCTGGGCTGCGGGCTGCCGATGGGCCCGCTCGCCCTGCTGGACCTGATCGGCATCGACACCGCCCGCACCGTCCTGGAGGCCATGTACGCCGCCTCCCACGACCGGCTGCACGCCCCGGCCCCCGTCCTCGGCCAGCTCAGCGAGGCGGGCCTGACCGGACGCAAGGCGGGGCGCGGCTTCTACACGTACGACGCCCCGGGCGGACAGACCGCGGTGCCCGACGCCCTGACCCCTTCGGCGGAATCGGCCGCCGGAGCCGGGCGCGCAGTGGCCTCCGTCGGCGTCGCGGGCTCCGGAACGATGGCCTCCGGGATCGCGGAGGTGTTCGCCAAGGCCGGGTACACCGTGGTCCTGGCGGCCCGCGGCCAGGAGAAGGCGGACCTCGCCAAAGGCCGGATCGCCAAGTCGCTGGAGCGATCGGTGTCCAAGGGGCGGCTGACCGCCGAGGCCCGGGACGAGACGCTGGGCCGGATCACGGCGGCCGGTTCGCTGGACGCGTTCGCCGAGGTCGACCTCGCGGTGGAGGCGGTCGCGGAGGACCTGGAGATCAAGCAGCAGCTGTTCGCCACGCTGGACAAGGTCTGCCGGCCCGGCGCGGTGCTCGCCACCACCACCTCCTCACTGCCGGTCATCGCCATCGCCCGGGCGACCGCGCGGCCCGCGGACGTCATCGGGATGCACTTCTTCAACCCGGCGCCCGCGATGAAGCTGGTCGAGGTGGTCCGTACGGTCCTGACCGCCGACGATGTGCACGCCACGGTCCGTACGGTGTGCACGAAGATCCGCAAGCACCCGGTGGACTGCGGGGACCGGGCCGGGTTCATCGTGAACGCGCTGCTGTTCCCGTACCTCAACAACGCGATCAAGATGGTCGAGGAGCACTACGCCTCGCTGGACGACATCGACGCGGCGATGAAGCTGGGCGGCGGGTACCCGATGGGCCCGTTCGAGCTGCTCGACGTGGTCGGCCTGGATGTCTCGCTGGCCATCGAGAAGGTGCTGCACAAGGAGTTCCGCGACCCGGGCCTGGCCCCGGCGCCGCTGCTGGAGCACCTGGTCGCCGCGGGCTGCCTCGGCCGCAAGACGGGGCGCGGCTTCCGCGAATATGCCCGTCGCTGACCCGGGAGCCGGGTGGGGCGGGCTGCTGGGACCCTCCGGCGGCCCGCCCCCGAAGGCGCGCTCTCCTGCACCGATGCGTTACGTTCATGCCATGTCCCAGCCCGCCAGGCCACCCCGTGCCACCGCAGCGTCCGACGCCCCGGAGACCACCACCGCGGGAACCCGCGCCGCCGCCCAACGGCTGAAGATGCGCCGCGAGCTGGCCGCCGCCGCGATGGAGCTCTTCGCCACGAAGGGCTACGAGGCGACGACCGTCGACGAGATCGCGGGCGCCGCGGGCGTCGCCCGGCGGACCTTCTTCCGGCACTTCCGCTCCAAGGAAGAGGCGATCTTCCCGGACCACGACGACACCCTCGTCAGGGCAGAGGCCGTCCTCCATGCCGCCCCCGCGCACGAGCATCCGCTCGACACCGTCTGCCGCGGCATCAAGGAAGTCATGAAGATGTACGCGGCCAAGCCCGCCGTCTCCGTGGCCCGTTACAAACTGACCCGCGAGGTGCCGACCCTCCGGGAGGCCGAGATCGCTTCGGTGGCCCGCTACGAGCGGCTGTTCACCCGCTATCTCCTGGGCCACTTCGACGAGCGCGACCACCATGTGGGCAACGACGACCCGTTGCTGGCGGAGGTCGCCGCCTCCGCCGTGGTCACCGCGCACAACCACGTACTGCGCCGCTGGCTGCGGGCGGGCGGCCAGGGCGATGTGGAGGCCCAGCTCGACCGGGCCTTCGCCATCGTGCGCGACACCTTCGGCACGGGCATCGGCGCGGGCCGGACCGCAGGGGCCGATCCCGAGCGCGCCCCGGCCGCGACGATCGCCGAGCAGGGCGAGGTGCTGGTCGCGGTGGCCCGCACCGACGCCCCGCTGGACGAGGTCATGCGCACGATCCAGCAGGCGCTCCAGGACCGCTGAGGGCGCGCGGGCGGAGCCGTAAACCGTTCGCGAGGGCCACGGCCCCGTGGTGGGGTTCCGGCCATGCGAACCGACGAAGTACGCGCCCTGTACGACCGCACGATGCGCGAGCACGCCCGACCCGACGGCCCCGGCGTCCGGGTCGAGCGCGATGGACCCCTGGTGCGCCAGGTGGGCGGCCGGAGCGACTGGAACGGGGTCGTCTGGTCGTCCCCGGACCTGGACGGCGAAGGGGCCGACGCGGCGATCGCGGCCCAGATCCGGCACTGCGCGGCGCTCGGCCTCCCGGAATTCGAGTGGAAGCTGTACGCGCACGACCGGCCGGCCGATCTGGGTGACCGGCTGCGGGCGGCCGGGTTCGTGCCGGAGCCGCCGGAAACCCTGCTGGCGGCCCCGGCCGGGCCGCTCACCGGGGCGGTCGCCCTGCCCGATGGCGTCACACTGCACCGTGTGAGCGACGCGGCGGGGGCGGAGCTGATGGCGCTGGCCCATGAGCGGGCGTTCGGCACGGACGGCACCCGCCTCCTGCACCAGGTCGTGAAGCGGCTGGAAGCGGCCCCCGACGACTTCGTGGCGCTCGTCGTCACGGCCCGCGGGGAGCCGGTCAGCTCGGCCCGTATGGAGCTGTACCCGGGGACGGGCTTCGCGGGGCTCTGGGGCGGCGGGACGGTCGCCGCCTGGCGAGGCAGGGGCATCTACCGGGCACTGGTCGCCCACCGGGCGCGGATCGCCGCCGAGCGCGGCTACCGGTATCTCCAGGTCGACGCGAGCGACATGTCGGCCCCGATCCTGGTCCGGCTCGGCTTCAGGGAGCTTGGGGCGACGACGCCGTATGTGTACCGACCCGGCCGGTAACCGTCCGCCAGCAGGACAGAACGTCTCACAACGCCCATCGTGTTGCTCATGCGTGCCTACGAGATGACAAGTGAGAGAAATTGTTGGCACTGGGTGCCTTGTCAGGTGTCACAGAGTGCCATACGTTGAAGGTGTCCGGGCGGCCGGCGTGCTGAGAACTCACACGTACGCCGGCTGTCCCCGCAACCACCGTGCTGCGCGCCCGGACGCCTGCGTCACAGGCACCCTTCTGCTCCACCGAGCAAAGCCGAGCTCCACCCCGCCGAACCGACGGCAACACCTCCACACCACACCGCACCCCTGCCAGCAGGGCCCCTCAAGCGTTCCCTCGACGCCGCATCACCGGAGGCAACACCGTGAAGGAAATCCTGGACGCGATCCAATCCCAGGACAGCACCGCCGCGGACTTCGCGGCCCTGTCCCTCCCCGAGTCCTACCGCGCGATCACCGTGCACAAGGACGAGGCGGAGATGTTCTCGGGGCTCGAATCCCGCGACAAGGACCCCCGCAAGTCGCTCCACCTCGACGAGGTCCCGGTCCCCGAACTCGGCCCCGGCGAGGCCCTCGTCGCCGTGATGGCCAGTTCGGTGAACTACAACTCCGTCTGGACCTCGATCTTCGAGCCGGTGTCGACGTTCAGCTTCCTGGAGCGGTACGGAAGGCTCAGCGAGCTCACCAAGCGCCACGACCTGCCGTACCACGTCATCGGCTCCGACCTGGCGGGCGTCGTCCTGCGCACCGGCCCCGGCGTGAACGCCTGGAACCCGGGCGACGAGGTCGTCGCGCACTGCCTCTCCGTCGAACTGGAGTCCTCCGACGGGCACAACGACACGATGCTCGACCCCGAGCAGCGCATCTGGGGTTTCGAGACGAACTTCGGCGGGCTGGCGGAGATCGCGCTCGTCAAGTCCAACCAGCTGATGCCCAAGCCCCAGCACCTCAGCTGGGAGGAGGCAGCGGCCCCGGGCCTGGTCAACTCCACCGCCTACCGCCAGCTCGTCTCGCGCAACGGCGCGGGGATGAAGCAGGGCGACAACGTGCTGATCTGGGGCGCGAGCGGCGGACTCGGCTCCTACGCCACCCAGTTCGCGCTGGCCGGCGGCGCCAACCCGATCTGTGTCGTCTCCAGCCCGGAGAAGGCCGACATCTGCCGGGCTATGGGCGCCGAGGCGGTCATCGACCGCAACGCCGAGGGCTACAAGTTCTGGAAGGACGAGCGCACCCAGGACCCGAAGGAGTGGAAGCGCTTCGGCAAGCGCATCCGCGAGTACACCGGCGGCGAGGACATCGACATCGTCTTCGAGCACCCGGGCCGCGAGACCTTCGGCGCCTCGGTCTACGTCACCCGCAAGGGCGGCACGATCACGACCTGCGCCTCCACCTCGGGCTACATGCACGAGTACGACAACCGCTACCTGTGGATGTCCCTCAAGCGGATCATCGGCTCCCACTTCGCCAACTACCGTGAGGCCTGGGAGGCCAACCGCCTCATCGCCAAGGGCAAGATCCACCCGACGCTCTCCAAGGTGTACTCCCTGGCGGACACCGGCCAGGCCGCCCACGACGTCCACCGCAACGTCCACCAGGGCAAGGTCGGCGTCCTGGCACTGGCCCCGCGCGAGGGCCTGGGCGTGCGCAACCAGGAAATGCGCGAGCAGCACATCGACGCCATCAACCGCTTCCGCAACGTCTGAGGTTCTCCGATGAACGAACGTCAGAAGGACCGGCCCTGGCTCATGCGGACGTACGCCGGTCACTCGACCGCCGAGGCGTCCAACGAGCTGTACCGCCGCAACCTCGCCAAGGGACAGACGGGTCTCTCGGTCGCCTTCGATCTGCCCACGCAGACCGGATACGACCCGGACCACATTCTCGCCCGCGGCGAGGTGGGCCGTGTCGGTGTGCCCGTCTCACACCTCGGTGACATGCGCCGGCTGTTCCAGGACATCCCCCTGGAGCAGATGAACACCTCGATGACGATCAACGCGACCGCCATGTGGCTGCTGGCGCTCTACCAGGTGGTCGCGGAGGAGCAGGGGGCCGACCCCGCCAAGCTCCAGGGGACCACGCAGAACGACATCGTGAAGGAGTACCTCTCGCGCGGGACCCACGTCTTCCCGCCGGTGCCCTCACTACGGCTGACCACCGACATGATCACGTACACGGTCAACCGCATCCCCAAGTGGAACCCGATCAACATCTGCAGCTACCACCTCCAGGAGGCGGGGGCGACCCCGGTCCAGGAGATCGCGTACGCCATGTCGACCGCCATCGCGGTGCTCGACGCGGTGCGCGACTCGGGCCAGGTCCCGGAGGAGAAGTTCGGTGATGTGGTCGCCCGGATCTCGTTCTTCGTGAACGCGGGCGTCCGCTTCATCGAGGAGATGTGCAAGATGCGCGCCTTCGGCCGGATCTGGGACCGCGTCACGCGGGAGCGGTACGGCATCACCAACGCCAAGCAGCGCCGTTTCCGCTACGGCGTCCAGGTCAACTCCCTCGGCCTGACCGAGGCGCAGCCGGAGAACAACGTCCAGCGCATCGTCCTGGAGATGCTGGCCGTGACCCTCTCCAAGGACGCCCGCGCCCGCGCGGTGCAGCTCCCCGCCTGGAACGAGGCACTGGGGCTGCCGCGCCCCTGGGACCAGCAGTGGTCGCTCCGCATCCAGCAGGTGCTGGCCCACGAGAGCGATCTGCTGGAGTACGAGGACATCTTCGCCGGATCGCACGTCATCGAGGCCAAGGTGGACGCCCTGGTCGAGGAGTCGATGGCGGAGATCGACCGCATCCAGCAGATGGGCGGCGCGATGGCGGCCGTCGAGTCCGGCTACCTCAAGTCCGAGCTGGTCTCCTCGCACGCGGCGCGGCGGGCCCGGATCGAGGGCGGCGAGGAGAAGATCGTCGGCGTCAACATCTACGAGACGACCGAGCCCAACCCGCTCACCTCCGACCTCGACGGCGCGATCATGACGGTCGACCCCGAGAACGAGGCCCGGGTCGTCGCCGCCCTGCACGAGTGGCGGGACAACCGCGACGAGGCCCGGGCGACGGAGGCGCTGGCCGCGCTGAAGAAGGCCGCCGCGGGCACCCGGAACATGATGGAAGCCACCGTCGAATGCGCTCGCGCGGGCGTCACCACCGGCGAGTGGTCCTGGGCACTGCGGGACGTCTTCGGCGAGTTCCGCGCGCCCACCGGGGTCTCCTCGGCCCCGGTGGCGATCGCCGCCGAGCCGGGCAGCACGCTCGCCCTGGTCCGCGAGAAGGTCACCCGTACCGCCGCCGACCTGGGCGTGGGGCGGCTGCGCCTGCTGGTCGGCAAGCCGGGTCTGGACGGGCACTCCAACGGCGCGGAGCAGATCGCCGTACGGGCCAGGGACGCCGGGTTCGAGGTGGTCTACCAGGGCATCCGGCTCACCCCCGAGCAGATCACCGACGCGGCGCTCGCCGAGGACGTGCACTGCGTGGGGCTGTCGATCCTGTCCGGCTCGCACGCGGAGCTGGTGCCCGACGTGCTGAACCGGCTGCGCGAGGCCGGGGCCCCGGACATTCCGGTGATCGCGGGCGGCATCATCCCGCCGGCGGACGCCGCCGCACTCATCGAAGCCGGTGTGGCCGCCGTCTTCACCCCGAAGGACTTCGGCATCACGGAGATCATCGGCCGTATCGTCGACGAGATCCGGAAAGCGAACAAGCTCGACCCTCTGGAGGTCCCCGCATGACCACGCCCACCACCCCCGTGAACCGGCTGCGCCCCCGGCGCTCGTGTCTGGCCGTGCCGGGCTCGAACCCGCGCTTCCTGGAGAAGGCCCAGGGCCTCCCGGCCGACCAGGTCTTCCTGGACCTGGAGGACGCCTGCGCGCCGCTCGCCAAGGAGGGCGCCCGCCACACGATCGTGGACGCGCTGAACAACGGTGACTGGAGCGGCAAGACCCGGGTCGTGCGGGTCAACGACTGGACGACGCACTGGACGTACCGGGACGTCATCACGGTCGTCGAGGGCGCGGGTCCCAACCTCGACTGCATCATGCTGCCGAAGGTCCAGGACGCCCAGCAGGTCGTGGCGCTGGACCTGCTGCTGACCCAGATCGAGAAGACGATGGGCTTTGAAGTCGGGAAGATCGGCATCGAGGCGCAGATCGAGAACGCCAAGGGGCTGGTGAACATCGACGACATCGCCGCCGCCTCGCCGCGCCTGGAGACGCTGATCTTCGGCCCGGCGGACTTCATGGCGTCGATCAACATGAAGACCCTGGTCGTCGGCCAGCAGCCGCCCGGCTACCCGGCGGACGCCTACCACTACATCCTGATGCGCATCCTGATGGCGGCCCGTACGCACGATCTCCAGGCGATCGACGGCCCGTTCCTCCAGATCCGTGACGTGGACGCCTACCGCGAGGTCGCGGGCCGCGCGGCCGCTCTCGGCTTCGACGGCAAGTGGGTGCTGCACCCGGGCCAGGTCGACGCGGCCAACGAGGTGTTCTCGCCCTCGCAGGAGGACTACGACCACGCCGAGCTGATCCTCGACGCCTATGACTGGTGCACCTCCGAGGCGGGCGGCAAGAAGGGCTCGGCAATGCTCGGCGACGAGATGATCGACGAGGCCAGCCGCAAGATGGCCCTGGTCATCGCGGGCAAGGGCCGGGCCGCCGGAATGCAGCGCACCTCCAAGTTCGAAGCCCCGGAGGCCTGATCATGCAGTTCGGACGCACTTACGAGGAGTTCGAGGTCGGCGCGGTCTACAAGCACTGGCCCGGAAAGACGGTCACGGAGTACGACGACCACCTCTTCTGCCTGCTGACCATGAACCACCACCCGCTGCACATGGACAGCAACTACGCGGAGAAGACGACCGACTTCGGGAAGAACGTCGTCGTCGGCAACTACATCTACTCGCTGCTGCTCGGCATGTCGGTGCCGGACGTCTCCGGGAAGGCCATCGCCAATCTGGAGGTCGAATCGCTGAAGCACATCGCGCCGACCTTCCACGGCGACACGATCTACGGCGAGACGACCGTGCTGGACAAGACACCGTCGAAGTCCAAGAGCGATCGCGGGATCGTGTACGTCGAGACCAAGGGCTACAAGCAGGACGGCACCGTGGTCTGCGTGTTCCGCCGCAAGGTGATGGTCCCCACCGAGACGTACATCAAGGAGCGGGGCGGCGAGCAGCCGGGCCGCCCGACGCCCGCCAAGTAACCGGCCACGGACAGCAGTCGGCCAACCAACCGCGTGAAGCCTTGAAGTCATCCGCGTGAAGCCACAGGAGAAGCAGCCATGACGCGACTCGCCCAGACCGCCGGTCTGAACGACATCCAGCGGGAGATCCTCGCCACGGTCCGGGACTTCGTCGACAAGGAGATCATTCCGGTCGCGACCCAGCTGGAGCACCGCGACGAGTACCCCACGGAAATCGTGGAGGGGCTCAAGGAGCTCGGCCTGTTCGGGCTGATGATCCCCGAGGAGTACGGGGGTCTGGGTGAGTCGCTGCTCACCTACGCGCTGTGCGTGGAGGAGATCGCGCGCGGCTGGATGAGCGTGTCGGGCATCATCAACACGCATTTCATCGTGGCCTACATGCTCAAGCAGCACGGCACCCAGGAACAGAAGGACACGTTCCTGCCGCGGATGGCGCTCGGCGAGGTGCGGGGCGCGTTCTCCATGTCCGAGCCGGCGCTCGGCTCGGACGTCTCGGCGATCTCGTCCAAGGGTGTCAGGGACGGCGAGGAGTACGTTCTCAACGGCCAGAAGATGTGGCTGACGAACGGCGGAACGTCGACGCTGGTGGCTGTTCTCTGCCGAAGTGACGAAGGCCACCCCGAGGGCACCGCGCCGCACAAGTCGATGACGACCTTCCTGGTGGAGAAGGAGCCCGGATTCGGAGAGGTCCGGCCCGGCCTGACCATCCCCGGGAAGATCGACAAGATGGGTTACAAGGGCGTCGACACGACCGAGCTCATCATGGACGACCTGCGCATTCCGGCCAATCGTGTGCTCGGAGGCACGACCGGCCGAGGGTTTTACCAAATGATGGACGGCGTCGAGGTCGGCCGGGTGAATGTCGCCGCACGTGGTTGCGGTGTCGCTCAACGTGCGTTCGAACTGGGCGTTTCGTACGCCCAGCAGCGCCACACCTTCGGCAAACCGATCGCCCAGCACCAGGCGATCCAGTTCAAACTGGCCGAAATGGCCACCAAGGTCGAAGCCGCCCATGCGATGATGGTGAATGCGGCACGCAAAAAGGACTCCGGGGAACGAAACGACCTGGAGGCAGGGATGGCGAAGTACCTCGCCTCCGAGTACTGCAAGGAAGTCGTCGAAGACGCCTTCCGTATCCACGGCGGTTACGGCTTCTCCAAGGAGTACGAGATCGAGCGCCTCTACCGCGAGGCGCCGATGCTGCTGATCGGTGAAGGTACCGCCGAGATCCAGAAAATGATCATTGGCCGGCGCCTCCTGGAGGAGTACCGATTCCAGGGCTGATTGTCCCTTTTGAGGTGATTTGGTGGCGAAGAACATCACACCGAGTCATCCTCGGCGGGTGCTTTTCAGCAGTCCGACTCGGCTGCTGGCTTGCCCAGTTGCGCCCGGCAACCGATAGCATCGCCGGAAAGCCGCCGTCCCCCGTTGCCAGCGCGGCATCATCCGCTACGAAGGTCATCCATGCCCGACAGCCCTACCTCTGCACCCCGCGGCGGGGTCCGCATCGCCCGCGGAGCATCGCCCTGGCTCCTGCCGACCGTCGCCACCGCAGCCCTCAGCCTGGCCCGCGCCCGCAAGTCGGGGCGCTGGGCGGCCGTGGCCGTGCCCACCACCGCGCTCGCGGCGGGCATGCTGTGGTTCTTCCGTGACCCCGAGCGCGAGATCACTGACGGCCGGGTCATCTCCCCGGCCGACGGTGTGGTGCAGAGCATCATGCCGTGGAAGGACGGGCGCACCCGCGTCGCGATCTTCATGAGCCCCCTCAACGTCCACGTCAACCGCGCGCCGCTGGCGGGCACCGTGACGTCGGTCGAGCACATCCCGGGCGGGTTCGTTCCGGCGTTCAACAAGGAGAGCGAGAACAACGAGCGCGTTGTCTGGCACTTCGACACCGAGCTCGGCGACATCGAGATGGTGCAGATCGCGGGAGCGGTCGCCCGTCGGATCGTGCCGTACCTCCCCGAGGGCACGAAGGTCGAGCAGGGCGAGCGCATCGGCCTGATCCGCTTCGGCTCGCGCGTGGACATCTACCTCCCGGAGGGTATCGATGTCGCGGTCGAGGTCGGCCAGGCCACCACCGCGGGGGTGACTCGAATTGACCGTGATTGATCCGGATACCAAGGCCGGCTGGGTTCCTGAGGCCGACGAGGCGAGAGACACCGACAGCGCGGAGGACATGCCGCTGTCGATGCGGCTGTCGATAGCGGACACGCTCACGCTCGGTAATGCGACGTGCGGGTTCATGGCGGTGTACTTCACCACCACGGGCATTCTGATCCCCCACCTCACGGGCAGCGACGAGACGGGCATGGCCAGGCACTCCGCCGCCACGGCGGTGATCCTCATGCTGATGGCCGCGATCTTCGACCTGTTCGACGGACTGGTGGCGCGCAAGCTGCGCTCCTCGCCGATGGGCGCCGAGCTGGACAACCTCTCGGACCTCATCAGCTTCGGACTCGCGCCGGCCTACTTCGTACTCGTGTACGGGATGGTCGCGGACGACGCCCATCAGCGGGTGTCGGCGCTGGCTGCGATCGTGGTGCTCCTGGCGGTGGTGCTCAGGCTGGCCAGATTCTCCTGCGTGACCTTGAAGGACGGCATGTTCCAGGGCATGCCGAGCCCCTTCGGAGCGCTCACGGTCATCTCGATCGTGCTCCTGGAGCTGCCCTTCGTTCCGACGCTGCTGGCCATCATCGGTGTGGCATGGCTGATGGTGAGCCGGGTGGAGTACCCCAAGCCGCGGGGCGTCCTCGCGGTGGCGATGCTCAGCTGGATCGTGGCCGCGATGGGCCTGCTCGCCGCCTGGGCGTTCGACGCGCCCGGCGGTCAGCTGCTGCTCCAGACGGGCTGCGCGCTCCAGGTGGTGCTCGGCGCGGTGATCCCGCTGTTCGCCACGGCGCGACGGGTGAACACGTTCCGTGACAACCGACGCGAGGCGCGGGCGGCACAACTGCCGTAGCGGCGGATACGTACGACAGGCCCTCGGGGCCCGGATGCTCCCCGGCATCCGGGCCCTTCGTGCGTATACCACCGCGCGCCGGGGCTTCACCAGAGGCGGAGCCCTCGCCATGGCTGGGATGTTCCCGCGGGGGACTGAGTACGAGGTTCCCGTCACCTCGGCCCACCGGGCTTCTAGAATCACCTCGCAGCCGACGCCCGGCCCCTTCCGGCCAGGCGCGGAGCGGGGACCGGGGGGTCCGATGATGAAGCCGGCACTGGGTGGGACGCGGGTGGTCGCGGTCGCGGCGGCGGGGGTGCTGCTGGCCGGGTGCAGCGGCTTGGCGAAGGACGGCGGGCAAGGGCCGGAGCCGAGCCGGTCGGCCGGGCAGCGGACGGAGGCGTCCGGAAAGCCGGACCCAAAGGACCCGAAAGCCCCGGAGGACCCCGAGGAGTCGAGGCAGCCGGGGGCACTGCCCAGTTCGTACGACTTCACCCCGAACCCCGCTCGCGTACCGAAGAACGCGGCGCAGGCCCGCGAGCTGACGCGCAACGCCGCGCTCGGCGAGATGGACTGGGCGGCCGGGATGGTGCGGCACTCCCCGTACGAGAGAGGCGGCACCTGGCCGGTGCTGGCGGACTCCTGTGTCTGGAGCCGCACCCCGCTGCCCTCCGGTGTGCTCGACAGCTTCACCCGGCGGCTCGACGTGCCGGCCCAGGGCGGCAAGGGACGGGTCCAGGGGGCGGTGACCGTGACCGTGCACCGGACGGAGGCTGGTGCCGACCGGGAGATCAAGGACACCGTCCAGGAGAGCTTCCGCTGCCCGCGGCAGGAACTGGGCGGCGGGCAGCGCCTGAGCGGTCTGATGTCCCTCCAGTTCGACCACAAGGACGTCCGCAACGCGGATGCCTCGCTGTTCGAGGCGGGCAAGTACACCGGGCCGGGCTCGGGCGGGACGCAGGACTACGTATGGACCAAGTCCCGGATCGGCCCGGTCACGACGGCCGTCTCGGTCAAGGGCGCGAAGGGCTACACCAACACCGAACTGCTGCGGATCGCCGCCGAGGGCGGCGCCAAGGTCCTCTACCGCGTCGAGCTGGAACTGAAGTGACCGCACCGCACGTCGCCCACCGGACCCCGCTTCCGGTCCGGCCTGATCCCCACGAAAGGCCCTGACCGCTGATGGAACCGCTCCGTTCCACGGACCCGGCGCGGATCGCCGGCTACCGCGTCCTCGGCCGGCTCGGCGCCGGGGGCATGGGCGTGGTACTGCTGGGCCGGTCGCCCGGCGGCGCGCTGGTGGCGATCAAGCTGATCCGGGCGGAGTACGCCGACGACACCGGGTTCCGCACCCGTTTCCGGCGCGAGGTGGCGATCGCCAGGCAGGTGCGCAACCGGTGGGCGGTGCCGGTGGTCGACGCCGACACCGAGGCGGCCGCGCCCTGGCTGGCCACCGAGTTCGTGCCGGGGCCCGCCCTGAGCGAGGCGGTCGGGAGCGGCGGGCCGTTGCCGGAGCGCAGTGCGCGGGCGCTCGGCTCGATGCTGGCGGAGGCGCTGGAGGCGGTCCACGGGGCGGGGCTGGTGCACCGGGACGTGAAGCCCGGAAACGTGCTGCTGGGTCTGGACGGCCCCCGGCTGATCGACTTCGGGATCGCCCGGGCCCTGGACGACACGGTCCTCACGGCGACGGACGCGATCGTCGGCTCCCCGGGCTTCCTCTCGCCCGAGCAGGCGCAGGGGCGGCGGATCGGCCCGGCGAGCGACGTCTTCTCATTGGGCTGTGTCCTGGTGTACGCGGCCACCGGCGGCCGGCCGTTCGGCAGCGGCCCGGTGGAGGCGATGCTCTTCCGTACCGTGCACGACACGGCGGAGCTGGGCGCGCTGCCGCCGGGGCTGCTCCCGGTCGTCGAGGCGTGCCTGGCCAAGGGGCCCGAGGGGCGTCCGACGGCGGGTGACGTCCGGCGGGCCTTCGCCGAGGACGTATCGGGCGGCAGCTGGCTGCCCGGCCCGGTGACGCATCTGATCGCCGAGCGGTCCGCCCGGATGCTGGCGCTGCCCGACATCGAGGCGACCAGCCTGGACGCGGGATCGTCCGGCGGCCCGGCGGACACCGACCCGGGCACCGGAGCCGGCTCCGGGAACACGTCCGCCGTCCCGGCCTCCCCCGGTCGGCGGCGCTTCCTCGCATACGTCACCGGCGGGGCGGCCATCGCGGCGGCGGGCGGCACCACCGCGTGGCTGGTCTCCTCCCGTGACGACAAGGCCCCCGGCGGCGGGGGCGAGGGGCGCGGGACCAGCGCCCGCCCGGAGCTGCGCATCGGGCTCCAGGCCGACCTCAGCGGCCCGTCGGCGGCCGTCGGCAAGGGCCAGGAACGGGCGGCGCTGCTCGCCGTGGAGGAGCACAACGCGCGGAAGGACGCGCCGTTCACGCTGCGGCTGACCACGGCCGACGACCGGGGCGACGAGGAGCGGGCGACGGCGGCGGTGCGCCGGTTCGCCGAGGACCCGCTGCTGGTGGCGGCCCTCGGGGCGACCGGCACGGACGCGGCCCGGGAGGCGCTGGTCGCGTACGACGAGGCGGCGCTGCCGCTGCTCAGCGTGGTCGACGGGGACATCCGGCATCTGAACCGGACCTTCCTGTGCGCCCGGCCGCGCAACGACATGCAGATGCTGCCGGTGGCCCAGTTCCTGGGGGCGTACGAGATCGACAAGGTCGCGCTGGTGGACGACGGGACCGAGTACGGCCGGCAGACCACCCGCTACCTCGACGCCGGGCTGCGCGGCAACGGCCGCACGGTGCTCGCGGAGACCGTACGGGAGGGCACCCGCGATCTGGACGCCGAGGCGGAGCGGATCGCCGCGAAGCAGCCGGGGGCGGTGGTGTACGGCGGCGGGTGGCGGGACGCGGCCCGGTTCGCGAAGGCTCTGGTCGGGGCCGGGTTCCTGGGTCCGAGGATCGGCACCCAGGCCGTGCACGATCCCCGCTTCCTGGCGGAGGCGGGCGAGGCCGCGCTGAGCTGGCTGGTGGTCTCGACGGCCGCCGACCCCGCCTCCGTGCCCTCGGTGCACGCGTTCGCCGCCGCCTACCGCGAGCGCTTCGGCGCGGCGCCGCCGCTGCTGGCCGCGGAGGCCTACGACGCGGTGGGGCTGATCGCCGCCTGTGCGGAGGGGCTGGGCCGGGAGAAGCTGAGCCGCCAGGACCTGCTGCCCGCGCTGCGGGTGACCTCGTACAAGGGCGTCTCCAAGAGCTACGCCTTCGAGTCCGCGAACGGGATGTACACCGGGACCGGGGTCTTCATCTACCGCGTGGAGCGGGGGCGTTTCCGGTACATCGGGATGGACGGCACCGAGGTCTGAGGGCGGCAGCGGCGGGCCGGGCCGGTGAGGGCCGGGCCCGCCGCCGAGTCCTGCCGCGGGGTCAGGGCTTCATCGTGAAGGACTCGGCCGCCGGGGCCGCCGCCGCGGGCCGGACCACCTTCAGCCCGCCGGGCACCGAGGCGTCCGGCTTCATGATGACGCTCTGCCGGGTGGACGGCGCCTTAGGGTCCGAGAAGTCGTGCGAGACGCCGAACTCGCTCCCGTACCCCTTGATCGTGAGGAGTGCCCTGCCGATGCCCTCCCGGGTGAGGTCCTTGTCCTCGCACGCCTTCATCAGGGCTTCGCCGTAGATGGAGGCCGCTGTGTAGCCCGCGACGACGCCGTTGTCGAGCACGTCCTTCGGGTACTGGGCCGCGTACTCCTTCGCGAGCTTGGCCGGGCCGTCGCCCGGGTCGCCGATGGGCAGCGTGGAGGCGGCGACGTAGTAGTCCTTGAGCAGGGCGGGGCCCGCCTGGGTCTTCAACAGCTGGGGCGCGAAAGCGGAGTTGTTGCCCACGACGGGGACGTTGAAGCCGGTGGCCGCCGCGACGCCGACGAGCGAGGCCGCCTGGCGCGGGCCCGCGCTGACGATCACGGCCTTGACTCCGGCCTGCTTGAGGGCGGCGACCTGCGCCGTCATGTCGTTGTCGGTCGGCTTGATCTTCTGCTCGACGACGGTGAGACCGGCCTCCTTCGCCGCGTGCTCCGAGCCGACGAGCGCGTTCTCGCCGTAGTCGCCCTCGAAGTACACATGACCGATCCTGTCGCCCTTGGCGATGCGCTTCTCGGCGAGCAGATGGTCGATCAGGTTGATCGTCTCGATGTCGTAGGTGGCGCCGATGACCCGGATGTACGGGGAGCCCAGCAGGTTCGCCGACCAGGCCTGGGGCAGGACCAGGCCCTTGTCCTGGCCGTCGATGCGCTGCTCGACGGCGGCGACGAACGGGGAGCCGATGAACTGGGCGAAGCCCACCACCTTCGGCTCCAGCTCGGTGTACGCGGCGATCGCCTTCTGCGGGTCGTAGCCGTGGTCGCGGACCGTCAGCTCGACCTTGCGGTCGCAGATACCGCCCTTGGCGTTCGTCTGCTTCACCCACAGCTGCTGCGCCTGGGTGACGCTCTTGCCGAGCGAGGCGTACACGCCCGTCATGTCGGTCAGCACGCCGAGGGATATCGCCGAGGAGGAGACGCCGGGGCCGGTCTTGACCCCGGCCTTGTCCTGCTCGTCGCCCTTTCCTTCGGTCGCCTTGCCGCTGCACCCGACGAGGGTGACGGTGAGAGCCGCGACGACGGCTGTGAGCGCTCTGCGTTTCATTTCTTCTCCCCTGGATTCTTCGGAGCCGCTGGATTCTTCGGAGCCGCTGGTTTCCTCGGAGCCGCTGGTTTCCTCGCGCGGGCGAGGCCGAGGCGGGCGAGGCCGCCGGGCAGGAACAGGACCACCGCGACCACCGCGGCGCCGTACAGATAGCGGGATGCCTCACCGGGTGCCAGCCCGCCCGTGCCGGGGGCGGAGACCAGCGGGAGGGAGTCGCTGTAGTGCGTGAGGACCTGCGGGAGCAGGGTGACGAAGGCGGCGCCGATGACCGCTCCCCCGACGCTGCCGAGCCCGCCGATGACGATCATGGCGAGGTATTCGAGGGACAGGATCATGCCGAAGTACTCGGGAACGGTCCGCTGGAAGACCAGGGCGAGCAGGACGCCCGCGAGGCCCGCGTACATCGAGGACAGGACGAAGACCCCGGCCCGGTAGCGCGCCACGGGCACGCCCATCACCCCGGCCGCGATCCGGTGGTCGCGAATGGCGTTCATCGCCCGGCCCGGCCGGCCGCGCAGCACGCCGCGGGCGAACAGCGCACTGAGCAGCAGCGCGACCAGGCCCACGTACCAGAGCTTCTCGGAAGCCCCGAACGGTACGGCGGCGACGACGAGTTCGCTGTCGTCGAAGGTGAGCCCGAAGAGGGAGAGCGGCGGTACGGCCCGCCCGTTGTAACCACCGGTCAGGGAGCCCGCGTTGAACAGGACGTGCTGGCCGATGAAGATCAGCGCGAGGGTGGCGATACCGAGGTACGCGCCGCGCAGCCGACCGGCGATCGGGCTGAACAGCCCGCCGACGGCGCCCGCGAGCAGTACGGCGAGGATCGCCGCCAGCCAGGTGGGCAGTCCGAGGCCGGTCAGGGTGTGCCCGTTCTCGGTGCTGCTCTCCCCCGCCAGGACGCAGTAGCCGTACGCGCCGACCGCGAGGAAGAACGCGTGGCCCATGGAGAGCTGTCCGGTGGCCCCGGTGAGCATGTTGAGCCCGATGGCGCCGATCGCCGCCGCCATCGCGAACAGTCCGGCCTGGAGCCAGAAGCGGTCCAGGTAGAACGGGAGGACGAGGAGCAGGACGGAGCCGAGGAGGACGGCGTACGTACGGGGTCGGCGCAGCCGGTCGGTGAAGGTCTGCGCGGGACCGGGTGCGGGGGCGGGTGCGGTGGTCGCCTCGGGGGCGGCTTGGGCGGTGGTGCCGGAGGCGGCGGTGTCAGACACGGGCGAGCTCCTTCGTGCCGAGGAGTCCCGCGGGCCGGATGAGCAGGACGGCGACCATCACCAGGTAGGGGGCGAGATCGCCGATGCCCCGGCCGAGGAAGGAGAGGTCGCTCTGGTAGCCGGTGGCGAGCGACTCCGTGACGCCGACGATGAGTCCGCCGGCGAGCGCCCCGGTCGTGGAGTCGAGTCCGCCGAGGATCGCGGCGGGGAACGCCTTGAGCGCGGCGAGCGAGGTGGAGCGTTCGAGGCCGGGGGTCGGGAACACGGTGAGGAAGAGGGCGGCGACGGCCGCGAGGGCTCCGGCGACCGCCCAGGCGGCGAGCGAGACCCGGCCGAGCTTGATGCCCATGAGCGCCGCGGTCTGCGGGTTCTCGGCTGCGGCGCGCATCGACACGCCCCACGAGGTGTAGCGGAAGGCGAGCAGGAACACCGTGATCAGCAGCCCGGCGGCGAGGAACGCGGCGATCCGGGTCTGGGCGAGGGTGATGCCGCCGACGGTGACGACCTCGTTGCCCCAGGGGTCGCCGAGGGCGAGGACGTCCGTGCCCATGCGGCGGGTGAGTTCGGTGATGAGGAGGATGTCGACGCCGATGGTGACGATGGCCAGGACGCTGTGGTCGCTGCCCCGGTAGCGGCGCATCACGAAGAACTCGATGGCCGCCCCGACGGTCGCGGCCCCGGCGATCCCGACGAGCAGCGCAAGCCAGAACCCGATGTCGTCGTGGAGTACGGCGGTGACGTACCCGCCCGCCAACAGGAGGGACGCGTGGGCGAAGTTGACGACCTCGGTGGCCTTGAAGATGACGACGAAACCGAGCGCGATCAGGGCGTAGACCGAGCCGATCGACAGGCCGCCGAGGAGGAGTTCGACGAACGTGGTCATTGAGGTGCTCCCAAGTAGGCCTGGACGACAGCCGGATCGTTCTGGACCTCGGCGGGGGTGCCGCCCGCGATCCTGCGTCCGAAGTCGAGTACGGTCACCGCGTCCGCGAGCCGCATCACCACCCCCATGTCGTGCTCGACCAGCACGATGGAGATGCCGAGGCTGTCGCGTACGTTCGCCACGACGGCGGCGGTACGGTGGCGCTCGGCGGCGGTCATCCCGGCGATCGGCTCGTCGAGCAGCAGGACCCGCGGCTCCATGCACAGCGCGCGGCCGAGCTCGACGAGCTTCTGCTGCCCGTACGGCAACGAGCCCGCGGGCCGCTCCAACGCCCCTTCCAGGCCGATGAATTCGGCGATCTCGCGGACCCTCTCGCGGTGGCGCCGCTCCTCGCGGGCGGCGGAGGGCAGCCGCAGTCCGGTGGCGATGAAGCCGGAGCGGGTCAGCCGGTGGCGGCCGAGCAGCAGGCTGTCGGCGACGGTCGCGTGCGGCGGCAGCGCCAGGTTCTGGAAGGTGCGGGCGACACCGAGGCCCGCGATGGCGTGCGGCGCGAGTCCGGTGAGCTCGGTCTCCCCGAGCCGGACGTGTCCGGAGGTGGCACGGTAGACGCCGGAGAGCACGTTGAAGCAGGTGGACTTGCCCGCGCCGTTGGGTCCGATGACGGCGTGCACACTGCCGGGTTCGACGGTGAAGGAGACGCTGTCCAGGGCGGTCAGCCCGGCGAAGCGCACGGTGACGTCCTGCACGGCGAGGGCGGCCGTGGTGCTGTCCGTGGGAGCCGTCGCGGTGGTGGTCACGCGGACCACCTGCTCAGGGTGCGGCGGGTCCGGGCGGCCGGGTCGGTGTCCGCCGCGGCGTTCTCGTCGACGACGCCGAGGTAGCGGCGGCGCACCTCGTCGGACGCGGCGAGTTCGCCGGCGGGCCCGGACAGGGCGACCTCGCCGACATCGAGGACGTACGCCGTGGAGGCGAGCCGCAGCGCGATGGCCGCGTTCTGCTCGACGAGCATGACGGAGGTGCCGCTCGCGTTGATCTCCTGCACGGTCTCCGCGATCCTGGCCGCCATCAGCGGGGCGAGGCCGAGCGAGGGCTCGTCCAGCAGGAGCAGCCGGGGTGCGGCCATCAGGGCGCGGCCCATCGCCAGCATCTGCTGCTCGCCGCCGGACAGCAGCCCGGCCCGCTGGTTCGCGCGGTCGGCCAGTACCGGGAACAGCTCGTGCACCCGGGTCAGTGCGGCGTTCGTCCGCTTGCGCCCGCCGCGGGCCCCGAGGGCGCCCGCCCGCAGGTTGTCGGCCACCGTCATCCGGGCGAAGACCTGTCGGCCCTCCGGTACCTGGACCACTCCGGCGGCCACCACCTGGGCGGGCCGCAGCCCCTCCAGGGGGCGGCCGTCGAACCGGATCGTGCCGGTGCCCGTCCCGCGGTGGAAGCCGAGGGTCCGCGACACGGCCCGCAGCAGCGTGGTCTTGCCCGCGCCGTTGCCGCCGAGTACGGCGGTGATCGCGCCGTCCGGCACATCGACGGAGATGTCGCGCAGCGCCCGGACCGGGCCGTAGCCGACGGACAGCGCGCGGATCTCTAGCGTTGCCATGCGTCCTCCTCCTTCCGCCTTGTCGTGTCGTGCTCTTCCGTGGTGCTCGTGCGTGAGGGGGGTGGTGCCACAGACCAGCACCGGGCCGGACGCGCGTCCACGGCGCGGGGTGGAGTCGATGCGGGTGACCAGCGAAGGCGGGGCAGCGTTGTGCACGCGCACAGGGCCCGTGACGCGCGGGCGCCCCACCGTGCGGCCGCTGGCATCCTCGTCGGTCATCAGGAGCGCCCGGACCCGGGGACGGAGCAGCGGATGCGGCGTGAAACGCGGTACGAGGTGCTGCTCGGCCCGCTGCTGGCCGGCCGGAACCCCCCGGACCTGGTGGAGCGCGCGGCGCGGGCGCTCGGGCTGCCCGAACGGGGGCGGTACGCGGTGGTGGTCCTGGACTCGCCCGAGCCGGGGCCCTCGGCGGCAACCCCGGGCCCTGTTCCGGACGGGACGCGCTGGTGCTGGTGCGGTGGGGGTGACGCGTCGGGCCGGGAGGTCGCCGTGGTGCTGCTGGGACCGGCGGGCCCGGCCCGGGCCGCGGCGCGGCTGAGGGAGCGGGGCGCGGGGCCGGGGGGTGTGAGCCCGGTGGTGGGTTCGCTGGCGGAGTTGGGCGCGGCGCACCGGCTGGCGGGTACGGCGCTGCTGACGTGCGAGCCGGGGAGCCGGGAGATCGTGCGGCTGGACGAGCGGCTGCCGGCGGCCCTGCTGGTGAGCCGCCCGGAGCTGTCCACCCGGCTCCTGGCGGAGGTGTTCGGCCCGTTGCTGACCCTCGCGCCTGCGGAGCGGTCGCTGCTGGTGGGGACGCTGGAGGCGTGGCTGGAGTGCGGGGGCTCGGCGGGGCGGGCGGCGGCCCGGCTGCGGTGTCACCGCAACACGGTGTGCAACCGGCTGCGGCGGCTGGAGGGCCTGACGGGCCGGTCGCTGTCACGGCCGCGCGAACTGGTCGACCTGGTGCTGGCGCTGGACGCGCTGCGGCTGACGTCGGCGCCGCCGTGAGGCCGGTAGGGGGGCCCGGTCGCTGCCCGGCCCCCTCCCCGTACCCCGTGGTCCCCCTGTGGTTCCCCGTGGTTCCCCGTGCGTACGTGCGTGCGTCAGCTCAGCAGGAAGTCCCTGGCGATCGACTCCGCCGCCCGTTCCAGCAGCGGTCCGGCCTGGGCCATCGACACCGCCGGGTCCGGTTCCAGGTCGGCCAGGGCGTAGGCGCGCGCGATGCCCGCCCCGGTCAGTGCCTCCGGGGACAGGGCGAGGCGGCCGCAGACCGCGACGACCTCGACACCGGCCGCGCGGGCGGCGGCGGCGACCCCGGCGGGGGCCTTGCCGTGCAGGGTCTGCTCGTCGAGCGAACCCTCGCCGGTGACCACGAGCGTGGCCCGCGCGAGTGCGGGGGCGAAGCCGAGGACGTCGAGCATCACATCGATGCCGGGGCGGAAGCGGGCGCCGAGGGCGACGAGCGCCCCGTAGCCGATGCCTCCGGCCGCGCCCGCGCCGGGCAGGGCCGCCGTGTCGGGGCCCAGGATCGAGGCGTAGTGGGCCAGGGCCGCGTCGAGGACCGCGATGTCCTCCTCGCTCGCGCCCTTCTGCCGCCCGTACACCTCGGGGGCGCCCTTGGGCCCGGTCAGCGGGTTGTCCACGTCGCTGGCCAGGACCAGGTCGACGTCCTTCAGGCGCGGGTCGAGCCCGGACAGGTCGGCCTCGGCCAGCTCGGCCAGTCCCCCGCCGCCGGGGCCGACAGGCTTGCCGTCCGCGTCCAGGAAGCGGGCCCCCAGGGCGGCGAGCATGCCCGCGCCGCCGTCCGTGGTGGCGCTGCCGCCGACCCCGAACACGATCGTCGTCGCCCCCGCGTCGAGGGCGGCCGCCAGCAGTTCGCCGGAGCCGTACGTGGTGGCCGTGAGCGGGGCGAACACCCCGTCGGGCAGATGCTGGAGGCCCGAGGCCTCGGCCATCTCCACCACGGCGGTGGACCCGCGCAGCGCGTACGCCGCCGTCACCGGGTCCCCGAGGGGTCCGGTCACCCGCGCCTCCCGGCGCTCGAATCCGGCGGCCACCGCCGCCGCGACCGTACCGTCGCCGCCGTCCGCGACCGGCAGGGTCTCCACCCGCACATCGGGGACGACGCGCCGCAGCCCGGCCGTCACCCGCTCAGCGACCTGTACGGCCGTGAGCGAGCCCTTGAACTTGTCCGCCGCGACGAGCACGCGGGCGGTCTCCACATCTGCTCCGTCCGTCACCTTGCATCCCTTGCTTTCGAACAGGCAGTCGCGCCGCCCCGACCCTATCCGCACGGCCCCTGATCTGCCATGGGCGTCCACGACCGCCCCGTTCCGCCCCGGTGCCCCCGCGTCCCCTACTACGCTGGCGGCCGTGACCACTGCCGATGCCGACTACGCCGCGTACATCGCCGGACTCCCCCGGGTCCTCGCCGGTGCCGCATGCCTCTTCCGCGACGAGGAGGGCCGGGTCCTGCTCGTCGAGCCGAACTACCGCAAGGGCTGGGCGCTGCCCGGCGGAACGGTCGAGTCGGAGACGGGCGAGAGCCCCCGGCAGGGTGCCCGGCGCGAGACGTCGGAGGAGATCGGGCTCGACGTGACACCGGGCCGGCTGCTCGCCGTCGACTGGGTGCGCGGCGCCGGCCGCCCGCCGATCGTGGCGTACGTGTACGACGGCGGGGTGCTCGCCCCCGAGCGGTTCGCGGCGATCCGGCTCCAGGAGGAGGAGCTGCTCTCCTGGAAGCTCGTCGCCCCGGGAGAGCTCGGCGGCTATCTGCTGGGTCCGCTGGAGCAGCGGGTGCGGGCGGCGCTGGACGTGGTGGTGTCCGGCGGCGGCACGGTGGAGCTGGAGGACGGAGAGCCGGTCGCTTAGGCGGCGTCGGCCCCGCTGGGGGCCGAGGCTCGGGCGGGAGGGGCCACGGCCCTGCGGGGCCGTGGCCGGACCCGCACCGGCGAAATCCGCTCGTGGGACGCGTTCCCGCTCCGTACCCTCGCCGCATGACCCTTGTCGCGATCCTCAGTGGTGCCGGTATCTCCACGGACTCCGGCATCCCCGACTACCGGGGGCCCAGCGGGCTGTGGCGGAAGGATCCGGAGGCGGAGAAGCTCGTCCGTTACGACTTCTACATGGCCGATCCGGAGATCCGCCGCCGCTCCTGGCAGATGCGCCGCACCAGCTCCGCCTGGAACGCCGAGCCGAACGCGGCCCATCGGGCGGTGGTGGAGCTGGAGCGGTCCGGCACCCCGGTCCGGGTGATCACGCAGAACGTCGACGGACTGCACCAGCGGGCCGGACTGCCCGACCGCAAGGTGCTCGAACTCCACGGCACGGCACGCGAGGTGGTCTGTACGCGCTGCCATGCCCGGTCCTCGATGGCCGAGGCCCTGGAACGGGTCGAGGCGGGCGAGCCGGACCCGGCGTGCACAGTGTGCGGCGGGATTCTGAAGTCGGCGACGGTGATGTTCGGCGAGCGACTGGACCCGAAGGTGCTGGCCGACGCCATGACGATCGCCAAGGCGTGCGAGGTGTTCGTGGCGGTCGGTACGACGCTCCAGGTGCAGCCCGCGGCCTCGCTCGCCGGGATCGCGGCGGAGCACGGGGCCCGGCTGATCGTGGTGAACGCGGAGCCCACCCCGTACGACGAACTCGCCGTCGAGGTCGTCCGGGAGCCGATCGGTACGGCGCTGCCGAAGCTGCTGGCGGGGCTGGCCGGGCCGGCCGGCGGCTGACCAGACCCGGCTCAGCCGTCCAGGCCCGCCCGGACCCGCCGCGAGGGCTGGAAGACGTACAGGTCGAGGATGTCCGGGGCGTCCGCGAGCCCCGGGCCGCCCGCCGCCGCCCAGGTCACGATGTCCTGCTCGGCGTGTTCGTCGTTGACCAGGCCCAGCCAGACCGGGCGGCCTCCGGCGCGGCGGCCCTCGGCCGAGGGCTGGACGACGATCACGTTGCCCTGCTCGCAGGCGTCCAGGCACTCGACCGCCCGGACGGTGGCGGCGCCCTCAAGACCGGAGCGCAGCCGGGCCAGCTGGGCCGCGTGATCGACGCCGGGGATCTTCTCGGTGCCGCAGCAGCAGCCCCGGCAGACGCTGACGGTGGGCCGGGGCACGCCCTGGGCGGGCACGTCCTTGCCGGGGCGGGGGCGGGGGCGGCGGCTCATGAGGGGGCACTTCCCGTCGCGGTGGGGTGGGACAGAGCGGGATGGGGCGGGTCGGGCGACCATCGCCGGTCGCGATGATCACCGCGACTCTACCGAGACCACCCGGACTCGAACACCTGCACCCCGTTCCGCCCGCGTGAGGTAATGTTGAGGGCTGCGAAGGGGAGTAGCCCCGCAAACCGGTCGTCGACACACTGGAGCCTTCGGGTTCCCGGTGGCCGGGCTCGTGGATCCGCAGGGATTCCCACGGGTGGGCGAGACCTTCGGTCCTGTATGACACGTCCACGCTCCGTGGGCGCTGCCGTCATGCCGGGCCGAGTGGTCCTCCGAAAAGCCCGAGCGGCGCTTCGCGAAGATCCGGGGCCCGGCTCGCACAGAAAGCCACCCGGAATGCACTTCGACCCTCTGGCGGTCATCACCGCCTTCGGGCTGATCTTCCTCGCGGAGCTCCCCGACAAGACGATGTTCGCGTCGCTGGCCATGGGCACGCGGATGCGCCCGCTCTACGTCTGGTTCGGCACCTCGTCCGCGTTCGTCGTGCATGTCGCCATCGCCGTCGGGGCGGGCAGTCTGATCGGACTGCTGCCCGACTGGGTCGTCAAGCTCGTCTCGGCCTCGCTCTTCGCGTTCGGCGCGTTCATGCTGCTGCGCGGCAGTGGCGGGGACGACGAGGACGGGACGGACGTGAAGACGGTGACCGGGTTCTGGCCGGTCTGCTCGACGGCGTTCATGGCGGTCTTCATCAGCGAGTGGGGGGACCTGACGCAGATCACCACCGCCAACCTCGCCGCGAGCAACGGCACCTGGTCCACGGCGATCGGTTCGGCCGCCGCCCTGATGTCCGTCTCGGCCCTCGCGCTGCTCGCGGGCAAGTTCATCGCCGGCCGCGTACCGCTGAAGACCGTGCAGCGCATCGGCGGGATCTGCATGCTGGGCCTCGCGGTCTGGTCGGCCGTGGAGATCTTCACCGGCTGAGGGCGGTGCGGTCTCAGGGGCGTACCCGCCGCCTGGCAGGTATGCCCCTCTCTTCCCGTTCAGAACAGCGCCTGCACCCCGCTCTGTCCTCCGCCTCCGCTCTCGAAGGCGAGCAGCCGCTGCTTGCGGTCCAGGCCGCCCCCGTATCCGGTGAGGCTTCCGGAGGCGCCGATCACCCGGTGGCAGGGCACGATGATCCCGACCGGGTTCTTGCCGTTGGCCAGGCCGACGGCCCGCGAGGCGCCGGGCTTGCCGAGGTTCTCGGCCAGTTCGCCGTACGTACGGGTCTCGCCGTACGGGATCTTCAGCAGCTCCGCCCACACGCTCCGCTGGAACGGCGTGCCGTCCAGGCACAACGGGATCTCGAACGTGGTGAGTTCACCGGCGAAGTACGCCGCGAGCTGTCGGATCGCCTCGCCGAAGGGCTCCGGGTCCGGCACCCCGAAGGCCTCCTGGGGCGGGCGGTGGCGCTGATCGGTCATGTAGAGGGCGGACAGGACACCGTCGGTGGCGACGAGCGTCAGGGGGCCGTAGGGGCTGTCGACGACGGTGTGCCGCTTGGTCGCCGGGGGTGTGGTGGTCGCGGTCGTGGCCATGGGGCGCCTCCTTCAGGCGGGCAGGTGGTTGATGGCGTGGTCGTCCACCGTCCACAGGTACTGCACGGCGTACGCCCGCCAGGGGCGCCAGTCGGCGGCCCGTGCGGTGAGGGCGGCGGGGGTGGCCGGGAGGCCCAGCCGCTCGGCCGCCCGGCGGATGCCGAGGTCGGTGGGGAGGAAGGCGTCGGGGTCACCGAGGGCTCGCATGGCGATGGACTCGACCGTCCAGGGGCCGAAGCCGGGCAGCGCGGCGAGTTCGGCGCGGGCCTGTTCCCAGTCGGTGTCGGTGTCCAGCCGCAGCCGGTCCTCCGCGAGGGCCTCGACGAGCGTGGTGAGGGTGGTGCGGCGGGTGCGCGGCAGGGCCAGGGCCTCCGGGTCGAGGCCCGCCAGCGCCCCTGGGGTGGGGAAGAGGTGTGTCAGACCCCCCTCGGGGTCGTCCACCGGGATGCCGTGTGCGGTCACCAGCCGGGCCGTGTGGGTGCGGGCGGCGGCGGTGGAGACCTGCTGCCCGAGCACCGCGCGTACGGCGAACTCCGCCCCGTCCACCGTCCGGGGCACCCGGCGCCCCGGGCCCGCCTCGACCAGCGGGGCGAGCAGCGGGTCGGTGCGCAGCTGCGCGTCGACGGCGACCGGGTCCGCGTCCAGGTCGAGCAGCCAGCGGCAGCGGCTGATGGCCCGGGTGAGGTCGCGGGGGTCGGTGAGGGAGAGCCGGCAGGCGATGTGGTCGGGCTGCGGGGCGAGGGCGACGACGCCGTGCCCATACGGAAGGGTGAGCGTGCGGCGGTACGCGCCGTCCCGCCACTCCTCGACGCCGGGGACAGCGGTGGCGGCGAGGTGGCCGAAGAGATTGCTGGGGTTGAGCGGGGTCCGGTAGGGGAGGCGGAGGGAGATCACGCCCGGGACGGCGGTGGCCTGCGGGACCCGGGCGGCGCGGGTGCGCAGTTCGCCGGGGGCCAGGGCGAAGACCTCGCGGACCGTCTCGTTGAAGGTGCGGATCGAGGAGAATCCGGCGGCGAACGCCACCTGGGCCATCGGGAGCGTGGTCGTCTCGATGAGCAGGCGGGCGGTCTGGGCGCGCTGGGCCCGGGCCAGGGCCAGCGGGCCCGCGCCCAGCTCGGCCAGCAGCTGGCACTCGATCTGACGGGCGGAGTAGCCGAGCCGGGAGGCCAGGCCCGGTACGCCCTCCCGGTCGACGACCCCGTCCTGGATCAGCCGCATGGCCCGGGCCACCGAGTCGGCGCGGGCGTTCCACTCGGGGGAGCCGGGGCTGGTGTCGGGGCGGCACCGCTTGCAGGCCCGGAATCCGGCCTGCTGGCAGGCGGCGGCGCTGGGGTAGAAGGTCATGTTGCGGACCTTGGGCGGCACGACGGGGCAGCTGGGGCGGCAGTAGATCCGGGTGGTCAGGACCGCGGTGAAGAACCAGCCGTCAAAACGGGCGTCCTTGGACTGGACGGCCCGTACGCAGCGCTCGGTGTCGGTGTGCATGACTCCAGGATGGTCCACCGGTCAGGGGCCTGGCTGGCGGAAATCCGACATGGGCCTCGCCTCAGCCGCGCAGCCGTCTCAGCCGCGCATCGCGAGGACTTCCTCGAACTCCGCGTACGCGTGGGCGCCGAAGAGGACGAAGCGCACCTCCTCGACCGGTTCCACCGTCTCCGCCAGGACCGTGCGCACGGCGATGCGGGCCCCGTCGTCCATCGGCCAGCCGTAGATGCCGGTGGAGATCGCCGGGAACGCGATGGTCTTGGCCCCCAACTCGGCTGCCAGGCGCAGGGATTCGCGGTAACAGGAGGCGAGCAGCGCGGAGCGGTCCTGAGCGCTGGAGAAGACCGGGCCGACGGTGTGCACGACCCATCGGGCGTCGAGGCGTCCGGCGGAGGTGGCGACGGCCTGGCCGGTGGGAAGCCCCTTGCCGTAGCGCGAGGCGCGCAGTTCCCGGCAGGCGGCGAGGATCTCGGGGCCGCCGCGCCGGTGGATCGCGCCGTCGACCCCGCCGCCGCCGAGCAGTGAGGAGTTCGCCGCGTTGACGATGACGTCGACGGACTGATCGGTGATGTCGCCGCGGACCAGACGTACGGCGGGGGAAGCGGAGGTGCTCATGCGCACATCATGCCGCGCGCCGGGGGCCTTCGCCGCCCGGTCGGGTCAGGAAGCGGCCCGCAGCCGTCGCCATACGGCCTTGGCGGCGTGGTGGCCGGACATGCCGTGCACCCCGGGTCCGGGCGGGGTGGCCGAGGAGCAGAGGAACACCGCGGGGTGCGCGGTGGCGTAGGGGACGCGGGCGAGCTTGGGGCGGATCAAGGTCTGGAGGCCGGAGAAGGCCCCGCAGGCGATGTCACCGCCGATGTAATTGGCGTTGCGCGCGGCGAGTTGGGGCGGTCCGGCGACCGCACGGGCGAGCACCAGATCGCGGAACCCGGGGGCGAAGCGCTCCAGTTGACGTTCGATGACCTCGGTGGCGTCGCCCTCCCAGCCCGCCGGGACATGTCCGTACACCCAGAAGACATGGCGTCCTTCGGGGGCCCGGGAAGGGTCGGTCAGGGTGGGCTGGGCGGTGATGAGGAAGGGGGTGCTCGGGTCGCGGCCCTCGACGGCCGCCGTCAGTGCCGCGTCGATGGCGGTGGCGGTGGGGCCGATGTGGACGGTGCCCGCGCGGCGGGCCTCGGGCGCGGTCCAGGGGACGGGACCCGACAGCGCGTAGTCGATCTTGAAGGCGGAGGCGCCGTAGCGGTAGCCGTGGTAGGCGCTGCCCAGGCCCGCGATGCGGGCGAGCGCGGAGGGCGAGGTGTCGAAGATGTACGCGCGGGCGGGCGGCAGCTCGTCCAGGCGCTTGACCTCGCTGCCGGTGCGGATCGTGCCGCCCTGTTCGCGGAGGTAGGAGGCGAGGGCGTCGGAGATGGCCTGCGAGCCGCCGCGCGGCACCGGCCAGCCGTTCTCGTGGGCGGCGAGCGCGAAGACGAGCGCGATGGCCGAGGTGGCGAGTCCGCTGGTGGGAGCGATGGCGTGGGCGGCGAGACCGGCGAAGAGGCCGCGCGCCTTCTCGCCCCGGAAGCGCCGGGAGACCCAGGTGGCGGGCTGGAGGCCGAGCAGACCGAAGCGGGCCAGTCGGTACGGGTCGCGGGGCAGACCGTCCCAGGGGGTGCGCAGGAAGTCGGCGGCGAGGATCTCCCAGCGGCCGACGAAGGGCGCGACGAGACGGCGGTAGGCCCCGGCGTCGGCGGGGCCCAGCGTCATCGCGCTCTCGCCGACGGAGCGGGTGAGGGCTGCGGCGGTACCGTCCGGGAAGGGGTGGGCGAGATCGATCTCCGGGTTCAGCCACTCCAGGCCGTGCCGGTCCAACGGCATCGCGCGGAACGCGGGGGAACCGATGCCGAGCGGGTGGACTGCGGAACACGGGTCGTGCCGGAACCCCGGCAGCGTCAGCTCCTCCGTGCGGGCTCCCCCGCCGATGGTGCCGTGCGCCTCGTGGACCTCCACCGAGAAGCCCCGGCGGGCCAATTCGGCTGCGGCGGTCAGCCCGTTGGGCCCTGCGCCCACCACGACCGCATCGAGCATCGACGGCACCTTGGGACTCCTTCGTCGGCCGGCAGGCGGATCACCAGGATATTCCGCCCCGCTGACAACCCGGACCCGGGGCCCTTGGCCCGGGCCCGGCGGCACGGCCCGCCCAGGCCCGCTCGGACCGGTCCCCGTCGCCCCCGGTCCGCTGCCGTCAGCCGCCTGCCCGCAACGCCGTCAGAACCCGCAGGACGGTGGCCTCGTCGCGGGCCGCGGTGAACGGCAGGTCGTTGCCGCCCGCGATCCGGAACGGGACGCCCGACAGCGTCGTGTGAGCGCCGCCCGCCTCGGCGACCAGGAGCAGGCCCGCCGCGTGGTCCCAGGCGTACTCCCAGCTGAACGCGACGGCGTCGAGGGCGCCCCGCGCCACCGCAAGGTACTCCAGGCCCGCCGAACCGCAGGGGCGGGGCGCGATGTCGTCGGTGTTCAGACCGAGCAGGGCCCGCTTCTGGGCGTCGGTGGTGTAGTCGGGGTGGGAGGTCGCCACCGTCAGCGCGGCGCCCGGGGCCGGGGAGCCGCAACGTATCGGCGCGCCGTTGAGCGTCGCGCCCCGGCCGCGTACGGCGACGGCCATCTCGCCGAGCGCCGGTGCGTACGTCCAGGAGGCGTGGATCTCGCCGTGCTGGGCGAGGGCGACGAGGGTGCAGAACCCTGCCTCGCCGCGCACGAACTGGCGGGTGCCGTCGACCGGGTCGACGATCCAGACGGGGGCGTCGCCGCCGAGTGCGTCGTAGACGGACGGGTCGGCGTGCACGGACTCCTCGCCGACGACGACCGACCCCGGGAGCAGCTTGGTGAGGGAGGCCGTCAGGTGCTCCTCGGCCAGTCGGTCGGCCGTGGTGACGAGGTCGTGCGGACCGTTCTTCTCGATGATGTCGTGGGTGGCGAGCTGCCGGTGCCGGGGCATGATCTCGGCGGCGGCCGCGGCGCGCACGGCCGCCTCGACGTCGGCGAGCGGCCCGGTGTCCCCGGCGGTTCCGTACAGGAAGTCATCGATCATGGCTCCACCCAATCACGGACCGTCGGCACCCCGGCCGCCGGGCGCTCGAAGGGGCCGGTCAGCGGCCGACGGCGTACCCCTGCATGCCGCGCGGATTGGCCGCGGCGGACAGGATGCCGGTCTCCGGGTCCCGGGCGACCGCGCACAGGCGCCCCTCGGACCAGGGTTCCCCGACCGTGACGTCATGGCCCCGGCGGCGCAGTTCCGCGACCACCCCGGGTTCCGTGCGGCCCTCGACCGTGACGCTGCCGGGGTGCATGGGGCGCGGGTGGAAGGAGCCGGGGAAGGAGTCGTTGTGCCAGTTCGGTTCGTCGATCGCGCCCTGGAGATCGAGCCCGCCGCGCACCTGGGCCCGCCTGGCGACGGAGAGGAAGAAGTGGACCTGCCACTGGTCCTGCTGGTCGCCGCCGGGGGTGCCGAACGCCATGACCGGGACGCCGTCGCGCAGGGCGAGGGAGGGCGTGAGGGTGGTACGGGGACGGCGGCCGGGCGTCAGGGAGTTGGGCAGGCCCTCCTCCAGCCAGGCCATCTGGAGCCGGGTGCCCAGCGGGAAGCCCAGCTCGGGCACGACGGGGTTCGACTGGAGCCAGCCGCCGCTTGGCGTGGCGGAGACCATGTTCCCCCAGCGGTCGACGACGTCGAGGTGGCAGGTGTCGCCCCGGGTGGACCCGTCGGGCGCGACGAGCTGATCGCCGTCGCGGGCACCGGCGTGCCCGGCCCCGGTGACCGCGCCCGCACCGCCCCGCGCCATCGTGGGCTCGCCCGAGCCCGGGGCGGGGACCGATGCCCCCGCCTCGCCCCGCTCCCCCGCGGCGACCGCGCGGGCGTGGGCG
>NZ_NWVL01000034.1 GCF_002382885.1 Streptomyces sp. WZ.A104
CGTCCGCCGCACCCCCGCCGAGCGCGCCGACCACGAGCGCGCTGGCGCACCCCCCGTTCCCCCGGGCCCGCCCGCCCCGCAGCCGGCCCTGCTGGAGCGCCAGGAGGAGCGCGAGCGCCTGGTCGGGCTGCTGGCGCGCGGCCGCAGCGTACGCCTGACCGGCCAGGCCGGATCGGGCCGCACCGCCCTGCTGGACGTCGTCGCCGCCGACTGCGCCGACCTCGCCCCCGACGGCGTCGTACGCCTCAGCGGCCGCGGGCGCACCGCCACCGACCTGCTGTACGCCCTCTTCGACACGGTCTACCGGGCCCCGCTGCACCGCCCCGACCGCGAGGAACTGCTCACGTTCGTGCGGGGCATCGGCGCCGTCGTCACCGTCGACGACCTGGAGATAGCCGGGGCGGCCCTGGACGAACTGCTCGGCGCCACCCCCGAGTGCGCCTTCCTGTTCGCCGCCACCCCCGAGGCCGCCACCCCCGGTGTGGAGGGCCACGTGGAGGAGGTCCTCCTCGCGGGCCTCGGCCGCGGCGCCTCGCTGGAGCTGCTGGAGCAGGTCGTCGAGCGCCCCCTCACCGAGGACGAGCGGAACTGGGCGGGCGACCTCTGGTTCGAGTCCGAAGGGCTGCCGCTGCGCTTCGTCCAGGCGGGGTCCCTGCTCCGCCAGGGCGACCAGCTGCGCGTCGACCCCACGGCCTTCGACGAGTACGACTACTTCGAGCCACGCCCGGACGACGCGCCTCCGGTCCCCGAAGCACCCACCGCCGAAGCCCTGGACGTCCCCCTGCCGAGCCTCGGCGAGGGCGCCGCGCCCGCCGTGCTGCTGGCCTCCCGGCTCAGCGAGGCCGCCCGCGAGACCCTGCGCTTCGCCGTCGCCCTCGGCGGCGAGGTGCCCCACCAGGCCCACCTGCCGGCCCTCGTGGGCGACACCCACGCGGACGCCGCACTCGGCGAACTCGCGGGCTGCGGCCTGCTCTCCCCGGCCGGACCGCGCTACCGCCTCGCCGCAGGGGTGCTCGCCCAGCTGGAGGCCGGCGGCTACGCGGACGAGGCCGCCGCCCACGCCCGTACCGCCGCCCAGCACTACGCCTGGTGGACCTCGCACCCCTCGGTCACCCCGCAGCGCGCGGTCGCCGAGTCCGACGCGATCGTCGCCTCCCTGGCCCGGCTGGTCCCCGGCGACGAGGCGGGCGCGGCCAGCGCCGCCGTCCTGCTCGCCCGCAGCGCCGCCCCGGCCTTCGCCGCGGGCCTGGGCTGGGGAGCCTGGGAACGGGCCCTGAGGATCGGCCAGGAGGCCGCCAGGAGCGCCGGTGAGGTCGCCGAGGAGGCCTACTTCCACCACGAGTTGGGCGTCCTCGCGCTCTGCACCGGCAACCCGGACCGGGCCCGGACCGAGCTGGAGACCTCGATCGGTATGCGCGGCGCGCTCGCCGACAAGTCCGGGGCCGTCGCCGGACGCCGTGCGCTCGCCCTGGTCGCGGACCGCTCCGGCGACTTCACCCCCCTCGGCCGCATCCCCTCGGGCGACGAGGTGCCCGTCGTACGCCGGGACGGCCCGGGCACGCCGCCCGGCGGGTTCCCGGGCCCGCCGGTGTTCGCCCGGCCGGACCGGCAGGACGGCCCGGACTCGATGCCGGACCCGACCCTGATCTCCTTGCTGCCGCCGGGCCCCGCCCCGTACAAGAACGGCGCCCGCGCGCTCCTGGGCGGGGCCCGGCACAACCTCGCCGCGGCGGGCGCGGGCGCGCTGCTGATCGCCGTGCTCGGCACCGTCGTCACCCTCGGCGTCACCACGGGCAGCGAGGAACCGGGCAGCCGCAACGTCACCACCGAGCAGTCGGCCTCCGAGGACGGCACCGACGACGACACGCCCGCCGACGAGCCGCAGGACGGCTCCACACCGGGGCGGGAGACGACCGGCGGCGCGGCCCCGACGACCCCGGGCGCCTCGGGCCCGGCCACCCCCAGTACCTCCGGTACGCCGTCCCCGAGCGCCTCCACGAGCACCGGCACCACCCCGACGGACGGGCCGACGGGCAGTGAGAGCAGCAGCCCGTCCGACGACCCGTCGCCCAGCGGGAAGCCGACCACGCCCACCGAGCCGCCGACGACCCCGCCCACCGAGACGCCGACGACTCCGCCGACCGAGCCGCCGACGACCCCGCCCACCGAGACGCCCACCGACGACCCCTCGGAGTCGGAGGGCACCTCTTCCGCGAGCGGCCCCGTGGAGTCGGCGAGTGCCCCGGAGCCGACCCCGGCCACCGACGCGACGGCCTGAGCGCTCCAGGGCATACGTCAAGGCTCCAGGGCGTACCAAAGGCTCCCGGACATACGCGAAAGCCGGGCCGTCCGCGTCGAACGCGGGCAGCCCGGCTCCCTCCGGCAGGGGTCAGAACAGCCGGAGCTTGTCGTCCTCGATGCCGCGCATCGCGTCGTAGTCGAGGACCAGGCAGCCGATGCCCCGGTCCGTGGCCAGCACCCGGGCCTGCGGCTTGATCTCCTGCGCCGCGAAGACGCCCCGGACCGGTGCGAGATGCGGGTCGCGGTTCAGCAGTTCCAGATAGCGGGTCAGCTGCTCGACGCCGTCGATGTCACCCCGGCGCTTCAGCTCCACGGCCACCGTCCCCCCGTCCGCGTCCCGGCACAGGATGTCCACCGGGCCGATCGCGGTGGGGTATTCACGGCGGATCAGGGTGTGGCCCTCGCCGAGGATCTCGATCCGGTCCGCGAGCAGCTCCTGGAGGTGCGCTTCCACGCCGTCCTTGATCAGCCCCGGGTCGACGCCGAGCTCGTAGGAGGAGTCGTGAAGGATTTCCTCCATCGTGATGATCAGTTTCTCGCCCGCCTTGTTCACCACGGTCCAGACGCCTTCGTCCTCGCCGGCGCCCTCCTTCAGGGTGCACGGCGGGGACATCCAGTTGAGGGGCTTGTACGCCCGGTCGTCGGCGTGGATGGAGACGCTGCCGTCCGCCTTCACCAGGATCAGACGGGGGGCAGAGGGCAGGTGGGCTGTGAGCCGGCCCGCGTAGTCCACGGAGCAACGGGCGATGACGAGACGCATGGTCGGCAACGCTACTCGACGACGGGGGCCCGGCGCGATTTCCCCACCTGTTGCCCCCTGTCACTCGGTGCGCGCGGCGTTGCGGCCGCGCGGGCTTGCCCCTCTTTGCGCCCCTTCGTTATTGGCCGGTTGTGTTCCCAATCTCCTGGTGCGGCCCCGATCGCACGCTTACCGTGGAAGCAGGAGGTCGCCGTCCGTGCACGCTGCGTCGTCGCCCTTCTTCCCTGCCCGTAAGGCCCCGGCCACTGCCCGGGGTCGCGAGAGGAGAACCCATGTCGCTCGACGTCTCACCGGCGCTGTTGGAACAGGCCGAGCGAGGCGAGGTCGACGAAGCCGACTTCGTCGACTGCGTCCGGACCTCCCTGCCCTACGCATGGGAGATGATCAGCTCGCTGGTGGCTCAGCTGAAGGTGGAAGGTGGACAGTTCGCCGACAACCAGACGCCTCCGCCGGACGAGCAGGCACGTGGTCAGCTGCTGCGCGCGCTCGCGAGTGATGCGATACGCGGCGCGCTTCAGCGGCACTTCGGAGTGCGTCTCGCATTCCAGAACTGCCACCGCGTCGCGGTGTTCCCGCTGGACGCCTCGGTCGACGACCGACTGGCCAAGTTCACCTCGGTGAGGGGCCAGTTGCTCAACCAGTCGCCCGAACTACGGGACTGCTGAACGCTTCTGCTGCCGTTCCGGGCCGCGGGAGGTGCAACTGGCTCCGGGGCGGCAGCTCCCGTACCACCGCACCACAGGTCCCCCAGAGATGTCGCCGAGGAACACCGGCATGCGCAGGTCAGGTGAGCAGGGGCAGCACGTCGGCGCCCAGTCGTCGGACGTTCTCCTCGGTCGCCGCGAGATCCCCCGACCCCTCCACCAGCAGGGCGAAGCGCGTGATCCCCGTCCGCTCGGCGGTGGCCGCGAGGCGGTCGGCGGCCAGCTTCGGCGTGCCCACCGGGTGCAGCCCGCACAGCAACTCCGTATACGCGACGGGGTCCCGCATCACGCGGTGCCTGCCGTCGACCGTGACATGGGCGTCGAGCCCCTGCCGCAGCCACCCTGGCATCGTCTTCACCAGCGTCTCCACCGCGTCCCCGGGGCTGTCCGCGAGCTGGGCCACCCCTGCGGACACATGTGCGGCCCCCTCCACCACCTCGGGCGGCTGACCGGCCTCTCGGGCGGCCGTACGCCACAGGGCGACCATGTCCGCCTTCTCCTCGTCCCCGCAGTGCATGCCCAGCAGCATCGGGAGCCCCTGCCGCGCCGCGAGCCGTACGCTCGACGCCGAGGTGCACGCGACGACGACCTCGGGCCCACAAGCGCCCGCCCCCGCCCCCGCCTCGTCCGGCCCGGTCAGCAGCTCGTCCGCGCGCGGCACCACGGCCACCTCGCGGAAGCCGAACCGCTCGCCGCGCCCCGCGACCCTCGGCTCCCGCAGCCAGTCGAGCAGCAGGTCCAGTGCCTCGGGGAAGCCGTTCTCATAGGCGTCGAGACCGCCGCCGAAAACCTCCAGGTCCACCCAGGGACCACCCCGGCCCACCCCCAGCGAGAAGCGGCCGCCGCTGGTCAGATGCAGCAGCGCGGCCTGTTCGCCGAGGGCGACCGGGTGGTGGTTGGGCAGGACACTGACCGCGGTGCCGATCCGGATCCTGCGGGTGCGGCCCAGCAGCAGCGCGGCCAGCGTGGTGGCGGACGGGCAGACTCCGTACGGCACGAAGTGGTGCTCGGCCAGCCAGACCGAGTCGAGCCCCGACGCCTCAGCGGCCTCGGCGGACCGGACGGCCCGGTGCAGGGCCTCACCCGGCCCCTGCCCCGGGAACTGGGCTGCCAGAACGAACGTTCCGATGCGCATCGCCTATTGCCTCCTTGCGGCCCGACGCGGTTCTCCCCCACTGGCAACAACGTCTGACACGTGCCAAAGGCACGGTCCACGAAGAAGTTGTTGCGATTTTCCGCTAACTCACCCCGCTGCCGGATCGGGCCGCCCGCCGTACCCGACGGCTGTCCCGGAAGCGAGGCTCTAGGCTTGAACCCGCCGTGCCCGAACCGCCCCCGTGAGGTGTCCTGTGTCCCCGCGCCGAAACCGCCCCCGTGGTGGCGAGAGTCCCGCCGACCGGCCCGGCACGGCGCCCGGACGGTACGGCGGGGGAGGGGCCACCGAGAGCTGGCAGGGCGAGGAGTGGTCGGTGCGCCCGGTCAGCGGCGCGAGCGCCCAGGGCAAGCGCTACCGCTGCCCCGGCTGCGACCAGGAGATCCCCTCCGGCGTCCCGCACCTCGTCGCCTGGCCCGAGTTCGGCGGGATCGACGACCGCAGGCACTGGCACAAGGCGTGCTGGAACGCGAAGGACCGCCGCACCACACGGGTGCAGCGGTCCAGGAACGCGCCGCGCTACTGAGCCCACAGGCCCGGGCGCCCCGGCCGAGCCGAGGGGCCGGGTGCCTCAGACATCACGCTGTTTCAGCGCCGCGTACGCCCCGCCCAGCGCCGCGGCGGCCAGCAGCGGCATCAGCAGCAGCGGCTCCCAGCCGGACGGCCCGGAGCTGGTCACCGTCGTGCCGTACAGCGCGCCGAGCTGGTTCGGGATCGAGTACTCGATCAGGAAGCGCTGGAGGCCGCGCAGGCTCTCCGCGTACATGAACGGCGCGAGCACCAGAGGCAGCAGCACCACACCGATCATGATCGTGATCGCGCCCGCCGAGTGCCGGACGATCGCACCGACGCCCAGGGACAGCAGGCCGAGGGTCGCGATGTAGACCCCGGCCCCGAGGGTGGCGCGCAGCCACAGGGAACCCGAGGCGGTGCCGCCGTCCAGGATCAGGGTCTGGAACGCCGCGATGACCGTGGCGGCCACCGTCGTGAGGGCGAAGGTCAGCAGGAAGAAGACGATGGCCTTCGCCGTCAGCACCCGGCTCCGGCTGGGGCAGGCCGTCAGCGTCGTACGGATCATGCCGGTGCTGTACTCGGAGCCGATGGTCAGCACGCCGAGGGTGATCACACAGATCGAGCCCAGCAGCACCCCGAAGAAGCCGAGGCCCAGGACGGGCTCGCCCATCAGGTCGGTGTCCGTGGCGGCGATCAGCAGCGCCGACCCCACCCCGACCGCCAGCATCAGCACGACCATCACGCCGAGCGTCCAGATCGTGGAGCGCACGGAACGGATCTTCGTCCACTCCGAGGCGATCGCGTCGCCGAGGGTCGCGGGGCGGATCGGGATGGGCGAGGTGTAGGACACCGCCGGACCGTGTCCCGGCGCCTGCCGCTCGTGGGCCTGGGGGGTGGCCGGCGTCGTCATCGGGGGTCCTCGCTGGTCTGCTGTCCGGCCGGGGCGGCGGGAGAGGGCTCGGGGGCTGTCTCGGGGGCCGCTACGGGAGCGGGGAAGGAGGCCGCGGGGGCTTTGCGCGCCTCCGCGTCCCTCCCGGAGGCCGCGTACGGGTTCTGTCCGGGCGGCGGCGGGGCGTACCAGCCGTCCTGCGGCACCTCCACCGGTCGGGGGTCCCCGTGGCCGGGCGCGGCCCCGTAACCGCCCGAGCCGTCCCCGTACGGGCCCTGCTGCGGCTCCGCGAGGCCCGCCTTGGCGTCGTCCGTCGAGCGGTAGTCGACCACGCCCTGCGTCATCCGCATGTACGCCTCCTCAAGGGAGGCCTGGTGCGGCGAGAGCTCCCAGAGCCGTACGTCGTTCGCGTGCGCCACGTCGCTGATCCTCGGCAGCGGCAGCCCGGTGACGCGCAGGGCCCCGTCCGGCTCCGACATGACCCGGCCGCCCGCCTCGATGAGCGAGGCCGTCAGCTTCTCGCGCTCCGCGGGGTCGCCCGTCGGCACCCGTACGCGGGCGAAGTCGGCGGAGTTCGCCGAGATGAAGTCCTTGACGCTCATGTCGGAGAGCAGCCGGCCGCGGCCGATCACGATCAGATGGTCCGCGGTGAGCGCCATCTCGCTCATCAGATGGGACGAGACGAAGACCGTACGGCCCTCGGCGGCCAGCATCTTCATCAGGTTGCGGACCCAGTGGATGCCCTCCGGGTCGAGACCGTTGACCGGCTCGTCGAAGAGCAGCACCTGCGGATCGCCGAGCAGCGCCGCCGCGATCCCGAGCCGCTGGCCCATGCCGAGGGAGAAGCCGCTGGAGCGCCGCCTGGCGACGTCCTGAAGACCCACGACACCCAGCACCTCGTCGACCCGTGCCGCCGGGATGCCCGCGAGCTGGGCCAGGGACAGCAGGTGGTTACGGGCGGTGCGGCCGCCGTGCACGGCCTTGGCGTCCAGCAGCGCGCCGACCTGGCGCGGCGCGTTGGGCAGGCTGCGGTAGGGGTGGCCGCAGATCGTGACGCGACCTGCGGTGGGGCGGTCCAGGCCGAGGATCATGCGCATGGTCGTGGACTTGCCCGACCCGTTGGGACCGAGGAACCCGGTGACGGCACCCGGCCGCACCTGGAAGGAAAGGTCGTCCACGGCCGTCTTCGCGCCGTAGCGCTTGGTCAGGCCGACTGCCTCGATCATTCTCCAGCCCCATCGACTTCACTCGGTCGTCGGGGCTCGGGCCACCTGGCCGCGCACCCCCGTAAGAGTTAGGAGGATAACCAGGCCTTGACGGTTCCGGCCAAGTCGCGCACGGCGTGCGAGCAGGCCGTTACGGGCTCACGCGTCGCGCTTCTTCAGGACCAGGTAGCCGCCGAGCAGCGCGGCCAGCACCCAGAGAACCATGATCCCGAGGCCGGCCCAGGGGCCGTACGGTGCTGGATCGCTGTTCAGTGCCCCCGGGACGACCTGCATGATCTTGGAACCGGCCTGGTCGGGGAAGTACCGGGCGACGTCCTTCGCGTACGGCACCGCGATCAGGATCTGTGAGACCAGGAAGAAGAACGGCATCAGGATGCCCAGCGAAAGCATGGAGCTGCGCAGCATGGCCGCCACCCCCATGGAGAAGATCGCGATCAGTCCCATGTAGAGACCGGCGCCGACCACCGCGCGCAGCACGTTCTCCGCACCGATGTCCGTGCCCCGGTCGCCCAGCAGTGCCTGGCCGAGGAAGAACGAGACGAAGCTGGTGAGCAGGCCCACGAGGAGGGCGAGCACCCCGGCCACCGTGATCTTGCTGAAGAGCAGCGTCCCGCGCTGCGGCACGGCCGCCAGCGAGGTGCGGATCATGCCGGAGCTGTACTCCGTACCGACGACGAGCACCCCGAACACGACCATGGCGAGCTGGCCGAGGACCGTCCCGGAGAAGCTGACGAGCGTGGGGTCGAACGTGACCTGCTCGGCCTCCGAGAGGTCGTCGAACGTGGCGTTCAGCAGGGCGCTCAGCGCCGCGCCCATCGCGACCGTGACGACGAACGCGCAGATGAGGGTCCAGGTCGTCGAGGAGACCGATCGGATCTTGGTCCACTCCGAGGTGAGAACCGCGGGTACCGATGCCATCGTCGTCACTTCCCCTCGTTCTCGGTGGCGCCCTGCTTGTTCCAGTCCTCGCCCCAGCCCGCGCCCACCGCGGGCGCCCCGGCGACGGGGTCCCGTTCGGAGTGGGCGTGATACTCGACGGAAGCGGCGGTCATCTGCATGAAGGCGTCCTCCAGCGAGGCCCGCTGGGCGCTCAGCTCGTGCAGCACCACCTGGTGACGGGCGGCCAGCTCGCCGAGCTCCTCGGTGGTGGCGCCGTCGATCTCCAGGGTCCCGCTGCCCGTCTCGACGACCGTGAATCCCTCCTGGTGCAGCACATCGCGCAGCCGTTCCTGCTGGGGCGAGCGCAGCCGCACATAGCTGCGGGAGTTCTCATGGATGAAGTCCGCCATCGAGGTGTCGGCGAGCAGCTTGCCCTGGCCGATCACGATCAAATGGTCCGCGGTCAGCGCCATTTCGCTCATCAGGTGGGATGAGACGAAGATCGTCCGGCCCTCCGAGGCGAGCGCCTTCATCAGATTGCGGATCCAGTGAATTCCCTCGGGGTCCAGTCCGTTGACCGGTTCGTCGAACATCAGGATCTCGGGATCGCCGAGCAGTGCCGACGCGATGCCGAGCCGCTGGCCCATGCCGAGGGAGAACCCCTTGGACTTCTTCCGCGCCACCGCGCTGAGGCCGACCATGTCGAGCACCTCGTCGACCCGGCTGCTCGGGATGCGGTTGCTCTGCGCCAGGCACAGCAGGTTGTTGTACGCGCTGCGGCCGCCGTGCATCGCCTTGGCGTCGAGGAGCGCCCCGATGTACTTCAGCGGTTCCTGGAGGTCGCGGTAGTGCTTGCCGTCGATGCGCACCGTGCCACTGGTCGGATTGTCGAGATCGAGCATCATCCGCATCGTGGTGGACTTGCCTGCCCCGTTGGGGCCCAGAAAGCCCGTCACGATACCCGGTTTAACCTGACATGTCAGGTGATCAACAGCGATCTTGCTGCCGAACCGTTTGGTGAGTCCCTCAAGCTCGATCATGCGCCTACGCTAGAACGCCCGAGCGCCCGGCGCCACCACAAAGGCGGAACCGGGCGCACACGGGGGTATCGCGGGTACTGCGGGTGCCGACGTGGCGTCAGCGGGTCTGCTGGGCGGGCACGCCACGGGTGGCGGCCTCGTCCTCCACCGGGTTGCCGGCGGCGGCCACGGCGGCGCCGGTCAGCGTCGCCAGCATCTCGCGGACGTTGGTCAGCTGCGCGTTGATCGAGTCGCGGCGGTTGGTGAGCGCCGCCAGCTCGCGCTCCGATTCGCTGCGGATCCGGTCGGCCTTGGCGTTGGCGTCGGCGACGATGTCCTCGGCCTGGCGCTGCGCGGTCTCCACCGTCTGGCGGGCCCGGCGCTCGGCGTCCGTACGGAGCTTCTCGGCCTCCAGGCGGAGCTGCTCGGCGCGGTGCTCGATCTCGGCGAGGCGCTTCTCGGCCTTGGCCTGACGGGATGCGAGGTCGCGCTCCGACTGCTCGCGGCGCTTGGCGAGGTTCGTCTCGAAGTCGGCCGCGGCCTGGGCGGCCTTGGCGCGGGTCTCCTCGAAGAGGGCGTCGGCCTCCTCGCGCTTCTGCTGGGCGTCCTTCTGGGCGTCCGAGCGCAGGGTGTTCGCCTCGCCCTGGGCCTTCTCGACGATACGGACGCCCTCGTCCTCGGCCTTCGCCTTGCGCTCGGCGGCGAACGACTCGGCGTCGTTGCGCACCTGCTGGGCGGCCGACTCGGCGAGCTCGCGGTGCTGCTCGGCCGCGCGACGGGCCTCCTCGCGCAGGTCCTTGGCCTCCTCCTCGGCGAGGCGGAGAATCTTCTCGACACGGGCACCGAGACCGGCGTACGACGGCTCGGCGTCATTGACCTGGGCCTGGGCGTTCTGCGTTTCGAGGTGCAGCTCCTCGATGCGCTTTTCCAGAGAGGTGATTCGGGCCAGAGCACTGTCACGGTCGGCGACGAGCTTGGTAATGCGGTCGTCCACCTGACCGCGGTCGTAACCACGTCGCACGAGCTCGAAGCCGAAGGGGGAGGAAGGGTCGCTCATGGGGTTCCTGTCGAATGAGACCGGTGAGGTGATAGGGGGAATCCTAGGGGCCATAGCGGCGTGTCAGCGTGCAGATGCCGGTTTGATCTGGAGAATGACACCCCTTTTGAGTGGCTGACCCCCGGAGTACTTGCACTCGAAGGGTTGAATGTCCATGACGAAGCACGGGCCCCCGTAGATCACTACCGTCCGGTAGGTCGCTACCGCTCGGACGACTTGCCCCCCGAACGGCTGCCCGCCGCCGCTGGAGCCTTGACGCCTCCCGCGGAGCCGCCCGCCGGTTTACCGCCCCCGGTCGGAGCCTCGAAAGACTCCAACGCTTCGAGCACGTCCTGGACACGGGAGATCTCCGCATTGATGTCCTCGCGCCTGCGCACCAGGACATCCAGCTCGCGCTGTCCCTCGTCGACCGTCTTCTTGGCCTCGGCCTCCGCGTCGGCACGCAGCTTCTCCGCCTCGCGGATCAGCCCGGCCTTCTTGGCCTCGGCCTCCTTCAGCAGCGACTCGGCCCGCTTCACCGCGGCGATCCGTACCTTGCTGGCCTCCGAATTGGCCTCCGCCAGCAGCTGCTTGGCCTTCGCCTCGGCCTCCTCGCGCTGCTCGGTCGCCGCCTTCATCAGGTTGTCGACGCGCTCGCCCGCCGTCTTCATCTGCTCGGACGTCTCGCGGCGGGCCCGCTCGTGCAGCTCCTCGATCTCGCTCTCCAGCCGGGCCCGCAGCTCCTCGGCCCGCTCCCGGATCTGCGTCGCGTCGCGCCGGGCGCCGACCAGCAGTTCGTCGGCGTCGGCACGGGCGCGCTCCACGAGGGTGTTGCCCTCGACGGTCGCCTCCGAGGTGATCCGTTCGGCCTCCTTGCGGGCCGCGCCGACCATGGTGTCGGCCTGCCCCTCGGCCTCGGTGGCCGTGCGCAGCGCCTCCTCCCGCGCCTTGTTGATGAGCTGGTCCGCCTGCTCGGCCGCGTCCGCCCGGCGCTTGGCCGCCGCCTCGCGGGCCTCGTCCAGCACCCGGTCCGCCTCCTGGCGGGCCTCCGCGCGCAGCTCCTCGGCCGCCGACTCCGCATCGCTGCGCAGCCGTTCGGCCTCCTCGCGGGTCCGGGCCGCGTGCTCCTGCGCGGAACCGAGCCGCTCGGCCGCCTCCGTGCGCATCCGTTCCGCCTCGGCGCCCGCCTCGGCCAGCGTCCGGTCCGCCTGCTCGGTGGAGTCGGCCCGACGGCGGTTGGCCTCCGTGGTGGCCTCGACCACCAGCGCCTCGGCCGCCCGGTCCGCTTCGGTGCGGATGCGCTCGCTCTCGGTCGTGGACTCGGTGATCAGCAGGTCCGCCTGCGCCGCCGCCTCCGAGCGGATGCGGTTGGCGTCCTGACGGGCCTCGGCCCGGGCCTTGGACGCGTCCTGCTCCGCCGACGCGAGGGCGTCGGAGGCTTCCGTACGCATCCGCTGGCTGTACTCGGAGGTGTCCGCGCGCAGCCGCTCCGCCTCGGCGATCGCGTCGGCGACCGTCCGCTCGGCCAGCGCCTTCGCCGCCTCGCTCTCCTCGTTCGCCTCCCGGCGGATCCGGCTCGCGTCCTCGGACGCCCGTTCCCGCTCGGCGTGCGCGTCGGCGCGGACCCGGTCCGCCTCCTCCTGCGCCTCGCCGCGCGTGCGCTCCGCGACGTGCTCGGCCGTCGAGCGCAGCCCGGCGATCTCCTCCTCGGCCTGCTCCTGGAGACCGGCGACGGAGTCCCGCACCTGCTGGGCGGTCTGCTCGGCAGCCGCGACCAGCTCGGTGGCCCGGGCGTCCGCCTCCGCGACCAGCCGCTGCGCCTCGGCCTGCGCCTCCTCGACCCGCTTGCGGGCGGAGGCGAGCAGCTCCTCGCTCTGCTCGCGGGCCCGCTCGCGCTCCTGCTCCGCCTCGGTCCGGGCCGCGCCGAGGATCTCCTCGGCCTCCCGGCGGCGGCGGGACGCCTCCTCCTGGGCGGCTTCCAGCGCCTCGGCCGCCTCGGTGGCGACCCGCTCGGCGGCTGCGGCCGCCTCCGCACGCACGCGGTCGGCGCTCTCCTGCGCCTCGGACCTGAGCCGCTCGGCCTCGGCGGACGCCTCCGTGCGCAGCCGTACGGCCAGGCTCTCGGCCTCGGCCCGGGCCTGTGAGGCGTCTGCGGCGGCCTCGTCGCGCAGCCGCTCGGCCTCCACCCCCGCCTGCTCGGTCAGCGCCCGCACGCGCTCGGCGGTCTCGGCTCGCTGCCGCTCCGCCTCCTCGGCCGTCTCGCGGCGGATGCGTTCCGCTTCCGTACGCGCCTCGCCGAGCGCCTCCTCGGCGGCGGCGAGCCGGGCCTCGGCCTCGCCGTGCAGCCGGGTCTGCTCCTCGGCGGCCTCGGCCTGCCGGGCGGCGAGGCCGCGCTCTGTCTCCTCGCGCAGCTCGGCAGCGGCCCGCTCGGCCGCCTCCGTGGTCGCCGCCGCCTGCTCCTCGGCCTCGGCCCGCAGCTTGTCGGCCTCGGCGCGCGTGCGCTCCAGCGTCTCCTCGGCCTGCTTGCGCAGGGTGGCGGCCCGCTCGGCGGCCTCGGCGCGGATGCGCTCGCTCTCGCCGTTCGCCTTGGTGCGCAGCTCGTCGGCGTCGGCGCGGGCCTTGGTCAGCAGCTCCTCGGCGGTGCGTGCACCCTCCTCCAGCTGCTGGACCGCCTCGCGGCGGGCCTCGCTCCGGATGCGCTCGCCCTCGGCGACCGCCTCGGAGCGCAGCTGCTCGGCCTCGCCGCGCAGTCGGCGGGCCTCCTCCTGGAGCTCGACCGTCTTGGCCCGGTACTCCTTGGTGTCGTCCTTGGCCGCGCCCTTGAGCTGGTCGGCCTGCTCGGCGGCCTCGCCGCGCAGCCGGTCCGCCTCGGCCTCCGCCTCGCGGCGGATGCGCTCGGCCTCCTCGCTCGCCGCCTTCGTCGTCGACTGCGCGTCCTCGGAAGCCTTGGTCAGCACCTCCTCGGCGCTGCGGGCGGCCTTCGCCAGCTGGGCCGCGGCCTCCTCGGCGGCGACCGTACCGGCCTTCTCGGCGGCCTCCGCGACCAGCCGCTCCGCCTCGGCGCGGGCGTCGGACAGGGCCTGCTCGGCCTCTTCCTTGAGGGCGTCGGCGCTCTTGGTGGCCTCGCCGACCAGCCGGGCGATCTCCGACTTGGCCGTACGGGTGCGCTGCTCGTTCTGCGACTCGGCGGCGGCCAGCTGCTTGGCGGCCGCCTCCTTCGCCTCGGCGAGGACCTTGTCGGCCTCCAGGCGGGACTCGCGCAGCCGGGTCTCGGCCTCCGCGAGGCGCTGCTCGGCGGACCGGTTCAGCTCGGCGGTCTGGCGGCGGGCCTGGTCGGTCTCGGCGGTCGTGCTGGAACGCAGCTGCTCCGCGTGGCTGGTGGCCTCCTGGGCCTGCGCGGACGCGGCCCCGAGGAGCCGCTCGGCGTCCTTGCGGGCGCGCAGCAGGATCGCTTCGGCTTCGGCCCTGGCCGCCTCGGTGTCCGCGCCGACCCGCTGGCGGGTCTCCTCGGCCAGCCGGGCGGCCTCGTTGCGGGCGGCGGCCAGCGCCTGTTCGGCCTCGGCGCGGGACTCGTCCATGAGCCGACGGGCCTGCGCCTCGGTCCGGGCGCGCAGCTGCTCGGCCCAGGCGACGTTCTCGTTGACGTGCGACTCGACGGTCTGGCGGCGCTCGGCCAGCTCCTGGTCGAGCCGCTGCCTGCGCTGCACGGCCTCGGTGTGCAACTCCGCCTGGAGGCGGGCCTGGTGCTCGGCGTGCTCCTGGAGAATCCGCTGCGTCTGGGCCCGGGCCTCGCGCAGTTCGCGCTCGGCGTCGCTGCGCATCTGCTCGGCCTGGACCTGCGCGTTCCGAAGGAGCTGTTCGGCCTGGTAGCCGATGTCCGCGCTGTCATAGGCGGGACGGGTCGCGAGATTGCGCCGAGCCTCGTGCAGCTTGGCGCGCAAGACCTCGACCTGGTAACCGAGGTCCTCGGCGTGCTGGACGGCCTTCTCCCGGTCGGTCTTCAGCCGGTCCATCTCGGCTTCGAACCGCGAGAGATGGTCGTCTTCAGCTCGGTGGCTCTCCTGGCGTTCGTAGCCCCGCACTGCGCGGTCCCATCCTTCCCCGAGCTCTCAACGTCGTTCGAGCAGGGGAGACCCCAACCCTGGTCGCAACGCACGAGTACCGCTCGCCGGCGAGCGGTCCCCCGGGGAATGGTGACAGACAAACGACGAGGACGCGGTACGGCCCCGACCCGGCCCCGGCCCGGAACCGCCCACTCTACCGGGCCGGATATCCGCCAGGTCAGTGCTCCGGGCTGCTCGTGACCAGTTCGGTGAGGACTCCGTGGCAGTCCTTGGGGTGCAGGAACGTGATCCGGGACCCCATCGAACCCGTCCTGGGCTCGTCGTACAGCACCCGGACGCCCTTCTCACGGATGTCCGCGGCGTCCCCGTCGACGTCCGCCGTACCGAAGGCGATGTGGTGGACGCCCTCCCCGTTCTTCGCCAGCCACTTGCCCACGGCCGAGTCCTCCCGGGTCGGCTCCAGCAGCTGGAGGTACGAAGCCCCGCCGTCCGAGGTCTCGTTGATCTTGAGCATGGCCTCCCGGACGCCCTGCTCCTCGTTGATCTCGGTGTGGAACACCTCGAACCCGTACGTGGCACGGTAGAAGTCGACGGTCCTGTCCAGGTCGAAACAGGCGATTCCGATGTGATCGATGCGCGTCAGCATGAACTCAGCATGGCTCCGCGCCCCGGCTCCCGCCACGGTTACGCAACGTGCGCGCGATCACACCGGCAGCCGGATGACGGGCGCGGCACCGCTCAGTACATTCAGGTAAACCCTCGTTCACATCCGATCCCAAGGGGCCGTGCCCATGCCAGCAACGACCGGTACCACCACCTCAGTGATCGTCGCGGGCGCCCGGACGCCCATGGGCCGCCTCCTCGGCTCCCTCAAGAGCTTCTCCGCGGCCGACCTCGGCGGAGTGGCGATCAAGGCCGCCCTGGACCGGGCGGGCATCGGCGGCGACCAGGTCCAGTACGTGATCATGGGCCAGGTGCTCCAGGCGGGCGCGGGCCAGATCCCCGCCCGGCAGGCCGCCGTCAAGGCCGGCATCCCGATGAACGTGCCCGCGCTCACGATCAACAAGGTGTGTCTGTCCGGGCTGGACGCCATCGCTCTGGCCGACCAGCTCATCCGCGCCGGGGAGTTCGACGTCGTGGTCGCGGGCGGCCAGGAGTCCATGACCAACGCCCCGCACCTGCTCCCCAAGTCCCGCGAGGGCTACAAGTACGGCGCGATCGAGATGCTGGACTCGATGGCGCACGACGGTCTCACCGACGCCTACGAGAACATCCCCATGGGCGAGTCCACCGAGAAGCACAACACCCGCCTCGGCCTCGACCGCACCACCCAGGACGCGATCGGCGCCCTCTCCCACCAGCGGGCCGCCGCCGCCCAGAAGAACGGCGTCTTCGAGGCCGAGATCACCCCGGTCGAGATCCCGCAGCGCAAGGGAGACCCGGTCCTGTTCGCCAAGGACGAGGGCATCCGTCCCGAGACGACCGTGGAGTCCCTCGGTAAGCTGCGCCCGGCCTTCGCCAAGGACGGCACGATCACCGCGGGCACCTCCTCGCAGATCTCCGACGGCGCCGCCGCGGTCGTCGTCATGAGCAAGGCCAGGGCCGAGGAGCTCGGCCTCGACTGGATCGCCGAGATCGGCGCCCACGGAAACGTCGCGGGCCCCGACAACTCCCTCCAGTCGCAGCCCTCGGGAGCCATCCGGCACGCCCTCAAGAAGGACGGCCTGACCGTCGACGACCTCGACCTGATCGAGATCAACGAGGCGTTCGCGGCCGTCGCCGTCCAGTCCATGAAGGACCTGGGCGTCACCTCGGACAAGGTCAACGTCAACGGCGGCGCGATCGCGCTCGGCCACCCCATCGGGATGTCCGGTGCCCGGGTCGTCCTCCACCTGGCCCTGGAGCTGAAGCGGCGCGGCGGCGGCACGGGCGCGGCGGCGCTGTGCGGCGGCGGCGGCCAGGGCGACGCACTGATCATCCGCGTTCCGGGCAAGTAGTACCCGTACGGATTCCAGACCCGTACGGATTCCAGGGCTAGGGCAAGGCGAACGGAGCGGTGAACGTGGACGTGGACGTCCCCACGCTGGTCGAGCAGGCGCGAGCAGGCAGGCCGCGTGCGGTGGCCCGGCTGATCTCGCTGGTGGAGGGGGCGTCCCCGCAACTGCGCGAGGTGATGGCCGCGCTGGCACCGCTGGCGGGCCACGCCTACGTCGTCGGGCTCACGGGCTCGCCCGGCGTCGGCAAGTCCACGTCCACATCGGCCCTGGTCTCCGCCTACCGCCGGGCGGGCAAACGGGTCGGCGTCCTCGCCGTCGACCCGTCCTCGCCCTTCTCCGGCGGCGCCCTGCTGGGCGACCGGGTCCGGATGTCGGACCACGCGTCCGACCCCGGCGTCTACATCCGCTCGATGGCCACCCGGGGCCACCTGGGCGGCCTCGCCTGGTCCGCCCCCCAGGCGATCCGGGTGCTGGACGCGGCGGGTTGCGACGTGGTCCTCGTCGAGACGGTCGGCGTCGGCCAGTCCGAGGTGGAGATCGCCTCCCAGGCCGACACCTCCGTCGTCCTGCTCGCCCCCGGCATGGGCGACGGCATCCAGGCGGCCAAGGCCGGAATCCTGGAGATCGGTGACGTCTACGTGGTCAACAAGGCCGACCGCGACGGCGCCGACGCCACCGCCCGCGAGCTGAACCACATGCTGGGCCTCGGCGAGTCCCGCGCCCCCGGCGACTGGCGCCCCCCGATCGTCAAGACGGTCGCGGCCCGGGGCGAGGGCATCGACGAGGTCGTGGAAGCCCTGGAGAAGCACCGGGCCTGGATGGAGGAGCACGGAGTACTGGCCGCCCGCCGCACGGCCCGCGCGTCCCACGAGGTCGAGACGATCGCCGTCACCGCGCTCCGCGAGAGGATCGCCGACCTGCGCGGCGACCGCCGTCTGCACGCCCTGGCCGAGCGCATCGTGGCGGGGACCCTGGACCCGTACGCGGCGGCGGACGAGCTGGTGGCGGGGGTCACGGGGGGCTCCTGAGCAGGTGCTGAAGGCACCGGGGCGGCATGAGCCGCCCCGGTGGCGCTCTCGCGTACGGGCCCGGCGCGCCCACCGCCCCGTCCTCGGAGCAGAGGTGGCGCCCGGGCGCCGTCCGAGGGTGCTACTCGACCAGACTCAGCGGTCCGGGCGCATCGATTCCCGCCGCTTCGACCGCCGCACGGCAGAATCTCTCGGGCGGGCAGTAGCGGTGCGCGGTGATGTAGTGGATGACCAGGTTCGGAGCGGCGTAGATTGTTCCGTCCTCTCCCTTCACCCGGATCTCCGCCGAGCCGAGCCATACCCGGGTGTCCCCGTTCGGCCCGCCGCAGACGGAGACCCGGTCCGTGTCGCAGAACTCGCACCTGTGAAAGCCGCGCATCTGGTTCTCGTAGGCGGCGCTGAGGATCACCAACGCCTGCACCACCCGTTCGTCCACGACGCCGGTGGCGTAGCCGTGTTTGGGATGCAGCCATCCGACGTTGAGCATGGCACGGGGTGACTCGTCGTAGGAGTACGGTGACAGATCAGGGTAGTGGCTCATGTGCTGTCCCTCAGCGTCGCGGGTCGCAGTGTTTCCGGCAGATCGCCAGATGGACCGGGCCCATATTGGGTTTGAGGATCTCGCTGAGCAAGGTCTCCTTGCTCACCGTGATGGAACCGCTCAGCATCCTCAGGTCGGACCCGGGTGCCACGGTGTAGTCCGGGAACGACTTGCCCGGACCGACGATCTCCGTGGGCTTGATCTTCTTCCCCTGCTCTATCGCGAGGCCGACGGACTGGCGAAGGCCGACGCCGTCCGCCACGTAGAAGTATCCCCAGGTGCCACTGGGCATGTCGGTGTCCCCGGTGCCGCGGACGTACCAACCGTGGCCGGCGACGACGGCCTGGCCGTCGGGGCGTCCGCCGGGGAGCCGTTCCGCGGCGGGGCCCACACCCTTGCCGTGTGTGGGTATGTCGTGCCCGCGCAGTTCGGGAGCCACGGCCGCCCGCCGCCACCCCGTGAGCCCCCCGATCCCGGTCACGGCGATCTGCTGGGTCAGTTCCTCCGCGGCCTCCCCGTACAGGTCCGCGAGCGCGTCGCAGCCCTGCTGGCGGAGCATGTACTCCGCGCGGTAGAGGCGGTAGGCCGGGCGAACGGGGAGGTACTTGTCGACGAAGGCCCCAGCGCCGCCGTTCTGGCCGGTGAAGGCGCCATGGAGGTCGCCGACGAATTCGAAGGGCATCTTGAGCCCTTGCACGAAGCCGTTGCCGAAGATCCTCAGACCCTCGCCGAGGCTGTCGACATGGCCGTTGCCGTCATCGCCCGGTACCGGGGTCAGCCCGCTCGGGTCGGTGAGGAAGGTGGGCTGGTTGTCGGCGTACGCGTAGGACGAGACGTACGGGGTGGTCAGGGGCCTCGTGGCCGGGTCCGGACGGTCGAAGCGGCCGGTGGCCGGGGTGTACTGGCGGGCGTGCAGGTCCAGGTCGCCGGTGCTGGCCTCGAAGCGGGCGCCGGTGTAGGACGGCGTGCTCGCGGGTGCCCCGGCCGCCGTGGTGTTGAGCACCCGGGTGCCGTACGGGTCGTATGCCCAGCGCTGGTGCAGGGTCCCGTTCGAGCTGGTCACGTCGACCGGCGAGCCCTGGGTGTCGTGGTGGTAGAAGAAGACCGCGCCCGCACCCGTCCTGGTGGCGGTGGGCCGGCCCAGCGGGTCGTAGCGGTAGGACTGTTCGAGCCTCCAGGCGCTGTCGTACTCGGTCGCCAGGATCGGCAGCGGCCCGTTGGGGTCCCACTGGGTGCGGCTGGTGACGGCGCCGTTCCTGGACACGGCGACCTGGTTGCCGCTCGCGTCGTGGTCGTAGGTGTAGCCGGAACCCGCGACGGTGGCGGCGGAGATCCGCCCGGCCAGGTCGTAGGTGTAGGTGTCCGCTCCGGCCTTGGTCCGGTTGCCCTCCGTGTCGTAGGTGTAGGGCGTGGTCGTGGCGCCCGTCGTGGTCGAGATCAGCTGGTCGGCCGCGTCGTAGGCGTACGAGGTCGATGTGGCGCCCAGCGTGGAGGTCAGGCGGTTGCCGACCCCGTCGTATGTGTAGGAGGTGGTGCGGCTCGTAGCGCAGCCGGCGACCCAGGGCTGCGGGTAGCAGCCGGAGGTGAGGCGCCCGGCGTCGTCGTACGTCAGGTCCCAGCCGCCCGTGCCGACCCCGGCCCGGGTGACGTCGGTGCGCGTGGGCAGGCCCGCCGCCGACAGGGTCTGCGCGGTCCGGGTTACCGTGGCGCCTCCCTTGACGGAGGTGACGGCCGTCAGCCGGCCGGCCCGGTCGTACGTGCGGTCCTCGGTCTCGGTGTTGGGCAGGGCCGACCTGGTGAGGTGGCCCGCCGGATCCCAGGTGTACGTGGTCGTCGTCGAGTCGGCCTTCATGGTGGCCGTGCGGCCGTCGTCGTCGTAGGTGTACGCGATGGTGTTGCCGTCGGAGTACTTGCGGGTGAGCATCTGCCCGGCGGCGTCGTAGGTGTAGGCGAAGCCGCGGGTCCTGGTGAGGTTGCCGACCGCGTCGTAGCCGAAGTCCTCGGAGATCTTCGTGTTGGTGCGGGCTGTCATCCGTCCGGCGTCGTCGTACCCGAAGGTGACGTCCGGTGTCGCGTCCGAGTAGTCGGTCTTCGTGAGCAGGCCGCGCGGGTCGAAGGTGTGTCCGGTCGAGCCGCGCGGGGTGGTCTTCCCGGTCAGGCGGGAGTCGGCGTCGTACGCGTAACTCGTCACCCGGTCCAGCGGGTCGGTGACCGAGGTGAGGCGGCGCGCGTCGTCGTAGCCGTAGACGGTCGCGTGGTCGTTGGCGTCGGTCCGCCGGATCAGGTTGCCGACCGGGTCGTAGCCGTAGGCCGTGACCGCCCCGTCGGGCGCGGTGATGGTGGTGAGCCGGTCCAGGTCGTCGTAGGCGTACGCGGTCCGGCGCCCGTCCGCGTCAGTGCGGCCCGTGACGTTTCCGACCGCGTCGAGCGTCGTGCCGCTCGCGCCGCCGAGCGGGTCCTTCACGGAGATCGGGTTGCCCGCCGGGTCGTAGCCGTAGGTGGTGGCGTACTGGGCGGATGCGGCTCCGGCGGCGTTGCCGCGCGGGTCGACGGAGGTGGCCCGGCGGCCGTCGTCGTCGTAGGTCCAGCTCGCCTTGTGGCCCAGGGGCGAGGTGCGGCCGATCAGATGGCCGTCGGCGTCGTAGGCGTACGTCGTGGTCTTCGCGAGCTGGTTCGTGGTGCCGGTCAGCCGGTTGTTCTTGTCGTAGGCGGAGGTGACCGTCTTCCCGAGCGCGTCGGTGACCTTGGTGACGTTGTCGTTGGCGTCGTAGGCGTACCCGGTGGTGTTCCCCAGCGGGTCGGTGACCACCAGCGCCCGGTTGACCGCGTCGTAGGTGGTCGTGGTGGCCTTGCCCGCGGGGTCGGTGACCTTTGTACGGTTGCCCGCCGCGTCATAGGCGTAACTCGTCGTGTATGCGGCCGGGTTGCCCCCGGCGACGTTCCCGCGCGGCGCGACGGCCGTGAGTATCCGGCCCACCTTGTCGTAGGTGTAGGTGGCCTTGTTGCCGACTGCGTCGGTCTCCGAGGTGAGGCGTCCGCCGGTGTCGTAGGTGCGGACGACGGACTTGCCTGCCGCGTCGGTCGTCCGGGTCAGGTTCCCGGCGTCGTCGTAGGCGTAGCGGGTGGTGTTGCCCGCCGGGTCCTTCGCCGAGGTCAACTGCTCGGCGCCGTTGTACTCGTAGCGTGTCGTGCGGCCCAGCGGGTCGGTGGCCGAGCTGAGCAGCCCGCGCCCGTCGTAGGCGTACCGCGTGGTGTACGCGGCCGGGTCGGCGCCCGTGACATGGCCGCGCGGGTCCGTCCTGGTCGCGACCCGTCCGGCCGCGTCGTACGTGAACGTCGTCCTGTTGCCCAGCGGCGTGGTGACCGAAGTCCGGTTGCCCGCCGCGTCGTAGCCGTAGGTGGTGGTCTTCCCGCGCGGGGTGGTGACGGTCCGGAGGGTGCCGAGCGCGGTGTAGGTGTAGCGGGTGACACCGCCCATCGGGTCCGTCGTGGACGTCAGCTGGTTCGACGCGTTGTACGCGTACGCCGTCCGGTTGCCGCGGCCGTCGGTGTGGCCGGTGATGTTGCCCGCGCCGTCGTAGGTCCAGCTCTCCTCGTAGCCGAGGGCCGACGGCGCCTTCCGGGTGAGCATCCGGCCCGCGCCGTCGTACGTCATCGTCGTGGTGTTGCCGCGCTGGTCGGTGATGGCGACGGGCCGCAGTTCGCGGTCGTAGTCGTAGGTGACGCTCTTGCCGTAGGGGTCGATGGAGGACATCAGGACGTTGCCGGAGTAGACATCCGTCCACACGCCCCCGTCGGGGGCCGTGGTGTGCGACTCACGGCTGCCGTCCCGGGTGAAGGTGGTGACCTTGCCCTTCTGGTCGGTCTGGGAGGTGATCCGGCCGGAGGCGTCGTAGACGTTGCGGACCGTCCCGCCCGCAGGGTCGGTGTACGAGGACAGCCGCCGGCCCGAGTCGTAGGCGTACGAGGAGGCCTTGCCCGCCTGGTCGGTCACCGAGGTCAGCAGACCGCCGGTGTAGCCGTACGTCACGGATGTCGCGTCCGGCAGGGCCACCTCGGTCAGCAGGCCGTCGCTACCGACGGTGAACGTCGTGGTGCGCCCGGAGGCGTCCTCGACGGAGGCGAGCCTGCCGGAGGCGTAGGTCAGGGTCAGTCCCTTTCCGGCCCGGTCCACGAGCGAGGTGAGCCGACCGGTGTCGGAGAAGGTCCGCCGGGTGCGGTCGGGCGTGGTGAGGGTGAAGTCGCCGGCGCCCTTGACGAGCGTGGCCGCCGAACCCGCCGGAGCGGTGTACGTCCCGTCGCTCTTCCGCGTGAAGACGAACGATGCTCCGTCATCCGTCCGGTACGTCACCTTCCCCGTCGCGATCGTCAGCTTCGAGTCGTACGGTGTCGCCCACCCGCGCCCCAGCAGGCCGGTGGCGGCCGAGTCGGAACGGTAGGTGCGCTCCAGGGCCAGCGGCACACCCGGACCGACCAGGGAAGCGTCGGTGAACCGCTCGAAGAACACGCCGGTCGCCGTGTTGACCGGGTCCGCGCGGTGCGCCTGTGCGTAGCAGGTGCAGATGCCGGCCTGGGCTCCGGGGATGTCGGGGGTGTAGAAGGCCTCGACCAGGGGAGAGGTGGTGCCGCCCGGACTGGACGTGCCGTCCGTGCCGGTGAGGAAGATCCAGGCGTAGTACTTCGTGCCGTCCTTCAGATGCCCGCCGAGGGCGCTGCCGCTCCACCAGAAGCACTGGTCGACAGGGTAGGGGTTCGAGGCCCACCATCCGTAGCACCAGGCCCCGTTGTCCAGGTACCGGCCTGTCGGGTCGCCGGTGGACCGCTTGATCTCCTGCTGGTGGACGAAGGTGCCCGCCTCGTCGACGACGTACAGCCACATGCCGGAGTAGGAGGACGCCGTGGCGGTGGGCAGCTTGAGCTGTCCGCCGATGGACAGCTTGGCCGGGTAGGCGGAGGCGTACGCGTTGACCCAGACCGGGTTCCCCGTCGCCCGCGCCCCGGGCGGTGCGGCCGCTCCGCCGGCGGACGCGGCTGCCGGGCCCTGCTTCGCGGGTTCCGTGGGCCGGGCGTGGGGCGGTGTGGACGGCTTCCCGGCCGGGGGTTCGATGTAGGCGCGCAGGGGCGATTGTTCGTGGCGCTTCTGCCGTAACTGCTTGCGTCGCTCGTCCTGCGTCATCGCGACGGGCGGCTTCGGGAGGTCCGCGGCCGTCCGCTCCGCGGCCGTCCGCTCCGCGGCCGGGGCGGTGGCCGAGGGAGGAGCAGCGGGCGGCCGGTCCCGGGGCGATGCCCAGGAGGGGGCGGCGCCCGGGAGGGCGAGCAGGGCCAGAGCGAGGGTGGTCGTGAGAAGTCTTCGCGCTTGCGTGCGCACGGTGCATCACCTGTGTGTAGATCGTGAATATGTTCGAGGTGATGCTTGATCCGGGAGCGACGCGGACTAACGCGGAACGCGGGGTACGGCTTGATCGCGGCGGTTCTCCGCTCAGCCTCGCCCGCATGTTCCCTGGTGGCGTGACCAGGGCGTTCGTATGGTGCCGGAGATTGACTTGAACGCGTTTCCGGGGGTGGTGCGCCGACCGTGAACACTGTGGAACGGGCCTGGAAACAGCGCGGAACGGCCCCGCACCGCAGCAGCGATGCGGGGCCTTCGGCCGCGAGGTGGCCGGTGCGTCAGTCGTCGTCGCGGTCGTCGTTCCGGTCGTCCGCGTCCCCGCCCCGGCTGTCCCGGTCGTCGTCATCCCGGTCCACCGTGACCTTGCCGGTCTTCGCGTCGACGCGGAGTTCGTGCTGCTTGCCGTCCTTGCCGGTGATGTCGACGTCCCAGCGCAGGACGTTGCCCCGGCGGCCGTCGTCATCGTCATCGTCATCGTCCAGCTCGGCCTCGGTGACCGTGCCCGGGACGCTCTTCAGCGCGGCGGCGACGGCCTGGTCGAGGGTGATCCGGGCGGATTCCTTGGCGGCCGGCGTCCTGTCGTCGGGAGCGTCGGCGGTGCTCACCATGCCTGCGCTCCTGGTGGGCGTTCGGTCGCCGTCGTCGTCCGCGAAGGCGACGGTGGCGGCGGCCGTGCCGCCGATCAGGACGGCCGCGGTGATCGCTGCGATGGTGGCGTTGCGCTTCATGAGGTTTCTCCCCGAAGGTCGTCGGGAGCTGGTGTGCTGCCCGACGGGTTCCACACTGCCGACCTCTTGCTGAACGCAGCCTGAAGCCACCTGAAGCCGTCTTCAGGCGGAGTTTGCGAGGCTGTGCGCATGCGCCTGTTGATCGTGGAGGACGAGAAGCGTCTCGCGGTGTCCCTGGCCCGGGGACTGGCCGCCGAGGGCTTCGCCGTGGATGTCGTGCACGACGGGCTCGAAGGGCTGCACCGGGCGGGCGGGGGCGGCTACGACCTGGTGATCCTCGACATCATGCTGCCCGGCATGAACGGATACCGGGTCTGCGCCGCCCTGCGCGCCGCCGGGCACGAGGTGCCGGTCCTCATGCTGACCGCGAAGGACGGCGAGTACGACGAGGCCGAGGGGCTGGACACCGGGGCCGACGACTACCTGACCAAGCCCTTCAGCTACGTCGTCCTCGTCGCCCGGGTGCGAGCCCTGCTGCGCCGCCGCGGGGCCGGAACGGCCGCGCCCGTGCTGACCGTCGGGTCCCTCCGCATCGACACCGCCGCCCGCCGCGTCCACCGGGGCGAGGACGAATACGCCCTCACCGCCAAGGAGTTCGCGGTGCTGGAGCAACTCGCCCTGCGCGCCGGGCAGGTGGTCAGCAAGGCGGCGATCCTGGAGCACGTCTGGGACTTCGCCTACGACGGCGACCCGAACATCGTCGAGGTCTACATCTCCACCCTGCGCCGCAAGCTGGGCGCCGCTTCCATCCGTACGGTGCGTGGCGCCGGTTACCGGCTGGAGGCGCTGTGAGGTCCGTACGGGCCAGGGCCGCCCTCGGCGCCACCCTGGTCGTCGCCGTCGCCCTGGTCGCGGCCGGGCTCGCCGTCCTCCTCGTCCTGCGGGCCAACCTGACCGACCAGGCGGACCTCCAGGCGGAGGTGGCGGCCCGCGAGGCGGCCGGGCAGCTCGCCGTGGGCACGCCCTACGGCGAACTGGACCTGGACGACGCGGCGGACCATCCGGTCCAGGTCACCGACGAGGAGGGCCGGGTCGTCCTCGTGTCCGAGGAGCTGCGCGCGATCTCCGGTACGGGCTCGGCGGGCGTCACCCCGATGCCCTCGGCCTCGGCGGGGGCCTCCTCTTCGCCCGATGACGACGACGATGACGACGATGACGATGACGACGACAGCCGTCCCGGGCGCGGCGAGGTCTCCTCCGGCGACCCGGTCTTCTCCGACGGCACCGCCACCGTGGACCGCACCACCGCCGACTACCGCTTCGCCGCCGTCGAGGCGACCACCCCCGAAGGGGTCACCCTCACGGTGTACGCGGGCGCGCCGCTCGCCGCCGAGCAGGAGGCGGTGAACACGGTGCGCGGGGCCATGCTGACCGGACTGCCGGTGCTGCTGGTGGTCGTCGCCGGGGTGACCTGGCTGGTCACCCGCAGGGCCCTGCGGCCGGTCGAGGGCATTCGCCGCGAGCTGGCCGCGATCACCGCGTCCGAGGATCTGGCGCGCCGGGTGCCCGAGCCCGATTCGCGCGACGAGATCGCCCGGCTCGCCCGGACGACGAACGAGACGCTGACGGTCCTGGAGGCATCGGTGGAGCGGCAGCGCGGGTTCGTCGCGGACGCCTCGCACGAGCTGCGGTCCCCGATCGCCTCGTTGCGCACCCAGCTGGAGGTGGCCGAGGCCCACCCGGAGCTGCTGGACCTCCCGGGGGCGGTCGCCGACACCGTACGGCTTCAGGTGCTGGCGGCGGACCTGCTGCTGCTGGCCCGGCTGGACGCGGGGGAGAAGCCGGGGGCCGCACGGCTTGAGGCGGGGGCGCTCGTCCGCGAGGAGGTGTCCCAGCGGACCGGGGACCGTATCCCGGTGACGGTCGAGGTGACCGAAGGCGGGGCGTTCGAGGTGAACGGGTCGCGGGGGCAGCTGGCCCGGGTGGTCGGCAACCTGCTGGACAACGCCCAGCGGCACGCCGAGGAGGTGGTCGTGGTGTCGGTGGCGGCCGACGGGCACGGGGTGCGGGTGGAGGTCCGGGACGACGGGGCGGGCGTTCCCGAGGGCGAGCGCGAGCGGATCTTCGAACGGTTCGTCCGGCTCGACGACGCCCGCAGCCGGGACGACGGCGGCGCGGGCCTGGGCCTCGCCATCGCCCGGGACGTCGCAGCCCGCCACGGCGGGACGCTGACGGTCCACCGGGCGGCGGAGGGGGGCGCGGCCTTCCGGCTGTGGCTGCCCCGCCCGGCCTGAAGGACCGGGCCGGGCGCCGCGTCCGGCTCCCGCACCCGGGCGGCTACACCTTGCCGCGCTTGCCGCGCAGGTGTTCCGCGATCGGGCTCAGGGCCGCGTGCAGGTCGGCGAGGGCCTCGGGGGGCAGCAGGTCCATGAAGTGCCGCCGTACCGAGGCGACATGGTGCGGGGCGACCTTGCGCATGGTCTCCGAGCCGTGGTCGGTGAGGACGGCGTACAGTCCGCGGCGGTCCGACTCGCAGTGCGTACGCCGCACGAGCCCCGCGGTCTCCATGCGGGTGATCTGGTGCGAGAGCCGGCTCTTGGACTGGAGCGTGGCGGCGGCGAGGTCGCTCATCCGCATCCGCTGGTCGTCCGACTCGGAGAGGTTGACCAGGATCTCGTAGTCGTTCATGGTCAGGCCGAACGGCTGGAGGTCTTTCTCCAGTTGGTGCATCAGCAGCCTGCTGACGTCCAGGTGGGTGCGCCAGGCGCACTGCTCCGTGTCGCTCAGCCAGCGGGTGGCCGTCTCGGTCTCCATATATGGATTCTACCTAAGAAGTTGAAAGACGGACGAAATGAGGACGTGTGACGACCGGCGCCCCCGGTCCGCCGGAGTGCCCACGAGGCGTCGGCAAGCACCGACGGTTGGGCGCAGGCGTTCGATGTCACACTCCGCAGACTACCGCTCACAAACCGAAGCGACGCTGGAGGTCCCCCAGCTGGCCGGGCATGCGCGGTCCGGACCCGGGTTGACCCCCGCCACCGGGAACGCCCGGCGCTTCCGGCGGTGCGCCCGTGGCCTGCTCCGCCATCAGCGCCTCGCTGGATTGCAGCAGCACCGTCCCCGCCCCGACGAACTCGAACTGGTGCTCCTCGCCCGAGGTCCCGCCGATCCCCGTCAATGACCGGATTCCGCCCATCACGCCCGTCATGTAACCGTGGTCGTAGTGGTGGCAGGGCGAAGGGCAGTCGGCCCAGCCCACCAGCGCCTGCGGGTCGACCCGCAGCGGCGGCTCCATGAACACCACCGGGCCGTTCGACGCGGCCACGAACTTCCCCGTACCGATCAGCGTCACGAACCCCGGCACGATCGACTGCTTCAGCGCGAGCTCCGGCTCGTACGCCAGCAGGTTCCCCGAGCGGATCGTCAGGTTCCCGTCGTCCAGGTCGAAGGAGTTCACATCGAACGCCCGGTCGGCGAGCAGCATCTTCCCGCTGCCCTCGGCCACCACCCAGTCGCTCGCGTGCAGCGGTGAATGGAAGCTGGAGCGCACCAGGCGCTCGAACCGGCCGTGCCCGATGCCGTCGAACTCGATCTGCCCGTAGTAGGCGATCATCTTGCCCTTCTGCAGGAACCACCGGCTCCCCTTGAGCTCCACGCAGAAGGTGTAGGCGTTGACGTTGTCGTTTGACGGCAGCGTCATCGGATCGAAGACCACGGGCGTGCTCACAGCTTCTCCTCGGATGCCTGGACGTACACCGCGCCGCTCCCGCTCAGCTCCAGCTGGAACGCCTCGCCGGACCCCCGCCCCACCATGTCCCGCCAGCCCACCGCCGTGGACAGCTTGTTGCGGACCTCCCCGTGGTGGGCGACGTACGCCTGCGGGTCGACGTGGATGTCCCGGCCCGGGGTGATCGGCAGCTCGATCACCCCGCCGTGGGCCATCACGGCGACCGCGCCGTGGCCCTTGAGCGTCGTCGTGAACAGGCCCTGGCCGGTCACCTGGCCGCGGACCATGCCCATCACGCCGCCCTGCGAGCCCATGAACATCGTGCCCTGCTGGAGGGAGCCGTCGAAGGCGAGGAGGCGGTCGGCCTCCACGTAGAGGGTGTCGCCGGACAGGTTGATCACCTGGATGTGGTGGCCGCCGTGGCCGAACATCACCGTGCCCGAGCCCTCGACCGTCATCAGCGGTGTCGCCTCGCCCGCCACCCGGCGGCCGATCATCGAGGCGAAGCCGCCCTGGCCGCCCTGGATGTTCGGGGTGAACGACACCTCGCCCCGGTAGGCCAGCATCGCACCGCGCTGGCTGAACAGCTTCTGGCCCGGGGCCACCGTGGCCTCGACCATCTTGGAGTTGATCTCCCGGAACGGCATCAGACATCGCCCCCGACCGTGTTGCGCTCGCTCGGCTGTACGTAGACCAGGCCGTCGCCCTCGAAGCGCATCTGGAACGCCTCGCCCGAACCCTCGCCCATCAGCGTCCGGAAGTTCACCCCGCTCTGGAGCTGCTGGCGCAGATCGCCCTGATGGGCGATGTACGCGCCGGGGTCGACCATCAGCGGATACTGCGGGGACACCCGCAGCAGCACCGCCTTCCCCTCCGACATGATCGCCGCCTGGCCCGTGCCCTCCACGGTGGTGGTGAACAGGCCGTTGCCGCTCGCCCCGCCGCGCAGTCCGGTGAACGTCGTCCCCGTGCGCAGTCCGGCGTCGGTGGCCAGCAGATTGCTCGCCTCCACGTACAGCTTCTCGCCGTGCAGCGCGACGAGATTGATCTCGCTCGCCCGGTCGGCGAAGTAGCAGGTGCCCTGTCCGGACACCTCCATCACGGTCATCTGCTCGCCGGTGAGACGGCGGCTCACCATGCCGCGCAGTCCCTCACCGCCGCCGGTCATCTTCTTGAAGGTCATCCGGCCGTCGTACGCGACCATCGAGCCGTTCTTCGCCTTGACGGCATCGCCCGTCAGATCGACGGCGAGCGTCTTGCTGCCTTGGAGTCGAAACATCGCCACCCGACGAAGGTAGCCGCCCGCTCACCGCCCCGGACACCCCCCACGGAACCGTTACGCCCCTGATGCTCCCCTGATGCACACCCGCACAGGCCCTGATATGCGGCGATACGCGCGCCGGGGGAGGGGTGGGCCCCGGCGGCCGGGGCCCACCGGCGCGATGCCACAATGGGGAGCGGCTTGTGCCCGCGTTCACAAGCCCGTACGGCCCCTCCCGCCCACGACCCCCTCCCACCGAAGGTGCCCCTGTGGACATCAAGACCGCTTCCGCCCTGCACCGGCTGCGCCTCATCTCGATTCCCGAGGCGCTGTCCTTCCCCGCCCTGATCCTCTTCGGCTCGATCCTCAGCCGGGTCTCGGACATCGACTTCCTGATGATGCCGCTCGGCCTCATCCACGGCATCCTCTTCGTGGTCTACGCCGTGTTCCTGCTCGACGTCTGGATGAAGGCCAAGTGGCCGCTCAAGCGCGTCGCCCTCTTCTTCGTCCTGTCCCTGATCCCCTTCGGCGGCCTCTACGGCGACAAGCTCCTCAAGGGTTACGAGGCCGACGGCGTCATCGCCGCCCGCGCCCGCCGCGAGGGCACGGTCAGCGCATGATCGTCGCGTTCTCGGTCTCCCCGCTGGGCGTCGGTGAGGATGTCGGCGAGTACGTCGCCGACGCCGTTCGGGTCGTCCGCGAGTCCGGACTGCCCAACCGCACCGACGCGATGTTCACCTCCATCGAGGGGGAGTGGGACGAGGTCATGGACGTCGTCAAGCGCGCCGTCGCCGCCGTCGAAGCCCGCGCGGGACGCGTCTCCCTGGTACTGAAGGCCGACATCAGGCCCGGTGTCACCGACGGTCTGACCTCGAAGGTCGAGACCGTGGAGCGCCATCTCGCCCCCTGACGCGCCGTCCGCGCGACCACGCCCCGCGTTCACCCGATAAGCCCCCGGAACCACACGGCCGGGGGCTTTTCCGGTGCCGGATCAAAAACCGCTCACTCGGACCTGCCAAGTCGACACGCCGTTAGCCGTCGCCTTCTGTGGGGATATCAACCCGTTCGACAGTGGGAGGCACGGTGCGGTCGGAGGGCTACGACTACGACACCTACAGCCGGCTCGCGGGTCCGCTCACCGAGCCGGACCCGACGGGATACCGCGTGCGGTACAAGAGCCTGCTCTCGACGGAGAAGCACCGAATAAGGGCCGTCCTGCTGATGACCCTCGCCCCGGTGCTCACCGGCATCCTGCTGCTCTACCTGGTCTGGCCCACGCACTGGACCGAGCGCGAGAACGGGGAGCGCTGGCTCGTCGTCGCGGACACCGTGATGCTGGTGTCGATCGGCCTGATCGAGATCTTCATGCTGGTCAACGTGGTCTCCATCGCGCACGCCACGCTGGTCGCCCGGGACCCGGTTCCGGTGACGCCCGAGCCCGGCACCCGCGTCGCCTTCCTCACCACGTACGTCCCCGGCAAGGAACCGCTCTCCATGGTCCGCGCCACCCTCAAGGGGGCCGTACGCCTGACGCACTCCGGCCCGCTGGACGTCTGGCTGCTCGACGAGGGCGACGACCCCGGGGCCCGGATGCTCTGCGCGGAGCTGGGCGTGCACCACTTCACCCGGCGCGGGGTCCCCGAGTGGAACCGGGAGAAGGGCGTCCACAAGGCGAAGACGAAGCACGGCAACTACAACGCCTGGATCGCCCTGCACGGCGGCGACTACGACTTCTTCGCCTCCGTCGACACCGACCACGTGCCGATGCCCAACTTCCTGGAACGGATGATGGGCTACTTCCGCGACCCGGACGTCGCCTTCGTCGTCGGACCGCAGGTCTACGGGAACTACGACATGGCCGTCACCAAGGCCGCCGAGTCGCAGCAGTTCCTCTTCCACGCGCTCATCCAGCGCGCGGGCAACCGCTACGGCGCCCCGATGTTCGTCGGCACCAACAACGTCGTCCGCATCGCCGCGCTGCGCCAGGTCGGCGGTCTGTACGACTCGATCACCGAGGACATGGCGACCGGCTTCGAGATCCACCGCCGCCGCAACCCCCTCACCGGGCGCTACTGGCGTTCGGTATACACCCCCGACGTGCTGGCCGTCGGCGAGGGGCCCTCCTCCTGGACGGACTTCTTCACCCAGCAGCTGCGCTGGTCGAGGGGGACGTACGAGACGCTCTTCAAGCAGTACGGCAAGGCGCTGTTCCGGGTCCCGCCCGGCCGCCTGTTCAGCTACTCGCTGATGCTCGTCTACTACCCGATGACCGCCGTCAACTGGCTGCTCGGCGTGCTGAGCTGTGTGCTGTTCCTCTGGTTCGGGGCGTCCGGCACCCAGGTCGCCGCCTCCATCTGGCTGATGCTCTACAGCGACGCCGCCGCCCTCCAGATCGGCCTCTACCTCTGGAACCGCCGCCACAACGTCTCGCCGCACGAACCCGAGGGCTCCGGCGGACTCGCCGGCATGGCCATGTCCGCGCTCTCGGCGCCGATCTACCTGAAGTCGCTGGGCTCCGCCGTCCTGCGCACCGACGGACGGTTCGTCGTCACGCCCAAGGGCGGCCAGACCTCCCCGGACCGGCTGCTCACCTTCCGTATCCACCTCTTCTGGGCCGCGGTCCTGCTGTCCTCGCTCGCCGCGTCGGTCTACCTCGACCACACCCATGTGGCGATGCGGACCTGGGCCACGCTGGGCCTGGCGATATCCCTCGCCCCGGTCGCCGTGTGGGCCTGGACCAACTGGCAGGACAAGCGTGCCGCGGCCCCGAGCGGGGTCCTCGCCCCGGCGCCCCCGCTGCCCGAACCCACCTACGTCACCACCGCGCCGGCCCCGTCGGCGACCACCACCACCACCACCGCGACGGCGGGCACCACCGCCACCACCACCGCAGGAGGGAACTGAGCCATGGCCTACCGGCCCTCGAAGAAGATGAAGAAGACACTCCTGGGCGGCGGCGCCGTGGTGCTGCTCGCGGGGCTCAACGCCCCCGCCGCACTCTCCTTCGCCGAGGACAGGTACCACGCGTACAAGATCGACCAGCCGGCGTACAAGGCGGAGTACGGCTCCTGGAAGCTGGTGGACATCCCGAAGGAGTACCGCACCAACGCGATCCACGCGGCGCTCCTGCACACCGGGAAGGTGCTGATCGTCGCGGGCTCCGGCAACGACCAGAAGCACTTCGACGAGGGCACCTTCGACACGGTGCTGTGGGACCCGGCCGAGAACACCTTCCAGAAGATCCCCACCCCCGAGGACTTCTTCTGCGGCGGCCACGCCCAGCTGCCCGACGGGCGCCTCCTGATCGCGGGCGGCACCGCCCGCTACGAGGTGCTCGACGACAAGGTGCAGCGGGCCGGGGGCGGCATGCGGGTCAAGAACGAGAACCCGGACAAGCCCCTGAAGCTGAAGAAGGGCACGGTCTTCCGCTCGCCCTCCGGCGTCGAGTACGTCGCCAAGTTCGACGTCACCGTCCCCAAGGCCAAGCGCGAGTTCGAGGTCACGTACTTCAAGAACGGCCAGATGAAGCCGTGGAAGACCAAGGTGACCGCGGCGGAACAGCGGGTCTTCGTCGAGGCGGTGAAGGACGGCCCCGAGTCGGTGACGACCGACGCCGCGCAGTACGAGATCGTCGGCCTGAAGGGCAAGGATGCCGACAACTCGTACGGGCTCGCCGAGAAGATCACCATGGACAAGCAGGACTTCCAGGGAATCCGGGCCGCCTACGAGTTCGACCCGACGGCCGAGAAGTACATCCGGGTCGACCCGATGAAGGAGGCCCGCTGGTATCCCACGCTGGTCGGCCTGGAGGACGGCAGGGTGCTGGCCGTCTCCGGGCTCGATGACGTCGGTGAGATCCTGCCGGGCGACAACGAGATCTACGACCCGAAGACCAAGAAGTGGTCCAAGGGCCCGTTCCAGTACTTCCCGACCTACCCGGCGCTCTTCCTCACCAAGGGCGGCAAGCTCTTCTACCCGGGGGCGAACGCCGGTTACGGCCCGGCCGACAAGGGGCGCGAGCCCGGGATCTGGGACCTGAAGAAGAACACCTTCACCAAGGTCCCCGGGCTGACCGACACCGACGAGCTGGAGACGGCCGCCTCGCTGATGCTGCCGCCCGTGCAGGACCAGAAGGTGATGGTGCTGGGCGGCGGCGGGGTCGGGGAGTCCAAGAAGTCCACCGCCCGCACGGCCGTCATCGACCTCAAGGAGGACAGTCCGGCCTTCCGCCCCGGCCCCGATCTGCCGCAGGGCACGCGCTATCTGAACAGCGTGATCATGCCGGACGACACCGTCTTCACCAGCGGCGGCTCGAAGGACTACCGGGGCCGCGGGGCAAGCAACATCCTCAAGGCGCAGACCTATGACCCGAAGACCAACTCCTTCAAGGAGGCGGCCGAGCCGACGGTGGGCCGCAACTACCACTCCGAGGCGCTGCTGCTGCCCGACGGGAGAGTGGTGACCTTCGGTTCCGACTCGCTCTACGGCGACAAGGACAACACGAAGCTCGGCAAGTTCGAGCAGCGCGTGGAGGTCTACACCCCGCCCGCCCTGCACCGGGGCAAGGACAGGCGCCCGGTGATCGGGGACGGCCCGCAGGACGCCGAGCGCGGCGCGACGATCACCTTCGAGAGCGCCGACGCGGACCGGATCGCGACGGCCCGGCTGATGCGGCCGAGCGCGGTCACGCACACGACGGACGTGGAGCAGCGCTCCATCGCGCTGGGGCTGAAGAAGGGGGAGGGCGAGGTGAGTGTGAGCGTGCCGGACGACGCCACGCTGGTGCCGCCCGGCTGGTACATGCTCTTCGTCACCGACACCGACGGCGTCCCCTCCGTCGCGAAGTGGGTCAAGGTCGCCTGAGGGGGGCGGTTCGCGAGGTGATGTCCCCTTCTGGATGAGGCTGGGGAAGGGCTGCTGGACACCGTGTTCGTCGGATACCGCTTCCCGGTGAAGCTGCCGGTTCCGGCCTCCCGCGGGCGGTGACCACCGGCCCTCGGGAAGTGCGGAATGCGCGACCCCCGATGACGCGAGGTCGCCAGTTCCATGCCCCTTTGTGGGACGTCGGCCCGGGAGGGGGGCGGGCGGGCGGGACGCGCGGTCGTCTTGGTGACGTGGGACCGCGCGTCCAGCCCGATCGCCCGGCCCGCGGGGCGGGCGGGGTCAGCGGCCGATGAGGGATTCCCAGAGTCGGACCGTGACCTCGTCGAGCCGGGCGAACCGCTCGTTGATGCGGCCCAGGACGGACGGCGCGGCAGTGGCCTCGTAGCGCAGGGCGAGGACGCCCATGGCCTGCCAGTGGCGCATGGCCTCCTCGTGGAGGGCCGTCGTATCCTCACCGGCTCCCGCGTCCGCGAGGGAACGGCCCATCAGGACGAGGCTGGGCACCGCGTACAGGACCGAACTGTGGTGGAACAGGCGGCGGGCGCCGATCGCGGCCTGTTCCCGGGTGCCCGCGAAGCAGGCGGCGGACAGGTCCCGGTAGCGGTTGATCGCGCCGCGGAACCGTTCCTCGGCGAAGAACCGCCGAGCCTGTTCGGCCAGCACGCCGTCCAGCGCGCCGTCGCCCGCCCCCTCACCCGGGCCGGCCGCCGCCAGGGTGTCGGTGGCCGCGTAGAAGAAGCCCATCCCGTCGTGGGACTCGGTCCTGATGTGGTCGGTCGTCGCGCGGACCAGGTCCTCGATGGACAGACGGGCCCGGCAGCTGAACGGCTTGGGGCCGACGACCAGCGTGTCCAGCACGTCCACATGCCGGAGGTCCTCGGAGACCCCCTCGATCAGCACGGCGTGCAGGTAGGGCGCGTTCCCGGTGTACACGTCCGCGTAGCCGAGGTGGGCCGTGTTCACCCACACCACCACGCCCTTGAACTCCGCCAACAACCGGACGAGTTGGTCGCCCATGGCCGCGGGTTCGATCGGGATGGTGTGCACCTTGAAGCCGGACCGCGTCATGCCGAGCGCGCCGGCTTCCTCGACCGGGAAGATGTACTCGGGGTAGCCGCCCTCGTCCAGCCCGGCTTGGAACAGGTAGCCGTTCCCCCGCTCGAATATCGCCTGTTCGGCGACGGGGCGGCCCAGTACGGTCGCGAGCGCGGAGTACCCGCCCGTCAGACAGTTGACCGCGGTGGTGTCGTACCGCTCAAGGATGCGGCTCTGCGCGCCGTGCGTCTCCTGTGTCATCGGGTCCGCAGCTCCAGCGTGCAGCACTTCACACTGCCGCCCGCCTTGAGGAGCTCCGCCAGGTCCACGCCGATCGGCTCGAAGCCGCGCTCCCGCAGGCGGGCCTGCAGGCCGGTGGCCGCCTTGGGGAGCAGCACGTGGAGCCCGTCGGAGAGCGCGTTCAGGCCGAACACCGCGGCGTCCTCGTCGGTCGCCAGGATGGCGTCCGGGAACATCTCGCGGAGCACCGACCGGCTGCCCTCCGAGAAGGCCGGCGGGTAGTACATCACCTCGTCGTCGGAGAGCACGGCGATGGCGGTGTCCAGGTGGTAGTAGTCCGGGTTCACCAGCTTCAGGGAGGTGACCGGCAGGCCGAAGAACTCCTGTGCCTCGAAGTGCGAACGGGGGTCGGTGCGGAAGCCGGTGCCGGCCAGCAGGCGGCGCCCCACGGTGAGGATGTCGCCCTCGCCCTCGTTGATGAACTCGGGCCACAGGATGTCCTCGTACCCCTGCTGCTGGAACCAGGACAGGTACGCCGGACCCTCGGCGGTGCGCTCGGCGTGCCGGAAGCGCGCGCCGAACACCTTGCCGTCGACGACGGTGGCACCGTTGGCCGCGAACACCATGTCGGGAAGTCCGGGGAGCGGATCTATCTCCACGACCGTGTGGCCCAGTTCGCGGTACAGGTCCCGCAGGCCCTCCCACTGGCTCACCGCCAGCGAGTTGTCCACGGGTTTCTCCGGGTGCATCCAGGGGTTGATGGAGTAGGAGACCTCGAAGTGGCTCGGCCGGCACATCAGGAATCGGCGCGGCACCGCCGTGCGTGTACGGGAGGTCCGGTCGGCGTGCTGGTTGTCGGGCATGAGTTCAACTTCCCAGGTGAGGGCGGTCGGAGGGTTGCGTGATGACGTGGTGACGTCGAGGGTCCCGGGCCGGGCGCGGACTCGTGGTCCGCGTCGGTGTACCGGTCGGAGAGGAGCACGGGCGGGGTGCGGCCGACGGCGGCGGCCAGCAGGGTGCGGTCGGGGGCGGCCCATTCGAGGAAGTACCGGCCCCCGCACCTCTCGGGGAACGCGTCGAAGACGTCGGCAGCGGCCGCTGCACCGGCACCGGCGAGGACGGAGCCGCGGCTGCGGTCGAGGCCGGTATCGGGGGTCGGGTCCGTGCCGGTGAGGTCGCTGTCGCGCAACCTGCCCAGCGCTGTGGCCCCGACTTTGACCAGGGCCTCCTTGCGCACCCAGTAGCGCAGGAAGGTCCATGGGGGATCGTCGGAGTCCAGGACCGTCTCCAGTTCGCGTGCGCTGAGCACGCGGCGCGCGATCGCAGGCGTGAAGCTGGCGCCGGCTGTCTCCTCCACGTCCACGCCCACCTCGCCCCGGCCAGCGGCCGCGGCGACGGCGCCCCGCGTGTGGGAGAGGCTGATCCCCACGTCGGGGTGGTCCGGCAGGAACGGTTTGCCGTGGTCGTCGGCCGCGCACTGCGCGCACTCCTGACGGACCACCAGGGTCTGCGCCGGGACGCCGATGAACCGGGCGGCGCACAGACGCACCAGGACGTGCGCCGCGACGAAGTCCTGACGCGCTCCGGGGGACGTCAGCCGTTCCAGCCGACCCCGCTCCTGTCGGGTCAGTGGTATCGAAGGGGCACTGCGCAGCAGTTCCGCGCTCCGGCGGACCACCACCAGCGGCCCCGCCGGTTCCCCGCCCGCTCCCGACCCGCCGGCCGCGGGCCCTTCCCGTCCTACGTGCATTCCCCCGCCTTGCTTCCGTGCCCGTCCGCCGCCCCGACGGCGGATCCTTCCGGTCCCGTGTCAGTGGCCCATGGCCACTCCGCCGTCCACGGGGAGCACGGCGCCGGTGACGTAGCCGGCGTCCTCCCCGGTGAGGTAGCCGACGGCCGCCGCCACCTCGGAGGGGTCGGCCATCCGTCCTACGGGAACCTGCGCGAGCAGGACGGCACGGCGGTCCTCCGGGATGGCCGAGACCATGTCCGTGTCGGTGAAGCCCGGCGCGACCGTGTTCACCGTGATGCCGTGGCCGGCCACCTCCAGGGCCAGCGAACGGGCGAGACCGATCAGCCCGGCCTTGGATGCCGCGTAGTTCGTCTGTCCCACGGCGCCGGACAACGCGACGGCCGAGGAGATCAGCACAATCCGCCCCCAGCGGCCGCGCATCATGCCCCGGGAGGCCAGTTTCGTGGCCAGGAACGCGCCGGTGAGGTTGGTACGCAGGACGACCTCGAAATCGTCCTGGGTCATGGTGAACAGCGGCCGGTCACGCGTGATGCCCGCGTTGACCACGAGCACCTCCACGGGACCGAGTGCGGCCTTCACCTCGGCGAAGGCGGCCGTGATCTGCTCGGGGTCGGTGACGTCGCACCGTACGCCGAACAGTCCTTCCGGCGGTTCACCGGTGCGGTAGGTGACCGCGACCTTGTCGCCGCGGTCGGCCAGGTGGCGTGCGATCGCGAGACCGATGCCTCGGTTGCCGCCGAACACCAGGGCAGTACGTGGCATGGAGTCGTCCTTCGGGTACGGGAACCTCACGGCTCGGGTCACTTGGCGGCGCGGTCGGTCTGCTCGGCGCGCGGAGGAGCGCCGCGGCGCTCGGTGCGCCAGTGCGTGTCGATGTGGTCCAGGCACGCGCGGCGCTCGTCGGCCGCCAGGACGGTCCGCCAACCGGCCGGCGGCGTGATGTCCGCCGGCCAGACGGAGTACTCGCCCCGGTCGTTGCGGAGCACGAGCCCGCCCTCCGCGGTGTCGTCGAACGGGCTGTTCACAGGGCCTCCTCGGGGCGGCCGAGCAGGGCCAGTTCCTTGGCCAGCCGCCTGCCGATCACCTCGGCGGGATGGACGGTCAGCATGTTCAGGTGCGCGCAGTCGACGAGCTGTTCCACCGTGCGGCCGGCTACGTGGGGCATCCACGATTGGGCGATGGCCGCGTCACGATCGGGTTCCTCGGCCGCGGTGAAGAACAGGAGGTCTCCCTCGTACGGCTGCGGGTCGAATTCACGGCGCAGCCGGATGAGGTTGCGCACGACGTGGATGAGGCATTCGTCGTCCGGGACGACCTGGCGGACCGCGGCGATCTCGTGGATGACGAGCTGCTCATGTTCGAGGTCGTACTCCCAGGGGCCGGAACTCTCTTCCTCGTCGACCATGACGGTGTCGAGCATGGCCAGCATCTCGACGCTCTCGCCGTCCCGCTGGAGCCGGGTGGCCAGCGCGTGCGCCACCAGCCCGCCGAACGACCAGCCGAGGAACCGGTAGGGGCCGTGCGGGCGCACCGTCCGGATCTGGACCAGGTAGTCGTCGACGAGTTCGTCGAGGGTCTCGGGGAGTTCCTCACCGGGGACGATGCCGCGGGCCTGGAGCGCGTACACCGGCTGGTCGGGGCCGAGGTGGCGGAGCAGGGCGGCGTAGGCCCAGCCGAGCCCGAAGCCGGGGTGGACGCAGAACAGCGGCGGCTGGGAGCCCTCGGGGCGCAGCGGCAGGAGCACGTCGAAGTCGTTGCCCTGTTCGGCCCGGCCGAGGCGGTCGGCCAGGCCGGCGACGGTCGGCGTCTCGAACAGGTCGCGGACGGTCACGGACGCTCCGAGGACCTCGCTGATCCGGGCGACCAGCCTGATGGCCAGAAGGGAGTGCCCGCCGAGGTCGAAGAAGCTGTCGGACGCGCCCACCCGGGGCAGCCCCAGGGCTTCGGCGAACAGGCTGGCGATCTCCGCCTCCTGACGCGATTCGGGGACGCGTGACCCGGCGGCGGCCGTGAAACGCGGACGGGGGAGCCGGCCGCGGTCGAGCTTGCCGCTGGGCGAGAGCGGCAGTGTGTCCAGCACTGTCACCAGGTCCGGAACCATGTACTCCGGCAGGAACTTCGCGACGGAGGCCCGGATCCGGCCGCCGTCCGGCTCGTCGGCGCCGGGAGCAGGCGTGACGTAACCGACCAGCCGGCGCTCTCCGGTCTCGTCCTCGTGGACCACGGCGGCGGTCTGCGCCACCTCCGGCCGGCGGGCGAGCGCGGACTCGACCTCGCCGAGTTCCAGCCGGAAACCGCGCAGCTTGACCTGGTCGTCGACGCGGCCGACGAAGTCCAGCTGCCCGTCGGCCCGCCACCGGACGAGGTCACCGGAGCGGTACATGCGGGCGCCGTCGGGGCCGAAGGGGTCGGCGACGAAACGGGACGCCGTGAGGGCGGGGCGGTCCAGGTAGCCGCGGGCCAGTCCCTCGCCCGCGATGTAGAGCTCGCCCGTGACCCCGACGGGCACCGGCCGCAGTCGGCCATCCAGGACATACAGCCGGGTGTTGCGCAGCGGGCGGCCGATCGGCGGGGCCTCGCGCGTCGTCGGGGCGGCGTCGGAGGCGGCGGCATAGACGGTCGCCTCGGTCGGACCGTACGCGTTGACCAGCGTGGCGTCGGGAACGGCCGTCCTGAGCAGGCCGGCCACGTGCGGCGGCAGGGCCTCGCCGGCCAGCACCAGGTAGTCCGCCCGCACCCGCAGTCCGCCGTCCGTCACGAGACGGGCCAGCACTGAGGGGACACCGCTGACGAGGGTCCCCTCCCAGCTGCCCCGCTCGCTCAGCTCCAGCAGGTCACGGACGATCTCGATGCTGCCTCCGGACAGCAGCGCGCCGAAGATCTCGAACACGGAGACGTCGAAGTTGAGGGAGGTCGAGGCCAGGACCCGACCCATGCCCGCGCCGAAGGTCTCGTGGGCCCAGGCGGCGAGGTTGCCCACGTTGGCGTGGCTGACGACGACGCCCTTGGGGCGCCCCGTCGACCCCGAGGTGTAGATGACGTAGGCGGTACGGGAAGGCGACTCCGGGACGTGGAACGCGCCGTCCGCCGCCCGTCCGAGCTCCGCCTCCAGCTGCGGGTCGTCCAGCCGCAGCACCGGTGCCTGCGGGTGGGCGGGCAGTCCCACCGCGGTGGCGGAGTCGCTGATCACCAGCGCGGGCGCGGAGTCCTCCAGCATGAAGGCCAGCCGCTCACTCGGATATGCCGGGTCCAGCGGCACGTAGGCGGCACCCGCCTTGAGCACGGCCAGCACCGCGACGATCATCTTCTCCGAGCGGGGAAGCGAGACGCCGACGAAATCGCCGTCGCCCACGCCCCGATCGGCCAGTGCCCGGGCCAGCCGACCCGCGCGCTCGTCGAGTTCGCGGTAGGAGAGGGTCGTTTCACGGTGCACCACGGCCGGTGCGTCCCCCCGGAGCCGTACCTGCTCGGCGAAGAGGCCGACGATACCGGTCGAGGGGAGCGGGGCCGCCGTGTCGTTCCAGTCCTCCAGGGTGCGGGCGAGTTCCCGCTCGCCCATGATGTCCAGCTCGGTGACGGGACGCAGGGGGTCCACCGAGGCTCCGTCGAGCAGCCGCACCAGGTGGTCGCCGAGATCCGCGACGGCCTCCGCGTCGAAGCGCTCGACGTCGTACTCAAGGTAGACCCAGGCGTCCTCGCCGTCCTCCATGAAGGTGACCATCAGCTCGAACGCGGACGTGGCGTTGGCGACGGGCAGCCGTTCGACGCGCAGTCCGGCGCGCGGCACCGGGGCGGGCGAGGCGACACCGTGGTTGAGGCCGATCTGGAAGACCGGCTGTCGGCCGAAGCTGCGGGGCGGGTTCAGCGTGCGCACCAGATGGCTGAACGACAGGTGCTGGTGGCGCAGGCCCTGGAGCGTCTTGGCCCGCACCTGCCCCAGCAGGTCGAGGAACGTCGGGTCGCCCTCGGCACACCGCACGCGCAGGGGCATGGTGTTGACGGTGAGCCCGACGAGACGCTCGGAGCCGGGCTGGAGCCGGCTGGACATGGGCACGCCGAGCACCAGGTCCCGTTCACCGGTGTAGCGCATGAACAGCGCGAACGCCCCCGAGGCGAGCACCGGGAAGAGCGAGCTGCCCTGCTCCGCGGCCAGGGCCCGCAGTCGCGCGACCACGGGACGGGGGACGTCCTGGCGGACGGTCGCCGCCTGGCGGCGCGTCGTGCCGGCCAGGAGCGCCCGGGGCAGGTCGAGGGTGGCCGGGGCCCCGGCCAGTTCCGTCTTCCAGTGCTCGATCGCACGCTCCAGCCGCTTGGCCGAGGCGCCCCCGCCCGTCCACGCGTCGATGAACTCGGTGTAGCCGAGGGGCAGCGTCGTCAGCGGGTCGGGCCGCTCCTCGACGAGCGCCTCGTACAGTGCCTCGAACTCGCCTGCGAGGACCTCCATGGACGCCCCGTCGGCCACGCTGTGGTGCACGACGAGCAGCAGCACGTGCCGCTCCTCGGCCAGGCGCAGCAGCGTGGCCCGCAGGAGGGGCGCCCGGTCGAGGTCGAACGGTTCGTCCTGCGCGGCGGTGAAGTGGGCGTCGAGCAGCCGCCGCGCGGACTCCTCGTCCGTCACGTCGAGTTCCACCGTCCGCAGGTCGAGCGAGACCTCGGCCGCCACGCACTGGACGTGCCCGCCGTTCTCCTCCCGCAGGCTCACCCGCAGGGCCTCGTGACGTTCCACGAGCGCGCTCAGGGCGGAGTGCAGAGCGGTCCGGTCGAGCGGGCCGCTCAGTTCCAGGGCCAGCGCCACGTTGTGCGTGCCCGGGCTGTCATGGGTCTGTTCGGTGAACAGAACACCCTCTTGGGCGGGGAGTAGCGGGAGGTTCCTGTCCTGCATGGGCATGGCTGTCCTGTCGCGGGGGCGGGCGCGGTGGCCTGGTCGGATGGGGACGGTGAGGTGGGTCTTCCGGATGGGGCCGCCCCGGGCTCCACCCGGAAGACGACCGCTTACGCCTGCGGTCCCGCCGCGAGGATCGTGCCGATCCGGGCGGCGAAGTCCTCCAGGTCCTCGTCGGTCGTGACCGCGCTGACGTACATCGGCTCCTCGATGTCCGGAGCCAGGTGGTATCCGGCCTCGCGCATTCCGGCGTACAGGGTGATGAACGGCTCCTGTTCCTGGCGGGCGACGTCCTGCTTGCGGCGGATCGGCGTGCCGTGGGGAACGAAGATCAATGCGAAGATCGAACCGGTCCGGACGAAGCTGAAGTCCAGGCCGTTTGCCACGCGGTGGCGCTCGACGGCCGCTTCGAGCAGCGCGCCCTTGCGCTCCAGTTCCTCGTAGAAGCCCGGCCGGGCGAGCTCCGCCAGGGTCGCCAGGCCGGCGGCCATGGTCAGCGGGTTGCCCGCGAGGGTGCCGCCCTGGAGTACGCGCTCCTCGTCCAGCAGCCGCATGATGTCGGCGCGACCGCCGAAGGCGCCCACGGGGGTGCCACCGCCGATGATCTTGCCGAAGGCGGTGAGGTCGGGGGAGACGCCCAGCAGGTTGCTCGCGGGGCCGTAGGTCAGTCGGAAACCGGTGATCACCTCGTCGAAGATGAGCACCGCGCCCTCACGGGTGCAGATGTCGCGCAGTTCCTGGAGGAAGCCCGGCTCCGGCAGCACGAGCGACATGTTGCAGGCGATGGGTTCGATGACGACGGCCGCGATCTCGCCCGGGTTCTCGGCGAAGAGCCGGCGCACGCCCTCCGCGTCGTTGTAGTCCGCGAAGAGGTTGGAACGCATGGCGACCGGGTCGAGACCGGCGTCGCGCATCTTCGCCTCGCCCTTGTTCTGGACCAGGTCGAAGTGGCCGTGATACCCGCCGTTGAACCGCATGATGCGGGTACGGCCGGTGTACGCGCGGGCCAGGCGCAGCGTGGACATGACCGCCTCGGTGCCGCTGCACACGAAGCGGAGCTGGTCGAGGTGGTCGGCGGTCGCGGTGATGCGCTCGGCGAGCTCGATCTCCTGCGGGCAGTACGTTCCGAAGAGCGTGCCGTTCGCGGCCTGGTCGGCGATGGCCTTGCTGACGGTCTCCGGCGCGTGGCCGAGGATCAGCGGGCCGAAGCCGCACATGAAGTCCACGTAGCGGTTGCCGTCGACGTCGTACAGGTACGGGCCGCGGGCCTCGGCCACGACCAGCGGCTCGGCCTTGACGTTGCGGCAGGCCCGCAGCGGGGAGCTGGTCCCCATGGGGATGACCGTCTGGGCGCGCTTGATCTCGGGCCTCATGACTGCTTTTCCTTTTCGGTTTCGATGGTGCACTCGCTGATCAGGACGGCCAGGAGGGCCTCGGCCTCTTCGCGGGTGTCGCGGGCGAAGTAGGCGGTCAGGACGGTCTCGAAGTTGAGCGGCGGGGCGAGGACGAAATCGCCGTCCTGCTTGTGGAGGTGGACGGTGGTGACGTCGTTCTTCTCGCACACCTCGACGGCCCGCGCGGTGTCACGCAGGAAACCGCTGTCCTCGATGGGGGCGTCGAACTCCAACGCCACCCGGTGGTGCGTGGGCTCGGGCGCGATCGGCCCGCGGCCCAGCTGGTGCAGGAGCGCGTAGGCGTCAAGACCGGTGCAGATGCGCAGCTGCTGGAAGGTGGTGGTGCCACCGCCGCAGAGGCGGGGGGCCAGTTCGAGGATGCGCAGGTTGCCCTGGCCGTCGAAGCGGAACTCGGCGTGGAAGGGCGAGTTGTCCAGGCCCACGGCGGGCACGATGCTCTCCAGCATCGCCTGGAAGTCCACGCCGAGTTCGGGGTCGAAGGGCTCGGTGAGATAGGCGACCTCGTGGAAGAGCGGGCCGACCAGGGGCGGCAGCTTGCGGTGCACCTGGAGCGCGAGCACTCGGCCCTCGCTCACCATGCCGTCCACGGCGTACTCGTTGCCGTCGAGGTACTCCTCGGCGAGCATCGTGGACTGGCCCGCGCTCTGGCGCAGCAGTGTGCAGACCCGCTTGGTCTGCACGAAGGCCTTGGCGAACTCGGCGGGGGTGTCCACCTTGACCACGCCGGCGCTGTAGAAGCCGTTCGAGGGCTTGAGCACGATCGGGAAGGAGAGCCCGGCCGCCCCGACGACCTCCAGGGCCGCGGGCGCCTTCAGCGACGGGTCGAGTTCGACGTGCCGGGTGATGTGGTCGCGGACCGCCGGGTGCGCCTTGAACCGGGTCTTGTCGGACAGGCACAGCAGGGCGTCGATGCTGCGCGCGGTCAGACCGAGCTCGGCGCGCAGCAGGTCCAGCTGGATCTGGTAGCTGTCGTGGAAGGAGATGACCTCGTCGACGGTGTCGAGGTCCACCGAGCTGCGGGCGCTGTCCGCTACGGTGCGCTGCCAGTTCTCCCGGTCGTCCGCGTCGAGGGCGGGCGGGGCGAAGAACTGCACGGTGTGGCCGTGCTCGTCGGCGTAGTGGAGGTAGTCACGGCAGTTCTCGCGCTGCCCGAGGATCAGTACGTTCACGGACCAGTCTGACTTTCTGTTCGTGGGATGTTGGAGCCGTCGGTGCACGCCGGCTGAGAGGTCTCGGCGTCTTCCGCCGGCGGACCGGCCTCGACGAGGAGGTTCTCCCGATTGGCCACTGCCTTGCGGATGCGCCAGAGGCAGACGACCGCCATCACGGCCTCGAAGAACGAGAAGATCAGCCAGATCACGGGCAGGAGGTCCGCTTCGCCCCGATGCGTCAGGACGACCGTCGCGATGGTGGGGACGCAGAGGCACCACATGAGGACGATCCGCGTCAGGAAGCCGAAACGGGAGAGGCCGAAGCACTCCAGCACGGCGGAGCCGACCATGGAGAACATGAAGGCGGCGGAGTACGTCCACAGCACCCGTGAGGTGTTCACCGCGCTCTCGACCGTCTCCGGTCCGGCCTCGTTCAGGCCGAACGGCGACAGGAGCAGGGTCGGCGTGACGATCTGGAAGAACGCGACCACGGCCACGTACACACCACAGACGAGCAGGGTGCTCCGCATGATCCGCGGGACGCTCGTGTACAGCCCGGCGCCGATCGCGTTGCCGCACAGGATGTTGCAACCCAGCCCGAGGCCGATCAGCGGGATGACCGCCGCGTAGTTCAGGGACAGGGCCACGTTGTTGGCCGAGAGGGCCAGGAGACCGAGGACGCCGGCGAGCCAGACGAACGCCGTCTGCCCCAGCTCCTCCAGACCCATCGAGCCGCCCGCCGGCGCTCCACGGCGCAGCCGCAGCCACAGCTCGTGGATCAGGGAGCGCGCGCCCTGGCCGAGCAGCGCGGTGAGCCGGGCGGCGTAGCCCTTGGGGAGGCCGACGCAGTAGCCCACGAACATCACGACGACGGCGCTGAGCGTGCCGAGCGCCGATCCTCGCATGCCCATCTCGGGCAGTCCCAGGCGGCCGAAGACGAGACCGTAGGTCATCACCAGGCCGACGGCCTGGCCGATGAGGCCCACCGTCATCGGCACGCGGGTGCGGCCGATGCCGTTGAAGTAGGAGGACAGGGCCATGTTGAGCGTCATGACCGAGCCGAAGAGCGTGGACAGGCCCAAGTACTGGGCCTCCAGCTCCTGGACTGCCTCCGGCTGGCCGCTGAGCGCCGGGATGCTCGTGATCAGCGGGGTCGACGCCAGCAGCAGCACGCACAGCACGAGCGCCAGGGCGATGCCCCGGGCGCCCTCGTCCATGGTGCCGCGGTCGTCCTTGCGCCCGTTGGCCTGGGCCACGTAGGAGCGGGTGATCCCCACTGTGCCCGTCGCGAGCATGATCAGCGTGGTGGCGGTGAAGACCGCCGGCCCCGAGGCCTGGAGCGTTTCCTCGGAGTAGCGGGCCAGGCAGATGCGGTCGACCAGCATCAGGACGAGATTGCCCACCATGCCGAACATCAACGGCACCGAGACGCGCACGACCTCGCGCATGACCGACCCGTCGAAGAGGCGGTCGCGGGGCACCGGGCGGCCGAGCCGTCGCGGTGCTCTCACAGCTCGACGCCGGAATCCACGAGCAGTTCGCGGACGCTCTTCACCAGCGCTTCCCGGTCCGTCAGGTCGAAGGGCAGCACGTCGCCGACGTCGAGCATGACGTCCAGGCGCTCCTCCAGCCCGACCAGGAAGCGCATCTGGTCGAGCGAACTGACGACGATCTCGGACGGCGCCGAGTCGGCCGGGACGTCCCGCGCCGTCGCGAGCTGCTCCAGGAGCTCGGAAACCACGCCTGCGATATCTTCCATGGAACTCATTCCTCAGTGGTGTGGCGGACCGGGGGTCCGTCCCCCGGGGAGGGGCAGACCCCGCGGGGCTCAGCTCGTGGCCGCCGGGAGCAGACCATAGGACTTCAGGGCGTAGGCGAGGCGGTCCAGACCGATGCCCGCGCAGCAGGTGGCGTCCACGCCGAGGTCACGCAGACCGAACGAGTCGGCGAAGACCTCGCCGTGCAGGTTCACGCTGGCCACCGACAGCTCGCCGTCGGCCAGCGGGATGCGGACCTCGCACTTGCTGCCGTTGAGCAGCTGGGCGTCCCGGGTGATCGAGGGGTCGTTGCCGAAGAAGGCGTCCGAGGCGCTGACTATCCGGTGCGGGACGTCGAGCGAGGCGAAGAAGCCGGTGAACGACTCCAGGAGCCGCTCGTACGTCTCCTGGACCTGCTCCGTGCCGCCCAGCCGCACCAGCTCGAACATCGTGAACTCGGCAAGGCGGGTGGCCCCGTGGTTGTGCGACTCGTTGCGGAAGACGGGCCCCTCGATGCCGAACAGGCCGCCGTCCTCACCGCCGTGACGGTCGATCAGCGTGCGGGCGTTGGCGTACACGTGGTAGCACGTGACCGGGTTGAGCACCATCTCCGACGGGACGTAGTACGAGGACAGGGCCTCGGTCTGCCCTGGTCGGAGCTGAGAGACGGACACCCCGTCCCAGTAGTCCGGGCGGATCCGGCCCACGGAGTTCACCAGGTTCGGGAACTTCTGGTAGTAGCCCGCGCGCACCAGGACATCACGGGGGATCTGCGCCGATCCCGTCAGCTGCGGGGCGTCGAACCTGGCGGCGACGCCCTCCCGGACGAGGGTCCGGGTGTGCTCCATGGCCGCGCGCCACTCGGGCCCGTGCAGGTAGGTGCCGGCGGCCACCGGTATCCGGTCGTCGGCCGGCAGTCCACAGGAACGCTCCGTCGTCGGGGTGTGCTCCGCGTAGACGTTGACAGCGACCTCGCGGTGGCCGCGCAGGAAGTGCCGGACCGTTTCGCCCAGTTCCTGCTCGCTCAAACCCGCTCCGGCGGGGACCGTGACGTCGATGCCGGAGCCCGGGAACGTCACCTCGGCGCTGCCGTAGTAGAACGTGAGGGCCTTGCGGAGCTCGTTGGCGGCTTCCGCGCCGACCGTACGGGCGTGGTGATAGCCCACGCTGTTCACAGTGCTGCCCCTCAGATGCGGTGCCGCATGGGCACCCAGTCGGCGAGGAGGATGGCCCGCTCGCCCGGACGCGGTTCGCTGCCCTTGCGGATGGGCGCCACGTAGTGGCTGACCAGGTCGTCCGTGATGGCGTACGAGTCCAGCGGCTTCTGCAGCTGGAACTCGGAGAGGATGTCGTGCGACGGGACGTCCTGCGGCTGCTTGCCGCGGTGGGGCGGCGTGGCGATGACGTTGTGTCCGCCCTCGGCGTTGTCGCGGTAGATCATGTGGCAGAAGACGTAGGGCTCGCCGTCCTGGTGCAGCTCGTTGGGCGAGGAGACGGCCTCCTTCTCGTCGTCGTCGATGTGCAGCTTGATGAGGTGCACCCCCACGTAGAGCGGCCAGACGGAGTCGTCCTCGCTCCAGCGGGTCTGCTCGAAGTCGAACTGGATCATGTCCAGGACGAGCGGGTTGTCGAGGACCTCGTCGCCGATGGCCGGCAGGTTCCGCACCACGCCCACGTACTCGGGGTTGTTGTCACCCTGGTAGTAGCCGTTCATGCCCTCGCGGGCCTGGCTTTCCGTCGCGGGCATCCAGAAGAATTCCTTTGACCAGGGAAGGAAAACTCCGCGGGCGTAGCGGCGGTGCCGTCCGGACCCCGGAGCGTAGGGGTCGAGCGGAAGATCGCCGTAAGCGGAACGTAGTGCCTTGTAATTCTCATCCTCCGCGGTGATGCCGAAGTGATCTGCGAGATCCCAACGGTCATACCCGTTTTTCGAGAGTTCGGAAGGCGTAATTGACATACCCGTTTCCCCCAGTGAGCCGTCGTATTCCTCGGGTGACCCTAGGTCACGTCCGAGCGTCCGCCAATGTGTGGATGATCACACTGCGGGATCGTCGGCGGCTGTGATCGGGTAGACTCGAACAGCCCGCTGGCCAGGGCAAGTGCCGTACAGCGAACCTCGGATACCGCAAGTCGTACACCTGAGTCGACAGCTTGGTCGCCCACTGTGACGGCGCGGCGCGAGGGTCTGGGGGGTTCCGTCTCGCGAATCCGCAGCCTCCCTCGTATTCAACGGGACCACTTTCCACTTCCGTATTGACATGTGCTTGCTGCGGGAATTAGCGTCCGACCTCGTGTGGGGCGGCCGGACGGAATTACGAATTCTGCTCGACTGTCCGGTGCGCGACTTTTTGCACCGATAAAACGTACTCACTGATCCGGGGGAAGTGGAATGTCGGAAGCAATCGATAACAAGATCGCGGCGATTCTCAAGCAGGTGGCCGAACTGCCGGACTCCTTCGAGGTCAAGGCCGAGCAGGACCTGAAGGCCGACCTGGAGATCGACTCCCTGAAGCTCATCGACGTCGTCGTCCTCGTCGAGGCCGAACTCGACATCGAGATCGGCGACGAGTTCGCCGGCCAGATCGTCACCGTCGCCGACCTCCAGCGGCAGGTCGACAGCCTGGTCGCCGGCTGACGCCCCAGGACCTCGGCTCTCACCCAGTCCCACGGAGGATCGTGTGTTCGAGTTCAACCTGAACCAGGTGGCGCTGTGCGCGCCGGACGGCGTGACGGAGACGGGCGAGCCCGACGGACTGCCGGAGGACCTGTACGACGTCATCGGCTCCACCGGCGACCAGTTCCGCGACTGGTTCACCCGGCTGTGCCTCTACTTGGTGCGCACCTGCGGGGAACTCCCCGAAGGCCGCACCGACGAGACGGTCGTGATCGGCACGGAGTACGGGAACACCGCGGCCCTCGCCCGGCTCCAGCGCGACGCCGCCGCCAAGGGACGGCTGCTCTCCGCGCAGTACTTCCCCAACGCGACGTCCAGCTCGGCCGCGGCCTTCGTCAACCTCACCATCGGGGCGACGGGCCGCAACATGACGCTCAACGGGGGACTGCTCACCCCCGTCACCGCCATGTGGCAGGCGCTTTCGGCGCTGGACCGCGACCGCTCCGGCATCAGCAGACTCCTCGTCGGTGACGTCTACTCGCCCGAGGGACTCCAGGACGCCGAGCACGACACCCCCGGCCTCGCCTGCGACTCGGGAGTGGCCCACGCGACCCTGGCCAAGGGCCGGGACTTCAAGGCCGAGTTCGACTTCTCCGCGCCCGCGTCCGATGAGGTCGGGACACCGGTCGGTGCGCACATCCGAGTGATCGGGGTGGGCGGCGCGGCGACGGAGGCGACTGCGGCGGCGACGTCGTACGGGCGCAACGGAGCTTTCGTCACGGCCGACTTCCTTCGAGCGGCCGACGCGCTGCGGCCCGCCGAGAGCGCCGTACTCACGTGCCTGAGCCCCCTCGGGCGCCGGGCCACCGTCACCGTCACCCGGCAGAAGGGCACCACCCGTGGGCATGGCTAGCAGTTCGACGCCGGAGCCGACCCGAGTCTTCGTGACCGGACTCGGCATGATCTCGCCCGCCGGTGCGGGTGTGGCCCCGTTCTGGGACGACCTCTGCGCGGGACGGCAGCGCTTCGAGGAACTGCCGCCCCTGTACCCGGGCATGAAGACCGGCATCCTGGGCGGCCGGGTCCCCCGGTCCGCGTACGAGGAGGCCCTCGCCCGGGCGGGGGCCGAGACGCGGGCCACCCCGCGCGCCGCCTCGGTCTTCGCCGAGTACGCCGCATTGGAGGCCCTCCAGGACGCCGGCCTGCACCCCGGGGACGCCGCACTGCGCGACGCCGTGGTCTGCGTCGGCAGCAGCGACGGCCAGGCCGACGCGCTGGAAGACCTCGTCGCGGGGCGCCGCGACGTGAAGGAGACCGGCGGCTTCTCCAGCTACTCCATCTCTGAGGGAGTCGCCCGCGCCGTGGGCTCCCGCGGCCAGGTGTTCACCGCCCAGAGCACCTGCGCCTCCGCCAACGTAGCCCTGTCGTGCGCCCTGGAACTCCTGCGCTCCGGCGCGGCCGACACCGCGATCGTCGGCGGCTGCGACCCGTACTCCGAGAAGAACATCATCGGGTTCACCACCCTCCAGGCCATCGGACCGGCGCCCTGCCGGCCCTTCGCCGGGAACCGTCGCTTCGTCACGCCCTCCGAGGGTGCCGGCGTACTCGTCCTGCAGACCGAACGGGCGCTGCGCCCCGGCACCAGGCCGTACGCCGAGGTACTCGCCACGGCGGTCAGCAACGACGCCGGTCACCCCACCGCGCCCGACCGCGACGGCGTGGCCGCCTGCCACCGCCGGGCACTGGACGAGGCAGGGCTCGGTCCCGAGGACATCGACGTGATCTTCGCGCACGGGACCGGCAGCCGCGCCAACGACGCCATCGAGGGCGGGATCTTCGCCGAGCACTACCCGAAGGCCGCCGTCACCGCCATCAAGGGGACGATCGGACACCTGATGGGCGGGGCGGGCGCCGCCGGCTCGGTCGCCGCCTGCCTCACCCTGCGGCACCGTCTGGTCCCGCCCACCCCGATCGAGGCCTCCGAGGTGGAACTCGACATCAACCTCGTCACCGGAACACCGCGCGCCCTGCCCGAGCTCCGGCACGTCCAGAGCAACGCCTTCGGCTTCGGCGGCAACAACGCCATCGCCATCTTCCGGAGCGCCGAGTGAGCGCCGCTCCCACCCCCGGGACGGCGGACACCTCTCCGGGGCTGCCCGCCGTCCCGCAGGACGCGTTCTTCCCGCTGCGCCTGACGTACGACGGCCCGCTCGCCGTGCTCACCATGGACAGCCCGCCGGCGAACACCTTCGACGCGGCGATGTGGCGGGGCTGGGCGCAGGCGATGCGATGGCTGACGGAGCATCCGCCGCGCGCCCTGCTCGTGCGGGCCGACGGACGCATCGTCAGCGCGGGCGTCGACGTCCAGGTCTTCGCGGACCTGGACCCGGACACCGCCGAGGAGTTCTGGCACGGTCAACTGCGCATCACCCAGGCCCTGGAGAAGCTGCCGTGTCCCACGGTGTTCGCAGCGCACTCCCTGACCCTGACAGCCGCCTTCGAACTCGCCCTGGCGTGCGACCTGATCGTGGCCACCGCCTCCGCGAGGTTCGGCCTCGTCGAGCGCAAGGTCGGCTTCACCCCGTCCATGGGCGGCACCCAGCGCCTGGCCGAACGCGCCGGTCCCGGTCGGGCCCGGGAACTCGTCATGACCGGCGACCTGTACCGCGGCGCCACCCTGGCGGACTGGGGCGTGGTGAACGCGCTGTTCAAGCCGGCCACCTTCCACGCTGACGCGCACGCGTACGCCCTGCGGCTGGCCAACGGCCCCACCGTGGCCCACAGCGCGACGAAGCAGGTCGTCCGCGCCTACCTCGACGGCGGTGTCGAGGCCGCGGACGGCCTTCTGCCCGCGGTGGCGGGCCGGGTCGCGCGTTCCTCGGACCACGCCCGCGCGGTCGCCGCCTTCCTCGCCGACGGCCCGGAACACGCCACGACCTACGCGGGGGAGTGACGCATGCGGTCGCCTACCGCCCCCGCCGCCGACTGCCGGTCGGTCTGAGCGCGGAGGCGTCCGCCCCGTGTCTCAGGAGGCGGCGCGCCTGGCCAGACCGAGCGCGTACTCCGGCCACCAGTCGCCGGCCGGCGGTCCGCCCCGGCAGGTGCCGTCGGACTCGCCCGGCCGCTTGATCCACAGGTAGGCGTCGAGCCGGTCGTCGCCGGTGTCGGTGGTCGGCGGAGTGCCGAGCCCCCGGCCGGGCGGGTTGCACCAGGCCTCGGCGCGGCCCCCGGGCAGGGGGCCGTTGCCGTTGCGGCTGGTGTCGATCACGTAGTGCGCGCCGCCGACGGAGTCGGAGAGCAGCCGGGCGTACTTCTTGACGCGCCCGTTGGACTGGAAGTTGGAGACGTTCAGCGAGAAGCCGTCGGCGCGCTCGATCCCCGCCTGCTGGAGCGGCACGGCGATCTTGGACGGTTCCTCGATCCAGTCCGGGTTGCCCGCGTCCAGGTAGACCTTGGTGTTCGGCTGCGCCTTGAGTGTGTCCACCGCCTCGGAGAGCAGCTGGTAGCGCTCGGCGTGGTGCTGGGGCGGGGTGCAGCCGTCCGCGATGTGGGGGAGGGCGTCCGGCTCCAGGATCACGGTCGCCGGGGCGTCCCCGACGGCGGCGGCGAACTCCCCGATCCAGGCCCGGTAGGCGTCCGCGTCCTGCGCGCCGCCCGCGGAGTAGAGCCCGCAGTCCCGGTGCGGGATGTTGTACGCGACGAGCAGGATCGTCTTCCTGGTGCGGGAGGCCGCTTTCGCGGCGGCCCGGATCTGCGGGGCCGGGTCGTCCCACGCGGGCCAGTCGGCCACCGGCCGCCCGGAGATCCGCCGCAGGAGCTTCGCGTCCGCCTCGCGCCCCTCTTTCTCCCAGGTGCGGACCTGGCGGGCGGCGTCGCTGTTCGGGTCGACCCAGTACGGGGACGCGGCGCTCGGCGCGGGCTCGCCCCGGACGAGCTCGTTCGCCTCCTCGGCGGTGCGGGTGACGCGCGGCTCCGGTGTGGCACAGCCCGCGGTGAGGGCGGTCGCCAGGGCGAGGGCGGTCACGACGGGGAAAGTACGGAGAAGCGTGCGCGGGAGGGCGCGGGGGAAGGCACGGGGGACGACTCTGCGGCCGGACATCCAGACCCCTCGGACGGCGGTGGCTCACGGCAGGGAAACGTGAGTAATCGTGACATAACGGTCACCGAGAGTGGCGGTGCGACACCATCCGCAACAGGGCGCCGCTCAGGTGGAGGCCGCCAGTGTGATCCCCAGCGGTGTGCGCTCGTACAGCACTTGGTGCCCGTAGCGCCGCGAGGTCAGCAGCCCCGCCCCGCGCAGCACCGACAGATGCGCCGATACGGAGGAGGGGGCGAGGCCGAGCCGGTGGGCCAGAGTGCTCGTGCCCGCCGGTTCGTCCAGCGCGCACAGCACGTCCGCCCTGGCCCGGCCCAGCAGCCGGGCCAGGGTCTGCGGGGTCCGCTCGCCGGCCTCGCTCCACAGCCCGCCGATCCCGCGCGCCGGGTAGACCACCGCGGGCTGCCACGGCTCCTCGAAGCCGCCCACCACGTCCGGCCAGACGAACACGCTCGGCATCAGCACCAGCCCCTGCCCGCCGAGCACCCGTTCGTGGTCGCCCCGCGTCCCGGTCACGGTCAGCGTGGAGCCGCGCCACCCCAGCTGCGGGCTCACCTCGCCCAGCAGTCGTTCGAAGCCGCTCTCCGCGAGCCGCCGGGAGTGGTAGGCGATGTCGGCCTCCAGCAGCGCCCGCAGCCGCGGCCAGTGCGGGGCGATCAGCACCTGCCAGGCCCGCTCCAGCAGATCGGCCAGCTGCTGTACGGCCCCGGCGGGGTCGTCCAGCATCCGCCGACCGGCCGCCGACTCCTGAAGGCCGGGCCGCTCCGCGAGAGCCGACGCCAGATCGGCTCGCGCCACCTCGGGATCGACCGCCCGCACGCCCGCGATCTCCTCCTCGAAGGTGGCCAGCGGGCCCAGCGGGGGTGGGCAGAGGAAGTCCGGGTTGTGGCCGCCCTCCGGCATGATCAGCCACAGCGGTCCGAGGTCCAGGTCCGAGGCGGCCGCGCGGATCTCCCGGAGCCAGGGCAGGTGGTAGCCGTGCCGTTGTGGGCGGGCCAGGGTGCGCACGGCCTCCTGCGTCTCCCAGAGCGGGGAGAGCGCGAACCGGCAGCGCAGCAGGTCACGCTCGCCGAAGTGCAGCTGGAACGGCACGCTTCCCCTCCCGTGACCGGCCGCGAAGATTCGTCCCCGGCCGAAAGTCTACGGCGGCGGGCCGCCCGGCCCCAGGCTCTCCCCATGTCCCTGGTGTCCTCCTCCGCCCCGCCCGCAGACTCCACCCCGCCCGCCGGCTACCGGGCCGTGTTCGCCGTCCCGGAGTTCCGCGCCGTCTTCGCCGCCCACCTGCTCTCCCTCCTCGGTGTCGTCGTCAGCGAACTCGCCCTCACCGTGCTCGTCTACGAGCTCACCGGCTCCCCGCTGCTCAGCGCCCTGACGTTCGCGCTGGGCCTGCTCCCGTACGTGATCGGCGGGACCCTGTTCGCCGGGGTCGCCGACCGCTACCCGGCCCGCCGGGTCCTGGTCGTCTGTGATCTGGTCTGCGCGGCCTGCGTCGCCGTGATGCTGGTGCCCGCCACCCCGGTCGCCGGACTCCTCGCCCTGCGCTGCCTGGTCGCCGCCGTCGCGCCCGTCTTCACCGGGACCCGGATGGCCGCCCTCACTGACATCCTGGGCGAGGGCGACCTCTACGTACTCGGCCGTTCCCTCCTGCGGATCGTCTCGCAGAGCGCGATGCTCATCGGCTTCGGCGCGGGCGGCGTGCTGCTCACCGTGCTCTCCCCGCGCGGTGCGATCACCGTCACCGTGGTCACCTTCCTCTGCTCGGCCGCCCTGCTCCGCTTCGGCACCCGCGACCGCCCCGCCCGGACCGGCGACGGCGGTGGCACCCTGCTCAGGGAGTCGCTGGCCGGGGCCCGCCTGGTGCTGGGCGACCGCCGCGTCCGGGCGCTGCTGCTGCTGTTCTGGCTGCCCGCGATGTTCGTGGTGGCCCCGGAGGCGCTCGCCGCCCCGTACGCCGACGCGATCGGGGCTTCGCCCGCCGCCATGGGGCTGCTGCTCTGCGCGATGGCCCTCGGGCACATCGCGGCCGAGCTGTTCGTCGGGTCCGCGCTCGGCCCCCGCACCCGCTCCCGGATTGTGCTGCCGGTCGCCGCCCTCGGTCTGCTGCCGCTCCTCGTGTACGCGGTCCGCCCCGGGCTGCCGCTCGCGCTCGCCGCCCTGGCGCTGGCCGGAATGGGCGCGGCCTACGTCATCGGACTCGACCAGTGGTTCGTGGACGCCGTCCCGCAGGAGCTGCGCGGCCGGGCCATGACGCTGCTCACCGCCGGGCTGATGACCGTCCAGGGCCTCGGGATGGCGCTGGCGGGGCTCGCGGCGGAGTTCTTCCCCGTGCACCAGGTGGTCGCGGCATCCGGAGCCGTCGGTACCGTCTGCACGCTCCTCCTCGTGGCCGAGGTCCGCAGGACAGCTCCCGCACGTATGTCCGATACCGATGGGCGAGACGGGGCTGACCGCCATATGACCAGTCGGTAAGGTCGGTGCCGTGCCGAAGCCGCTCAGCCTTCCCTTCGATCCCATCGCCCGCGCCGAGGAACTCTGGCGGCAGCGCTGGGGACCCGTGCCCTCGATGGGGGCGATCACCTCGATCATGCGGGCCCAGCAGATCCTGCTCGCCGAGGTCGACGCCGTCGTCAAGCCGTACGGGCTGACCTTCGCCCGGTACGAGGCGCTGGTGCTGCTCACCTTCTCCAAGGCGGGCGAGCTGCCGATGTCGAAGATCGGGGAGCGGCTGATGGTGCACCCCACGTCGGTGACCAACACCGTGGACCGGCTGGTGAAGTCCGGTCTGGTCGGCAAGCGCCCGAACCCCAACGACGGCCGCGGCACGCTCGCCTCCATCACCGACAAGGGCCGCGAAGTCGTCGAGGCGGCCACCCGGGACCTGGTCGCCATCGACTTCGGGCTCGGCGTGTACGACTCCGAGGAGTGCGCCGAGATCTTCGCCATGCTGCGGCCGCTGCGGGTGGCGGCCCAGGACTTCGAGGAGAAGTGAGCGCGGCCCCCGGCGGGGCGGGGGCCCGCGCGAAGATCGCCCCGGCCGCCCGGCTACGCTCGTCGGCATGAAACAGAACGTGCTCACCCGCTACCGGGTGATGGCCTACGCCACCGCCATCTGGCTGCTCGTGTTCACTGCGGCGATCATCGCGAAGCGCGGGTTCGGGATCGGCGACACCGTGCTGATCTCCCAGGTCCACGGCGTGCTGTTCATCGTCTACGTCGTCTTCGCCTTCGATCTCGGCTCCAAGGCGAAGTGGCCGTTCGGCAAGCTCCTGTGGGTGCTGGCGGCGGGCTGCATCCCCTTCGCCTCCTTCTTCGTCGAGCCGAAGATCAGCCGTGAGGCCCAGGAGCTGGTCACCAAGCCCGCCCCGGCGGCCGCGAAAGCCTGACCGAACCGCTCCGCGGCTCGACCCCGACCGCCCCGCGCGAAAGCGCCGGGCGGTTTGCCATCGACATTTACTAGGACGTCCTAGTAAATTCGAAGCATGGACGCTGACGCGATCGAGGAAGGCCGCCTCCGCTGGCAGGCCCGCTACGACAAGGCCCGCAAGCGTGACGCGGACTTCACCACGCTCTCCGGGGACCCGGTGGAGCCCGCGTACGGGCCCCGCCCCGGCGACACGTACGAGGGATTCGAGCGGATCGGCTGGCCGGGGGAGTACCCCTTCACCCGGGGCCTGCACGCCACCGGCTACCGGGGCCGCACCTGGACCATCCGCCAGTTCGCGGGGTTCGGCAACGCCGAGCAGACCAACGAGCGCTACAAGATGATCCTGGCCGCGGGCGGCGGTGGGCTCAGCGTCGCCTTCGACATGCCGACGCTCATGGGCCGCGACTCCGACGATCCGCGCTCGCTCGGCGAGGTCGGCCACTGCGGGGTCGCCATCGACTCCGCCGCCGACATGGAGATCCTGTTCGGTGACATCCCCCTCGGTGACGTCACCACCTCCATGACGATCAGCGGCCCCGCCGTCCCCGTCTTCTGCATGTACCTGGTCGCGGCCGAGCGCCAGGGCATCGACCCCGGGGTGCTCAACGGCACGCTCCAGACGGACATCTTCAAGGAGTACATCGCGCAGAAGGAGTGGCTCTTCCAGCCCGAGCCCCATCTGCGCCTCATCGGCGACCTGATGGAGCACTGCGCCCGCGACATCCCCGCCTACAAGCCGCTCTCCGTCTCCGGCTACCACATCCGCGAAGCCGGGGCGACGGCCGCGCAGGAGCTGGCGTACACCCTGGCCGACGGCTTCGGCTACGTGGAGCTGGGCCTCTCCCGGGGCCTGGACGTCGACACCTTCGCCCCCGGGCTCTCCTTCTTCTTCGACGCGCACCTCGACTTCTTCGAGGAGATCGCCAAGTTCCGCGCCGCCCGCCGCATCTGGGCCCGCTGGATGAAGGAGACGTACGGCGCCAGGACCGACAAGGCGCAGTGGCTGCGCTTCCACACCCAGACCGCCGGGGTCTCCCTCACCGCGCAGCAGCCGTACAACAACGTCGTCCGCACGGCGGTGGAGGCTCTCTCCGCCGTCCTCGGCGGCACGAACTCGCTCCACACCAACGCCCTCGACGAGACGCTCGCCCTGCCCTCCGAGCAGGCCGCCGAGATCGCCCTGCGCACCCAGCAGGTGCTCATGGAGGAGACCGGCGTCGCCAATGTGGCCGACCCGCTGGGCGGCTCCTGGTACGTGGAGCAGCTCACCGACCGGATCGAGGCCGAGGCCGAGAAGATCTTCGACCAGATCAAGGAACGCGGCACCCGGGCCCATCCCGACGGGCAGCACCCCATCGGGCCGATGACCTCCGGCATCCTGCGCGGCATCGAGGACGGCTGGTTCACCGGCGAGATCGCGGAGTCCGCCTTCCGCTACCAGCAGGCCCTGGAGAAGGGCGACAAGCGGGTCGTCGGCGTCAACGTCCACCACGGCTCGGTCACCGGCGACCTGGAGATCCTCCGGGTCAGCCACGAGGTCGAGCGCGACCAGGTCAGCCAGCTCGCCGACCGCAAGGCCGCCCGCGACGACGCGAAGGTCACCGCCGCCCTGGACGCGATGCTGGCCGCCGCCCGCGACGGCTCGAACATGATCGCGCCGATGCTGGACGCGGTACGGGCAGAGGCCACGCTCGGCGAGATCTGCGGGGTGCTGCGCGAGGAGTGGGGCACGTACACGGAGCCGCCGGGCTTCTGAGAGCGGTGGGGAGGGCCTCAGCCCTTGCCGGTCATGGGCCCTCCCCCCGGAACGTCAGCACGAACAGCGCACCGCCGCCCGGCGCCGCCCGTACCGTCAGCTCCGCCCCGTGCGCGCGGGCGATCTGCCGGGCCATCGCCAGCCCCAGCCCGGAGCCGGGCAGGGCACGTGCCGCCTCGGCCCGGTAGAAGCGGTCGAAGACATACGGGAGGTCCTCGGCCGCGATCCCCGGGCCGTGGTCCCGGACGGTCAGCTCAACGCCGCCCCCGTACGAGGCGAGCCCCACCTCCACCGGCGCGTCCGGCGGGCTGAACTTGGCCGCGTTGTCCAGCAGGTTCGTCAGCAGCCGGGCCAGCCGCGCCGGTACCCCGGGCCGCGTCGCCTCCGCCGCCCCCGGCCTCATGTCCAGCGAGAACCGGACGCGCGGCCAGTGCGTACGGGCCGTGGCCACCGCGTGCTCCGCCAGCCCCGCGATCCGTACCTCCTCCAGCAGCGGCAGCGGCTCCTCGTCCCGGGCCAGCTCGATCAGGTCGTTCACCAGCCCGGTCACCTCCCGGATCTGCCGCCCCAGCGCCCCCGACGCCCGCTCCCGCTGCGCGGGCGTCAGCCGGTCCGCGCGGGCCAGCAGCTCCGCGTTGGTGCGCAGCGCGGTCAGCGGGGTCCGCAGCTCGTGCGAGGCGTCCGCGACCAGCCGGCGCTGGGAGCTCACCGACTGCTCCAGCTCCCCGAGCATGGTGTTGAAGCTGGCGGCCAGGCGCGTCACCTCGTCCTGGCGCCCGGGCGGGCCCGGCGGCAGCTCGATGCGGTGGCGCGGGTCCCGGGTCGCCGCGATCCGCTCGGCGGTCGAGGTCAGTCGGGCCACCGGGGCCAGACCGGTGCGCGAGACCGCGTACCCGAGCAGCCCAGCCAGCAGGACGCCCGCCCCGCCGACCGCCGCGAGCAGCACGGCCGCCTGCCGCACACCCCGCTCCACCGGGTCCGCGCGCAGCGCCACCTGGAGCGCCCGCCCGTCCCCGAACGGGGTCGTCAGCATCCGCAGCGGCTGCCCGAAGCGGGTGGCATTGCTGAAGTACGGGGCCCGCGTCCCCGCCGCCACCTCCCGTACGGGGGCGGAGACGGGCAGCAGATAGGCGGCCTCCGGGTCCGATGCCGGGTCGGCCGGGACCACCTGGGCGCAGGCCGGGGCGGAGAGGAAGCGGCACTCGCCCGCCACGATCTGCGGGCCCTGGCCCCGGTTCTCCTGGATCACCCGGGTCGCGGACTGGGTGAGCGACAGGTCCAGCTGATGCAGGAGCTCGTAGCGGATCACGAAGAACGCCGCCGCGCACACCCCGACGGCGACCAGCGCCACCGCCGCCGAGGCCGCGAGCGCCAGGCGCGTACGCAGCGGCCGCCTGCGCCGCCAGCGGGCGCCCAGCCGCCGCACCCCGCTCACGCCACGTCCAGCCGGTAGCCGAGCCCGTGCACGGTGTGGACGAGGCGCGGTTCGCCGCCCGCCTCCAGCTTGCGGCGCAGATAACCCACGTACACCGCGAGCGAGTTGGAGTCCGGGCCGAAGTCCTGGCCCCAGACCCGCTCCAGGATCACCTCGCGCGGCAGCACCTGGCCCGGGTGCCGGAGCAGCAGCTCCAGCAGGGCGGCTTCGGTGCGCGAGAACTCCACCGGGCGGCCGCCGCGACGCCCGGTCCGGGCCACCGGGTCCAGCGTCAGATCCGCGAAGGACAGATCCCCGTCCGGGGCGGGCGGCGCGGCCCGCCGCAGCAACGCCCGCACCCGCGCCACCAGTTCGTCCAGCGCGAACGGCTTCACCAGATAGTCGTCGGCCCCCGCCTCCAGCCCGTCCACCCGCTCGGCCACCGACGACAGCGCCGTCAGGACCAGCACCGGCGTCCGGTCCTCCATCGCCCGCAGCCTCCGGCAGACCGCGAGTCCGTCGAGCACCGGCATCATCACGTCCAGGACCAGCGCGTCCGGCTGCCAGGCCGCCACCGCCGACAGCGCCGCCAGACCGTCGCCGACGCCCCGGACCTCGTACCCCTCGACCCGCAGCCCGTCCTCGACGGCGGCCCGCACTTCCGGCTCGTCCTCGGCCACCAGAATCCTGCTCGTACTCCGCGTGCCGCTCATGCCGTTCATACCCCGAAGACTGCCAAACCGGACTCTTAGAACCTTCTTAAGCCGCACCCCGAGAGTGGCGGCCATGCGCACACCACTCTCCGTCGTGATCGGTGCGGGCGGCACCGGCGGTCACATCTACCCCGGTCTCGCCCTCGCCGAGGCCCTGCGCCGCGCCGACCCGGACGCGGTCATCTCCTTCATCGGCACCGAACGCGGGCTGGAGACGACCCTGATCCCGGCCGCCGGATACCGGCTGCACACCGTCGACATGATCCCCTTCGACCCCGCCCTCGGCGCCAGGCGCTTCCTCCTCCCGGCCGCGCTGCTGCGCTCCGGCGCCCAGGCCCGCTCGATCCTGCGTACGCAGAAGGCCCAGGTCGTCGTCGGCATGGGCGGCTATCCGAGCGCCCCGGCGATCGTCGGGGCCAGGATGGCCGGACTGCCCAGCGTGATCCACGAGTCCAACGCCGTCCCGGGCCGGGCCAACCAGTTCGCCGCCCGGCTCACCGAACACCTCACCGTCGCCTTCGACGGCAGCCGGGCCCATCTGTCGGGCGGCGAGCGGGCGCAGACCGTCGGCATGCCGATCGCCGCGTCGCTGGCCGCGCTGGACCGGCCCGCCCTGCGGGAGGAGGCCCGGCGCGCCTTCGGGATACCCGAGGGGGCGCGGGTCGTCCTCTTCAACGGCGGCAGCCTCGGCGCGGCCCGCCTCACCGCCGCCGCCGTGGGCCTCGCCGCCCGCTGGCGGGGCCGCGGGGACGTCCACCTCCTGATCAAGACGGGCCCGGCCGCGCTCGCGGAGACCCGGCGGCAGCTGGCCGAGGCGGGGGCGGGGACGGGGGCCGGTGTGGGGCCTGTCGCGCAGGGGCCGGCCGCGCCGGGGGCGTCCGGTCCGGAACTGGCCGACGCGGGCGCGGGGCCCGTAGCCCGGGCGGTGCCCTACCTCGACCGGATGGACCTCGCCTACGCGGTGGCCGACCTGGTGGTCTGCCGGGCGGGCTCGGCCACGATCGCGGAGCTGGCCACGACCGGGGTGCCCGCCGTCCTCGTGCCGTACCCGCACGCCCCCGGTGACCACCAGACCCACAATGCCCGGGTCCTCTCCGACGCGGGCGCCGCCCACCTCGTCCCCGACGCCGAGGCCACCGCCGACCGGCTGGCCGGACTGATCGACCCGCTGCTCGCCGACCCGGCCCGGCTCGCGGTGATGGGGCGGGCGGCAGACCCGGGCAACCACGCCCGCGCCGCCGACCTGCTCGCCGAGACGGTCCGCCGCCTCGCCGCCACCTCCGTACGACCCTCCGACGCAAGGGAGTTCACCTCATGAAGGACATCATCGACTGGAACGGCCGCACGGCCCTCGTCACCGGGGCCGAGGGCTTCATCGGCTCCACCCTCGTGGACCTGCTCGTCGAACGCGGGGCGCGCGTCAAGGCGTTCGTCCACTACAAGCCGTACGCGGAGAAGGGTCACCTCGCCCGCTACCTCGACGACCCGAACGGCCCGGTCGAGATGATCGCCGGGGACGTCGGCGACGCGGGACGCGTGATGGACGCGGTCGAGGGCTGCGACACGGTGTTCCACCTCGCCGCGCTCATCGGCATCCCCTACAGCTACGACTCCCCGGGCGCGTACGTCCGCACCAACGTCGTCGGCACCGAGAACATCGCCGAGGCCTGCCGCCGCCACTCCGTACGCCGTCTCCTGCACACCTCCACCAGCGAGGTCTACGGGACCGCGCTCACCGCCCCGATCAGCGAGGACCACCCGCTCCAGCCGCAGTCGCCGTACTCCGCCTCCAAGATCGGCGCGGACATGATGGCGCTCTCCCACTGGCACGCCTTCGAGCTGCCGGTGACGGTCGTGCGGCCGTTCAACACGTACGGGCCCCGCCAGTCCGCCCGCGCGGTCATCCCCACGATCCTGGCCCAACTGCACTCCGGGGCCCGGGAGATCCGGCTCGGTTCGCTGACCCCCACCCGTGACTTCACCTACGTCACCGACACCGCGGCCGGTTTCCTGGCGCTGGCCGACTGCGACCGGGCACTGGGGGAGAGCGTCAACCTCGGCACCGGCCGGGAGATCTCGGTCGGGGACCTGGCGAAGGCCCTCGTCACCGCCTCCGGCCGGGACGCCGAGATCGTCGTGGACCCGGCGCGGCTTCGGCCCTCCGGCAGCGAGGTGCACCGGCTGGTCTCCGACAACACCCGGGCCCGGACGTGGGCCGGCTGGGAGCCCGAGGTCACCCTGGAGGAAGGGCTGGAGCGGACGTCGGCCTGGGTGGCGGAGCACCTCCACCTCTTCGCCCCCGACCGCTATCAGGTCTGACGGCGGAGCTACTCCGCCTGGGCGCCGGACAGCCCCAGCAGCAGCAGCGAGGTGAAGCCGCTCGCCCACTCGGCGTCCACCGGCTCCGCGCTCACCAGCGTGCGGTGCACCACCGCACCGGCGATCACATCGAAGATCAGGTCCGCGTTGCGGGCTGCCGTCGAGGCGTCGTCCTCGTAGCGCAGCTCGCCGCGGGCCTGGGCGCGTTCCCGGCCGAGCAGCACCAGCCGCTTCTGCCGGTCCACGATCGCCGAGCGGATCCGGCGGCGCAGCGAGTCGTCCCGGGTGGACTCGGCGACCACCGCCATCAGCGCGGTCCGGGTCTCCGGCCGCTCCAGCAGCGCGGCGAACTGGAGCACCACGCCCTGCACATCGGCCGCCAGGCTGCCGCGGTCGGGAAGCTCCAGCTCGTCGAAGAGCACCGCGACCGCGTCCACGACCAGCTCGTTCTTGCCCGCCCAGCGCCGGTAGAGCGTCGTCTTGGCGACGCCCGCCCGGGTCGCCACATCGCCCATGGTCAGCTTCGACCAGCCGAGATCGACCAGGGACGCCCGCGTCGCCTCAAGGATCGCGGCATCGGCCGCGGTGCTCCGCGGACGTCCCGTTCGGGTGGCTTTGGGGTCGCTGTCGTTCATGATGCGGCGACCATACCGGCCGGTAGGGAGAACCGTTCCGGCTCGGACTCCGTGAGACAGATCACCAGGATCACCTGTGCCGCCGGGCCGATCGGCAGTTACGCTACGGGTCGTAGCGTAAGGAAGGCGGTCGGACCCGCCCCGGACGCCACGTACGAGCGACAGCCACCAGGGCCCTCACGGAGGGCCCGGGCGCCGGGTGGGGACCCGGAGCCACACGGACCGGCCGGATGGGGATCCGGCGGGTCCACCGGGTCTTTCGGGGCCCGGCCAGTTCCACCAGGGCCTTTCAGGGGCCCGGGACCGTCTCGTTCCGCCCGCCCCGCACACCGGCAGGGGCTGCGGACCGGCCCGGTTCTCGTATCGCTTTCCGGATCGGTGTGCTCAGGGGGGAGGATGTACGTATGCAGCCTAGGAACATGTCCATGAGCGGCGTCGTCGACCTCGCCGCTGTCAAGGCGGCCGGCGAGGCCAAGGCCAAGGCGGAGCAGGCCCGCGCGGAGGCCGCCCGCACGGGGGGCACCGGCGCCGTCGCGCCCGCCGCCCTGGTGATCGACGTCGATGAAGCGGGCTTCGAACGCGAGGTCCTCCAGCGCTCCGCCGAGGTCCCTGTCGTCATCGACTTCTGGGCCGAGTGGTGCGAGCCGTGCAAGCAGCTGGGCCCCCTGCTGGAGCGCCTGGCCGCCGAGTACAACGGCCGCTTCCTGCTGGCCAAGGTCGATGTCGACGCCAACCAGATGCTGATGCAGCAGTTCGGCATCCAGGGCATCCCGGCCGTCTTCGCTGTCGTCGCCGGGCAGGCCCTCCCCCTCTTCCAGGGCGCGGCCCCCGAGGCCCAGATCCGCGAGACGCTGGACCAGCTGATCCAGGTCGGCGAGGAGCGCTTCGGCCTCACCGGGATCGCCGTCGACCCGGACGCCACCGCGGACGCCGCCCCGGCCGAGGCGCCGCCCGGCCCGTACGACGCCCTGCTGGAGGCGGCCGCCTCCGCGCTCGACGCCAACGACTTCGGCGGCGCCGTTCAGGCGTACCGGAACGTGCTCGCCGACGACCCGGGCAACCCGGAGGCCAAGCTCGGCCTGGCTCAGGCCGAACTGCTCGGCCGGGTCCAGAGCATGGACCCGCAGGCGGTCCGCAAGGACGCCGCGGACAAGCCGGACGATGTGAACGCCCAGATCGCCGCCGCCGATCTCGACCTGGTCGGCGGTCACGTCGAGGACGCCTTCGGCCGGCTGGTCGAGGCCGTCCGCCGCACCGCGGGCGACGACCGGAACACCGCGCGGCTGCGGCTGCTGGAGCTGTTCGAGGTGATCGGCCCGGAGGACCCGAGGGTCACCGCGGCGCGGACGGCACTGGCCCGCGTCCTGTTCTGACCCTCGTCGATCCGACGAGATCCGCCTGTTGTCCCGATGTGACAAGACGGCCGCGCTACGCCACAGGCAGCGCGGCCGTTTTGCCGTATCGGCGCCGATCGCCGCCGCGGAGCATCTTCGCTTTACCAAATCTTGACAAAGGGACGCGCTGTTACTCGCAGTAAAGCGGGTCGGCGGTTCTGTCCCGTTTCCAGAGAGTTTCCCGCTATTCGGATGTCCCTTTCGTGCCACCCTGCGTCGCCGCGTAATGCCGCCCTGTCGTATCGAGGTTATCGGGCCGTTACTAGCCAGTAACGATCCCTCTTGTGCCGGGGCCGTGAATGCACCACGATCGGCCACGCTCGGTCCAATACCCCCAGCCCGGTCTCCAGCCGGGGCCTGAGGGCCTGTTGGGTCCCCGCCGAGTGGGTCGGCGGCAGTGCCGCCGACCGCGGACAGGGGGGTTCCCGCCGACAGGCGGGGCCTGTCCGACCGGCTGCGCGGAACGCGCGGCCAGTGGTTAGTCGCTCGGGGGTGAACGCCGGTGGATCGGATGCGGGACACGTCTCCGATACGGGCGCTCTCCTTCCCGAGGACGTAGCACTTCTCCCATCCCAGGACGGGCATGACGCCCGGCCGGAGATGTACGTCCGAGAAGAAGGAGCAAATATGAGTTCCCAGGTTCGCGGTGGGACGAGATGGAAGCGTTTCGCTCTGGTCATGGTGCCCAGTGTCGTCGCCACGGCGGCGGTGGGCGTGGGCCTCGCGCAGGGCGCTCTGGCCGCGTCGTTCAGTGTGTCCGGCCAGAGCTTCAAGGTCCGCACCGACAAGCTCGTCGGTGAGGACTTCGTCCAGTACGGCAGCGTCGCTGTCGGCAAGGACCTGAACGGCAAGGACGCCGCGCACCCGGTCGCGGTGTCGGGCTTCAGCAAGGCCACCATCACCAACATGTGCCAGTCGGTGGTGACGCCGAACCTTCCGTTCGGGCTCGGCAGCGTCAGCCTGAAGCTGAAGGCCGGTACGGACCCGAAGAAGCCGGTCGAGGCGACCAACCTCTACCTGGATGTGTCGCAGCTCGACGCGGACGCCGAGTTCAGGAACATCGACATCGGTGTCGCGGCGGGCTCCCTCAAGAAGCCCAACAAGCCGGGGAGCATAGGCATCCAGCCTGGCACCCAGGCCAAGGAAGAGGGCTTCGCGCAGCGCGCCGACGAAGCCGTTCTCACCGACGTGAAGCAGACGGCCTGGGCGACCACGGCCGGCACCTTCAAGCTCAGCAACCTGAGCCTGAGGCTGCACAAGGGCGTCGAGGAGTGCTTCTAAGCACTCGCCCGGGTGACCGGAACGCCCCTGGAGGGCTCTCCGGTCACCCACCCCTTCTCTTCTCACGGCAGTACCGGTTCCAGGGAGCTGTTTTCCATGAGCCCCGAGTCCACAGGGCAGAACGAGCACTACATCCGCGTCATTCAGCGACGCTTCCGCACCTGGCGGGGTAACCGGCCGTTCTGGGCGGGTCTGTTCGCCATCCTGGGCGGTCTACCCATCGCCTACTTTCCCTACGCCAGCATGAAGCTCGGCAATATGACGCTGGCCATGTCCACCACGGCCGGTGCCGGGTCCCTGATCATCGGGGTCCTGCTGGTCACCCTGGGGCTGACGATGTGGTTCCACCACATCGTCCGGGTGTTCGCGGGCGTCGCGGCCATCCTGCTCGCGCTGGTGTCCATACCCGTCGCCAACATCGGCGGCTTCGTCATCGGCTTCCTCTTCGCCCTCATCGGCGGAGCCCTGTCCATTTCCTGGGCCCCCGGCGAGCCGAAGAGCGCGGACGAGGCCCCGCTCGACGAGCAGCCGTACGAGAAGCGTCCCCAGGAACGTTCCGAGGACGCGCTCCAGGGTGCGGCGACCGTTCCCCAGCAGCAGGGCGCCGGGTCCGACACGGCGGCCGAAGCCGACGGGGGGAGCCATCGTGCGGGGTGACGACGGACAGCACATGAACGCGTACCCCGGCGACGACCTCCGCGAGCGCAAGGGCCCTCGTCACGCGGCACCCCGGAAGTCGCTCCTCACCAAGCTCAACCTGCCCAGCGGCAAGAAGGCGCTGGCGCTCGCCGCGATGCCGACCGCCGTCTTCGTGGGCATGGGGCTGACCCCCAAGCTCGCCCTGGCCGACGACGGCACCGACATCCCGTTCGCGCCGGGCCCCTGCGTCACCCGGTCCGACGAGGACCCGAACGCGTCCGAGTCGCCCGATGCCACCCCGTCCCCGTCGGCCACGGCCACGGACCGGGCGGACGAGGACGAGAAGCCGGACGAGGACGAGAAGGCGGGCACGGACGAGTCCGCGACCCCGAAGCCCCCGGCCGGCGGTTCGGCCACCGAGGCCCCTGAGGAGCCCGGGACCGACGCGAAGGGCGACGACGCGGCAGCGGACAAGGCGGCGCAGGCCGCCGAGGAGCCCACCGCGGCACCGACGCCCACCAAGTCGAGGAACCCGCTCGACCCGCTCGGCGTCGGCGACGCCCTCAGGGACCTCTTCGACGGCCCGAACAAGGACACGGACAAGGCCGACGAGAAGCCTGCGGCGTCGGCGAGCCCGTCCCCGAGTCCCACGGCCGACAAGCCGGAGTCCCCGGCCAAGGACGAGGCCGAGGACGCGCCCGACAAGGTGAAGGCCGAGGCCGACAGGACGGCCGACGCCATCCGCGAGGCGGCCGCGAAGGCGGGCGAGGACGTCGAGGAGCTCGACGAGGACGTCAAGGGACTCGACCCCAAGAAGGACGAGGACATCCCGGACGGCGCCAAGCCGCGCTTCCCCTGCCCGGAGCCCGACCCCGGCGCACTGGCCGCGGCCGAGCTGGAGCCCGGCGTCCCGCTGCTCCCGAGCGACCCGTGGACCCTGGAATCGACGCTGCTCACCCTCAGAGGCCTGGACTACCACGGCATCGTCGAGGTGAAGAAGGCGGACGGCAGCATCAAGAAGGTGCTGAAGTTCACCGCCAGCTCCATCGACATCAAGGACCTCCACCAGCTGACCGTCGGCCCCGCGGGCACCACGGGCCATGTGAAGTCGCGGCCCGGTTCCACGTCGACGATCCGCAACGGCACGGTGACGATGTACACGGAGGAGCTGAAGGGCAACCTCTTCGGCCTCATCCCGATCACCTTCAGCCCGGAGACCCCGCCGCCGCTGAACGTCCCCTTCGCCTTCTTCACCAAAGTGAAGGTGACCCAGGCGGGCCAGTTCGGCGGCACGCTCACCGTCCCCGGACTCAAGAACTACCTCGAAGGCGGCAACCGCTAGCAGCCTTCCCCCGATCCCGTCCGGGAGCCGCACAGCGACCGTGGCCCGCACCCCCGCGTCCCGGGGGCGCGGGCCACGGTCGTCGGCGGGCTCAGGGCAGTGTGAAGAGCCGCACGGTGTCCTTGCGGTGGCGCTGGTTCCGGAGCTCATTCCCGCCGCGAGGCGCTTGCCGGCCGGGCTGAACGCCCAGCCGCTCGGCGGAGTTGGGGCAGGTGAAGGCGGTGAGGGACTTCCCCGCGACCGTGTCCCAGACCCGGACGGCCCCTTCGGCGTCGGCACTGGCGAGAGTGCGGCTCAAGGGGGTACGCGGTGACCAGCAGCAGGCGGATGACCTTCACCGCGACCGTCCGTCCGGCCGGAGACATGCCGCGGTGGACCTGCCCCACACCGCCCGCGCCGAGACGTCCCTCGATGCGGTGGGCGCCGATGGTGCGAGGGTCGGAGGGCCGCGGTGCATCCGTCCGGCGCTCTCGCATCTGCCAGGACATATGAGGGCGTTCACGCTCGGAATTCGACCATGATCCGGTACGGCGGGCTGCCCCGTTCGGCTCAGAGGGAATCGATTCGGCGGTGTTCGTTCGGGTGACTGCCTCCGGTGACCGGCATGAACCTGAAGGCGGCCGGGGCAGGGTGGAGCCGCAACCGCTCGCCTACCCAAGGAACACCCGTGCGTCTTCGCAGTACGCTGGCCGCCTCTCTCGGCGCCCTCGCCCTCATCGTGACCGTGCCCAACTCGGCCTGGGCGGCCAACGGCTATTTCGGCTACTCCTACACCGGTGCCGACGGGCAGCGGCAGATCGGCCAGTTGATCGACCCGCCGAGCCGGGAGTGCGTCAACCTGCCCGAGGTGTCCGACCCCGCCGCCTCGGAGCCCGCGCACTCGCCGCGCAATTTCACTGACGCGACCGCCGTTCTCTTCACCGATGCCGACTGCGAGGGCGACCACTTCGCCCTGCGCCCCGGAGGGCGCGCATCCGAGCGGCTGAAGCTCCGTTCGGTGGTCTTCAGCTGACGCCGCGACCGGCTTGTGCCACCGGCCGGTGGCACGACTACGGCCCCCGGGCGTTGGCGCGCCCGGGGGCCGTAGTCGTACAGCGGCGGGTCAGTCCCGCTCGCCGCCCAGGTGGTGGACCCGGACCATGTTGGTGGTGCCGGGGATGCCGGGAGGCGAGCCGGCGGTGATGACCATCGTGTCACCGGTGTTGTAGCGGTTGAGCTTCAGGAGCTCCGCGTCGACCAGGTCGACCATCGCGTCGGTGTTGTCCACGTGCGGGACGACGAACGCCTCGACGCCCCAGCTCAGGGCGAGCTGGTTGCGGGTGGCCTCGTCCGTGGTGAAGGCCAGGATCGGCTGGGCCACGCGGTAGCGGGAGAGACGGCGGGCGGTGTCGCCGGACTTGGTGAAGGCGACCAGGGCCTTGCCGTCGAGGAAGTCCGCGATCTCGCAGGCCGCGCGGGCCACCGAACCGCCCTGCGTACGGGGCTTCTTGCCGGGGACCAGGGGCTGGAGGCCCTTGGAGAGCAGCTCCTCCTCGGCGGCGACGACGATCTTCGACATCGTCTTGACCGTCTCGATCGGGTAGGCGCCCACCGAGGACTCGGCGGACAGCATGACCGCGTCCGCGCCGTCCAGGATCGCGTTGGCGACGTCGGACGCCTCGGCGCGGGTCGGCCGCGAGTTGGTGATCATCGACTCCATCATCTGGGTCGCCACGATCACCGGCTTGGCGTTGCGCCGGCACAGTTCCACCAGGCGCTTCTGCACCATCGGGACCTTCTCCAGCGGGTACTCGACGGCCAGGTCGCCACGGGCCACCATCACACCGTCGAACGCCATGACGACGCCCTCCATGTGCTCGACCGCCTGCGGCTTCTCCACCTTGGCGATGACGGGGACCCGGCGGCCCTCCTCGTCCATCACCTTGTGGACGTCCTTGACGTCGTCGGCGTCCCGGACGAAGGAGAGCGCGACCAGGTCGCAGCCCATCCGCAGGGCGAAGCGCAGGTCCTCGACGTCCTTCTCGGACAGGGCCGGGACGTTCACCGCCGCGCCGGGCAGGTTGATGCCCTTGTGGTCGGAGATGACACCGCCCTCGATGACGATGGTCTTCACCCGGGGGCCCTCGACCGCGACGACCTTCAGCTCGACGTTGCCGTCGTTGATCAGGATCGGGTCGCCCTTGACGACGTCACCGGGCAGACCCTTGTAGGTCGTGCCGCAGATCGACTTGTCGCCGGGGACGTCCTCGGAGGTGATGGTGAACTCGTCCCCGCGGACCAGCTCGACCGGGCCCTCGGCGAACTTCGCCAGCCGGATCTTCGGGCCCTGGAGGTCGGCGAGCACGCCCACGGCGCGGCCGGTCTCGGCGGCCGCCTCGCGGACACGGTCGTAACGGCCCTGGTGTTCCTCGTGGGTGCCGTGACTGAAGTTGAAACGGGCCACGCTCATGCCGGCCTCGATCAGAGCGACGAGCTGCTCATGGGAGTCGACGGCGGGACCGAGGGTACAGACGATTTTGGAACGGCGCATGAGGCGGATCCTATCGGTTTGTTTCGCTGCGGAATATTCCGTCTGGTGGAAGATACAAAGGGGCGCGGGGGTGCTCAGTTGTCGATGCGCACCGGGCCGGCGGCGTCACCCCGCCCGACCAGCGCGAACGTCTGCTCGGCGATCTCCAGCTCCTCGTCCGTCGGTACCACGGCGACTGCCACCCGGGCGTATTCCGGCGAGATCAGCCGCGGCTCCCCGGACCGTACGGCGTTGAGCGAGGCGTCCACCGCCATGCCCAGCTCCTCCAGGCCCGCGATGGCAGCTTCCCGTACCGGGGCCGCGTTCTCACCGACCCCCGCCGTGAACGCCACCGCGTCCACCCGGCCGAGCACCGCCGTGTAGGCGCCGATGTACTTCTTCAGCCGGTGGATGTAGATGTCGAAGGCCAGCGCCGCCCGCTCGTCGCCCTCGTCGATCCGGCGGCGGATCTCCCGCATGTCGTTGTCGCCGCACAGGCCGACCAGCCCGCTCTTCTTGTTCAGCAGGACGTCGATCTCGTCCGTCGACATGCCCGCCACCCGCTTCAGGTGGAAGGTGACCGCCGGATCGATGTCACCGGAGCGCGTACCCATCACGAGCCCTTCCAAGGGGGTCAGCCCCATGGAGGTCTCCACGCACCGCCCGCCCGCGACCGCCGAGGCCGACGCCCCGTTGCCCAGGTGCAGCACGATCACGTTCACCTCCTCCGGGGCCCGGCCCAGCAGCTCGGCCGTCCTCCGTGAGACGTACGCGTGCGAGGTGCCGTGGAAGCCGTAGCGGCGGATGCGGTGCGCGTCGGCCGTCTCCACGTCGATCGCGTACCGCGCGGCAGCCTCCGGCATCGTCGTGTGGAACGCCGTGTCGAACACCGCGACCTGCGGCAGGTCGGGCCGCAGCGCCTGCGCCGTACGGATGCCCGTGATGTTGGCCGGGTTGTGCAGCGGGGCCACCGGGACCAGGCGCTCGATCTCCTTGAGCACCTCGTCGGTGATCACCGTCGGCGCGCTGAACCTCAGCCCGCCGTGCACCACCCGGTGCCCGATCGCGGCGAGTTCGGGGGAGTCGAGGCCGAGGCCGTCCGCCGCCAGCTCCTCGGCGGCCGCCTTGAGCGCCGCGCCGTGGTCCGCGATCCGGCCCGTACGCTCACGGGGCTCCGCGCCACCGCCGGTCAGCGGCGTGTGCGCGAGGCGCGAGGTCTCCTCGCCGATCCGCTCGACCAGGCCCGAGGCGAGCCGGGAGCGGTCGCGCATGTCGAGCAGCTGGTACTTCACCGACGAGGAGCCGGAGTTGAGGACGAGTACGCGGTGCGGTTCCACAGGGGCTGCCGTGCTTTCGTGGTCGGTGGTGGAGTACGTCATACGGGGCGCTCCTCGCCCTGGGCCTGGATCGCGGTGATCGCCACGGTGTTGACGATGTCCTGGACGAGCGCACCGCGCGAGAGGTCGTTGACGGGCTTGCGCAGACCCTGGAGGACCGGGCCGACCGCCACCGCGCCCGCCGAGCGCTGTACGGCCTTGTAGGTGTTGTTGCCGGTGTTGAGGTCCGGGAAGATCAGCACGGTCGCCTGGCCCGCCACCTCCGAGTCGGGCAGTTTCGTCGCCGCGACGGACGGCTCGACCGCCGCGTCGTACTGGATCGGTCCCTCCACCCGCAGCTCGGGCCGTGCCGCCCGGACCCGCTCGGTCGCCTCGCGCACCTTGTCGACGTCCGCGCCGGAGCCCGAGGTCCCGGTGGAGTACGACAGCATCGCGATCCGGGGCTCCACGCCGAACCGGGCCGCGGTCACCGCCGACTGCACCGCGATGTCCGCGAGCTGCTCGGCGTTCGGGACCGGGTTGACCGCGCAGTCGCCGTACACGAGCACCTTGTCGGCCAGGCACATGAAGAAGACGGACGAGACGATCGACGCGTCCGGCTTCGTCTTGATGATCTCGAAGGCCGGGCGGATGGTCGCGGCGGTGGAGTGCACCGACCCGGACACCATCCCGTCGGCCAGGCCCTCCTGGACCATCAGCGTGCCGAAGTAGTTCACGTCCGCCACCACGTCGTACGCCAGCTCCACCGTCACCCCGCGGTGCGCGCGCAGTTGTGCGTACCGCTCGGCGAACCTCTGGCGCAGCTCCGAGGTGTGCGGGTCGATCAGCTGGGTGTCCGCGAGGTCGATGCCGAGGTCGGCGGACTTCTTGCGGATCACGTCCACGTCACCGAGCAGGGTGAGGTCGCAGACGGACCGGCGCAGCAGCACGTCGGCGGCGCGCAGCACCCGTTCCTCGGTGCCCTCGGGCAGCACCACGCGGCGGCGGTCGGAGCGCGCCTGCTCCAGCAGCTCGTGTTCGAACATCATCGGCGTGACCCGCCCGCTGCGGGCCACCGAGATCCGCTCCAGCAGCGCCCCGGTGTCCACATGCCGCTCGAAAAGACCGAGCGCGGTCTCCGCCTTGCGGGGGGTGGCGGCGTTCAACTTCCCTTCGAGGGAGAGGAGTTCGGTCGCGGTGGGGAAAGAGCCGCCGGCCACCGACACCACCGGGGTCCCCGGTGCGAGCCGCGCGGCCAGCGTGAGTATCTCCTCGCCGGGCCGCTCGTCCAGGGTCAGCAGCACACCGGCTATGGGCGGGGTGCCCGCGCTGTGCGCGGCGAGCGAGCCCACCACCAGGTCGGCCCGGTCCCCGGGGGTGATGACCATGCAGCCGGGGGTCAGCGCGTTCAGCAGGTTCGGCAGCATCGCCCCGCCGAACACGAAGTCCAGCGCGTCGCGGGCGAGCCCCGAGTCGTCGCCGAGCAGCACCGTGCCGTTCAGCGCGGAGGTGATCTGGGCGACCGTGGGCGCCGAGAGCGCCGGGTCGTCGGGCAGTACGGAGACGGGTACGGGCAGCCGGGCCGTGAGCCGCTCCGCGATCGCCGTCCGGTCCTCGGCGGCGACCCGGTTCACCACCATGGCCAGCACGTCGCAGCCGAGGCCCGCGTAGGCGCGGTAGGCGTTACGGGTCTCGGCGCGGACGGACTCCGCGTTCTGGCCCTTGCCGCCGACCACCGCGATCACCGAGGCGCCGAACTCGTTGGCCAGCCGGGCGTTCAGCGCCAGCTCGTCGGGGAGCTGGGTGGCGGCGAAGTCGCTGCCGAGGACGAGGACCGCCTCGTAGTCCCGGGCCACCTGGTGGAAGCGGTCGACGAGGCGGGAGACCAGTTCGTCGGTACCCTTCTCCGCCTGCACGGCGGAAGCCTCGTGATAGTCGAGGCCGTAGACGGAGGCCGGGCTCTGGGAGAGCCGGTAGCGGGCCCGCAGCAGCTCGTAGAGGCGGTCGGGTCCGTCGTGGACCAGCGGGCGGAACACCCCGACCCGGTCCACCTGGCGCGTCAGAAGCTCCATGACTCCCAGTTCGACGACCTGACGGCCGTCCCCCCGGTCGATCCCGGTCACGTACACGCTGCGCGCCACGCGAGCTCTCCCGTCGTTGTTCGGTTCCGCTTACCGCGGGGCGTCCGGACGAGCGGTGGTGTTCCGGGCCGTCCCCGTGCTGTTCCCGGCGGTCCGCCGGGTGCGGCATTGGCCAGCATTGCCTCTTGACGATACCTGCGGGGGCAGCTATATCGCCCGCCGGAGGTCCCGGTCCTCCCGGGCGGAGCTCCTCGCCAGTCCTCGCACGGATTCCCGGAAGTCCCGGCCCCGGATTCCTGCCGCCCGCTTCCCCGCCAGGCCTTGCCGAGAGCGCGGGGGCCGTGCCGGGCGTGGGACAATCGTCACGGTTCAGGGCACGGGGACCGCCTGGGTCGGTCCCCCGGAAAGCGCGGTACTAGCGAGCAGGAGACATACCTCGATGCGCATCGGAATTCTCACCGCGGGCGGCGACTGCCCCGGCCTGAACGCAGTGATCCGGTCGGTCGTGCACCGGGCCGTCGTGGGCCACGGCGACGAGGTCATCGGCTTCGAGGACGGCTTCAAGGGCCTCCTGGACGGCCACTTCCGCCCCCTCGACCTCAACGCCGTCAGCGGCATCCTCGCCCGTGGCGGCACGATCCTCGGCTCGGCCCGCCTGGAGCGCGACCGGCTGCGAGAGGCCGCCGAGAACTGCGAGGAGCTGGCCCGCCGTTACGACATCGACGCGCTCATCCCGATCGGCGGCGAGGGCACGCTCACCGCGGCCCGGATGCTCTCCGACGCGGGCATGCCCGTCGTCGGCGTCCCGAAGACCATCGACAACGACATCTCCGCCACCGACCGGACCTTCGGGTTCGACACGGCGGTGGGCGTCGCGACCGAAGCCATAGACCGTCTGAAGACGACCGCCGAGTCCCACCAACGGGTGATGGTCGTCGAGGTGATGGGCCGCCACGCGGGCTGGATCGCCCTGGAGTCCGGGATGGCGGGCGGTGCCCACGGCATCTGCCTGCCCGAGCGGCCCTTCCAGGTCGACGACCTGGTCAAGATGGTCGAGGAACGCTTCGCGCGCGGCAAGAAGTTCGCCGTCATCTGCGTCGCCGAGGGCGCGCACCCGGCCGAGGGCTCCATGCCGTACGCCAAGGGCGCCATCGACCAGTACGGCCACGAGCGCTTCCAGGGCATCGGCAACCGCCTCGCCGTCGAGCTGGAGACCCGGCTCGGCAAGGAGGCCCGGCCGGTCATTCTCGGTCATGTCCAACGCGGCGGCACGCCCACCGCGTACGACCGGGTGCTCGCCACCCGCTTCGGCTGGAACGCCGTGGAGGCCGTGCACCGCGGCGATTTCGGCCGTATGACCGCGCTGCGCGGCAACGAGATCGCCATGGTGCCGCTCGCGGACGCGATCACGCGGCTGAAGACGGTCCCGGCGGACCGGATGTACGAGGCGGAGTCCGTGTTCTAGAGCCGCGCACAGAGCCGCGCACCCGAGGCCTGCCGGGTTCACACCCCGGCAGTCCGCCAGAAGTGTTCCACCACCCGGGCCAGGAACGCCCGCCCCGCGTCGCCCGTCGAGCCGGAGCGTTCCCGGCCCGTGCTGCTCCAGCTCAGCGTGGAGACCATCAGCGCCTGGTAGTCGGAGTGCAGTCGCTCCAGCACGTCCTGGATCAGCGCCCGGTCCAGCGGCACGATCTTGGCCACCGGCCGGACGTAAGCCTGCCAGCGCGTGGTGACCGCGCTGCTCAGCAGCCCCGCCAGCTCCTCGTCGCGGCCCGTGGCCGTGAGGAACTGCGCCGCCGACAGGTCCAGCGCCCGGCACAGCGCCTGGGACTGCTTCTCGTTGCCGCGCCAGCGCCCCGACTCCTCCATGCGGAGATACGAGGCGCCGGTCATCCCCAGCTGCCGGGCCAGGTCGTCCACGGCCAGGTCCCGGGTCATCCGGTGCTCGCGCAGGGTCGTGGCGGCGGCGAGCAGCTCACCGGGGGCGCACCAGAGGACGCCCGCGAGGGCGGTCAGTTCGCGTTCCCCGGGCGTCACGATGCCGCGCTCCCAGGCGATGACTGTCTCTGCGCTGATCCGGAGTCCGTACTGGGCGGCGAGCCCGTAGGCGACATGGCCGGGAGCCATCCCCAGAGCCTCGCGGAGACGGCGCGCGGCGGGGGCGTTGAACGGCGGGGTGGGGTGCACGGGCCAACCGTAGGAGTCAGGAACCGCTCTGGCTACGGTACGTTCCCCACAGAACACGCTTCGTAGGAACCTCCTAGGGCGAACCGGATGGGCGGTACGCAAACGACACCCCACCAGCGCTTTCCCCTCCACCCGCGCGCAGCCCCCCTGAGCACCGAAAACTGCGCCGGTAAGCGCTTGTCGCCGTGGCTCCCGGCACGCGGTCAGAGGCCCGAGGCCAGCCAGCGATAGTGCAGTTCCGGTCGGCCGACCTGCCCATAATGCGGACGCCTCGCCGCGCTGCCCACGCTCACCAGATGTTCCAGATAGCGTCGCGCCGTGATCCGCGAGATCCCCAGCCCCTCCCCGGCGGCGGCCGCGGTCACCCCGTCCGGCGACTCCTTCAGGACCCGGGTCACCGCTTCCAGGGTCGGGCCGCTGAGGCCCTTGGGCAGTGCCGCCGGGTGGGCGACCCGCAGCGCGCCCAGCGCCCGGTCCACCTCCTCCTGCCCGCTCGCCTCCCCTGCGGCCGCCCGGAACTCCGCGTACCGCACCAGCCGGTCCCGCAGCGTGGGGTAGGTGAACGGCTTCAGGACGTACTGCACGACGCCGAGGGACACCCCCTCCCGGACCACCGCGAGATCCCGCGCCGAGGTCACCGCGATCACGTCCGCCCCGTGCCCGGCCGCCCGCAGCGAGCGCAGCAGCCCGAGCCCGTGCCCGTCGGGGAGGTAGAGGTCGAGCAGCAGCAGGTCCACCGGGGTCCGCTCCAGCGCCCGCACCGCCGCCGCCCGGGTGTGCGCCACCGCCGTCACCGTGAAGCCCTCCACCCGCTCCACGTACATCTGGTGCGCGTCGGCGGCCACCGGATCGTCCTCCACCACCAGCACCCGGATCACGCCGTGACTTCCTTCGCTGTCGCTCGCGCCGCGCGGCCCCAGGGAGCCGTACGGTCCCCGAGAGCCGTACGGTCCCCGAGCGGAAGCCGCACCGTGAACCGCGCCCCGCCCTCCGGGCCCTCGTCCAGCTCCACCGTGCCCCCGTTGCGATGGGCGGCCTGCCGCACCAGGGCGAGGCCGAGGCCGCGCCCCGCCCCGTGCGTCGACCAGCCCCGCCGGAACACCTCGTCCGCCGCCTCGGGGCCGATGCCCGCCCCGGTGTCCGCGACCCGCAGCAGCAGTTCCCGCCCGTCCGCGAGGGCCGTCACCGTGACCCGGGCCCGGCCCGCGGCGCCCCCGCCCGTACGCGGCACGGGCCCCGGCCCCGAACCCCGCACGCCCTCCGCGCCCTCGGAAGCCGCCTCCACCGCGTTGTCGATCAGATTGCCCAGGATCGTCACCAGATCGCGCTGGGGGAGGGTGTCCGGGAGCGCCCCGTCGTCGATCAGGCTGTCCTCGGCGAGCTCCAGCTCCACGCCCCGCTCGTTCGCCTGGGCTGCCTTGCCCAGCAGCAGCGCGGCCAGCACCGGCTCCTCCACCGCGCCCACCACCCGGTCGGTCAGCGCCTGGGCCAGCTCCAGTTCCGCGGTCGCGAAGTCCACCGCCTCCTCCACCCGGCCCAGCTCGATCAGCGACACCACGGTGTGCAGCCGGTTCGCCGCCTCGTGGGCCTGCGAGCGCAGCGCCTGCGTGAAACCGCGCTCGGAGTCCAGCTCACCGGTCAGCGCCTGGAGCTCGGTGTGGTCGCGCAGGGTCACCACCGTGCCGCGCCGCTCACCGCCCACCACTGGACGGGTGTTGACGACGATCACCCGCTCCGCCGTGAGGTGCAGCTCGTCCACCCGCACATCCGACGCCAGCAGCGCCCCGGTCAGCGGCGCGGGCAGGTCCAGCTCGTCGACGGTCCGGCCGACCGCCGCCGCCTCCGGGGCGAGCCCCAGCAGCTCACGGCCCGCGTCGTTGATCAGAGCGATCCGCCGCCGCCCGTCCAGCATCAGCAGCCCCTCGCGCACCGCGTGCAGGGTGGCCTGGTGGTAGTCGTGCAGCCGGCTCAGCTCGGCCGCGTTCATCCCGTGGGTGTGCCGCCGCAGCCGGGCGTTGATCACGTACGTGCCGATCCCGCCCGCCGCCAGCGCGCCGCCCGCCGCCAGGGCGAGGGCGCCCAGCTGTTCCCGTACCTGCGAGGAGACCCGCTCCACCGTGATGCCCGCACTGACCAGGCCGACGATCCGGCCGTCGTCGCGGATCGGGGTCACCACCCGTATCGAGGGGCCGAGGGTGCCGGTGTACGTCTCGGTGAAGGTCTCCCCGCGCAGCGCCTCCTCGGTGTGGCCGAGGAAGGTGTCGCCGATCAGCGAGGCGTCCGGGTGGGTCCAGCGCTTCCGCCCGGTGTCCATGATCGTGACGAACGCGATCCCGGTGTCCGCGCGGACCTGCTCCGCGTACGGCTGGAGCACGGCGGACGGGTCCGGGGTGCGGATGGCCTCCCGTACGGAGGGGGAATCGGCCACCGCGACGGCCGCCGCCCGCACCTGCCGGGTGGCCGTCTCCTCGGCCTGCGCGCTGCCCGAGACGTACGCGAAGACGGCGCACCCGGCCACCACGGCGGCGATCAGCACGACCTGCATGGCGAAGAGCTGGCCGGCCAGGCTGCGGGGACGGGTACGGGGGAGGCGCATGCCCCACAGTCTGCCTCGCCGGCACACCCGGTCCCCAGTGGCTCGAAAGCGCCCGTGAACGTTATGAACGCAAGGGTGACCGGGGTCACAGGGCGGTGGATAGTCACCGGAGCCCCCAGGGACGGGGGCGCAGAGCCCTGACCGAGCCGAGGAGCCCCACCATGGCTGTGGCAGCCGAACAGCGGGACCGCACCCACTATCTGTACATCGCCGTGATCGCCGCCGTGGCGCTCGGCATCCTGGTGGGCTTCGTGGCCCCCGGGGTGGCCGTCGAGCTGAAGCCCATCGGCGCCGGTTTCGTGAACCTGATCAAGATGATGATCTCGCCGATCATCTTCTGCACGATCGTGCTGGGCGTCGGCTCGGTCCGCAAGGCGGCCAAGGTCGGCGCGGTCGGCGGGCTGGCGCTGGGCTACTTCCTGGCCATGTCGACCGTCGCCCTCGCCATCGGCCTGCTGGTCGGCAACTTCCTTGAGCCCGGCTCCAGCCTCCACATCACGGAGGCGGCCCGTGCCGCCGGTGAGGATCAGGCGTCCGGGGCCAGCGAGTCCACCGTGGACTTCCTGCTCGGCATCATCCCGACCACCATCGTCTCCGCCTTCACGGCGGGCGAGGTGCTCCAGACCCTGCTGGTCGCCCTGCTCGCGGGCTTCGCGCTCCAGGCGATGGGCTCGGCGGGCGAGCCGGTCATCCGTGGCATCACCCACATCCAGCGGCTCGTCTTCCGCATCCTCGCCATGATCATGTGGGCCGCCCCGGTCGGCGCGTTCGGCGCGATCGCGGCGGTGGTCGGCGAGACCGGGCTCGACGCCCTGAAGTCGCTGGCGATCATCATGATCGGCTTCTACGTCACCTGCGGGCTCTTCGTCTTCGTGGTGCTCGGTGCGATCCTGCGGCTGGTCGCCGGGGTGAACCTGCTCTCCCTGCTGAAGTATCTGGGCCGCGAGTTCCTGCTCATCCTCTCCACCTCCTCCTCCGAGTCCGCCCTGCCGCGGCTCATCGCGAAGATGGAGCACCTGGGCGTCAGTAAGCCCGTCGTCGGTATCACCGTGCCGACCGGCTACTCCTTCAACCTCGACGGCACCGCGATCTACCTCACGATGTCCTCGCTGTTCATCGCCAACGCGATGGGCGACCCGCTGAGCGCGAGCGAGCAGATCTCGCTGCTGATCTTCATGATCATCGCCTCGAAGGGCGCGGCGGGCGTCACCGGCGCGGGCCTGGCGACCCTCGCGGGCGGACTCCAGTCGCACCGCCCCGAACTGGTAGACGGTGTCGGCCTGATCGTCGGCATCGACCGCTTCATGAGCGAGGCCCGCGCCCTGACCAACTTCGCGGGCAACGCGGTCGCCACGGTCCTGGTCGGCCACTGGACCAAGGAGATCGACAAGGAGCGTGTGGCCGAGGTGCTCGCGGGCCGGGTCCCCTTCGACGAGCGGACCCTCGTCGACGACCACGCGCCGTCCGGCGGCCCGGCGGACTCCGGCGACGTCCCGGAGCAGCGGGAGACCGCCGCCGAGCAGCCCGCCAAGGTCTGATCGCCACCGCTTTCCCGCCCTCCCCGACCACTGTGTCCCCCCACCCAAGGACACCCGTACCCCCGGTACGGGTGTCCTTGCGTATCCCCCCGGAACGGATGTCCTTACGGGTTTCACCCGGCGGAACGCGCTGACCTCGACCCTTTCCCGAAAGTGCGTATCTGACAGTGAAGTGGGTTCTGGTCAGGCCTCCTTCGCCTGCGCAGGATGGTCCCCATGACGCAAGCGAACACCACGACCACCGCACCCGCCCCCACCCCCGTGACCGTTCTCGGTCTCGGTGACATGGGCCGAGCCCTCGCCGGGGCCTTCCTGGCAGCCGGCCACCCCACCACCGTCTGGAACCGTTCCCCCGGCAAGGGCGATGACCTCGTGGCCCGCGGCGCGGCGCGCGCCGCGTCCGCCGAGGAGGCCGTGCGGGCGAGCGGGCTCGTCGTGGTCTGCGTCGTCGACTACGACGCCGCCGACGCCCTCCTGGAGCCGCTGGCCGAAGCGCTGGAGGGGCGGGTCCTGGTCAACCTCACCACCGACACCCCGGCGCGCTCGCGGCAGACCGCGGCCTGGGCCCGGAAGCACTCCCTGGCCTACCTCGACGGCGCGGTCATGGTCCCGGTCGACGTGGTCGGCTCGGACGAGGCGCTGGTCTTCCACTCCGGAGACCGGGCCGCCTACGCGATGTACGAGCCGGTTCTCAAGGCGCTCGGCGAGCCCGCCACCTTCCTCGGTGAGGACCACGGTCTCGCCGCCGCCTACGACATGGCGATGCTGGACTTCTTCTACGGAGCCATGGGCGGCCTCGTCCACGCCTTCGCGCTGGCCCGTGCGGAGGGCATCGACGGCGTGTCGCTCGCTCCCTACCTCAGCACGATCGCGGGCATCCTGCCGCCGATCGCGGAGACCACCGCGCGCGACGTCGACTCCCGTACGTACGCGGGCGACGGCGCCAACCTCGCCATGATGGCGACCGGTGTCGAGCACATCCTGCACACCGCGAAGGACCGCGGTCTGGACACCTCGCAGCTGGCGGCGATCAAGGGCGTCGCCGACCGGGCCATCGCCAAGGGCCACGGTTCCCAGTCCTGGTCGAGCATTGTCGAGGTGCTCGACCAGCAGTGAGCGGCCGCAACGGGGGAGGGCCCGTGCCGCGTCGTCACGACGCGGCACGGGCCCCTGGCCGTCTCTCCTCCCCCCGGGCGGGCTACACCGGGCGGAACCACACCGTCGCCAGCGGCGGCAGCGTCAGCGAGATGCTGGACTGCCGGCCGTGCGCGGGCACCGACTCCGCCTTCAGCGGCTCCTCGTTGCGCACGTCGCTGCCGCCGTACCGGTCCGCGTCCGTGTTCAGGACCTCCACCCAGCCCTCGGTCCCGGTCTCCGGCACCCCCAGGCGGTAGTCGTGCCGGACCACCGGCGAGAAGTGGGAGACCGCGAGCAGCGGGGAGCCGTCCGCGTCGTACCGCAGGAACGCGAACACGTTGTCCTCGGCCGCCCCGCCGTCCACCCAGCTGAACCCCTCCGGCACGGCATCGCGCTGCCACAGCGCGGGGACCGCCCCGTACACCGCGTTCAGATCGCGGACCAGGTCCCGGACCCCGCGGTGGTCGCCGGACGCCTCGTAGGACGGGTCCAGCAGCCACCAGTCCGGTCCGTGCCCCTCGGACCACTCCGCGCCCTGGGCGAACTCCTGGCCCATGAAAAGGAGTTGCTTGCCGGGGTGGGCCCACATGAAGCCCAGGTAGGCGCGGTGGTTGGCGCGCTGCTGCCACCAGTCGCCGGGCATCTTCGCCACCAGCGCCCGCTTGCCGTGCACCACCTCGTCGTGCGAGATCGGCAGCACGTAGTTCTCGCTGTACGCGTACACCATCGAGAACGTCATGTCGTTGTGGTGGTACTTGCGGTGCACCGGCTCCTTCGCCACGTACACCAGCGAGTCGTGCATCCACCCCATGTTCCACTTCAGCCCGAAGCCCAGGCCGCCGCTGTCGGTGGGGCGGGTGACGCCGTCCCAGGCGGTGGACTCCTCGGCGATGGTCACGACCCCGGGATTGCGGCGGTAGACCGTCGCGTTCATCTCCTGGAGGAAGGCGACCGCGTCCAGGTTCTCCCGCCCGCCGAACTCGTTGGGCGACCACTGGCCGTCCTCGCGGGAGTAGTCGAGGTAGAGCATCGAGGCCACCGCGTCGACGCGCAGCCCGTCGATGTGGAACTCCTCGCACCAGTACGTGGCGTTGGCGACCAGGAAGTTACGTACCTCCGTGCGGCCGTAGTCGAACTCCAGCGTTCCCCAGTCCGGGTGGGCCGCCCGCTGCGGGTCGGAGTGCTCGTACAGCGGCCGTCCGTCGAACTCGGCGAGCGCCCAGTCGTCGCGCGGGAAGTGCGCGGGCACCCAGTCCATGATCACGCCGATGCCCGCCCGGTGCAGGGCGTCCACCAGGAACCGGAAGTCGTCCGGGGTGCCCATGCGGGAGGTCGGCGCGTAGAACCCGGTGACCTGATAGCCCCAGGAGCCGCCGAAGGGGTGCTCGGAGACCGGCATCAGCTCGACGTGCGTGAATCCCAGGTCCTTGACGTACGAGGGCAGCTGCTCCGCGAGTTGACGATACGTCAGTCCCGGTCGCCAGGAGGCGAGATGCACCTCGTACACCGAGAACGGGGCCTCGTGGACCGGGCGGTCGCCCCGGTGTGCCATCCAGTCCGCGTCCTGCCACTCGTAGTGCTTGGCGGTGACGACCGAGGCGGTGGCGGGCGGGACCTCGGTGCGCCGGGCCATCGGGTCGGCCCGTACCGTGTGCGAACCGTCCGGGCGGCAGATGTCGAACTTGTACAGCGCGCCCTCGCCCACGCCCGGCAGGAACAGCTCCCACACCCCGGTCGAACCGAGCGACCGCATCGGTGTGCCCGTACCGTCCCAGTACGTGAAGTCACCGGTCACCCGGACCCCGCGCGCGTTCGGCGCCCACACGGTGAACCGGGTCCCGGTCACCCCCTGGTGCTCCATCGGCTCCGCGCCCAGCGCCCGCCACAGCTCCTCGTGCCGGCCCTCGCCGATCAGATGCAGATCGAGCTCACCGATCGAGGGCCAGAAGCGGTACGGGTCCTCCACCTCGATGGCGGTGTCGTCGTACGCCACCCGGAGCCGGTACGCGGGCACCTCCCGCACCGGCAGCACACCGGAGAAGAAGCCGTCGCCGTCGTCGTGCAGCTCCGCCCGCAGCCCGGCGCCCAGCACCGTGACGGACCGGGCGAACGGGCGCAGGGCCCGCACCAGCACCCCGCCCGGGACCGGATGCGCGCCGAGCACGTCGTGCGGCGCGTGGTGGTCACCGGCCAGCAGCCTGCCCCGGTCCGCGCCGTCCAGCGCGGGCGCCGGGCGGGCGCCCTCGCCGCCGCCGCCCTGCCGGGGG